>NZ_JBZVDZ010000001.1:470353-1090543 GCF_058408365.1 Paenibacillus sp. MDV22-iso6 | reverse complement strand
AGATCCAGGGCCAGTAGGAGCACAAGGTCCGGTAGGGCCGCAAGGAGATCCAGGGCCAGTAGGAGCACAAGGTCCGGTAGGGCCGCAAGGAGATCCAGGGTCAGCAGGAGCACAAGGTCCAGCAGGTCTGGCGGGACCGCAGGGAGATCCAGGCCCAGCGGGGACTTCTTTTACCTCGGAAGGATTTTCTGTTACCGGTACGACATACTCAATCAATAGTAGCACGCTATTTTCGAATTGGAACGAGGCGTCTCCATATTATGGAAGCCCTACATTTAATCCTGCTACAGGGATATTTACGGCACCGGACACTGGTAGATATTCCATACATGCAACTGTTAATTATAAGATTGACGCGCCAATCAGTGTAAGCATAGGAAGAGGCATTGATCCGGTTTTTACTGTAAAGAAGAATGGCAATATTGATTTAATAAAAGGTTATATGCCTTTCCTTGACGTTAATATAGCGTTAATTTTAACAATGAGAACTGTACTAGGTAGTGCGACGGTGACGTTAACCGGTGATGTAGAGCTGCAGGCAGGTGATCAAGTCGAGTTATATTACGAAGCTGATGGTCTACCCATTGGATTCAGTACGGATATAGTATGGTCGATTCATCGGCTATCCTAATACAAGGTTACATGAGGTGCAGTTGAACCTTTGGTAATAGGAATACCTCTAACAGGTATAGAGAGATCAATAAACTTATAAGGTGTTACAATGGCCATTTGCTAGTTGGATGGGATGCGCCAAATGTTAATAAATTGAGAAAGAGCAACTGACCTTATCGATTTGTGAAAAAATTGAATTTTTGAAAGCCGTTAATCTGAAAAGATGTCGCGGGACAAGAACATTGTTCCATTCAAAGTCGCTTATTTAGCGGCTTTTTTGTTTTAAGGAACTAAGTTCTTGTCCCTTACTGAGGACAAGAACTTGTACCGATTGCCGGAATGGACAAGAACATGTTCCTATTGCCGATTAGGCGTGTATCTAATCGGCATCTTGCCCTTCAATTCATTAAACTAACGGGCAGGTTAGTACAATACCCATCAATCAAATAAAAAAAATTGACTTCGTGTGCACACGAAGCCTTAGACTCACATTTAAGGTCAAACATGAACTTTTGATGCTGATTTGATATGTTCTGGAATATCATATTTTTCTCCGCATTCTGGGTTACTGTTAACAGGATTCCAGGTATCGTTCAATTGACCAGATAAGACACTGTTGTAGTAAGCCTTCTTCTCTTTGATGTGTTTTAATTGAAGGTTGTACTCATAGATCTTCGATTCTAGTTGTTTTTCTTGTTTTGCAACAAGCTCAGCCCTTTCAGGAATCGTCTTATCACCTTGCAAACACATAGCAATGTAATGTTTGACTTCTGAAATTGGCAATCCTGAAATACGAAAGGAGTGCACCATTCGTAACCAATCCAGATCATGGTCAGAAAATAAACGATTATTTCTGCCGTCTCTTGAAACGAAAGGTATCAATTGTTGGTCATCATAATAACGGATCGTATGTTTTGTAAGTCCAGTTATTTCAGATACATCTTTTACCGTATATTTTGGTTCATGTAATGTCTGACTCAAATTTCGCACCTCCATGCTATTGACTTCGAGTTACTCGAATACTTTATGATTTTATTCTACCAATGTTGTGAACGCCCATCAACTGGAAATTAACTTCTTCGTTTCGCAGTTATCAAATAAGAAACATAGATGTTTTTTTGGTGATAAATTTGGAATAAGAATAAACGCTTTAAGTTCAGACAACTATTAATAAAGCTTATAAAAAATTAGAAAGAGGTTTGAAAATGAATACAAATTATAAAAATTTGTTTGCATCCTTCACATTCAAAAATGGAATTACCCTTAGAAATCGAGTTGTAATGGCGCCTATGACTACTTGGGCAAGTAATGATGATTACACCATCTCAGATGATGAAGTGAAATATTACAAAAGAAGAGTAAAAGGCGTGGGTCTAGTCATAACAGGATGTACGCATGTCCAACCTAATGGAATAGGTTTTACAAATGAATTTGCAGCATATGACGATAGATTCATCCCAAGTTTACGTAAATTGGCGGATGCAGCGAAAAGCGGTGGAGCCCCTGTGGTACTTCAAATTTTCCACGCAGGCAACAAAGCACTGCCGGATCTTACACCAAATGGGGATCTGGTTAGTTCCAGCGCAGTAGAGACGGAAGCAACTGGATTTGCTCCTTCCGTTATGCCAAGAGAACTTTCGCACGATGAAATATTGGAAGTGATTCATGCGTTTGGAGAAACAACAAGAAGAGCCATTGAAGCAGGGTTTGATGGCGTTGAAATCCATGGTGCGCACGGATTTTTGCTTCAAAACTTTTTCTCTCCTTTCTTCAACAGACGTGAGGATCAATGGGGAGGATCACTTGAAAACCGCCTACGTTTCCCACTAGCCGTGATTAAGGAAATGAAAAACGTCATCGAAAACCATGCTACAGAACCATTTATTTTGGGCTACCGAATCTCTCCTGACGAACATCAAGAAGGCGGTTTAAGAATGAAGGACTCTTATGTATTGATTGACCGACTGATTGAAGCGGGTGTTGATTATGTACATGCTTCACTAGCTGATGCTCTTTCTTCAAAGCCAGTCGATAGCCAAGATAAAAAAACGTATCTAGAGTTGATCGTTGAACATGTAAATAGCCGGGTTCCCGTACTGGCTGCGGGTTCTATGGTAACGCCGGATGATGTTGCAAAAGGATTAGATAAAGGGCTTAACCTAGCAGTGATCGGACACGCGTTAATTACAGAACCAGACTGGGTTGAAAAAGTTCAAAGTGGACAAGAGTCCGAAATTCAAACTACTATAAAGGCTTCCAAGGTTAGTGAGCTTGAGCTTCCGGAAAAACTTTGGGGTGTCATCCAAGCTTCTGGACCATGGTTTATGATCGAAGAATAAAATTAGCTGAAGTTTATTTTTAAAGCAAGATGTTTTTTGAGTCAATGACTCAATTGAAGTGATTCATTAAGTCTGTAACTAATAATGTGGCTGTAGAATTACTACCTTATTTATAATTTTTATAAAAGATATGAAAGGAAGTTTTGAATTTGAGTAATGTATTGATTTTAGGAGCAAGCGGTCAAATTGCACGTTATGCAATTGAATTATTTCTAAACGAAACTGATGTCCAACTTTCACTTTATTTGCGTAACTCTAGCAGATTAAACCACCTTGATTCCGATCGTGTACGAGTAATTGAAGGTGATGTTCTAGATTTTGAGGCATTAAAAAAAGCAATGGTTGGACAGGATGTCGTGTATGCTAATCTAAATGGAGACTTAGAAGAACAAGCCAAAAATATTGTTGAAGCAATGGGTGCGACTGGAGTGAAACGCTTAATTTTTATCACTTCGCTTGGAATTTATGAGGAAATCCCAGGGGAGTTTGGTGAATGGAATAAGCGGACAATCGGTCAATATTTAGGCCCATACCGAAAGTCAGTTGATATTATTGAGGCTCCAGACCTTGACTATACAGTGTTAAGGGCTGCCTGGCTCACGGATTATGATGAAATTGACTATGAGATTACTCAAAAGAATGAGCCATTTAAAGGGACAGAAGTTTCACGTAAGAGTGTTGCGGCGTTAGTTGTTAAGTTAGCGGAATCACCTGAATTGGAAGTTCGTCGCAATTTGGGGGTGAACAAACCAAATACGGAGGGCGATAGACTGGCCTTTGAACCAGAAATTTAAATGGTGACTCCAGAACAAACTTTTTAATAAAAACAATTTTTAAAAAACAAAAGAAACCCATCGTTTTGAACAATTTTATTCAAAACGATGGGTTTTTATATGCAGAACGGATTGTAATATGAAGTGCGACACCTACTGGAAATAAATAAAAAAGGGCCCATGGCCGGATTCGTGTAGAATGAAGGTTCCTACACCACATTCACACAAGGAGAATCCACCAGAATGCTTATCAGGAACGTCGTAAGGCTTCGGTATCTCCCGGTAAATGGTCAGACGCCTTGGCTGCTCTACTAGAGGAAAAACTGGCAGTAACGTGGTCTCCAGAACAAATCACAGAACGTTTCCTCGCCGATCGCCTACCTGCGGTCTCCTTTAAAACCATCTATCGCTGGATCTACGCAGGACGCCTGGTTCAAGGCACATTACAGGTTCTCCGTCACAAAGGGAAGCGTCAGAAACCCGCAGAAACTCACAGTAAATTCGCCATTGGCAGAACCATTTCAGATCGTCCGAAAGAAGTCCGTTCCCGTGAAACGTTTGGGCACTGGGAACTGGATACCGTCGTATTATCGGGTCGTGGGAAAAGTAAGGGCTGCGTAGCGACGTTGATTGAACGCAAAACGCGTCTATATACCGCTGTTCTTAATCAGTTATAATGAAGATGGATGGTATTGCGTTAAACAAAATGAAGAAGTTCAACTTAGATATGACTCTGTAGAACAGTTAATATCAAAATCCAAAATTGAGAGCAAAACAATAAAGGAGTTATGACCATATTATCGTGACTAGTGTATTTTGATAATTCTCTAGGGGAAATAACATATTCCGTTGAAAGTCGCTATTTTTTTAGCGGCTTTTTTTGTTTTATCGGACTATCATTCATATTAGAGCTGCCTAAGTATGATTTAAGTGCCTTAATTGAATATTTGAATGATAAAAACATAATGTGACGTAATGAATTCGTTCAAGTGAGAGGCTATTTTTTCATTAAAATAACGGGAAACGATAGCTCAATAAAACCAACAAAGCAGATGATCAACGTGATCGGCTGCCTTTGTTCAACTAACGGGCAGGGTAGCATTATAAATTCACTTTATTTAGTGGAAACTACCCTTAAAAATGCTGAAGATGAGGGTTTTAGAAATGAAAAGTTTTATCGGATCATTGCTAACAGTCATCATTTTCTTGATGGCAATCCAGCCCGTTTGTGCAAAGCCAAACGATGAACAATTGAAACTGCTTGTACTTACTTTGTTAGCTCCAAAAATACAGGAACAGATTAACCACTATTACAAAAATAAATTAACTGTATCACCTTCGTTTACGCCTTTTTTGGATGGAACTGATGTAGACGTTAAATATCATCCTTCACATATTGAAGTTCAGGTTAAAACAATCCCGTACGTTGGACCTCATTTGGATGTTGGACTCGACTCGATGAGGTTTAGTATAGATAACTCCGGATTAATAGTGGTTCTTGAGTATAAGCACATTAGGGATTATGACTTGCCTCCTAACTGGCAAGAAATTATTAAAACTCGTTAAACCAACGGGAAACGATAACTCAATGATACAAAGAAAACAGTTGATAAAAGTATCAGCAGCTTTTTTAGCTAACAGGCAGGATATTCAAATATCCAGAAAACAGAAGCCTTTCTACCGACCATCACAGTTTCCGGCAATTTTTGGCGGGAAGCCATATTCCTTTTCTACAGCGTCTACAAAGTCAAAAACCGATAAAAGATATAAGAGAAAACGAATGCCAATACAAACGATACAAGAGATAATTTCCGATCACTATTCCACGCCCGAAATCCGTTAGCCACATATAAAACAATCACTGAAAGGAGAATTATTAAACCGTTTTTCCAAAACAGCAAAGTTAAAAATACAGTTAAGGCAGTCAAACACCATATAACTGTAAACCATAGTGGATACTTCGATAAATATTTTTTAAGCATGTGACGTTAGCTTAATAAAAGTTAAGAAGGCATCAAAATTGATCAGCTGCTGATTTCAACTAGCGGGCTGACATTAGAGATCGTTGCAGAAATGCTGACGATCCTTTTTGTATTACCTTTACAAACAAATAAATGCCGGTTGGACAAGTGGCTGGGGGCAGTCGGAAGATACATGAATGCTGGACATGAAATCGGTCATATACTCGGCTTAAATCATTTTGAGAATGCACCGGCACACTCTGGCGACCATTGGATGAAATCAGGTAATGTAGTGCGTACAGATAAAATCGAAGCCAACCATGCAATTTTCACAAACGCAGATGATGCAGAATCTCAATAAGACACTGTAGTTAGAGTTATTGCAACTGGTGAAAGCAAAAATGTCATTGAAAATTTCGAGTGGGGGCCTTCAGGCAGAACCGAAACTAAGGTGAAAGTAACCCAAGTATATAAGGATTCTACAAAACAGGAGATCGATTCAGAGCTTGTAACATTTGAACCTTCCTATGTGATCGAAGATAAAGAGGGTAGCATTAGAATGAATTATGAAGATTACACACCAATGCAAGAAGGTAATGAAATATTTTATTTCTAGTGTGGAATCCAAAAATTGGCGGATATTGGGTTAATTCTCTGGAACAAGGTAAGTTTGAGGTATCTGGAACTGATATAGAGGAAAAAACAATGCAAGCTACCCTGTCTAAGCACTACATGCTACACGCGTAGGTTCTTTATTAGGTGATTGGAAATGAAATATAAAAAGGAGGACGTAACCCGCGAAGGGGCGGAGGGCAGTGCTTAGTCTTTCATGAACAAAATAGGTTTTTGTGGTATTATATGTAATTATGGGTTGCGAAATAAATGGATTATTTGAAAAGAAAATGGGGGAATCAAAATATGGAACGTAAAATTCAACTAATGGAAACCTACGTAAATATCGACTTTGGAAACTCACCCTTTTTAAAATTAGATAAAGGGTTGCAAATTCCATACTCTTCAATCAAAGGAATAACAACAGGTAGACCGATACCAAATGCTTTTAAACTATATGGTGCTTTATTAGGAGAAATGAGAAATGGGTTATTTAGATCAAATGGTGGTTATCAACTACACTTTTTTGAAAATGAGCTTAAAACTCTTCATTTAGATTTGAATAACTTTAAAGTTGGTAAGTTCGAAATATCAAAGTTGATCATTGGTGTTGATAATCCTGAAGAAATAAGTGAAAATATTTCCGAAAGAGTGAAGTGATAATTTGTTGACGCTGGTCATACCCAGCGTTTTTTCACTAAAAAAATGGAACAATTCAAATGCAAATTTGTCGAAGGACAAGAACTTGTACCGATTACCGGAATGGACAAGAACATATTCCGATAACCGATTAGATGCATATCTAACTATTAAACAAATGTAGATTAGACTTTCTTAGTATCAAAATACATAATAAAAATGTCACGCTAGAGATAAAGTACTTAATTTCAAGAATTGCGATTGGAATAAACAGAAACCTAGAATTTCTTGGAGATTATGGAAGGGGAGACAGTGAATGTACAGTTATGAAGAAGAGTTAACATGTGTTGTCGAGGGATAAGAACATAGTCCCATTAAAGTCGCTATTTTAGCGGCTTTTTTATTTTATCGGTACAAGTTCGTGTCCCGAGCCAAGGACAAGAACTTGTACCAATTTCCGATTATAAAATCATTTAGCTAAATTCTTTTGTTCTCTAAGTCATTTAGCTAACGGGTAGGTCAGGTTAATAAATTCCATTTTATCTAGGTCAGTGAATAGATCTATAATATTATAATTGATGGATTGTCAAACCAAGTGCGACAATTCCTCTGTAAAGGATTCGTGAGCGGTTCTCCACCCCAAGCATTTTCGTGGTCTGTGATTGATTATCTTGACGGAGCCGTTCTACGATCTGTTCGGGAGACCACGTGGCTTGAAGCTTTTCTTCAATAAGGAGCAACTGCTGCGGTGTCCATTTCCCGGCAGAGATGGAGGACTTACGTCGCTGGACATAATTCTCCTGAGATCGCTCGGCACGATAGGGCTTCTGCGTTTCGTTTCGACGGAGTTCTCGGCAAATGGTGGCATGATGCCTGCCCAATTCACTGGCAATGACCCTGGCACTTTTCCCCTGCTGGTGGAGGATTTCTAGCTTGCTGCGCTCGATTATGCTAAGATGTGTGTAGCTCATGGTGGATTATCCTTGTGTGAATGTGGTGTAGGAACCTTCATTCTACACGAATCCGGCCATGGGCCCTTTTTTATTTATTTCCAGTAGGTGTCGCACTTCATATTACAATCCGTCAAATAAATTAATTCATTCAGCTAGCCAATTGTTATGATATCCTGCCCGTCAGTTCATTAAAGTAAAGGCAGTTGTCGAGTCTGTCCTTGATAATGTTAAGCAACATTCCAGTAAACCATTTGTTGTCGGTTATCGCATTTCTCCAGAAGAACTAGAAGAGCCGGGGATTACGCTAGAGGATACGTTCCAGTTGGTTGATCAATTGGGTGGAAAAAATTTGGACTATATCCATCTCTCTCTGAATGAAATTTGGCGAGAATCCATTCGCAATGAGAATGAGACCCAACCGGTTCTTGAACGTCTTCAAGAGCGAATTGGCCATAAGATGCCTTTGATCGGTGTCGGTTCCATCAAGAAGGCAGATCAGGTTGTTGAGGCGATAGACAAAGGAATTCCGCTTGTAGCAGTTGGGCGTGCACTGATTCTTGACCCGGATTGGGTGACAAAAATACAAAATGGGCAAGAAGAGACTATTCGGCAAAAGATATCTTCCTGTGATATAGAAGAATTAGAAATCCCCGAGCCGATGTGGGAGGGGTTCGAGTCGTTTCCCGGCTGGATTCCGATTGAAGAGTAAGCTGAAAAGATCCGTTTAAATTACGACCGCTTCCTGGTAAGATGAACTGTGACCCGTAAGATAGACACTTTGAAAAAAGTGCCCTCTTACGGGTCTTTTGTGTTTTAATCAGATTAGAAAAAGTTTGCGAGGGTGCAGATCATGGGGAAAATTAGAAGGTCTTTTACAGAACAAGAGATTCAAGTTTTAGAGTCGAATCCATCCGTACTTCGTGTCTCGGAGAAAAATATTACCTATTCACCTGCCTTTAAAATGGATGCTGTACGAGCGAATCAAGCTGGGTCGACACCCATTGAGATTTTCTCTTTAGCGGGATTCGACATGGGACTGATTGGGCAGGAGACACCAAAGAAATGTTTGCAACGCTGGCGTAAAATACACGCTTCGTTAGGTGAAACTGGATTACTGGAAGAACGCAGAGGGAAAGGAAGTTCAGGAAGACCTAACAGTAGCGAGCGATCCGCTGAAGAGAGGCTGCGACTCGCCGAAGCCCGTATCAAGCTCCTTGAGGCCGAGAATGAACTCTTAAAAAAGCTAGAAGCGCTCGAAAGGCAACATCTCAACGATAATAGACTACCGTCTTCCGAGCGCTTTCAACTGATTAATCAGGTCGTTCGTAAACACGGATTGAGACGCGTAACCCGATATCTTTGCAAGCTTGCTGAGGTGAGTACATGCGGTTATTACCGGTGGTGCACTGCGGAGGAAAAACGTCAGCTTCGTGAGTTTTCTGATGAAAGAGATGGCGTACTTATTAAGGCGCACTATGATGCACTCCAAGGAAAAGTAGGCGCTCTCGTTATAAAAATGCGGCTAGAACGTCTAAACGGAATCATCATGAATCACAAAAAAATTCGACGCCTCATGCGTAAGTTCAGGCTGATTGCTGTTATTCGTCAAGCCAATCCATACCGTAAAATGGCTAAAGCTACTCAAGAGCACCGAACATGCCCGAATCTCCTGAAGCGCCAGTTTGACTGCGGAGAACCTGAAAAGGTCTTGCTTACCGATATCACTTATTTGCGTTATGGAAACGGTCAATGGGCTTATTTGTCCTGCGTAAAGGACGGAGCAACAAGAGAAATCTTAGCCCACTACCTATCTTCAACCTTGGAAGTGTCACTTGTTAAACGAACACTACAACGTTTGCTGGATCGTCTGGAGGGGAGTGTTCATCCTGAGGCTGTAATCCATTCAGATCAAGGTTTTCACTACACACACTTACAGGTGCGCTCCATGATTGCTGAATCCGGGTTCAAACAATCCATGTCACGGAAAGGAAACTGTTGGGATAATGCCTCAATGGAGACGTTTTTTGGACATATGAAAGATGAACTAGAATACAAAGAGTGCACATCTCTGTATGAGCTGAGAGTTCGCGTCAATGAATACATCACCTACTACAACACCGAACGGTACCAATGGACATTAAAAAAGATGACTCCTGATGAATACAGAAGCCATCTGATTGCCGCTTGAGAACGAAGGTCCTTTTTAAAAGTGGCCACAAACAGGGTCACAGTTCAAGATACTGGGAAGCGGTCGTTTTTTCAAAGAGTTTTGGCACCTTGTGCTATGAACTACTCGAGGTGCTATATTAGATATCAACTGTGTCCATCGACATTTTCTTCTCTATACATAGAACGCACAACTTCATAAGCAAGCTTCGGTCTGCGATACTCATCCACAATTCCTTTACTATTCCGAGTACAGGACCGTGTCAGTAACCAGCCTTCTCCTTCGGTGACTCTGCAATCACTAAATTGCCATATAAACATACCGCAAACATCCGGTGAATCCAGATAGGCATTCAAACAATGCCTTAGAATGTCGGCTTGCCGTTCTTCCGATCCCTTTTCCCGATTGGCGCTTCGAAAGCCGTAGAACCCATCTGCGCCAAATTCACTCATAATTATCGGCTTGCCTGCTCCACCCATTTGATTAGCCCATTGGACTGCTGCTTTGGCTAAATCAAATGGGTTTTCATCCGTGTACCACCCAGGATAAAGATTAAAAGATACAATTTCTGCAAGATCAAAGCAAAGCTCCTGATCACGATGATGAGATGCGAAGGAACGCGGACGACTAGGATCTAACTCGCCAATAATCCCAAGTTGTTTGGCATAATGGACTCTGCCTTCCTCCGTGTTACTGGCACATTCATTTAATATCGCCCAGATGATAATAGAAGGGTGGTTAAAGTGCTGTTCCACCATTTCCCGCGTGACTTGCTCGCTCTGCCAGGCAAAATTAGGATTACGCATCTGTTCCAGGCTTAACCCTCTAGCATGATTTTCTTCCCAGATCACAATGCCTCGCTCGTCACATATATCCAGGAAACGTTCATCATACGGATAATGGCTTGTCCGAACAGCATTACATCCCATTTGTTGTATGAGATCGATATCCCTAACCATCAGTGGAAGAGGGAAGGAGCAACCTACCAGCGGGTGATCTTCGTGCCTATTAACGCCTTTCAGGTTGATGTTCTGTCCATTCAAACGTATTTTTCCGTTAGAAGTAGTAATGTGTCTGAATCCAATCCGGTCAATCAGATCATCTATTTGTAATTCATTAACGATGAGTTTAGCTTGTAGTTTATAGAGATTTGGCTTTTCCAGCGACCACTCCAGAACCTCCGGATAAGATACCGTTTGTATGAATTCTACTTGCTCACCAGGTGCTAACTCACCTTGACCCAGCATGGATTCTGTTCCGGCAAGCTCTCCAACAAGCTGGACTTGTTGAGCAGATTGACTGATATTACGGATCTTTACTTTCCATTGCCCATTCCACTGATTCGCTTGCAGCAGGGGAGTAAACATCACATTCTCAATGTAAACATCGCTTATTTCCTCCAGTACAACGGGGCGAATCAGACCACCGTAGGTGTAATAATCATTCGGGAAATGTAGTGCAGATGCATCGCTGAAGGCGTTATCCACGTACACTAAAATTTCATGCTCTCCAGCAAGCACATTGGGGATTACAGCATCGAACGATGTGTAAGCATTGTAGTGAGATGTAACTAACGCTCCATCAAAATACACATCAGCCGTATGGCTTACCCCTTTGAATTCCAATCGGATATGAGTCTGGCTTGATACCGAAATTATTCTTCGATATACAGCTTTCCCTCTGTAGGCGCCAAAATGAGGATGAGTCTCCCAGCACCCTGGAACAGGTATCTTAAAAGGAAATTCTTCAGGCCGTTCGCCTAGAAGATCTACGGGAGAAAACTCCCACAGACCTTCAAGTTCACTACTGATCCGAGTATGATGCGTATCGAAAAGTCTAATCATCTTTTAAAATCCTCCCATGTCCAATGCGATTTACGGTAATACATTTAAGTTAACGAATTGTAAAGAGCTTATCCATGGTCAATTCGATCCAAGGCATGTCAAAATCGCTCCATGTTTGAGTTTATTTACATCGACAAACAAGGTAGGATAGTCTATGTAGGAGGTTGAACATAATGTATAATCCCATAGATTTGGTGGTTCGAATCGTATGGAGCTCACAAAAGCAAACACCGATAGATTGGTCGGATATCCGCAACAATACGTCGGTACACACCTTTTATTGGATTCATGAAGGTAAAGGGATATTCCATACAGAAGATCACACTTATGACGTGCAGCAGGGAATGTTATTTTATATGGAGCCTGGTGCAGAGATGAGGATGGAAAGTTCTCAAGAGTCACCCTTGACCATTAGCATGATCTTGTTTGATTGCTGCAGAGTTCCGTATAAATCTTCTCAGTGGCAGCTACCTCAGCCCATTCATCGGTTAGAGATTCCCTTTTTCAGTAGACAACAATCAGAGAGAGCTCTGTGGCTTGATCAGGCCTTTAATGAAATCACGGAATCGTGGTTACTGGGAAATAACTCTCGTGAGATGGAAAGTGGTGCGTTACTTATGAAGCTGATTGCTTTATTACACCGACCTGATCATTTGACTGAGACGAAAAACACAAGTTCGATTTTTTATCGAATTAAGGAAGAACTAGAGACGCGATATGCGGAACAACTCTACATCCGAGACATCGCAAGAAAACATGCCATTTCTGAATCTTATCTTCGTAAAATATTTATGAATCATCTGGGACAGTCACCTAAGGAATTCTTAACAGAAGTGAGACTGCGTCGGTCAGAACGTTATTTAACCTATACGAATTACACGTTTAAGCGAATTGCCAGTGAGTGCGGATACAATGATGAATATCATTTCAGTAAAGCCTTTCGAAAATGGAAAGGGATTTCACCCTCCGTATTTCGCAGGAGTTACGATGAATAAAGGACAGATGGGCGAAGGCAGGGGAGGCCATCGCTATTAGCAAAGAGCATCTGCGGATATCATCGCCACATAATGTGGGTACCGCAGTCGGGTTATTCGAGTCATAGGCGATATAAAGCCATTGGGTTAAACATTCTATATTTACCATAATATATTTTATAGTTAAATTTTGGTTATAACAGAATAGCATCACACAGAACATTAAAGACGTAACTTGAGTTGCATCGGGCAGAACACTTGTCTGACCAAGCGGCGTAGTGAATAAAACAGGATTGTTAATAAACGCTGAGTTGTTCGTTGCACCGTCAATATACGTTCCGCCCAAGACAGCTCTGCATACAAAACCGTACTGACCGCAGGAAGCTGAAGAACAGCCTACGAACTGTTGTTGACGAACAAACTTGTTGTTCCAGGTGGATAACTGCCGAATTGTTGCGTTGTATCCGTTGTGACGTAAGCCCCGAGATTATCGACTGTTCTGGGAATGCCTGGCGTTTCAGATCGGCTGAGTCCGAGCGTATTACCTTTAAAGGCCATCTCATCCTTCCTCATTGATAAAAATGCCAACTTCCTATAGGTATATTTGACCGAAAGATTGTACTGTGCAAAAAAGATGTGAACCTATACATTATTCGAATGCTTTACGACAGCAAGCAACTAGGTATCAGAAAACAATAAAAAAAGACGATATCACGGACTGGAACGGTGATAGAACACTATGCAATATGAAATTATTATACAGGGGTTAAATTGATGAATTCTGGGTAAGCAGAGTATATAGCAAAACATCTAAGCAAGAACTATAGAGCCTAAAATTCATGAAAAAATAATTATTTTTCTTCCTGATTGCATAAAAGGTTTAGGGTGTAGCCTTCCGACAGGGTACTTTTTCATCTTATTTAGGAGGTAAAGTAAAATTGCTTAATACACTTTTATCATCTTTAAATAACCACAATATAGAAATTTCCGTACATTTAGTAAGCGGAGAAAATTATGTGGGGCCATGTGAAAAAACGACTAATCCCAATGTTGTTCTAATTAAGACTGATCACGGTGATGTAAGATTGCAAGTTTGGACAATTAAGCGCTTTAAAATTTTAGAGAATTAATATCGACAGAAACGTAGATGTTCATATATGAAAAGCTAGCAGTAGGTAAAACGATTTAAGGGAAGATTCCGTGAGTTATATTAGTACTATATTTAGAGAACCGGTGCATGATTTTTTAATTTCCTGTATCCTACGATATGAAGTTCTTATTTCTCCATTTAGCGTGCGAATTTTGCGAACATATAAAGTGAACTTACTTAAACCGGAGCTATCCTGAATAAGGATGTAGCTGTTCAATACACGGAATTCTGTCAGAAGAATGCTGTAATCCTCCTCTGGAGACCCTATCCATCCATCGTTCATACATTGTTTGCAATTGAATGTGAATCCTCTAAAAGTATGGCTCTATAGAGTCATGCTTTTTTTAGTTATTTAACAGTATGCTATTTACGATAAACTCATTTTACTCATGTCTCACTAGAGAAAGACGTAAACGAACTACTATTTCAGGTAGATTAGATGGAGGTATGACATATGAAAGGGACCCTGCAAAAAAATAAAATACTGATCGTGGATGATGATGATCGGGTCCGGAGACTGCTAAAAATGTACCTGGAGAAAGAACAATTTATTATTGAAGAGGCCTCGCTCGGCATACAAGCTTTGAGTAAACTTCATAACGGTTCCTATGGATTAGTCATCCTGGATTGGATGCTTCCCGATATTAAAGGTATTGAAATATGCAATTATCTGCGAATGAGCACAAGCATTCCTGTGATGTTCTTGACAGCCAGGTCTGAAGAAGCGGATCGGATTGAGGCGTTTAAGGCAGGAGCAGATGACTTTGTGATGAAACCATTCAGCCCCAGAGAGGTTGTGCTTCGGATCAAATCGATAATGGCTCGTTTTACCGGGTTCTACGGTCACGTTATACCCGATCATTCCGCCAGCGAGGTGATGGTTTCATCCATTTTGATCAATCCAGTTTCAAGGAAAGTGCTGGTAAAAGATGAAGAGATTCATATGACACCCAAAGAATTCGATTTGTTTTACCATTTGGCAACTCATCCGGAGATCGCTTTCTCCAGACAGGATTTGCTTAGAATCGTCTGGAAGTTGGAGAAAAATGAAGAACTGGACTATCGAACCGTAGATACCCATGTTAAACGATTACGTGACAAATTATCGGAGTATGTATCGAATCGTGAAGATCTCATTCAAACCCTGTGGGGGTTTGGTTATATCCTTCGTTTGCCTCATTAATATTTTTCTATTAAAACACAGGAGGAGCATCATGTCCTATAAACAAATTAAATGGATGATTCTTTTCATTCCAACCATTACAGTCGCTATTTGGGAATATGTCAGACATCAATTTTTACTCCCCTATATCTCAATGGATTTGGGCAATTGGTTAACACCGGTGTTGGTTTATCTCGTTACGATTACATTGTTAACCAAGCTATTTCGTATCCTTGAGAACATTCAGAAAGAATTGGAACGTGCACGTTCTGCCAAAGCTGCTCTTGAAGCACGTGAAGAACTGGCACGAGAACTTCATGACGGAATTGCCCAATCCCTGTTCTTGCTATCCGTTAAGGCTGAAAAGCTTGAAATGGGAAATGCCGGGGAACAGCAAGAACAAAACGTCCTATCCATTCGTAAAACGATTCATGAAGTGAACCGTTATGTCAGACAAGCAATCACCAATCTTCGACTTGATCGGGACGAAAATCCTGTACACCAGACCACTCCATCACTTGTGACGCAAGTTCATGCGATGTCCAAAGACATACGCACGCCAATCGATATTCACTGGGATTTGGAGGAGCATCACCAAGGGGATAAAGAAAAAATAGAGCTGTTAGCTTGTATACGTGAGGCGTTAATTAATATGGATAAATATGCGTTAGCTACAGAAGGATCAATCACTGCAGTAGGGATGAGTCATAGTTGGAAAATCACTGTATCGGATAATGGTATAGGATTTGAAGGAGATCCGTTTTCCAAGAAAAACAAGTTCGGTTTACGAATTATGAAGGAGCGTTGCAATGAGATGGGATGGATTATGAACATGTATCGTAAGGATGGAAAAACCATCGTTGAGATTCAAAAAGGGGGACTAGTATGACAAAGATCATAACAAGAGTAATGGTGGTTGATGATCACGCACATGCAAGGGAAGCCATTCGTGAAATTTTAAGTATAGACGATCACTTTGAGATCATTGGTATGGTAAACAATGGTCAAGAGGCGATTGACTTCATGGAGAAGTGGCTTCCAGATCTCATTCTAATTGATATTCAAATGCCCATTATGGATGGACTTGAAGCAACTCGGAGAATCAAGCTGACCTTCCCCTATGTGAAAATTGTTATGATCACCGTTTCAGACGACATGCTTCATTTGCTTGAGGCGCTCAAAAGAGGGGCGCAAGGATACCTGCTCAAAAATCTGGAGCCAACCACATGGCTCGAATATCTGCATTCCATTATTAACGATGAAGTTCCCATGTCTAGAGACGTTGCCTATCAGATTCTAAAAGAAGTTAATGTGATCGAAAAAAAGAAATCTGAAGTACGGTTGACGACTCGAGAACTCGATATTCTATACGGTGTTGCTGAAGGATGGACGAATAAAGAAATTGCAGGTAAATATGACATATCGGAATACACGGTTAAGAATCACTTAAAAAATATACTGCAAAAGTTACAGTTGCAAAACCGGGTTCAATTAACCCGTTACGCTCTTGAGCAAGGACTTGTTTGGGATGCTAACAGGCATCAGGGATGAAGAAATGCTTCTGCCATTTTACGTTTTTGTTGGCTTGAATTATGGAAATTGATTTCAATAGCTTGAGCTTTTTTTGTCACAAATTTTAGCTTTAATAGCTCATAGGGGCTATTACGAATATTCGTAACATAAAGTACCATAAAACACGTACTATTTACTCATTCGAAAGCTTTATTAACGGAGGTTAGACAACGTTGCAGACAAAGAGAATAACGATGCTTTGGGTTTTGTGTACACTCTTTTTCATTTCGGCATGCTCAAGTGCATCCGAGGAGACAGCAACACAATCCGCAGCATCCACAGGAACTGAGGACAAAGAAGTTACGTTTTTATTTAACTTTGCAAGCCAGACGATTGATCCACATCTGGATTATACCCCGCTAAGAGCCGGAGTTACCGAAACCTTGGTTAAGTTGGGTGAGGATCTGCAGATCGAGCCTTGGCTGGCTGAGAAGTGGGACACGACGGACGGACAGCACTGGACATTTGAGATTAAGAAAAATGTAACCTTCCAGGATGGACGGGCCCTGGATGCCGAAGCTGTTAAACAATCTCTTGAACGTGCAATCCAGGTGAATCCGGGTGTAGAACAGGTTTTGAAGATTAAAGAGATGAGTGCATCCGGTCAAACGCTGGACATTACGACCGAACAACCCTTCCCGCAGTTTCCATCCGAGCTCGTTCACCCGAACGTATCC
Source organism: Paenibacillus sp. MDV22-iso6 (assembly GCF_058408365.1). NCBI lineage: Bacteria > Bacillati > Bacillota > Bacilli > Caryophanales > Paenibacillaceae > Paenibacillus > Paenibacillus sp. MDV22-iso6. Next base: position 1,073,108 of record NZ_JBZVDZ010000001.1, on the reverse strand, counting down.
ATTCTGGATGTCAATGCGGCTGACCCGGACAAAACACCTGTTGGAACTGGGCCTTTCAAAGTTACATCCTTCACAGCGGGAAGCTCACTCAAGGTGGAGCGCTACGATGAGTATTGGGGCGGAGCTGCCAAGCTCAGTCGTGTCTCATTCAACTTTAATGAGGATGCGAGTGCGCGCCTTTCGGCTCTGATGTCGGGAGATGCGGATATTGTATATCGCCCACCAACTGAAAGTCTGGAAACGATGAAAAGTGATTCCACTCTTCATTTGGAATCGGTCACAAGCTTGCGGACACACGAGCTTATTTTTAATACAAACCAACCCGAATTCAAGGACAAATATATGAGAAAAGCCTTTGATGCCCTCGTGAATCGTGAGGAATTGAAGGACGTGATTATGGGTGGACAGGCTACGCTTGCAACGGGGCCATTCATGCCAGGCTTCTCCTTTATTCCTTCCTATGAAGCCAAAACGACAGGTGTCGAAGCAGCATTGGCATGGTTTGAAAAGGCGGGTTATCAGGTGGAGCAGGGTAAGGTCAGTAAAGATGGAAAGCCGCTCAGCTTGAAGCTTGTAACGTATACATCACGGGCGGAATTCCCCTTGTTTGCTCAGGTACTGCAAGCAAAAGCGAAAGAAATCGGTATCGATATTACGATTGAATTCGTGGATAATTATGAAGACTATTTGCTCACCAAAGATGACTGGGATCTAGGCACATACAGCCCCTTGATTGCACCACGTGGGGATGCCAGTTACTTCCTCAATATCGCCTTCAAACCCGACGGGACGCTGAATTTCGGAAAAATTAATGATTCAGAGCTGAATCAGTGGATTGATGAGTTAGATCAGATGGTGGATACCAATAAACGAAATGAATTAATCAAAAAAATTCTGATGCATATTGATGAAGAAACCTATTACTCCTACCTGGTTCATCCCAATACACTCGTTGTGTATAAAGATCGGGTGAAAAATTGGGTAACCAGCAAAAGTGAGTATTACATGCTGACGAATCAACTGGATGTGGAATAGACATGAACAAGCTCCTGAAACGAAGTATAGAGTTCATTCTCTTTATTTTGCTTCTGTCCTTCATTAGCTTTGTGTTCGTAAAAATGGCACCCGGTGATGCGGTAAGGGAAATGCTGCGCTCCGATGATGTAGCCATTACCTCTTCCCAAATAGAAGAGCAGCGTGAGGCTTTGGGGCTGAATGACCCTGTGCTCGTGCAGTACGGGCAGTGGCTCGGACGTCTTGTTCGACTCGATTTGGGCACATCGTATATGACCAATCGTCCGGTAACGGAGGAATTACTGGACAAATTGCCGGCAACGTTGCTGTTGACGTGCACTTCACTGCTTGTGCTGATCGTCATCGCCATTCCGCTCGGCACACTGTCCGCCTTATATCCCAATCGTGTCATCGACCGGTTCAGTCGTCTTCTGGCTGTACTGGGCACCTCAGTCCCTAGCTTCTGGCTGGGGCTTCTTTTAATAGAAGGCTTCTCTGTGAGAACACATCTATTTCCCTCTATGGGGACGGGGAGCATTGCGCATCTGGTGCTTCCATCCCTAACACTGGGATTGACCATGGCAGCTGTATACGTGCGCCTCATTCGATCCAGCTTGCTGGAAAGCCTGGGTCAGGATTTTGTTCGGGGGGCACGGTCCAGAGGGATAGGCGGCCCCAGTGTACTCCTTCGACATGCCTTCCGTCATGCACTCACACCCGTAGTCACGATGTTTGGTGTAAGTATCGGAAGTTTGCTAGGGGGAACAGTCGTCATTGAAGTGTTATTCTCCTATCCGGGTATGGGCAAGTTCATTGTTGACGCCATTCAGAGTCGTGATTATCCGGTTATTCAGGGCTATATGGTCCTGATGGGCCTGATCGTTACGATCATGCACATGCTGGTTGACCTTCTGAATGACGTTCTGAACCCCGAGATCCGGCTGAAGGGGGAACGATAATTATGTTTAAAACCAAGTTTAGACTTACCCCTCCGGTGCAAAAACCAAAAATGAGCGTTCACATCATCATATTGGTGCTCGTTGTTTTGATCTTGATCTGTGCGCCTTATGTCGTTCCTTATGATCCCTATGCGGTAAACTTGGCGATGCGGCTTCTGCCTCCAGGTATGGACCATCTGCTAGGAACGGATGACCTCGGTCGAGATCTGTTCTCCCGTTTGCTGCTCGGAGGAAGGAATACGGTAGGAACCAGTCTGATGGTTCTCCTGAGTTCACTCGTGATCGGGATTCCCGCAGGCTTAATGGCCGGGTATGCAGGCGGGTGGCTGGATCGAATCTATAAACGAATATCGGATGCTTTTCTTGCGTTTCCAGATTTCATCATTGCCATTGTGCTCAGTGGACTGATGGGACCAGGTATCTTCAATCTGATGATTGCCATCGTTTCGGTCAAATGGATTACGTACTCTCGCATCGTTCGTAATAGCGTGATCGCGGAGAAAAATCAGGAGTATATTACCATTGCTCGTCTGAGCGGATTACGCCCTCATCAGATTTTGTGGAAGCATTTACTACCCCATGCGTTGTCTCATGTGATTGTGATCGCTTCGCTGGATATCGGTAAAATCATTCTCATGATTGCCTCGCTCTCCTATATTGGATTGGGGGCACAGCCTCCTGCACCAGAATGGGGGGCGATGCTGAATGAGGGACGGGCATACTTTCATAGCTCACCATATCTGATGATAGCCCCTGGACTCGCGATCATGCTTGTGGTGCTATGGTCCAACATGCTGGGAGACCGTGTTCGCGATGGGCTCGATATCAAACGGAGCAGGGAGTGAGAAGCGGATGAGTTTACTCCAAATAAACGGACTTCGGCTTGTGGCCGGAGAGCAGACTCTTATTCACGATATGGATCTGTCCATTAACGATGGCGAGTGGATGACTGTCATTGGGGAAAGCGGCAGCGGAAAAACACTTACAAGCTTGTCCATCGGTCGTTTGCTTCCAAACGGGGTGCGCCATACGGCAGGACAAATCCTGTTTAACGGCCAGTCTTTGTCGGAGCTGCCCGAGAAACAGTTGAATCGGCTGCGCGGCAAAGAAATTGCATATGTATTTCAAGACTATACAGGCGTGTTTAGCCCGTTTCTTCCAATAGGCAAACAACTGGATGAGACGCTTAGGGTTCATTATACATGGGGACGCCAGGAACGAAAGGAACGGATTGCGGAAGCTCTGAATGACGTTTCCTTGCCTGCCAAACGGGTTGTTGACAGCTATCCGTTCCAGCTAAGTGGCGGACAATTGCAGCGGGTATCCATCGCGACGGCGATGCTGCTTGAGCCAAAACTGCTAATTGCGGACGAGCCAACGTCTGCACTGGACTGGGTTACCGGAACAGAAATACTTGATTTGCTCATTCGACTTAAAGAGAAAACAGGCTGCTCCATTTTGTTCATCACCCATGACCTGAAGCTGGCTAGACGCTACGCGGATCAGATTGCCATTATGCGGGAAGGTCGGATCTTGGAATCAGGCAATGCTGAGGACGTGCTGATACAAGCCATACATCCGTACACGCAAAAGCTTTTGGCAGCCGAATCCATGCTGTCTTATGCTCAACCTGACGTCGTTCCGAAACGAGGTCGATTATCATGAGTGAAGAAGCTGTGTTTACCGTTCAGAACCTGATCAAGACCTATGCTGGACAGACAAGGGCGATCGACGGAATTTCTTTCAGTCTCCACCCGGGAGAATGTGTGGGGCTGATCGGAGAAAGCGGGAGCGGAAAGAGTACACTGGCACGCTGTATTTTATTAATGGAGAAGATGGATTCCGGGCAAATGTGGTTTCTAGGAAAAGAGTTGGTACAACCACGATTCGGTTCCGCCTGTCGTGTCTTTCAGGGGCAAGTTCAGGCGGTATTTCAGAATCCTGCATCGAGTCTCAATCCCAGACTACGGATTATCGATTCCGTGATGGAACCGCTAGACAACCTTAAAAATCGAACACCTGTAATTGTACAGGATTGCAGGAAGAACAGGTTGAAATGTGCCGAACGGCTGCTGGATATGGTGGAGCTACCAAGTGATCTCTTGAACCAGTACCCTCATGAGCTCAGTGGAGGGCAGAAGCAGCGCGTTGCTATTGCGAGAGCAATAAGCAGTGAGCCATCCCTGATCATTATGGACGAACCCACATCCAGTCTGGATATGATTACACAGGCTCAGATTATTGAAATGCTTATGAAGTTGCAAAAAAATATCGGATTTGCCTGTTTATTTATTTCACATGATCTGGCTACAATCCAGCGTATGTCCGATCAAATTATGGTGATACAGCAGGGGCGAGTCATCGATCATTTTGCCAAGGAAGCGTTGTTTTCATCCGAAAGGCATGCGTATACACAAAGTTTAGTTCACAAATACGCGAAGCGAAGAAGTTAAATTATAAAATCCGGCTAAGGATAGCCGGATTTTATTTATGACCGTATCAGGTAAGAAAGTATCGCTGTGCTAATGGAAGTTCATCAACGGGACGACACACGAGGGTCTCACCATTAACCGATACGCTATAATTTGCTGGATCAACCATAATGTCAGGTGTTTCTCCATTCAAGATCATATCTTTCTTGCCGACCGTGCGGCAACCGACAACGGGTTTCAGCTGCTTCGTGAGTCCAAGTGAAGGCAAGGTTCCCTTGTCAATGGCTACTTGAGAAACAAATGTGGCACAGATGGCTGAACGAGCTTTTCCATAACTACCAAACATGGGTCTATACATGTAAGGCTGCGGGGTTGAAATGGTAGAGTTCGGATCACCCATGGCACTATGAATAATCATGCCGCCTTTGATGACCATTTCAGGTTTGGCACCAAAGAATGCAGGCTTCCATAATACGAGATCGGCCATTTTTCCAACTTCGATTGATCCAACATATTGAGATATCCCATGTGTGATCGCAGGGTTAATCGTGTACTTCGCAATATATCGTTTAACCCTATTATTATCTGCCTGGTTATCACCTGATAAGGGGCCACGCTGTTTTTTCATTTTATCAGCCGTTTGCCAGGTTCTGATCGCTAACTCACCTACACGACCCATAGCTTGAGAATCCGAACTTGTCATACTAATTGCACCAATATCATGCAGGATATCCTCTGCACCAATCGTTGTTTCTCTGATACGGGAGGCAGCAAAGGCCACATCTTCAGGAATCCGCGGATCAAGATGATGACAGATCATCAGCATATCCATATGTTCATCTATCGTATTACGTGTATATGGCATGGTAGGACTTGTTGAAGAAGGTAAAACGTTGGGCATGGATGCTACACGCAATAGATCTGGGGCATGACCTCCGCCGGCACCTTCCGTATGGTAGGTGTGAATAGCTCGACCATTGAAAGCCCGGAGACTGTCCTCAACGTAGCCCGCTTCGTTCAATGTATCTGTATGAATATTCACCTGAATATCATATTGCTCTGCAACATTTAAACACTTGTCGATTACATAAGGGGTGCTTCCCCAGTCCTCATGTATTTTAAGTCCGCCTACACCAGCCAGAACTTGCTCGTTCAAAGCCTCCGGCCTCGAACTGTTGCCACGTCCTAACATCACAAAGTTCATAGGCAAAGAATCTGTTGCTTGGAGCATTCGTTCGATATGCCAGACACCTGATGTGCAGTTTGTGGCAAGAGTACCTGTAGCCGGGCCGGAGCCTCCTCCAATCATGGTGGTAACGCCACTTTGCAGCGCGATCTCGATTTGTTGAGGGGAAATGAAATGAACATGACTGTCCACACCACCAGCAGTAACAATCAAATTTTCTCCAGAAATAACCTCTGTGCCTACACCTATGTACATATTCGGAGTGACACCATCCATGACCAACGGATTTCCTGATTTTCCGATCCCGCTGATTAAACCATCTTTAATACCAATATCAGCCTTTACGATACCCCAACTATCAATAATGACAACATTGGTAATGACAGTATCCATAACGCCTTCTTCTCGCGTGGCGAGTGGATGCTGACCCATACCATCTCTAACGGTTTTACCTCCACCAAAAACGCATTCATCCCCATAAACCGTGAAATCTTTTTCAATTTCGATTTTGAGCGAAGTATCTGCCAAACGAATGCGGTCGCCTGTCGTCGGTCCATACATGCTTGAGTAAGTTGCACGATCGATTGTCTTCATCATTCAACCCTCCCGTTGGTCAAACCAGCAAATCCATGTATTTCTTTCAAACCACCAATCTCCACTAATTCAACTTCCGTTGTTTCTCCAGGTTCAATTCGGACGGATAGACCAGAAGGGATATCCAGGCGATATCCTTTTGTTCCTTCTCTATTGAAGGAAAGGGCAGGATTGGCTTCGCAGAAATGAAAATGAGATCCAACTTGAACAGGTCGACTGCCTGTATTGGTAACTAAACGGCTTATTCGTTTGCGATCAGGTAACAGCACAATGGGATCATCAGCAAATTCATACTCGCCTGGAGTCATCCCACCTATAGGACGTGGAATAGGATCATGTACACTGACCAGTTTTGTACCGTCTGTAAACGTGGCTTCCACCTGTACTTCACTAAGGAGTTCAGCTACACCTTCCATTACTTGTTCAGTGGTCAGGAGATGACGAGCTTCCTCCATAAGTTCACTAACGCTTTTGCCATCACGAGCGCCTTCAATGACAAACCCGGTAATATAAGCAATAGCTTCGGGATAATTCAGTTTAACGCCGCGTAATAATCTTTTTTCAGCCATGTCTGCGGCAAGATACATCATTAATTTTTCGCGTTCCTGAACAGTCAAATGCATAGTCGACAACTCCCTTTAAACTTAGTAATGAACTTCGGATGAGATTGAAAATGATGTTGGTTACGTAATTTAGTAACACGTATTTGTGAAAATGTAGCACGATATCCGGGGTCAGTCAACCATTTTATGTCATATTATATAACTCTATATTCATTTATTATCTATATAATGTAAATATTAGACATTATAATGCAAATTCATGTTAATAAAAATAACACATTGAACATGGATACAAAAAAAATCCGCACCTTTTCAAATTCAAGGGCGGACTCTTTATATTTATCATATTCTAAGTTTTAATCAGCAAGTGTTAATCCCAGCTTTTTGGCATTATCCTGAATAAGCTGAACTAGTGTTTGTTCGGCGGTTTCGGGATAGTTGCGAAGCTCTACAACTGGACGATCCGCGATATTTGCAATTTCCGCTCCTTGAGGAAAGTGGAAATTATCGATAATCAGAGCAGGCTTCATAGCGGCAAGCTCTGCTGCTTGTGTCGGTGTCACTTCAGTCGGACCGAACTCGCCTACGACCTCGTATCCGAGAGCTTTGGCTACAGGTACCATGTAAGCCTGAGCAACCACTCGTTTGGATTCGGTGTCCAGCTTGGACGTTTCAGCATTGACTGCTTCAAATGTGCTGTCAATTTCCTTCAAAGCCTGCTGTGCAGTATCCGTTGTTCCCAAACTCTCCGCAATGGTAGTAATCTGTTCGCGAAGCATGTCCGGTGTATTCTCTGTCATCACGATAAGCCTAGCTTCCTCAGGCACGTCAGCTGCCTCCAATATTTGTTTCATAAACGGTTCATATTCAGAGTAAATAACCGTTGACGCATCATTTATTTTTTCAATATCGGTGGGTTTAAAATCATACTCATTGGGATGTTTCATGTCCACGGGAGCAAGGGTCGAGATGCTGTCTGCACCAGCTGTTTTAGCCAGTAATGCTGTCCAGCTTGTGGATGCAACAATCTTTGGAGTGACCGTTTCAGCTTGCTTTGGTTCTGTGTCCTGAGCATTTTCGGTTACTGTACTGGATGCATTTCCTGTACACCCGGTGAAGAGAATGGTACCCATGACAAGCACCAGCAGGGGGGAGAATTTTTTTAGTATGGTTTTGTTATTTTTCATCAGAATTAGACCTCCACATATCATTATTTTCGAGTAACCGTATAACAAAGACTTAAGATGATGACACCCACCATGGTTATGGAAGCGCCCGTTGGCAAGTTAAAGATGAGTGAAGTGATATAACCTCCAACAGCAGTCAATGTGCCAAAAAGAGATGACAACAAGAGTAATTGCTTATACGTTCTGCTTACTCTTGTAGCTGCCATGGCAGGTAGTAGCAATAGTGCGTCAATCAGCAAAGCTCCCACAAGCTTCATCGCAATTCCAATCGAGATTCCAGTCAGAAACAGCAGCACATTGCGGATTCTGGCGGCGGGAATACCTAACCATTCCGCATGTTCTGCATGATGAAGCACTAATTGAATTTCTCTGTGGCAGACCACGAACAGAGACACGATAATCAAGCTGATTCCACCTAGCAACCAGATATCCAAAGAAGTGAGCGTCAAAATACTGCCTGCAAACAGACCAAATACATCCATCGCAGGGATTCCCCCCATATGGAACAGCATTAAAGCCGCAGCAAGCGAACCTGTCATGAGGAATGCTCCGGTTATGGCGGGTTCAAGCTTAACCTTGGCAGATAACGGACCGAATAACAACGAGCCGGCAAGAATAGCCAGCATGGCTCCAGGCATAGGCTTCATGCCGATGAGCAATCCGAATGCGCCTCCGAGAAGAGCCAAATGCATCAGAGCAAAACGGACAACCGTCAGTTGGAACTGAATCACGACAATACCCACGAGGGACAAACAGCTACCCCCGATCATACAGGCGATCAATGCCCGCTGGAACAATGGAATATGTATGTAGTCGATTAACGTCATGCAGTACCACCAACATCCGTTAGCGTCCCGTCCTTCATAAGACAAATGCGGTCATGCAAATGTTCCGTTTCTTCCAGTTGATGAGTGATCATGAGTGTGAGCAGTTGAGGTGCCCGTTGCCTGTATTCATCGATAAGTCTATACAGCAAATCTCTTGAGAACGTATCCAAATGAGTGCTTGGCTCGTCCAAAAGCAAGATGTCAGGCTCGCGTATTAAAGCACGTGCTATATTCATCCGTTGTTGCTGTCCTCCAGATAAATCCTTGCAGTCTTGATTGGCCAGTTCCGTTAATCCGACATGCTCAAGCCATTCAGTCGCTTTTTGTTTATCTGTTATGGAAGGACGCTTCCAATAAGCAAATGACGTTCCCCAGTTGCCAAGCATTACATACTCAAAAACCGTGATGGGCAGATTTCCTTTCTGTACGCCCTGAGGCACAAATCCGATTTTTTTCTGCGCCCATTTAAAATCTTTTTTGTGTTCCATCCGTCGTCCGCCAATGTTCATGGAGCCTTCCCTCATGGGGATCAGACCGAGGATGACTTTAAACAGCGTTGTTTTTCCCGCGCCATTCGCACCTGTAATCGCAACCATCTCCCCGTGATAGCCTTGAAAGTCTAGCTTGTGAAGAACGGGGGAAGTGCCATAACCGGCCGTACCATGCTGAATTTCCAGAGTTGGAGGCATGATTCATCGTTCACCTTCTTTCCTATCCAGTATGAACATTGGAGGAGAAAGCGAACATGGCTCGTTCTAGCTATATTAGGATGGATATTGTTACAAAGACATGAATTTGGAACCAAACTGCTATGGTTTGGTGAAAAAGTTCATATATTATTTTCATTTGTAAACTATAACTGCCTGGAGATAGCTCTTATGAGTCATCCTGTGTGTGTTCTTATTCAAGTATGATGGTTCTAGACGAACGGATGGAGCAAACATATTCAAAAAAGGAGACCGGAAATATGGACAAGCTATCCACCTCAAATTCAACACAGCCATCAACCAATACAGATGATCATCCTGCACTGTGGCAAACAACCCTTCATATTAAAGGGATGACCTGTGCAGCCTGTTCAGATCGTATTGAAAAGGGATTATCTCGTATGGAGGGCGTACAACAGGCTAACGTCAATCTCGCAATGGAGAAGGCGACAATATCCTATCATCCCGCCAATATCGGTATACATGATTTTAAGAACAAAGTGGAGGCTCTTGGCTTCCAGACCGTCACGGAATCTGTTGACTTGAATATTACAGGTATGACATGCGCAGCATGTTCAGCGCGAATTGAGAAAGGCCTCTCCAAGTTGCCTGGTGTGTCTCGTGCCAATGTGAATCTGGCACTGGAAACGGGTCATGTCGAATACATTTCAGGAACGTTGAAGGGCTCGGATCTCATCCACAAGATCAGACAATTGGGTTTCACTGCCCAGTTAAAAGAAACGGAAGAAGAGACCGTCTCCCTACGAGAACAGGAATTACAGCAAAAAAAATGGAACTGGATTCTGTCGGCTATTCTTTCTCTCCCGTTATTATGGGCGATGGTAGGTCACTTTTCATTTACTTCCTGGATCTGGGTACCTGATGTATTTATGAATCCATTGTTTCAATGGATACTCGCTACTCCTGTGCAATTCTTCCTGGGTCGCCAGTTTTACATCGGTGCATATAAGGCATTGAAAAACCGAAGTGCCAACATGGATGTACTGGTTGCTCTGGGAACGAGTATGGCTTATTTCTATAGTCTCTACTTGACTTCATTAACCAGCACGGGCGGATTATCCGGTCACAATCATGGAGGTAGTGCAATTGTAACGAATACTGCGAATGCTGCTTCACAAGCTCCGGTTGATTTTTATTTTGAAACCAGTGCTGTACTGATCACTCTGATTCTGCTCGGCAAATGGTTGGAAGCTTTAGCCAAGGGACGCTCCACTCAGTCAATCAAAAGCCTAATGGAGATGGCTCCGCGTAGTGCAAGAGTGATTCGGGATGGTCAGGAAATCAGTCTCGTGCCTGAATACGTCTTGATGAACGATCTTGTTATCGTGAAGCCTGGCGAAAACATACCAGTAGACGGTGTAGTGGAAGAAGGATTCTCATCCGTTGATGAATCCATGTTGAGTGGCGAAAGCCTTCCCGTGGACAAGAAACCGGGTGACTCCGTCACAGGAGCTACACTGAACAAAAACGGTATGCTTCGTTTGCGGGCAACACGTGTGGGCGCAGACAGCGCACTGTCGCAAATTATTAAAATTGTGGAACAGGCGCAAGGCTCCAAGGCCCCCATACAGCGGATTGCCGATGTAATTTCAGGAATTTTTGTCCCCATTGTAGTCAGCCTTGCAGCCATCACGTTTTTGTTCTGGTACCTGTTGATCAGTCCTTATGACTTCGGTGGTGCTCTGGAGAAGGCGATTGCGGTGTTGGTCATCGCCTGTCCTTGCGCTCTCGGGCTAGCCACTCCAACCTCCATTATGGCGGGTTCCGGGCGTGCAGCCGAGTACGGCATTTTGTTCAAAGGCGGAGAATATTTGGAATCTGCACAGCACATTCAAACGGTCGTACTGGACAAAACAGGAACGGTGACAAACGGCAAGCCGATTCTGACAGACGTTAAAACTGCTGCGAACTGGACAAGAACAGCGCTTCTGAACCGGGTAGGTGCGGTGGAGCAAAGCTCTGAACATCCACTGGCTGAAGCGATTATGGAAGGGATCAAAGCAGCGGGAATAAATCTCTTTCCGAAGTCAGAGCACTTTAAGAACATGCCAGGTTACGGAGTGCAAGCTACTGTAATGGGCCAGGACGTTCTCATTGGTACACGACGTCTTCTCTCCGATCAACATGTGGCCGTTCCGCCAGAAGCGCTCACTCAAATGTCTGAGCTGGAAAAACAGGGCAAGACCACGATGCTCGTAGCTGTAGATGGACAGTGTGCTGGCATGATTGCGGTTGCAGATACGATCAAAGACACGTCAAAACAAGCCATTCAAAAGCTTCAAGCCATGGGTATCGATGTCATCATGATAACAGGAGACAATGAGCGTACAGCACGATCGGTGGCTGCACAGGCTGGTATCGTGACCGTACTGGCTGAAGTGCTTCCAGAGGGCAAAGCAACGGAAATACAGCGTCTTCAGGAAGGTGGTCGGAAGGTTGCGATGGTGGGGGATGGGATTAATGATGCCCCGGCTCTGGCTGTAGCCGATATCGGCATGGCCATTGGCACCGGAACGGATGTGGCGGTGGAAACGGCAGATGTCACGCTAATGCGTGGTGATCTGAGCGGTGTCGCGGATGCCATTGAGCTTAGCCAAAGAACGATGCGCAATATCAAGCAAAACCTTTTCTGGGCGCTTGCGTATAATGTCATTGGCATTCCGATTGCAGCCCTGGGTTTCTTGGCGCCTTGGCTTGCTGGTGCAGCAATGGCCTTCAGCTCCGTATCAGTTGTATTGAATTCTCTGCGTCTACAAAGGATGAAGCTTTAGCAAGATTCTTTTTTTAGATAACGAGATTAGATGAGCAGAGTGAAGCTTGAGCAGGTTAAGAAGTCGCTAATATAGCGACTTCTTTTTTTTATATGGAATAGATTTGTCGTAAGGGTGCCCAGGATTATTTAAAAGTTGAAATAGGGGTGTATAGGAGGGATTGTCTGTTTAATGATGTCCGGCTGCTGGAGCAGGCACATTCGTGTGCTGATCGCTCTCAAGCTGTGCAAGACGCTCTATGGCCTGATCTCCAATAGCAAAACGTTTGGTTGGCATAACCTGAGCATCGGCGAATTGGATTCTTGATCGCACAACATATAACCCTTCTTTTTCAATGACATAAGAGACGGAATACGAGCCGGGGGAGGATTCATCAGCCTTGATCGTTACCGCAGAATCCTCATTGTTCTCTGGCCATATTACAAATTCAGCTGTCTCCGCATGCTCCAGCGGCACATTACTTTTGGACACTTTTACCGAAAAAACGTTAGAGCTTCCTACTGCGAGTGTCTCCGGCAATTGAAGATTCACACTTATATGAGGCGGGAGGCCGCTCTCATCGGTTTCTGTAACCTTGGCAGTACATCCACACAGCAACACAATAAGCAGTATAGGCCATGTCCATGTGTACATTCGATGCATTTTTATGTTCATATATAACTCCTTTAGCTATTAAATCGAGAACCAGTGCTTGAGCGATTTGATTCTGCGGAGAATGAATAGATCAAGAACAAGAACGATTAGAATGGACAAGCCTACAAGGGGCATGACAGCACCGCATATCAGCATGATTATCAATACACCTATTGTTATTTTGGTTTTTTTGGGTTTGGACGGCGCTCCGAGCTTACCCGTGGGCTTTCGCTTTCGCCACATGACATAAGAGCTAATGGATATGAGTATTAAGCCGAGACAAGCGATCAGACCCAGTAGTTGATTGGCAAGACCGAATAATTTGCCTTCATGAAAGGCGATGCCATACGAAATCAGCTTGGCCATAATTCCATAATCTGCAAAGCGAACATCGGTCAGGACCGCGCCACTGTATTGGTCAATATGCAGTGTAGCGTTATGACCTGGCTTGGAGTGAGCAGTAGATACGGTGAACACACCCGTTGCTCCGGAAGGATTGGTAATTGTATAGGGCTTGATAACTTGCTGATCATCCGCGATACGGGCTATGTCGTTAAGACCGAGTGGAACATATCCTCCAGCCATTGAAACAGGAACGGCAACATTTTCAGCTGCCCAAGGCAGATCCTCGGCAATATCTTTCGCTACTGTAACGGATTCCGGTTTTTCTCCAAAACTGTAGGCGAATGGAGGGGTATTTGTATTCGTTGAATTGGCTAATTTGTCAATCTGCCCCCCGAGGACACCTGACCAGGGAAGTCCACTTAAGATAATGACCAGAATCAACAGAGATAACCAGAAGGCAGGAACAGCATGCAAATCACGCCAAAAAAGCCGACTTCCCGGTTTGCTGAGCCGTGGCAAAATCGTTCCCCAAATGCCTGCTTTATTTCTTGGCCACCACAGGAATAGTCCCGTTAAAATCAGAATGATGGCCCAGCATGCAGCAAGTTCTACAAGTCGGTTCGCGAAAGTCCCTCCGATTACAAGTTCACTGTGCATCTTTTTGAAAAAGGCAGAGAACGTCTTGCTGCTATCCATCGCTCCGCGCACATGACCCGTGTAAGGGTCCACATACATCGTCTTGGAAATCCCGGTGCTAGTGACGGAAAGCTTATAGGTTGTCTCTCTATTGCTTTCCAGTGTGATTGAAGATACCACCGTACCTAGATAACCCTTGATTACTTTTCCAACAATATTCTCTGGTGCCATCGGGGTTGTCCCAACTTCGCGCACTGTCAACATATCTTTGTAAAGTTGGCCTTCAATCTGAGGTTTGAATAAATAGACCGCGCCGCTAAAAGCTAAAATTATTAAAAAAGGCGCAAAAATAATACCAGCGTAAAAATGCCACCTCCATACGGATTGATACACGGACTGACGAACTCCTGATGATGTTTTTCTTTTCACTTCAGGTGTAGAAGAGCTTGAATGTTCTGCTGGCATCGTCCTCATCATCTAACTCCATTCTTAACTGAATAAAATACTTTTTAAGTATACGGGAGCCGTTCGAATTAGAAGATGGCTCAACAGAGCTATCTCGTGATACATAAAATCTTTTTTGTTCATCATTTTGTCACTTTACAGTTTTCAATTCGGTATTATCCATTAGTAGCAATGGATTCCATAGAAAAACTCCAAACTTAACCTCAAATTACCTACATTGTTGTTCAGGACCATGTCCATACTAGAAAAGTGGTTAATAACCGATAAAAATAAAGAGGGTGAAAGAAAGATATGTCGAATCCACTAAATGAGAAATGTGAATATTTATTATGGAAACTGGAGCACTAAGATGTTCAAGCTTATGTTTAAAATAATCAATTGCAGTTGTATGCTATGTTTTTCTTTCAATTTGTTAGTCTTGCTCAAAAGTTATTTCGAATTTAAAATACTGAATTATTTTTAACATTGCACTCATATAGAAAAGTTGAAAGGAAAATCAAATGAATAGTCTTGACTTAAGGGAAGAAATTCTAATGTTAATTCAAACTAAACGTGAAGGAGAATATTGGGATTTCAAAGAGAAGTATCACATTAATGCAGCTAACCTATTACACGATATAATTTGTATGGCTAATAACTTAGTTGACCGAGATTCTTATATTATCTTTGGAATTAGAGACCAAACGTTCGAAATTGTGGGAGTTAAAGATGATGAAAATCGAAGAAATCAGCAACAAATGATAGATTTCTTAAAACACAAAAAATTCTCCGCTGGAATTCGTCCTAGTATTAAAATGCAATCTTTAATGATTATGCAAGAAGAAATAGATGTTATTATTATAAAAAATAGCACAACTACCCCTTACTTCCTGATTGAGGATTTTACAAGCTACGGAAGAAAGGTTCGTTCGGGTCACATTTATACAAGGATAGGGGATACAAATACTGATATAGATAAAGTCGCAGACATAAACTATATTGAGTATCTTTGGAAGAAAAGGTTTATGTTGATGAACTCTCCTTTAGAACAAATTATTAAGCGGCTTGAACACAAAGAAGAATGGGTATTAGATGAATGTTCAGAGGGTTATATTTACTCCAACATCTATAAGCCTGAATTTAAAATTGTACTTTATGAGGACGAGAATGCTGGACTTGAGCAATACCCTGATTTTTACGCCTATGCGATGAACGACCCAGAAACCTTGTATCGAGAGTTTGATATTCAATATCAAGGTATTCAACAATTTAGGGGACAAATCGTTGTTCTTGATAGTGGTCGATACCCAACGGTTATTCCTGAAAAGAGTAGGGCTCAGTTTTTAGAGGATTATGACTTTGGATATTTCATTGAAGGTAGTACGACTCATAAACTGAGCGATTTTTTTTACATTGAGAATAACGATAAAGAAGGGATTTCACGTAAAAGTTTTTTTAAAGTCATTCTTTTATTTAAAAATGAGCACGAAAGGGATCAGTTTATTGTTCATGTGCAGCGGAATGAAAGTGACTTTAAAAATAAGCTTTGCTCTCTAAGCGAAGATTATCCAGCGCTTGAGTTAAGTTCTCAGTATCTCAAAAATCAAGTAGTAAAACATCTGAATACGGGGAAAGCACTTAATCAAATGCTTATAGAGTATCGGAACATATTGGAGATTACTTTAAAGAGCAATAAATAATGTGTGGTATCTTCTGGTAGAGCATCGTACTAGCTATTGAAGTAAGGTCATTATGAGAAAGAAACGCTTAAGGTCTTCTTGTTTAACACCACTTAGTTCCAAATACCCGCCAAGAGAAAAAAATTCCAGGGGCAAGAACATATTCCCATTGAAGCCGCTAATTTAACGGCTTTTTATTTTATCTATAACAATCTATACTCCGAGCCAAGGACATGAACTTATATCGATTGCCGGGATAGACAAGAACATAGTGCGATTACCGATTTATATGGATGTCCTAATTTTGTGCATATGCCACGTAAAACCATTGTAATAAAATTAAAATTAGTATGAAACAACTGGCACAAAGAAAACTTGGTGTAATGTTGCGGGACAAGAACATCGGGTCATTCCAGATTAGAATGTTATCTAAACAGGTTTATGATAGGAATCATGTTGCTTGAAAAGAGCACTTTAGTTTAAAGGAGGATGTTAAAATAAAGAAAATATAATAATAAATTGAGGTAAGAAATTGAAAACAAAGAAAAGTATGAGACAGATATGCCCAAAATGTGGGTACGAGAAATGTGTTCCCAAACTGTATATCGATAATCCAAAATATCCTTCTGGTTCAATTCTGAGATGTAAGCAGTGTAAATCACTCTTTTCGCTTAAAAATGGAGCATGGGTCTTTTGGAAGGAATGGGAATGAGCTACCGGTAAACGTTAGCTCATTCCAACATAAAAAGCAGCAGATCGTATGCGATTGGCTGCTGCACACCGTGATCCGTGAGAGGTACAGTTTAAGTACCATGGCGATTCTTTTTTAATTTTGCATAACTCTTGTTAGCATAATCTACAATACCATACGTTTTTATATTTCACCTGCGTTATCAGTAGATTGTACTGGTTTGGAGCGACACAACCGAATTGGACAAGAACATGGTTACACCGCCGGCAAGTCTAGGTAGGCTTAAGGTTCATGTCGTACAGCAGCCTCTTCATCCTAGAACTACTTATAACTCAAGATAAACGCAGCATAGGCTAAGTAATTTGAGTAAAATTTTCAATCAATGTTTATAATAATTTCTTCTTTTCTAGACTCCCAATCACATATTAGTCCGATTCTAAAGGCCTCACCTGAGTAATTTGATGTTATACGAATAGTTGAGTTAAGTGGTTCTCTAAAGAAGCTGACATATGCATCAATTACTCCATCATAACCGTCAATGACTATGAAATGTGCTTTAGGTGGAACATTACTTTTAACCCAATTCACAAGCCATAATGGCATTTTGC
The DNA here is from genome assembly GCF_058408365.1 of Paenibacillus sp. MDV22-iso6. Classification (NCBI taxonomy): domain Bacteria; kingdom Bacillati; phylum Bacillota; class Bacilli; order Caryophanales; family Paenibacillaceae; genus Paenibacillus; species Paenibacillus sp. MDV22-iso6. Next base: position 1,055,811 of record NZ_JBZVDZ010000001.1, on the reverse strand, counting down.
AATTAACCCAATATGAAGCTAAATCTCCCGCGTTGCAAATACTGCTTCGAATCGGATCAAAAATGTCTTCAAGTATGAAAGCTTGGCCTTTAAAAAGGCTAAGGGCGTTGAACGCTGATTTTATATAAATCAAGGGAAAAGATACGTCTTTGACGTCATCAATCATATAGTTGTATTGATATTTTGAAACTGAACTAAGGAGAAATGGATTTATATTTGGTAAAGCTCTCAGAGTTATTAGCTTACAAAAGTTATCCATATTAAAATTCTTTATTGAGGAGCATACATAAAATCTATTTTCGTGATAAGCAATACTTACAAAATTACATGAAGTTGAAGATGGAGGATTTATAAAAATATACTTTCGATCTGAGCTTCTTATAAAAGTATTTAAAGAAGAATGGAACTTTCTTAATGTACCTTCAGGTTGTTTTGAGAGGTTATCAGAAATATACAAAGGGCGCTTCATATTCCATGCTTCATCAAATTTTATAAATATTTGTGGTAAAATCCGAACAACTCCACTGAACATAAATCCTAACCTATATGGAACTAAAAGAGTATCTAGTTCTTTCTCAGGAGAGATAGCGGTAAAAATATGTACAACTGGATTTCTCACTTTCAATACATTTAATGATCCTCGTTTTCCTGGTCCGAAATTATTTCTATTTATTGAGAGTAAAGAATTTCTGAGTGCACGTAATTCAAATGAAGAAAAGTGATTATTTGCTTCATTTGAAACAAATCCACACGGTAATTTCTTAATCCCTCCCAAACCTGCTGGAATGACATGTTCTTGATTCGAATACTTAAGTTTCTCACTATAGTACTTGTAGTAGATACACTGGTTCATGAAGCACCCTCTCTTTAAGAACTCAGAGTTAAATAACTTCGACAATATATTCAAGAAAATGAAATAATATTCTCTCAGGCTCTATCTCACGTTAAATTTGTAAGTTTATTATATCAAAGGAATTGCCCCTAGTGCATCCTAACGTATGATATAGTTGTTGTTGGAACAATAAGGTTGAAAAAGGTCGTACATAGTATTAGTTTGGTAACCAAACCATTGCTTTCCCGAAGAGATAATTAAACTGTTGAGGAGACGATGAGAATATGATTACTCAGAAGCAATTTGTTGATTTTTTTAAGCGAAATTGAACCAGTTCCACCACCAAAACTAATGCTAGTGATGCGCATACAAAAGTTAGAAAACATCTTTGCGAACACAGTACATTCAAAGATTATCACTTAGATACATTTCTATCAGGTTCCTATAAACGAAATACTGCAATTCGCCTAAGAAAAGTGAATGGTGTTTTTTAACGTTATGATGCAGATATTATCGTGGTTACTAATCATATGCTAACTTTATTGGGCTTGTTACAATTTTTTGGGTTACGATGGAGTAAACACCTATCACGAATAAACACATACTATAATTTGTTCATCGTGATTACGACGAAAACTTATAATAATTATGGCGAAAACTTTGCGTAGTCCCAATACAGCAGCTAATTTAGCGGTCCGTTTTCCTTATAAAGTAGTCTCATTTCTGAATTTACGATAATCTTTAGGTGTCCGGTTATAAAGTTTTTTAAAAGACTGGATGAAGTTGTTTACATGGTTAAAACCGACTCTCTCAGCTATCTCGGTAACTGTATAATCTGTAGAAATTAATAACTCCATGCCTTTCTTGATCCGGTATTTAATTAAGTAGTCATAAGGTGTCAAATGAATGGTTTTCTTGAAGCTCCGATTGCACTCCGAAACACTCAAGTGGACCACATCTGCAATTTCTTGCAGCGTTATATTAGCGGAGTAATGCTGATGAATGAAACTAAGCATTAATTGAAGCCGTTCTTGTTGCAGCTTTACGTATTTCGGTGCTTCCTCAGAAGCCAGTGAAATATGTGATATGATGATTAGCCATAATTGTACCGTTTGGATCGAAACCTCATACTCCCAACCCCATTTTTTCTCCACATCAAATCTTTTTTTTAAATCCCAAAGCATGTCTAATACATCCTTCTGCCATTCAACATCTTCCTTGAAGGTTAACGATACTAGTGAAGAGTTTGTATAAGGTAATACATAATTTTTCTCCATCGCACTGTCTGCATAGAACGCCAATAGCCTCTCTGGAAAATTAAAACTCACATACTGACCGTTATGTGTCAGGTGTGTCGTAACATGAAGGGCACCTTTGTTAATTAAAATCGCTTGTCCTGTTTCTAATTCATAGTCCATACCATTCACTCTGATAATCAGTTTTCCATGGGTAACCAGAGTAATCTGAAGTTCTTCGTGCCAATGTAAGTCGTTAAATCCTCGTCCCTCAGGAACCATTGTTGAAGAAGTAGCTGTATACATAATGTATGGAAATGAAGCATCCGGGAAGAAGATGGTCTCGTGAAGCTGCTTTGACATTCAACGTCGTCCTTTCTGATATGGATGATTTTTATATATAATATAGCAATATTATTACACAAAACAAATAAAAATGATGATATTATTATATCCAATCTTTGTTTTATCACCACAATCCTGTGCACAGACTGGGGTACAACATCTTGGAGGATTCAATGTGAAAAAAAATAAATCACTATCACTATCACATCCGTATATTTTACTTTTCATCAGTATATTGTCCATATCGATCTCGTCAATCATGATAAAGTCCTCTGATACGCCAACTTCTGTAGCCGGGATGTACAGATTGTTTATATCGGTGATCCTTATGCTTCCTTTTGTTCCTTGGAAAAAACTGCGTCTCATGGAGATGGGTAAGAAGGATTGGACTAGCGTTCTTTTGGCCGGTTTGTTTCTAGGGTTATATTTCTTGTCCTGGATGGAGTCATTAGTGTATACATCTGTTGCAAGCTCCATGGTCATTTTATCGTTGCAGCCTTTATTTGTCATGATTGGTTCATACTTCTTATTCAAAGAGAGGGTTACCGTAGTAACAATTCTTTGTTTGATCGCTGCTTTATCAGGAACAATCATTATAGCGTGTGGAGACATTGGAGTATCAAGGGAAGCGTTAATAGGAGATGGATTATCTTTATTAGGAACGCTTCTGGTTTCGGCATATATGCTGGCAGGACAAAAGGTGAGTCATAAAATAGATGCAAACATCTACAGTGTTATTGTTTTTTTCCTTGGGGGCTGCGTGATGCTGGTTTACAATTTGTTAAACCATACCTCTTTAATGGAATATAACTCTTCAGATTGGATCTACTTCTTTTTACTTGCGTTGATTCCTACTATTTTTGGACAATATCTTATTAATCTGCTGTTGAAATCTTTGGGCGCGACTACGGTCTCTGTAGGTATCATCGGAGAGCCTATTCTTGCTATAATTCTTGCCTATGCATTCTTGGGAGAATCCATTTCTGGCTTTCAGTTCATAGGTGGAATGATGACTATACTAGGTATGGGGGGGTATTTTCGGGCAAAATCATGGAGCTATACCGTTGCTAATGATCAAAAGTAATTGGTTAGTAATGAACTGGGCAGTCAAATCTAAAAGTAAAAGAGGAGAATGTTTACATGGCAACTATTGATGATTTATTGAAACTGGATATTCGTGTTGGAACAATTACACACGCTACATTTTTTACAGAGGCAAAAGTACCTGCAATTAAACTTGAGATATATTTCGGACCAGAGATCGGAATCAAAAAATCTAGTGCACAAATTACTAAAAGATATGTGGCCGAAGATATCGTAGGGAAACAAGTCGTCGGGGTAGTGAACTTTCCTCCGCGTCGTATAGCCGGATTTAACTCCGAGGTACTGGTGCTAGGTGGAATTCCTGAGAAGGGGGATGTCGTGCTATTAACCCCAGATATTGAGGTCCCTAATGGAACATCAATCGGATAATAAATAGTTTGCTGTTTGGTCAGTTTAAATATATATTTCTTCAGAGGTCAGCCATGGAAGATAAAATATCCTCCTGGCTGACGCTGTTTTATTCTAATTTCGTTAACTTATTAATTAGTTCGCAGCCATGCCATTTCTTAAAGGTATCCAAGAGTAAGTTTAGATATAGTTATTTTGTCTTTCTTTATAGTTATTTAAGGATAACGATTATTCCTTTAAAATAGATACATACAAAAGATGCCTGATATCGGCGACATATGAAAAATTTTCGCCAAGTATTGTTAGAGGCTCTTAGCAACGTTTAAATAAAAGGATCAGAAGCTTCGTTGTAAATAGAGATCCTGTGGAGGAGATAGCATATGGAGAGGGTTATGAATCCTTTTTTACCGTTAAATGAATATATCCCGGATGTAGAGCCCCACGTTTTTAATGACAGGGTCTATGTGTATGGTTCCCATGACAGAGAAGGAGGAACTACGTTTTGTGAACTGGATTATGTAGTGTATTCTGCCGATGTGAAAGACCTGACGGATTGGACATACGAAGGAACGATTTATAGTGCCTCGCAGGACCCGCATTCAACAGAGGTTGTAAAGGGTGGAGGAGAACGAAAGTACTTATACGCACCAGATGTGGTGCAAGGAAACGATGGAAGATACTATTTGTACTACTGTTTAGCAGCGCACTCGGGTAAAGGAGGATTCAATGGGCCGATTTCTGTCGCCGTCTGCGATACTCCTGCTGGAAAATATGAATACTATGGAGATGTTAAATACCCGGATGGCAGTCTCATGCTTCGCTTTATTCCATTTGACCCGGCGGTCATCAATGACGAAGGAAAAATCTATCTTTACTACGGGTGGGCGCTTCCAGTAGAGCCGACGAATAGCAAACTGGTAAAAGGCATTTATAATAAAGTTATGCAAGGAATGCTCCATAGAACCATGGATGAAATTAAATCAGAGGCGCAGGGCATCATGGGGGCCAATGTGGTAGAACTTGAGGCAGATATGCTAACTGTTAAAAGTGAGCCCAAACGAATTATACCTTGTGAGATGGAAGCCAAAAATACGGATTTTGAAGGACATGCTTTTTTTGAGGCAAGTTCTATACGAAGGATTGGATCAACATATTACTTTATCTATTCTTCTTTTGTAAATCATGAACTCTGCTATGCTACAAGTATTTATCCCGACAGGGACTTTCAATATGGTGGAGTCATTATTTCCAATGGAGACATTGGGATGAATGGCAGAAATCCTAGAGATCGACTTGCAATCACGGGAAATAACCATGGAAGCATCGAATGTATCGATGGTAACTGGTATATTTTTTATCACAGACATACACATATGAGTTCTAATTCCAGACAGGTATGTGCAGAACGAATCAACATTCTGAACGATGGTTCCATTCCACAGGTTGAAATGACTTCGTGTGCCCTGAACGGAGGACCATTGGAAGCATCAGGGGAGTATCCAGCTGTTATTGCCTGTAACTTGACAGATGGACGAATGCCTCACTTGACTAATGGAAGCAGTAAAAAGATAAAACCACACATTACACATCGGGTTGATGAACGCTTCATTACTAATATTAGCAATAGAACGCTTATCGGTTATAAATATTTTAATTTTCAAGGTACAACAAGACTCACTGTAAAGACAAGAGGCCAGGGAAGTGGAACACTGATTATCTCGGATGAGCCGGGAAAAAAACGTGCTGCAATCAAAGTCGATGCATCGGATACTTGGACATTAAGTAGTGTGCTTATAGAACTAAAGGGGACGCATGCTTTGTATTTAACATATTCTGGGAATAAAAGCATTGAGTTTCTAAGTTTTTCGTTTGAAAAGTCAGAGGGGTAATGTGACTCTTGTTAGAGCCAGCCAATAAGCTGGCTCTTCTCTATGTAATTTAAGGATACCGTCAATACTGATGGGTACTCTGTCATTACGTTTATCTGGTGCGGAATTCCTGTGGAGTACAACCATAGTGCTTTTTAAAGATTTTAATGAAATGCGGAGGAGCCAAAAATCCGAGCTCCTTGCTGACATCTGCAATTTTCAAGTCGGTGTTTAACAGGAGATATGAAGCGCGCTTCATACGTAAATGATACAAATAATCTCCTATGGTTTCTCCGGTAACTGTTTTATATACCTTGGAAAGATACACTGGATGAAGGCCAACATGTTCTGCGATCATCTGCAGTGAGATTCCCTCAGCAAGATACTCCTGAATATACGTCCTGACATTTGAAGTAATTTGCTCATGGGCATTCTTCAATTGATGAGAGGTCTTTTTCCTACGCAGATCAATCATTTTCTCTGCCCATATATATATTCGTTGGCTGGATAATTGGCTTTTCTTTCTGATTAGAACATCAAACTCTTCGCCAAGAAGCTCCTCAACCGTTGCTTCCTGTGACTTAAAGGATATGGAAAACGTAGAAGACAGATAGAGCAGAACCATAAATAATTGATCATGCGAAAGCTCTCTTCTGGCATCATTCAAAAATAATATTCTGGCAATTTTGCTGACCGCCTCGTCAAAGTTCCCCGATTCCAGCAGATTGGGCAACAAAGGGGGCTCGTGCAGATTAATCAAATTTTGTTGTTCATGAGATTCGGTGTCTTTTTTGTCTAAAGTAATGAAATAACTTTTGTTTTCGCCAACATTGCGGTTGATGGCAGACACGGAAGCCATGTACAGCTCTGATAAGGATTCAGGAAAGGCATGCTCTTTACTCAAACATATCGATACAGCGCCCTTCAGGAACTTTTGTACATTATTTTGCAGTCTGATCGCATAGGAATCTACCGAGTCGAGTACGTTACGGTCATTATTTTTTATTAGGAACACAAGGTAACCCTGATCCGTAATGCAGTGCCATAATTTAAAAGGATTCTGAAATACCTCTTCCGTTATATTGGAGACGGCGTACTCTAACAGCGATAAAGATCGGAGATCATAGCCGGAGAATTCTTCCTCCATTCGAATGACCATCATCTTGAATGGATCGGCCGATCTAAACGGGAGATTCAGCATACCCAGCCGCTCTGCAAGAATGTGATCGCTCATGGCTTTGTTCTGAAGAAGATCATTGAGAAGCTGGTTCCGAAGCAATGGCAAATTGGCGTGAAGGGCATGCTGTATTTGTTGAAAAGAGCTGATTTCTTCCCATTCTTGCTCGATATCTTGTATCGCAGCCGTTACGGAATGAATCAATTCATCGGTATCAATCGGCTTGAGAAGATAGTTCGCTGCCTGATACTGGACTGCTTTTTGGGCATATTCAAATTCATCGTGACCCGATAAAATAATACAACGTATTTTATGAGAAAACTTTCTAATCTCCAAAATCAGTTCAAGACCATCCATCTCAGGCATACGAATATCGGTAATCATAATATCAATCGCGTGTTTGGACGCAATGTCCAAAGCTTCAGCGGCAGAATATGCTCTGTGTACTTCCTGGATGCTGTGTTCTTCCCAGGGGATGGTCAATGCCAGGCTATCAACTACTGATTTCTCGTCATCCACAATTAATAAATCGTACATAGTTTTTCCCCCTCTCACAACAAAGTTGACTGTACCACTTATTGTAGAGTGGAGGTGGACTCATTTCAATGGATGAGCACTCCAATCACCTCCGATCTTAAGATAACGATACTCATCTTTAGATATCCTTATCATTCAGATTGCGTTATGCAACATTAAGAAAGAGATATTTCAATCATTTTTTCTTTCCCGTAGTATAGACATGAAAGCTTAAACGCGCGGTGGGACATACAAGGATCTGCTGTTCATGAGGAGACCCTGCCGGGAGATGAAGGAGTGTATAGAAGATGAATCGTGACATCAAACAACTGGTAAAGCAATTAACCTTGACTGAAAAAGCCGAGCTATGCTCAGGAAGTACGTTCTGGACTACACAAGCTGTAGAAAGGTTAGGAATTCCTTCGATCATGATGACAGATGGTCCTCATGGATTGCGTAAGCAAGCAGGCGAGTCAGATCATCTGGGTTTGAACGATAGTGTTCCTTCAACCTGTTTTCCTTCAGCCGTTGGCCTGGCCAGTTCATGGAACCGTGACCTTGTTCAACTTGTAGGAGCGACGATCGGAAAAGAAGCACAGGCAGAAAATGTAGCCATTCTGCTCGGCCCAGGGGCAAATATCAAGCGTTCCCCACTTTGCGGACGCAACTTCGAATATTTCTCCGAAGACCCCTATCTGACTGGAGAACTGGCCGCTGCTCATATCACAGGTGTTCAGAGTCAGGGAGTCGGAACGTCTCTGAAGCACTTTGCAGTAAACAACCAGGAGCATCGCCGCATGACGACAGATGCCATTTTGGATGAACGGACATTAAGAGAAATCTATTTGACCGGATTCGAGAAAGCAGTCAAACAATCACAGCCATGGACGGTTATGTCTTCATATAATAAGGTCAATGGAACGTATGCTTCCCAGCATGAGTACTTACTCACTACTATCCTGAAGGAAGAATGGGGTCATGAAGGTTTTGTTGTCACCGATTGGTCTGCGGTGAGTGAAATTGCACCAAGTATTGCAGCAGGTCTGGGGCTTGAGATGCCATCATCCAACGGAGAAGGACCAAAACAGATTGTAGAAGCGGTAAACCGCGGGGAGCTGACTGAAGAGCAATTGGACCGTGCGGTGGAGAGACTTTTAGCTGTCATTTTCAAAACGGTTGATAACAGCCGTCCCGATACCACTTACGACCAGGAACAACATCATCAGATTGCCAGAAAAGCAGCAAGTGAAACGATGGTTCTATTAAAAAATGAACATCAAATTCTCCCGCTAAAAAAACAAGGCAACATTGCTGTCATCGGAGAGTTAGCGGACAAAGTTAGATATCAAGGCGGGGGCAGTTCCCATATCAAACCAACCAAGCTGGATAGTGCCTTTGAACAGATGGTCCAGCTAGCTGGATCTGACGCAACAATAACATATAAGTCAGGTTACAACCTCAACTCTGATGAGAGTGCTCCGACTTTGGTAGCCGAAGCAGTTGAATCCGCAAGAGCAGCTGATGTCGCCGTGTTGTTCATTGGTCTGCCAGACCGCTATGAGTCCGAGGGATATGATCGAGAACATCTGGATATTCCGGTGAACCAGCAGGAACTTATAACAGCCGTTGCTGCTGTCCAGCCTAACGTGGTGGTTGTGCTCAGCAATGGCTCACCTATTGTTATGCCTTGGCTTAACAATGCAAAAGCTGTACTTGAAGCGTACCTGGGTGGACAGGCTGCAGGAGGAGCAATCGCTGATCTGTTATTCGGAGAAGTTAATCCCAGTGGGAAGCTCGCAGAGACTTTCCCGCAATCCTTAAAGCATAATCCATCTTCGCTGTTCTTCCCTGGTGATGGGGATCGGGTCGAATATAGAGAAGGCATTTATGTGGGTTATCGCTATTATGACGGCAAAGATATTGAACCTTTATTCCCCTTCGGTTATGGTTTGAGCTATACTCAATTTGAGTATTCACAGCTGAACGCAAGCCAAACGGAATTCAAGGATACAGATATAATCACTGTTACGGTTAACGTGAAAAACATAGGGCAACGGTATGGTCAAGAAGTGGTACAACTATATGTTCATGATCGGCAGACAACCGTTAGCCGCCCTGAAAAAGAACTGAAAGGTTTCGCCAAGGTTTCTCTTGAGCCGGATGAAGAGAAGACTGTTACTTTTACTTTAGATAAACGAAGCTTTGCGTATTACAATATTGACTTGAAGGATTGGCATGTTGAGAGTGGTGAGTATGATCTCCTGATCGGTTCTTCATCTCGTCAAATCATCCTGCAAAAGACCGTTCATGTAGAATCGACTTCACCTGAAATCATTCCAGTCTACGACCGTAACACAGCCCTGGGAGAATTACTCTCTAATCCGAAAACCATGGCTGTACTGGGACAATTGCAGGGATTTGCTCCACAAGGTGATGAAAATGCCCATTCAGATGCAGTCTCTTCAGAGATGATTCAAGCATCCATGCGTTATATGCCACTGCGAGCTCTTATTCCTTTTACGGGGGGAGCACTTACAGAAGAGTTACTCTCACAGCTTCTTGCAGGCTTGAATGCAGCCGTGCGCCAGTAAAGAGTAGATGAACTAAAAAGCAGTAGACAAAGTGGAATCGTCCATAAGAATGACTTATGGGCGATTTTCTTATACTATTATTACATAGCAAGCTAATGATGTACGAAAGGGCATGCACTAAAGTACATATAACCCATAGACAATCCGTAATATAATGACTGGATGAGAGGTGATTCCATGAAACATATGTCCAACCACCCCGGCTTCCTTCAATCAAGTATGGATGAGGATTATGACAAGATTACGTCCTCCCGTCTTCCCATTATCATATGGACCGTACTGGTGACCATCGTCACTGTCGCGTTACAAACTATGTCTGTTCCCCTCCTGGTGCCCACCTTGTTTTTTATAATGATTATGGTCATTCACATGTATCTATACTGGCGTGTGAATGATATTATCAACCGTTCCAGAGCACTGTATCTAATGATCCAGGGAAGCCTTATTTTTGGGAGCTCGATCATCATGCCCGATGGGCTTCCCGTCATACTTATTGGCTTGATTCCTGTATTAATAGGGCAAAGCGTAGCTATTTTTTTTGAAACCAAAAAGGTGGTTTTTGTAGCTTTTGTGCTGTATCTTTTCTTTTGCCTGATCACCTTGTGGATCAAGAATGTACAGGATCTTGCATTGTTCATCCCGTTACTTATGCTTATGATTGTCGTTGTTATGGCGTATGCGCTCCTTTACTATCGTCAGGTTAATGCCAGGGTTCGTACGCAGACATTTCTGCGTGATCTGGAACTGACCCACCAGAAGGTGGAAGAGCTGACGCTGGCCAACGAGCGTCAACGAATGGCAAGGGATCTGCATGATACGTTGGCTCAGGGGCAAGCCGGACTAATTATGCAATTGGAAGCGATAGACGCATATCTGAGCCGAGGGAACATCGACCGAGCTCATGAGATTGTTCTGTCATCCATGGGACAGGCCAGACAGACACTGGGCGATGCGAGAAAAGCGATTGACGATCTAAGAACCCGAGCTACACCTGCCGTCAACTTTAACGAGGCGATTCATGATCAACTGCAACGCTTTAGATTAGCGACAGGAGTTGATGTCAATTGGGAATTTAACATAAAATCTGTTCTGTCCGGAGCTAAAATGGAGCATGTATTGCATATGTTGAGTGAAACACTGACCAACGTGGCACGTCATGCGCAGGCCAGTAGTGTATCCGTAAACATTTGGGATAATCATCAACAATTTCACATGGTTATTAAGGATAATGGAAGAGGTTTTAACATTGGAAAAATTGGTAAAGAGACAGGGCATTACGGCCTGATCGGTATTCATGAGCGTGCTAGGCTTATAGGCGGGCAAATTCATATTGAGAGCAACAATGAAGGTACTACAATAGAGCTGTCTGTACCTGTATAGTATGGGAGGGGAAATAATGAAGCATAAAGTTCTGATTGTAGATGATCATTGGGTTGTACGTGAAGGCATGAAATTAATCCTGGGGACCGATGACAACTACGATGTTGTCGGAGAAGCCGAGGAAGGAAACGCAGCGTTGGAACAGATGGAAGCGCTGAAACCAGACGTCATTCTGATGGATCTGAATATGCCCGGAGGATTGAGTGGACTGGATACTTTGAAGATCATGAACGAAAAAAACATACAGATTCCCGTAATTATTTTGACCACATATAATGAGGACGAACTTATGATCAATGGGCTGCGATTGGGAGCCAAAGGATATCTACTTAAGGATACAAGCAGAGAGAATTTATTCCGCACACTGGAGTCTGCTCTGCGTGGGGAGACACTGCTGCAGCCTGAAATAACCGCCAGAGTATTTGCATATCGGCACAAGCCCGCGGCAGAAGAGAAACCGAAAAACGCACTATCGTTGACTGAGAAGGAATTAATCATTCTTCAGGCAGTGGCCCGGGGCCTTCGCAGCAAAGACATTGCTTTTGATATGGGAATGGCAGAACGAACCGTTAAGGCACAGTTGACCAATATCTATAACAAACTGGGCGTAGATTCACGTTCGGAAGCTGTCGCTGTATCCGTGGAAAGGGGCATCTTACATTTGTAAATACATTTTATATTAATATATTATTTTCCATATCAATGGTCAGCGAATACTAAAAGCGCCCATTGGTGCTTCCCAAACGTACATCAAGGGCATGCCCTTATGTACGTTTTTTCTTGTTCAGTTTTAGATATGATGAAGTCACGAGGTTGTCCAACATCAAGATGGCCCAGATCTGTAGCAACGAAGGGAGACGTCAAAAGAATATGGCAAAATTATTATTTCGACTCGGTGAGTGGTCGGTAAGAAAAAGGAAAATGGTGATCGCAGGAGGATTGATGCTTTTACTGCTTGTGGCCGCCTTGGGTCTTGGCTTGGGAACGTCCTTTACAGGAGAGATGACCATTCCGGGAACCAAATCGGAACAGGCTGGAATCATATTGAATGAAGAATTTCCATCCTCCGGTGATGGTGGACAGATCAGGTTAGTGTTCAAGTCTGAAAAGGCAACACTGGAATCGGAATCGAACAAAAAATGGATTACAGAAGCATTAAAAGTGGTTCAATCGGATTCATCGGTAACATCTATCGTCAGTCCGTATGACGCCGGTACGTTAAGTGCAGACAAGAAGATTGGTTATGCTGATGTTACATACAGTCAGCCAGCCAATGAAGTAACAGAGAATTCCAAAGAACATGTTCTTGGTGTTGTAGAGAGACTGCAGGATCGTGGAATTCAAACGGAACTTGCAGGGAGTGTAGCTTTTTCTGAGCTTGAGATAGGAGGTACTTCTGAAGTCATCGGGGTTCTGATTGCGTTCATGATCCTTGCTTTCACATTCACATCGTTTCTCGCAGCAGGATTACCGATCCTAACCGCAGTTGTAGGACTCGGTATAGGAATGATGATTATCGTCATTGGCTCAAATGTAGTTTCTATGGCTTCATTCTCCATTACACTGGCTGTTATGCTGGCCTTGGCTGTAGGGATCGACTATGCTCTGTTCATCATGTCCAGATATCGTCAACAACTGGCAGCAGGATTTGAGCGAAATACAGCCATTGCTCAAGCCAATGCAACAGCAGGTAGCTCCGTTGTCTTTGCAGGAATAACCGTTATTATCGCCCTGGTTGGTCTGTCGGTCGTACAGATTCCATTCATAACCATGATGGGATTGGCGGCAGCTGTAAGTGTATTCGTAGCAGTATTAATTGCTGTCATTTTTGTTCCTGCCGTATTGGCAGTTGCAGGAGATCGAATTAGTCCGGCACGGGAGAACAAATGGCTGCGGAAATGGTCTGGTCCCAAAAAAGCAGAGGGAACAGAGAATCGTTGGGGCAAGATTGTAACACGCAAACCTTGGCTCACTGCCATCCTGTGTATCGTTTTATTGACGGTTTGTACTATCCCGTTCTTGCATATGCAACTCGGCCTACCAGATAGCGGTTTAAAATCCACGGATACAACAGAACGTCGAGGGTATGACCTGCTTGCGGAAGGCTTTGGAGAAGGATTTAATGGTCAACTGGTTGTAGTTGCTAGAACAGCAAAAACGGAAGATCCACAAGCGGATATTGCCAAAGCAACTTCATATATCAAAAATCTGCCTGATGTGGCAAGTGTCAATCCTTTAATTCCGAGTCCTTCCGGGAAGGCCGCAATCATTACGGTGTTACCGAAGACAGGCCCTCATGATATCAAAACGACCGAATTGGTCCAAACTATTCGTGCGGAAGCGGAACAGGTGATGAAAGATAATAATGTCGAAATTATGGTTACCGGGGGAACGGCAGTCAATATTGATATCTCCGAGAAACTTGACGAAGCATTGCCGAAATTTGCAATATTGATTGTAGGTCTCGCCTTCGTGTTGCTCATGCTGGTTTTTCGATCCATTCTGGTTCCAATCAAAGCCGTACTTGGATTCCTGTTCACCCTTGGATCAACCCTAGGCGTCATCGTTTTGGTCATTCAAGATGGCTATCTGGCAAATTTCTTTGGCATTCCCGAACCAGGGCCGGTACTGAGCTTCCTGCCAATTCTGGTTACAGGTATTCTCTTCGGACTTGCTATGGACTACGAAGTATTTTTGGTAAGCCGCATGAGAGAGGATTATAACCATACGGGAGATGCAGTGAAATCAATACGAAGTGGTATTACTCACAGTGGTCCTGTTGTAAGTGCCGCAGGTTTGATTATGATCGCCGTCTTTGCGAGCTTTATCTTTGCCGGAGATGCCATGATCAAATCCATGGGACTTGCACTTGCCTTTGGTATTTTGGTAGATGCATTCATCGTTCGGATGACGCTTGTCCCGGCGGTGATGACCCTGTTAGGGCGAAGCGCCTGGTATTTGCCGAAGTGGCTGGATCGAATTCTTCCTAATATTGATGTGGAGGGAGAATCCGTGATGAAGGATACTCATTCTATCGATACCTCCATTTCATCGAAAAAAGATGAAGAATCGGAAAGTTCAACTTTGATGAGTAAAGAGAAATCAGGTTAGGGGGAGGCGTAGCATGTCGAAAGTACGCATTTTTGCAGATAGTATCTCGGATGTCCCACAGGATTGGATGGACCAATATAATATCGGAATTGTACCTTTATATATTGTTTTTCAGGACACGTCCTATGTTGATCGAAAAGAAATCAATGCAAAAGACATGTACAATTTGGTTGAGATATACGACCAATTGCCGAAGACAGCTGCACCTCCGCCTGCAGATTTCATTCAAGTGTTCCGTCCGGTCATCGAGAACGGAGAGGATATACTGTTTATCAGTATGTCCTCTCATCTATCATCGACGTATCAGAACGCCATGGTGGCGGCAAGAGAGTTCCCCGCAGGGCGGGTAACGGTTGTAGATTCACTGAATGTATCCGCCGGGACAGCCATGAATGTACTTTTAGCAGCGGAAATGGCTTCAGAAGGAAAAAGTGCCCTTGCGATCGCCGAATGGCTTGAGACAGCGCGGCATGAAATCCAGTTAAATGTGCTCGTTGATAATCTCGATTATCTTCACAAGGGAGGCAGGGTTAGCAGCATTCAACATATGCTAGGAAGTATGCTTCGAATTCGTCCCATTTTATATGTTAGACATGGAAAGGTGCTTTCCGGAGTGAAATACAGGGGAAGCAAGGAGAGAATTGTTAAGAAACTTTTACAGGATATTTTGAGCCATATCCATCGCATTGATCACGACCAGATTATTATTGCCCAGACACTGGAAGAGGAAACTGCGGAGTGGATACGCAACATGATTCTAGAAGAGACCTCTGTTCGCAATGTACACATCATCGAAGGCGGCTGCTCCATATGCTCTCACAGTGGTCCTCATAGTCTGGCAATCAGTTTTATCCTGAAGTCGGAGCCTCTTGTTCAGGCTCTCAAATGATCAAGGAACAGTTTTTTTAGGATATTGAACTGCTGCACTTCATTTACTTGGGTCTGGAATGCATCAATACCGTTCAACATCGCCATCTTTTTGGAAAAGTTTCCAAACACATTAATCATGGTATTAATGGTTTCACGAGTATTGCCATCCGTCCGCAAGGACCCGTCCTGTTCACCAAGTTCCGCAAGCTCGGTAAACAGGGTAATCAGTTTATTATAATTGGCCTGATAGATTTCCATATCATCCAGAGGAAGCTTCGACATGGAGACGTAACATTCGAATGCCTCAATTAATTTCGAGTTCCGTTGATGTTCCGCCTGTTGGAAGAAAATAAGTGTATCAAAGATTCTTTCCAGCTTGTCATAACAGGTTCCTTGATCGTATAAAATGCCCTCGAACACTTCGATCTCGGATTGAACAATTTCGGAAGCGACCGCAACAATTAACTGTTCTTTTTTGGGGAAATAACGGAATATGGTAGCGACGCCCAAGCTCGCCTCAGCGGCGATCTCCTGCATCGTTGCTTGTTCGAAACCTTTATTAAAAAAAACGATTTGAGCTGCTTCAATAATACTTGTGCGCCGCTTCAATTTTAGATCGCTGCGCTCGTTTTCAAGCCTTTGCCGGGGTTCTATTGGAAAAACCTCCTTGTTCGATTTAACTCAGACTATGCTAACAAACATGACACTTTTCTGTCAATTAAAAATCAATAATGCCTCATACATCAAAATTCAAGTGATGTATGAGGCATTTTGTATAGACTTTATTATTCAAGTTCTCGATCATTTGTGGGAAGGGACCAGTGAATTCTCACCCGCATACCGCCGAGTGGACTTTGATCCAATTGGATACCTGAATGAACAGGATCATGAATACGCAGACGTTCAGTGATGTTCCACAGGGCACAACCTATGGTATCTACAGGAGGTTCGGCAAGTCTAACCATAAGGGAGTTGATCTCGTCAAGTGTCATCCCTTTTCCATCATCTTCAACAGTAAGAAGGATACCTCGTTCGGTCCGTTCTACCTTAACCTGTATATAACCTGAATCACGCTTCATTTCAATTCCGTGGATAATACTGTTTTCCACCAGAGGCTGGACAAGCAGCTTTGGAATTGGAATAGAACTGAGATCATCGGGCAGGTCAATATGATAGGAGAGTCGTTCCATACGCAGACATTGAATTTCAAGATAATTCCGGACGATACCCAGTTCTTTTTCCAAACGGGTCATCGGTTCATTCAGGCGGGTCGTATATCTGAAATACTCCGCAAGATTCTGGGTCATGGCCGTAACGGCTTCCTCGTTGCCAAGTCGCGTCATGTTATTGATGAAAAACAGGCAATTATAAAGGAAATGCGGATTGATTTGAGCCTGCAACTGCTTGAGCACAGCTTCTCGTGCTATGATTTTTTCTTTATATACTTTCTCGATCAAGTCTTCGATCTGTTCGGCCATGTCATTGAACTGTCCATACAAATAATCAAATTCATTGCCGCTCTGCCTCTTAATCCGATAAGAGAATTCAGCATGCTTCAGCAGTCGAACTCCCTTCAGAAGAACCAGTATAGGAATCTGAACTTTCCGAAAGAGAACAATGATAATTGTCAACCCTGCCATAAATAGCATTACACAGGCGGAGTAGAACCAGATTTGGCTGGTTTTAATGGGTTGCAACACCTTATCCAGAGGCATAAAGTCAATAAGATACCATTCAAGTTGTTGCGAATACACATAGTTGACGATATAGTCAGAACCGTTAACGGAGACTGTCTCGGTACCGGAAGCAGGCTTAAGATTAGTGACGACTTGGTCTAAAATAAGGGAGGTCAAGGGATTCGCGTTTTTGCGAGTAATGGATCCCTGATTCGGATGATAGAATACGGCCTCATTCTCTCCCTGATGTGAGTTTTCTACAAGTTCCTCCAGATTGCCCCGAGGGAACTCCATTCGCATAATTAGCTCGGAATTCGTCTTGTATTTATAAAATGCCCCTGAAACAGGATCGATTTTCCACCCTGACTGTGGTGAATCATTCTCAGGAGACCGCATCTGATTTTCCGAAGATACAATCCATTGATTGAGGAGGATGGAGTAGATGGATATTTTGTTACTCCATCCTTCGGAAAGACTTTGAAGTTTCACTCTGGCCTCAACATTCTGAATGAGCTGAACCTGTTCAAATGCACTCATGACGTCGATGGATCGAAGGAGAGCAATCGTATTATCCGTTTCCAGTGTAATGGCAAGCATATTTAACCGATCTATGTTCTGGTCGAGTGTATTTACTACAAATTGAACCCGATTAAGATTGTTGGCCTCAATATCTTTTTTGACTGTATCCAAGCTGGACTGGACAGAGAAAGTGTACATGATTAATACTGCTGCAAGCATAATCAAAGTAATTGCCACCATGTTCAGGAATGTTCTGTACTTCTGCTTCACACCGTTATTCCCCCTGCCAATGATGTAAATATATCTCATTGTAGGGCGACTAAAGGAGAAACACAAGTGAAACAAAGAGTAATAGAAGCGTAAGTTAAGATAGAATTATGGAATGTTGAAATAGCGTTATTTCGATCCCATAGTTGTCACGATATGATTAAGATGAAATAGATGAAGGAGAATTTTAAATATGAGCTGGAGGAAAAAATCCCTGCTTCTGTCCGTCCTTTGTTTGGCTCTATTGACGGCATGTGATGAAACAACTCCTCAACAGGAATCTGTTAAACATGAAGTCGTCCTAACCACCGTGAAGATGGATGAACCAACCACCGTATACAAAAACAGCGAAACGGCGTCCGATAACGTACATATACGTTGGGCCAAGAAGACATTGGGGGTGGATATTCGCACACAATGGAGTGCTCCGGTGGAGGATTACGATATGAAGCTTAGATTAATGTTGTCTTCCGATGACCCACTTCCTGATGTATTTTCATCTAAAGTCATGGATACGACGAATCAGTTCCTGACTTCAGGAAAGGTATTGGATGCGGGAGAAGCCTTTGATCAATACGCCTCTCCCACCTGGAAAGCGGCTATGGCAGAAGTTCCTGAAGCCTGGCAACCGTTCATTGAAAATGGTAAAAGAATGGCGATCCCCATTATTACTGAACAAGCTTCACAAGCTGTACTATGGATCCGTAAAGATTGGCTGGATAAACTGGGACTTGAAGCCCCGCGTAATCTGGATGAACTCGAACAAATCATGAAAGCCTTTACTTATGACGATCCGGATGGGAATGGGATAAAAGATACGTACGGCATTGATTTTGCCATCAAGGATCAGTATCTGGCTTCCCCAACAGGAGATATCTCATGGGTATTCGGGGCTTATGGAGCCCTTCCTGAAATATGGGGAAAAGATGAAAAGGGGCAGTTGATGTACGGTAGCATTCAACCGGAGATCAAAAAAGCACTGTTGAGACTGAGATCATGGCAAAGCAAAGGATATATGGGAAACAACGTTGCATTACAAGATTTCAGTCAAGTTAACGAAAACGTAATTGCCGGCAAGGTCGGAATTGTTGCAGGACCACGATGGTTTGCTGACTATCCGGTGAAGCAGCTCATAGCTAGAGATTCTCAAGCAGAATTTATTCCTAATCCGATACCAACGGGTCCTGATGGAACAGCAGGGAGACTGGCGGGCAATTCTTACAGTGCTGCTCTCCTTATTAGCAAAGACATTTCTGAAGAAGCGTTACAGGCTTTTTTTAAATACCAGAACTATTTATATGAAGCAACTGTAACCGATGATCCGTTCTTTCTTAGCGCCTATCAAAACGGGTATGACTATGTTCTGAAACAGGATGGATCTATTAACAGTGAGAGCAGTACAATTCCAGGAGGAAAAGTAAATACCTCCAAATATACATTGTTTAGCCAATATGCAAGCTATCCTTCACGATTTAAAGACGTCATTCTAAAACTAGGTAAAGGTAAACAACTGAATGCTTATGATCGAGCCGCCTTTTTCAGTATGGGGGTAGACCCGAACAACCCGGATGAGTTGCCGGTTACACAGGCAGACGTTGTTGAGGCGACTCAGGAAAAAATAGACCAACGAAACCTGTTTCAAGGACCGGCGACGAAAATAATGCGATCAAGGAACACCTATCTGCAAAAGATGGAGTTGGATACCTTTAATTCTATTATTTATGGCGAGCAGCCTATAGAGGCTTTTGATGATTTTGTTAAGAAATGGCTCAAATCCGGCGGGAAACAAATGACGGACGAAGTGAACGAGTGGTACAGGTCAATCCAATCTCAATAATGCAGAACAAAGTTGTGAGAACGTATTGAACGATAATGGAGGGTAAAGTCATGAAAATCACAAATTTAAAAACAAATCATGTATCCAATCCGTTAGGATTCGCAATAGAAAATCCAAGCTTGTCTTATGTTGTTACGGAGACTACGGCAACTAAACAGATTGCTGCACAAATAGAAATAGCGCTGGATGAAGCCTTCATTAACATCGTTTTTGACAGTGGTAAAAAAGAGGACATTGATTCACTCGCATATATACCGTCTCTGACGTTAGCTCCAAGGACCCGATATTACTGGAGAGTACGGGTATGGAACGAACGTGGTGAAGATGCCATCAGTGAGACAGCTTGGTTTGAAACCGCAAAGCAGGAAGAGGCGTGGACAGCTCAGTGGATCACCCCTGAACTGGACAGTTCAGTCCATCCTGTCTTGAAAAGAAGTTTCGAAATTGCGGGTTCAGTGGTAAAAGCCCGTGCCTACGTATGTGGTCTGGGTGTTTACGAGATGATGCTTAATGGCTCCAAGGTTGGAGATGAATATTTGGCTCCCCATTATAATGCCTATCACAAGTGGTTGCAGTATCAGACCTACGATATTACAGATATGCTACAGCTAGGTACAAACACGGTTGATATAGGCCTCGGAAACGGTTGGTACAAAGGTCGCTTTGGCTTTGAAGGGGATACAACAGGGGAACTGTATGGAGACCATTTTGCACTACTCTCCGAAATCATTATTACCTATACAGATGGTACCGAAGTCTTATTTAAAACAGATACGTCCTGGCGCGCTACCCGCTCCCAGGTGTTGGATAGTAACATCTATGATGGAGAAATCTATGATGCTACTCTGGATGTTTCTGAGGAATATCCTGTAAAGGAAACCTATCTCGGCTATGAGCGTCTGATGGCTAGAAAGAGTCTCCCCGTTGTGATCAAGGAAACAATAAAACCGATTGAGGTCCTCATCACTCCAGCTGGGGAGACCGTCATTGATATGGGACAAAACATGGTAGGCTGGCTGCAATTTCGCACTCAGGCACCGCGTGGATCAGTCATTTATTTACAATATGGCGAAGTACTTCAGGATGGTAATTTCTATCGGGAGAATCTTAGATCAGCCAAGGCGGAATATACGTATACATCAGATGGCAATGAGGCCATCATTCGACCCTACTTTACGTTCTACGGCTTCAGATATATCAAAGTAGAGGGTTGGATTGGTAAGTTGGACTTGGACGATTTCACAGGATGTGTTGTTTACTCGGATATGGACCGCATCGGATATTTGGAGACAAGCCATTCAGGAATCAACCGTCTATATGAGAATGCACTATGGGGTCAAAAAGGAAATTTCCTGGATACACCTACAGATTGTCCGCAACGGGATGAACGAATGGGCTGGACAGGTGATGCACAGGTCTTCTCAGGTACGGCTAATTTCAACATGGATACTTACGCATTCTTCAATAAATACGGCTATGATCTATGGATGGAGCAAGAAGATCGTGACGGTATGGTCCCTATGGTTATTCCAGTTGGAAGAGTGCAAGGCGGTGGATCTAGCGCCTGGGGCGATGCAGCCACCATTATTCCATGGAACAGTTACGTGCACTCTGGAGATAAGGGAATTCTTGAGCAACAGTTCGACAGCATGAAGGCATGGGTGGACTTCATTAAGCGCACAGATGACGAATCAGGCGGCAAACGATTATGGACAGTAGGTTTCCATTTTGGTGACTGGCTCGCACTCGATGGGGATAATCCTGACTCTCCAATGGGCGGAACAGATAATCATTTTGTGGCTTCAGCGTATTACGCTTATTCAGCAGATATTGTAGCGAAGGCAGCCAAAGTTCTGGGACATGGAGACATCGCGGAGACCTATGCGCAACTGGCGCTAGAGGTTAGAGCAGCGATTAAGGATGAATTCTTAACTAGCAATGGACGTCTCGCTGTGGATACGCAGACGGCATATGCGGTAGCCTTGTTTATGAATCTGGTGCCTGAAAAACACACTCCGCGGATTAAGGAAGACATCCGCATGCGTCTGCGCAAGGACCAGAACCATCTGCGAACAGGCTTTGTCGGAACACCCTATCTGAACCGGGTTCTGTCAGAGCATGGAAGCAACGACATTGCATACACACTGCTGCTTAATGATGATTATCCAAGCTGGCTGTATGCGGTCAATATGGGGGCGACAACGATCTGGGAGCGCTGGAACTCTATTCTTCCGGACGGGAAAATCAGCGAAGATGGCATGAACTCCCTTAATCATTATGCTTATGGAGCAGTTGTGGAATGGATGTATCGGAATATGGCAGGAATCAACCCTGTCGAGAACAAGCCGGGATTCCGTCACGCATTATTGGCACCTCTGCCTGATTTTAGAATCCAATGGGTAAAAGCTCATGTAGATACAGCAGCGGGGCGGTACAAGAGTGAATGGCGATTCGACGAGCAAGGTCATCTGTTCTTCAGCTTCTCCATACCGTTCAATGCAACAGCTACGATAAAACTGCCACATGCTCAAATGGAGAATGTGACCCTGAACGGTGTTATCCTTACCGATTCCGGATTACCTGTTACACAGGAAGAAGAGAATACCGTAATTGAAGTGAGTAGTGGTACGTATGAAGTAAACTATGCTCCATCCAAAGCATACAAAAAAATTCTTAGCACACACACTCCACTCAATGACTTGCTACGTAATGAGGGAGGCCGCGAAGCTTTAAGCGAATTCTCACCAGTCTTTGCTACGTTGAATCCAGAAACCATTGGACCAATGGGAGAAGCGAGTGTACGTGAATTGGCCAGTTATCCATCCTTCAGCGCACCTGAAGAACAGTTGGATGAACTCGATCGCAAGTTGGCGATGGTTCAGCTTGACCAGTGAGTGTAAATCGATCGGATGCATCATATTATGATTCAATAATTTCAGTGTGAAAAAATGAAATGCACATAGGGGTAGCCTTATGTGCATTTTCGATTTTCGAATTGAATTGAACCAGTACTTATGCCAAAGGTGGATTGTTAATGAACATTCGGATCAAAAGCTTACTCTCATTCGGATTCGTTATTTTTCTTTTTGTACTTACTGTCTCTTATCAGAATTACAATATGAAAATGCAAAGCTCCAAATTACAAGAGTTGAATCAGGTGACGCTCCAATCTGCACTGACTGCTCAAGAGCTCTTACAGACGTTGACGGATTATCAAATTCAGATCATGCTCCCGGCAACGGGTTATGCCACCAATTCTTCTATTGAACCCACGGTGAACATGCTACTTGAGAATTTCAATGTTCTGTTAAGTAAATACGCAACTTTGAATCCTCACTCATCGGATCAAATTGCACAGATCAAGACAGCTTATGACGCATTCATCAATAAAGGAGATACCACTAGTGGAGAAAAGCTGAGTAGACTCATGCTTGATCTTAAGCAGCGTCACGTTAGCCAAATCAATAACAATTTAGAAGCATTGATCTCTGAAAATGAGACCAGGTACAATCAATCGTTTTATTTTCAGATCGGCGTGGTTCTTGCGGTTATTATGCTATCACTGCTTTTTGCCAGATCACTCACTCGTCCCATCCAGCAATTGGTTACAGGTGCAACAACGATATCACGGGGAGATCTAAGCCAACCTGTTAGATTGAAGTCAAGAGATGAGATGGGCAAACTGGCCTCCATATTTGAAACGATGCGATCAGGCCTTTCCCAATTCATTCACTCTGCACAAAATACTGCAGATATGGTCACCCATTCCAGTCAAAGTTTATCGGATCATATGGGTAAATCAACGATTTCAATAGAGAAAATGAAGGAATCCGCCAGAAGAGTGTCCGAGGGAACTCAGCATCAGTTACAATCCGCGGAAGAAACAGCGATCGCTATGGAAGAAGTAACCAAAGGTATTACGGTGATTACAGACTCCAATATGCAGGCTGCGGATCAAGCCATAATAACGGAACGGGAAGCCCGTCAAGGAAAAGTATTTTTGGAAGAAGTCGATTTACACATTCGATCTCTCAGTCAGACCATGGTGGACGTCACCTCATCCGTACAGACTCTGGAAAAACATTCAGTAACCATTCATCAAATGGTTGGACTTATACAAAGCGTAGCCAAACAAACCAACCTCCTGGCCCTGAACGCCAGCATAGAGGCTGCCCGATCTGGTGAACAAGGACGAGGATTCGCTGTGGTTGCAGATGAAATACGAACACTTGCTGATCAGACTCAACACTCATTGAATCATATATCCGAGGTAGTAGGCAATATCCAAAAGGACACAGCTATTACGGTAGTTGCTGTTGAAGAGGGAAGGAAAGGAGTGTATCAAACCGAAAGGAAACTGGAGAAAACTCGCAATATTTTTGAAGCAATCACAATGGCGACAAAAGCAATGACGGATCAAATGCAGGAAGTATCTTCGGCATCGGAGCAGATATCGGCAGGCTGTGAGCAAGTGAATGCATCTGTTATAGAGCTTGCGGATATTGCCAAAATGGCACATACGGAGAGTCGGGGAATGGTAAGTATTGTTGAGGAACAGATACAGATTGTACAACAGGTTACAGACTCGACAACTTCAATGTATGAAGTGACTTTGGATTTAAACAGGCGTATTTCAGAGTATAAAGTGTAGTCAGCTTACAAAAATTGAAAGTCACATTCTGTGATGATAGAATAAATATTGTATTGATATTCTAACTATCATATTTTCGGGAGGCGTTGTAATGTTTACCAATGAGAACAAAGGTCATTCCAAGTCGAAAGTTGATTTTCTGGATAAATCGTTTATCCAAAATCCCTTTCCAGTCTATGAGAAGTTACGCACGGAAGATCCAGTGCATCGTTTTCCTTTGCCCAGTGGTCACTTTGCATGGATGATTTCTGGTTATGAAGATGCGGTTGAGATTCTGCAGGATAAACGCTTTGTGACGAACTCTCCATTCATGGAAAATGCTGAGGGCTCAGCTCCGCCACATCAAGAGATTATTTCTCGTAATTTGCTTAGTGTGAATCCGGAAGATCACCGCAGGCTGCGGAGATTGATACAGAAAGCTTTTACTCCTCGTATGATTGAGCGCCTCCGCGGTAGAATTATAGAAATAAGCGATGATTTGCTTGACAAGGTGCTGGCGAGTGGAAAAAGGGAAATGGATCTGATCGAAAATTATGCTTTTCCCCTTCCGATCATGGTTATATGTGAAATGTTGGGGGTTCCTCTACAGGATCAGGACAAGTTCCAGGAGTGGTCCAATACCATCATGGAGGGATTCAACAATCCAGACATGAAAGAAAAGAGCGATGAGGTCATGAAGGCATTTGTAGACTATCTGCATGTGTTGATCACAGAAAGACGCCAACATCTTCAGGAAGACCTGATCAGCGACCTCATCAGCGTTGAGGAGGAGGGAGATGTTCTTTCGGAGCAAGAACTATATGCTCTTGTCTTCGTTCTAATCATTGCAGGCCATGAAACAACAGTGAATCTGATCGGGAACGGTATGCTTGCGTTGCTGGATAACCCGGAACAGAAGCAATTGCTGCTGAATGATCCTGAATTGATTCATCCAGCCCTGGAGGAGATCCTTCGGTATAACGGACCGGCTGAAGTGAGTAACATACGCTGGGCCACTGAAGATGCAGAGTATGGGGGAAAACATATTCGAAAAGGGGATATGCTCTTTGTTTCGTTTTCGTCTGCAAATCGTGATCCTGCGCAATTCCCCGAGCCCGATACATTTGATATTACACGCAAGGTGAATAATCATATTGCCTTTGGAAAGGGCATTCATTTTTGTCTTGGAGCACCCTTAGCTAGACTTGAAGGGGAGATTGCAATTAATGCGCTACTGCGCAAAATGCCGGATATTCGTCTGAACACAACTGAGGAATCATTGGAATGGCGCCCAGGCATGATTATTCGCGGATTAAAAGATTTTCCGGTTTCATTCTGATGAATTTTAAATAGGAAATTCGTATAAGTGGGGAGAACAATCATGAGCTTGAATACAACTAAGAAAAATATTTTTTTAACAGGTGCATCCGGCAATATGGGCCATGAAGGGTTTAAGGAACTGTTGAAGCGCAGGGACAAATTTAATATTATTGTTCTGGTTTTACCTACGGCTAAAGACAAAGAGAAGATGTTACCCTATGAAAGTGAGCCGGGTGTACAGATCATTTGGGGCGATTTGACCAATTATGATGATGTACTGAAGTGTGTTAGCGGAGCAGATTATGTACTTCATGTCGGTGGAATGGTATCACCTATGGCTGACTATCGCCCCAAAATGACCACACAGGTTAACGTCGGAGCCATAGAGAACATTTTGCGAGCGATCAAGTCACAGCCTGATCCCGATCGGATTAAACTCGTCTATATCGGCACAGTCGCCCAGACGGGCGATCGGAACCCCCCTCACCATTGGGGGAGAACAGGTGATCCAATCAAAATAAGTGTCTACGACAATTATGCAGTCAGTAAAACGATTGCCGAGCGCAAAGTCATTGAATCGGGTTTGAAGTACTGGGTGTCTTTAAGACAGACGGGCATATTATACAGTGGCATCTTAGACGGGATGGACCCGATTATGTTCCACGAGCCCATCAATGGTGTATTTGAATGGGTAACTGCCAAGGATTCAGGTCGTCTACTTGCCAATGCATGTGAAGAAAATGTGCCCGAATCATTCTGGCGCAGAATATACAATATAGGTGGAGGAGAAGCCTACAGAACGGATAACTATGAGTTTATGCAAAAAACTTTTGGTGTGCTTGGTATCAAGGATTTCCGCAAAATTGTAGATTTAAACTGGTTTGCCACTCGCAACTTCCATGGGCAATGGTACGAGGATTCCGACATTCTGGAAGAATATCTGCACTTCAGAAGCAGTTCCATAGAAGAATTTTTGGATGACCTGAAAAAGAGTGCACCTCTCAAGTTGAAAGCAGCGAAGTTTGTACCAGCCTGGATGATGAAGAATATGATTATGAGACCGGTTGCCAAGCAGAAGTTCGGTACACTTTACTGGATGGAACACAATATTTCTGAGCGGATTACATCATTCTTTGGTTCCAAAAAGGCATGGGAAAACATCCCTACTTGGGAGGAGTTCACACCCTCCAAACCTTCACTCACTCCTATTAGGCTCAATCATGGCTACAATGAGACCAAACCTGCATCGGAACTTGATTTGGACGATATGATAGGTGCTGCTGCTTTCAGAGGGGGGAGCTGTACATCTACCCGGATGACCAAAGGAGATCTATCGACACGTTTGGGCTGGAGTTGTGCTTTTGATCATGAGTTTGAAGCAAGCCCTACACTGGTTCTCCTGGGCGGACACTGGTGCCCGCATTGTATGCCAGATCCGTGGAATTATGATGAAGAAGCAAAGCGTAACCCTTTCTTTGCCCAGGTATGGTATCCATATCACAGCAAGGATGAGGCAAATTTTTACGATGAACGGATCTATGACGGGATTGAGTTTAGTAAATGAAATGAATAAAGAGATTATGAATTAATTAGTACCCGGAATCAGGTCGGGTCATATATACAATCCAGAGACGCAAGCAATGCTTGCGTCTCTTTGTTTTTTGCAAATTTTAGATGTGTGTATTTGGATTACGTTATTTCATCTTAACAACGCGTTATATCCGTATTCCTGTATGAATCTTACAATAAAGATATGAAAGCGAATTCAGTACGTATCCATCAAGAGTATATCGGAGGGGAAAAGTTATGGGAGTTGCAGTAAATGACCAACACGTCACCGTTGGCACAGACACACCTCACCAACCTGAACGTGAAATCCCGACTAAAAGGCTAATCGGAGATTCCATGGGGCAGTTTGGACTCAACATTTCAAGCGGATTGCTGGGACTAATAACGTATTATTACACGGATGTTGTAGGAGTATCGGCAGCTATTGTCGGAACCGTACTATTGGTTACCAAACTACTTGATGCAGTTGCTGATGTGGGCATGGGCGTGCTCGTAGACCGGACTAAATCCAAGTATGGGCAAGCACGTCCTTGGTTACTCTGGATGAGCATTCCGATGTTTGTATCGTTGTTATTGTTATTTTCAGTTCCGGATATCAGCGTCACAGGTAAAATTGTATATGCCATTATAACCAATCTGGTATTTTACATTATGGTCTATACACCTACATTCATACCATACTCAAGTTTGATGGCCCTGACTACACGCAACACCTATGAAAGATCTTTAATGGGTATTATCAGATCAAGTAGCGGTTATTTAGCAGGAATGGTTGTGGCGATTGCTTTTCTTCCTATTGTCAACGCTATGGGTGGTGGCAGAAGGGAATGGACTATATTAGCCGGGATCTTTGCATTCGTGGCTGCAGCAGGAATACTCATCGCCTTTTTCTCCAACAGAGAGAAATATAACAATGTACAATTGGATGAACTTGGCGCTTTTCAGGAGAAAATTCCACTAGGACAAGGGTTGAAAATGTTAATTTCCAATAAATACTGGCTTCTGATGTTCACTGTTGGGACCTTTTCTAATATTTTGTTCGCTTTAGGTGTTGCTGCAGGAACCTATTACGCCAAGTACATCTGGGGAGATGTGAATCTGATTGCCATTATGGGAGGCATAGGTCTAATTCCGGTCGTCATCGGTTTTAGCTTATCCGGACCCTTTATTAAAAAGTTTGGCAAACGCAACACAGCTCTTGGTGGGGTCATCATTGGTTTGATTGGAGCAACGGCCAGATTGATTGCACCCGAGAGTATTATGCTAGGACTTGTGTGTTCGATATTCCAAACCCTTGGTACAATTCCTCTCATGGCAGTTGGAGGAGCACTCATCACGGATACGATTGAATATGGAGAATGGAAATTCCATAAAAGAATGGTTGGATTAACGAATAGTGTTAATGCCTTTGGTAACAAGGTGGGTACTGCTTTAGGAGCAGCCATGATTGGATGGTTGCTTGCCTTAGGCGGTTACGTGGAACAGGCGAGCGAGCAGGGGAATGCAGCTAAACAAGCTATTATTGCATTGAACATCTATGTACCTATTGTGGTAATGGTCGTAATTGCAATCTGTCTGTTCTTCTACAAACTGGATAAAGAATTCCCTAAAGTCCTCAAAGATCTTGAAGAAAGAAGATATTCCAAAATATGAATTGAAAACGCTTTAATATAATTAAAATGAAATTTTAGGTTTATATAGGAGGATATATGAAGGCAACAACTTTTGATCTCACCAATACGAACGTTAGTCTAACTGCTTATTTACTGGATTCTTCACCAGAAATGCCTAACATGGGTAATCGACCTGCTGTTCTTATTTTACCCGGTGGGGCATACAGAGCATGTTCAGAGCGTGAGGCAGAACCGATAGGGATGGCTTTTCTAGCGGAGGGATACCAGGCTTTTACGTTACAATATTCGATTAATGAGAACGCTGTATTTCCGAAACCTTTGAATGATGCAGAAGAAGCACTGGAATTGATTCGGGAGAATAGTTCGAAGTGGGGGATTGATCCAGACAAAATAGCTGTATGCGGCAGCGTTAGGAACGATGGGGAAAATTAGGCCCAATGCCATGATCCTTGGTTATCCATGCATTGTGGAATCGATGAGCCGTATTTTCCCTGCTTCTATACCAGGCGTGGATAAGGCTGTAAATACGTTAACACCGCCAACGTTCTTATTTCACACGTACGAGGATCAGCTGGTTCCAGTCCATAACGCTTTAACATTTGCAGAAGCCCTTAACCATGCAAAGGTCCCGTTCGAGATGCATATCTTTACCAAGGGCGTACATGGATTATCGCTGGCAAGACCACATACTTCAAGTGGGCTAAGAAGTATGGTCGAACCGGCTGTTGCGCAGTGGTTTCATCTTTGCGTGACCTGGCTCAGCAGCATATTTGGTGAGTTCGCTTCGGATCGTGAGAGCGTGCTGGATGATTCTATCGATGAGTACAGTCTGGAAGTACAACTGGGCGTCCTATGGCAAAATGAAACGTGCAAAAAGTTAATTCTAGCGGCAATCCCTATTCTTGGAGATTCTCCGCAACAAGACGCAATGGGAGTCCCTCTAAGTATCATTCTGGAGTTTGGAAACGAGCTCTTATCCGAGGAAGAGACGATTCAATTGGATCATGATTTACGACTTATTCCTGTTTCACACACCATTAATAGAACCAGTAGTCACATACGAGTTTGCATGTTTTGACAACAAATGATATTATACTAATCAAAATGATAGTAACACTATCATTTAATATTTTACACACATTATGTATCGGAGGAGTAAGAATAATGGCCTACAATGAAGATATTAGAATCGGGGAATTACTGAACAATGAAGAAGCGGTAGTGATTCTCACCAAACATCTACCGGAATTTATTAATGCTCCTACGTTTAAAATGGCATCCAATTTCACATTAAATCAGTTGGTTGCGATTCCTCAAGTCGATATTCCTGAAGCTACACTGGTAGCATTAAAAAATGATTTGGCTGACATTACATTTGTGTCAGAAGATACTCCGAAAAACAAACCAGCGGTTTCTGCAAACAAGAAATCTGACTCTCTGGCAGGGAAAGTCATTACAATTACAGGAGCAGGAAGTGGAATAGGTAGAGCAAGTGCCGTTCTGATGGCAGCCAGAGGAGCTAAGCTGGTTCTGGTCGATTATAATACTACAACTGGACATGAGACACTGGCGCTAGTAAAGGAGCAAGATGGCGAAGCCATTTTTGTACAAGCCGATGTTTCAAAAGAAGATGATGTTCAGAATTATATCCAACAAGCCATTAATACTTACGGAAAAATTGATGTAGCATTCAATAACGCTGGAATCATCCAACAATTCCAAAGTTTTCATAGCATGGCCCTGGAAGACTTTAATCGAATCATCGATGTCAATCTGAAGGGGATATTCCTCGGAATGAAGCACGCACTTCGGGTGATGGACGAACAAGGATACGGTCATGTCATTAATACTGCATCTACAACAGCCATTCGCGCTGAACACAGCCTGGCTGCTTATACAGCCAGCAAACACGGCGTTGCCGGTTTAACAAAGGCAGCTGCACTCGAATACGTCAGAAAAGGAATCCGTGTTAACGCGATATGTCCTGGTGGTGTAGCTACAACATTGACAGCGGCTGTTCCTCAAATGCTACAAGATAGTGAATATATGCCAGAAGAGTTCCCTAATATGAGAATTGGACGGTTTGCTGAACCAGAAGAACTCGCTGAAGTAGTTGCATTCCTGGCTTCTGATGGATCAAGCTATATGACGGGTTCCATTATCGTGGCTGATGGTGGCCTTACCCTTTAAGAGTACTCATACATCAATGCCCCGGGTTACCCACTATTTAGTGGGAACCCGGGGCTCTTGTTTTAAATTTGGAGAACGAAATAGTTAAGATCTACACCTGAGATAGCTCTTCTTTATATAATGATAGTTGAAACTCAGCTCCGATTATTTCGACGTCGAAGAGCGTACAACACCCCAATACAAACAGGCACCGTTCCTATATAAATCTTGACCAATGTTGAGATCAAAGGTCTCAATTCCAAGTTGTTGTTGCCTACAGTAATTACTAAAGTGAGAAGAATAATACCTATTACAAGCCAAGCAGTAAGGATGAATCTCCTCAGTTTTGTATAATTGCTTCGTTTTTCGACAAAGATGTCCTCCTTACATTCAGCGATCAGTAATAGACGATAAATATACTTTATCTTAAATAAGTATAGACCTCGTAGTAGTCACCTGTACTGGCAGTAAAAGACCAATCGTATCTAAACTGATTAATAAACGGGGAGTTAAATTTATAAATTGTGGTGCTTACTGTTCCCCCAACGGAACTAGCAGCAAGAACGCCTAATGCTCCTAAACCCATTGCAGCTATTACTCCAGCAGCTCCCAATCCAGCTAAAGGAACAGCTATTACCGCGGCGGCTACTGCTGTAGTGGTTCCTTTTGCCCATGATATACGATTTGAGCCTGAGCCAAAATAGACCCAAGAATCACTGTTAATCGATTGAGCTAACTGATTTTTCGAGTAGTTATGTGATATTTTCTCATTATTTATCATTCCTATAGGTTCATCATTTAAATAGATAGTTGAAGATGCGTCATCATAGATCACTACATTTATTTCACTAGTGATATTATCGCTAATTGTTATAGTTCTCTTACTGTCCTCATTGTAAGCATAGTCATATGAATAATCTATACCATCTATATTTACAATTTCCGATATTTCTTATCCATATAAATCATTACTAATAGCAGTCTGTATATCTTCTTGCGAGGTAGCATGTGCTACTTGAGAAGAAAAAGGAGTTAAACATACCGTAGAAACAAGTGTTAATGCTACAAATTTTTTCATGAAATCCACTAAAATCCCTCCTTGATTTACTTTTCTAGTTAAATTTTATTATCTAACCTAATTGAAACATAAAAAATCTTCTCATTTACCGATCCGTCAGTGGCGGCTCATGGTCAATCCAGTTCCATTCATTGTTCGAAACGAACAGACTTAAGGCCTGTTCAAATGAAATACCTGGATCGTGAAAACCAAGCATTACTTTGGCAAGATCCATACATTTCTCGTAACTAGGAGCAGACAACAAATCATTGGCCTGCTGTACAAAATGTTCAGGTTTGTTGGGAGTAGCTTGTACTGCATCCATTAACCCCTTATGACAAGGAAATAGTTGTCGATTGATTGCCAGAATGGCGCGTCCTGAGAATAAAACGAGATTACTGACGGAGTGGGAGAGCAGATAAGAGTTGTCCTTTTTGGCAGCTTCTCCTGCAAAATAAAACGCATACAAATAAATTTGAGAGTAAAAATCGATTAGATTTTGTTCACGATTCTGTTCAGGGTATGTTGAAATTGTTTGGAGAAGATCGTCCAAATCCGGAATCCGCGAATACACAGCCTTGGAACCGAGAAAAGAATACCGTGTAGGCTCACTTCCTTGTACCGCAGCAAGTTCCAGAAAGCGTTGACTGATTATTTTACCATCAATGTATCCATCGGGATAATCACACACATCATGGTTGGTATAAGCTAACTGATGCAGCTGCTGTCGTTCTTTAAACGACTCTTCTGTAACCACGATGTAGACGTCTACATCGGAGCTTTCCCGGGCTTTACCTTGAGCTATAGAGCCAGCAGTAACAACGGCAAGAATGGTGGGGTCCGGTTTTAATAATTGTACTAACTTGTCTAAAGCACTCTGGTGGTGCTCATACATTGATTTCACTCCTTTTCATAGGTTTACTTCTCCTAACATAGCAGGGTGACGAAGATATCTGATATAGTTAATTACGCCAAATTTTCAAGGCACCGAAATAATTCTTCCTCTTTGGCTATCATTCCAAGCATTTTCTGATACATTTTTTCTCGTTGGGTTATGGAATTGCCGGAGAAAAAACACTTCATTACCTGGTGCATCATGGCCTCCCATCGTTTTGCCAGTTCCGTGAATTGCCCCGATAGTACATGGAGTTTCTGTTCACCCGAGATTTCATACATATATAACAAAAAAGAAGAATATCTCATTCTGGCTAACGGGAATTTCATAAACTGATGCATAAAAGGAATCATGTAGGCTTCCGGTTCTGCTGTTACAATGCCTTCCTCCAAATATGCCAACGCAAAAGTGCACAAGTCCTGTAAAACATCCTGCGGGGTTATTCCGTGATCAGGGTTAAACAAGCTAATAGATAATAGTGTTCTCCAGTCCGGATTGAAACTGAAAGACGGGTCTGAACTAAAACATGCGTAGTACGGAGATGCAGCCAAAAAAACATCCAGTGCAAACGCCGTGCTAGTTATTCCATAATAGGAATCCACGAGATCAATTTCGCGCCCCGGTCGATCTAATCCAACCGCCAGACTAGAGTGGCGAGCATGAGATTTAAGGTATGTTTCTGACCATGGACAATAAAATACGTCAATCCCCACTAACACAGGCATTCCAGAACAAAGCTCCTTTTCCAGTCGATCCAAATAAACTTCTTCATCTTGGTTGCTGTTCAATGTTGTACCTGTAAAGTCCCTCTCTGTGAAAGAAACCTGTAATCCATGAACTTGCTCCAAAAGTTCCAAATTGAGTTTGGGGTAGGAGACTCGATTCATAAGCAGTTCTTGTGGATTTTCCTGATAAACAAATCTCCACGCATCCGCGTACATGGCCCTTGTCTCTTTACCTGCCCAAACAGCGACAGTTGTAATATGGTCATCAATACAGGAAGTAACAAGAACTGAACTGGAAAAACTTTTTAGTGGTTGAACATTGATCATGACGTTACCCCCCCGAAGAAACAGATTCGAATTCCTCTGATGCTCTCGATATTCTCCTGGTGTCGTACCGCATCGTTCGCCAAAAAGTCGGTAAAAGTATTTCATATCCTCAATACCAATCGTGTGCGCAATCGTCTGTATACTCCATGCTGAATATTTAAGAAGGTTACAGCTGTATAAAATACGAATATCCTGCAGCATCTGAATATAACTTACTCCAGTAGATTTTTTGAACAGCCGCTGAAAGTTTCGTGTACTCATGGAAACGAACTGACTTATTTGTTCCAGAGGTAATGCATTCTTAAAATGCGTACCCATAAATTGAATGGCTTTATGTATTGCATACTCATTCATCTCTGTTTGATTGTAGTCCTCAAGTTGCTCGCTAAAGTAAAGAATATAAAATAATTTATTTAGCAGAGTACACTGTGAGGATATCAACTGGGGAGACCCGTTCAATTGATTACAGTTCATCTCATCGAATACATCACGAAATTCATGATGTCGCTCATGGAACAGGGACCAGGCCGAAACGTGATCTCTGCAAAATGGTTTGTCCAGATAAGGCTTATAAAGGCAATTCATGATATACAGCGGGGACTGATCTGTCAGATCCAGGGGTTGAAACACATGTGAAACCCCCGGGGGGATGACAAAAAGATCTCCCTTGGATACTCGAATGCACTTATCGTCAATATGATGAATTCCTTCACCCTCATATACATAAGCAATCTCAACAAAATCATGTTCATGGCGTACAGTAAAAGGCACTTCTTTGGTTAGTTCCATATGAATGGGGTTATAAGAATCAAAAAAATAGTTACCTTCGAACACGATTGATTTCTGCATGTTGATTCATCTCCGTTTCGTCATTCAAGTCAAAGTTGGGAAGATAACTGCATGTGGAGAGTATATCTATATTTTTTGGCGTATTCAACCATATATTGACTTATTTTGGTTTGGTATAATTGGTTTCTACACCATTTTGTAACATTTAAGAGAGGGGGTAAGATCATCTTCAGAACTTCTGAACATATGATTGGAGGCACACCCAAAGACCGTTCAAGGAATATGGCTATCTTTTGTGTCAAAGGAGCTTTTGCTGTTTTTTTCGCAATTTTAAGTCCTGTTTATTATGTTAACAAATGGGATTTTAAAAGAAACAAAAAACGTAATCCTTTTTACACCAGCAAACTAGTTCGTCTACAGGAACGTTATCCACTGTTATATGAACTTGCGATGTTTGTACAGAACTTCCCGATTCCTCGAAATGTTTATAAAATACTGCCATCTCTAACAGGAGATGTGCTTCAGGTAGGCTGTGGCACAGGTCTGTTAAACAAATTTTTAAAAAAACAAACGGATATCCGCTGGATTAATATGGACCCGAATTTGAACTCCTTGAAGCTTGGTCAGCGTCTGGGGCGTTACGATGCATACGTTCAGGCGTACATTGACAAACCGACACCACTACCCGATCAGTGCTGTAACACCATTTTGTTTGCAAGAAGCTTTCATCATATCCGAAATCATAAAAAGGCGTTCAAGGAGTGCAGCCGACTGCTCCGTGATGAAGGTTCCATCATTATTGCTGATCCGGTAGTTCTCGAGTCAATGCACAGCCAGTCAGAAGAAAAAGGCTACATGGCGAACTCATCAATTGATGGGGTTATCTGGAGATTTACAAAACGATCTTTTATTGCTCATATTCAAAAATGTTTGCCCGAAGAACTCACAATTGAATCTGTAACGGACACAAGACAGATTCATATCACGAATTACAATTTGTTTGTTCCCCAAACGGATATCGTTGTTGTGCTAAGAAAAAGGGAGGCTACGAAGCATGAACATTAAAATTATAGAGATCATTGCTGAAATTAAGGAAGATCCAAGCTTGCTCCATACACTTAAAGGATCATCTGATTTAAGTCAGGATGCCGGAATGGACTCACTGCAGATCATTAATTTTATATTGCGCATTGAAGAGGAGTTTGACATCGAAGTTGACTTTGATCAGTTTGATCTTGAACATTTGCAATCGATAGACCGTTTCTCACAGTTTATTGGGCAGATGGCAAGTGCATGACTCCAACTATTTATTGTGGTTCTTTCGAGGCAGAGCGATATTGGCGAGAGCCGAACCTGGTAGTTCTTCCATCCTTGTCTGATCGCCAGGCTATGGCAGTTACAGAAGCGATGGATGAACTTTTGTTTGTATTCTGCAATGCCGGAGATATCTTACTCACACGTAACGTTATGGACTCAGCCCAGCTCGACTATGTCAGATCCATTGGATTTGATATTAGTACGAACCGGCAGCCATGGATTGCTAATGTTGAGCTGACACCAGAGCATCAGAAGTTTAATGTCTTTGAACTGTTTAATATGTGCCCTTCGAAAGAGCAGTTATTACAATCATTTCCTGAAGGATCGAAAATGGAAGCATTCGCTATGTTACCAGGTGTTGAGGAAGTCATCCAACGACACAAGCTGGCTTCCAGGGTCCCTGTGCAGCGTATTGTTCAAAAGATAAATGCCAAGTCCTATTCGCTCGCTATGCGTGACAAGTTAAATATCAGGAACGTTGGTGTAATCGTTGAGGGAATCTCTCATTTAATTGAAGAGGGATCACGGATGCTGCGTGCAGGATCGATCTTGTTGAAAGATGAATTTGGCGTGTCGGGAAAAGGTAATCTGTCTGTTGATTCTGACAAGTCATTGCTCCGGATTGCAAAATATCTGGAGACTCAGGTTGCCGACGGTAAAACGGTCCGCTTCATTCTCGAACCCTTGCTTCATCGTAAAACTGATTTTTCATGCCAATTTCGCATAAGTGAAGACGGCAACGTGACGATGGTATCAATTCAACAGCTTCAAAATAATGGATATGCGTTCGGAACTTCGTTCACGATAGGCGCAGCCAATCTGGATCGTCTCCATCACATTGGATATATGAATCAGATGCAGCAGATTGGTTCCTCGCTTTTTGAGGAGGGATACTTTGGAGATGTTTGTGTGGATTCGATGTTTCTGCAGGACGGTACCGTTGAACCGCTCGTTGAGATCAATGCTCGCAAATCAATGAGCTTGATTAAACATGGGGTGGATTGCTCCATGGTGAGAGACAAGCTTCACAGCTGCCTGACACAATTCAACTTGGTTGTGCCCTGGGAGTTCAATTACGAAGCTGTTCTGGACAATCTTCGTAAAAAAGAGCTTTTATATGATCAGGGAAGGTGGACTGGCGTTGTCCCCCTTTCCTCAGGTACTCTTTTATCTCCAAAGCATGAAAGTACGCCCTCCAGAGGCACAAAAGGACGGTTATACGTGGCGGTGATTTACGAAAATGAGGCGCATATGGACAAGTTGATTACAGGACTGAAAATGGCTCTCTCAGAAGCAGGTTTGGTCATCATTGCTTAAACGCTGCTTCAAGTGTGAATTAGATTTCGATTAATCCTTGGGGAGATGGAGTATATGACCGGAAAGGTAATGATACTGTGTTCAGGCTTCGGACTTGGTTTCTATATTCCAGGTTTGTTAATCGCACGCAAACTGCAAGCTATGGGAATAGATACGTGCGTAGAAGTATTCGAAAGCTTAATGAACAAGGACAAGCAATTGCAAACCGACAAGAGCAGACATGCCTATCGAGATAATTTTGCGGTTGCTTTGGCTTCTCAGAAAATTCCGGGAGATATCAGGGGAAGTCTGGACCTGGAGTTGGCAGAAAGCATGATCCAGCGTTGGCTTCAGGAAGGAATCTCGCGATTCATAGTTTTGTCAGGTCACTGGGTTCACATATTAGACATATTGCGCAAGCGTAGTAACCGGGTGATTGAAGCTGATTTGTTATATGTGGATTCCAGCCTGTCACCCTCGTGGAAGCAATTGCGGAAGCTGAATCCTCATTATGCGGATCCATATCGTGAGATCGGATTATACAGTGATTTGCAGTTGGATATTCAATACCGAATAGATGTGGACGGCAAGGAACCTGTTCCGTATGCAGAACGCTCGAAGAGACTCGTCATTCATGGCGGAGGCTGGGGGATTGGCACATTCAGAGAAAAGGTCGGAGAGCTGGAAAATGCAAATATCGAATACGGGATCGATATTGTGGCTTATTCTTCTGAAGAGATTAACGAGCCTCGTTCCTCAGAGATACGCTATGCCATGAATGATCCTGAGTGGCGTGCCTGGCATCGAAATACGAGCGGTGTGCATACGTTCCCGCCATTCGGCATTTTTTCTTACGGCAACGAACCGAATTACCAGGCCCCTGTTGATCACCATGGATTATATTCGCTCATCAAGGGCGCAGCTGCCGTTGTGTCCAAGCCAGGCGCGGGAGCACTGATGGATTCGCTGGCTTCCGCAACACCACTTGTGATGCTGGAGCCTTTTGGTGAACACGAAAAGAGAAATGCGAGCATTTGGAAAACGCATGGTTTGGGTATCGATTACAGCGAATGGGAACAACGGGGCTATTCCATGGATGTGTTGAAGCAACTTTCGGATAACCTGATGGCGAAACGGGCCCGAATTCAAGATTATACGACCGAGTACGCCGATCGTTTGGTGCAATCCGGAAGGGGAAGATAATATGCAGAACAATTTGGCTTTAGAGGTACCCAAGCTCGATCTGTCACTGCCTAAATGGGTTTTTCTTCAACTACTCGAAAGTTGCAATCTTCGCTGCCGGATGTGTTATGAGTGGGGAGAGAATGGACCCTACAGAGAATACAAAGTATTGAATCAACTCAGTATTGATGTCATCCGGGACATTATCAAAACCTGTCAACCTGTGCAACCATATTATGAGTTATATGGAGGTGAACCTTTATTACATCCCCAGATTGGAGAGGTCCTTCAGGCCATTCATGAAGCAGGAAGCAAGGTCCATTTTCCAACGAACGGCACACTGCTCGAGAAACATGCTGAAATGCTGATTCAATATCCGCCCGAGCGAATATGGGTTTCTCTGGATGGTCCCGAGGAAATTAATGACGAACAACGAGGTAAAGGGGTGTTTAAAAAGGCCATTCGAGGCATCAACAAGCTTCTTGCTTTACGGGAAAAAGCGGGAAGTTCATATCCACAAATTGGAATCAGTACGGTCGTCACCCCGACGAATTACAAACATCTGGAACGATTTTTCTTTGAAGCCGTTGATATATCAAAACTGGATTGTGTGAGCCTTGAGCTGCAGGCTTATATTACTGAACAGAATCATGAACAATATAGCGGGATTCTGCGCAAGGAATTCGGAGTAGAAGAGGCTCCTTTATCCAAAGGTTTTGTCTGTGATCCTGCTATCTTTGCTGATATTGATGCTGCGCTGATTGCGAAGCAAATCCAGAAAATCACAAATTATTGTAATACAAACAACAAATATATCAATACGTATCCCAAAGTGATGTCAGAAGACAATATACGAAAATATTTTTCAGCTGACTGGTTCTCTATGACGAATATCAAAAAACGCTGCCCTTTCCCTTGGATTAGCACGGAGATTAACGCCAGAGGAGATGTAACCTCCTGCCATGCCTTCTATGATCTCACACTGGGAAACGTGAATGAAGAAAGTATCGCTGACATCTGGAAGGGTGAAAAGTACAAGCAATACCGCCGTTACCTGCGCAAGCATCTGTTGCCGATCTGCCAGGGGTGTTGCCTTTTTTACAATGAAAAACCCCAAATGGCCTGACTTCCTCATACGTTAACTTACCAACCAAGCCTATCTCGAAAGGAAGGGATATCATGCAGCCCAGCAGTAAAGTCGCACTGGACGCCAAAGCGTTTGAAGTGTTAAAGCGAACGATGAAGAATGTAGTCATTCCGCACAGAAAGCGAAAACTGGACCCTGCGTTCAAGACCGAAATGCCGGAAGTGGTGGCCTTGAAGCTGACCAACCGTTGTAATTTGCGTTGCAAGCATTGTTATCAGTGGAATGAGTCGGGTTATCATCATGATATGGACAAAGCGGAACAAAATTGGGATATGGACACGGCGGTTTTTCAACGAGTGCTGAACGAAACACGAGCAACCAAATCCAGACTGTACCTGTGGGGAGGAGAGCCTCTGTTCCACCGGGATATCCGGCAAATCCTCGCAATGCTTGAAGAAGATCCAAGAGAGACGACGATATGTACCAACGCCTATCTGATCCAAAAATATGAAGAGGAGCTATGCCGGATTTCACCGGACCTGGAGCTTCTGATTGCCATTGAGGGATTCGAGAAAGAACATGATCTCATTCGTGGAAAAGGTTCATTCAACAAAGTGATGGAGCAGATTGACAGGCTGATTCTATTGAGAGAGCAGGGGAAGTTCCAAGGAAAAATATCCGTACACAGTGTGATTAATGACAGCATGATTGGCAGATTGCACGAACTGATGAATTTCTTTGAAAAGAAAGGAATTGATCTTGTATTGCTCTGTTTTCCATGGTTCATCTCCCATGAGACTTCAGATGAAATGGATACTTTTTTCCAGGAAGAGTTCCAATGGCTTAATCCATTGGAAGACCAGCGCCGGAGTAGCTGGCATGCGTTCAAATATCATATCAAGCCTGAAAATGTTCCTGCATTAATGGAGGATTTGAGGCAGATCAATACTCAAACCTGGAGGACACGCATACGCTATCAGCCGGGCCTTGATTTTGACGAAATCGAGGACTTCGTCAGTGGGAACTCAATGACCTCACGATGCGCCACCAACTGTCTCGCTTTGAGCACCCGCGCCGATATTACGCCAACAGGCAATGTTAGCGCTTGTAAATTTTTCTCCGAATTTTCGGTCGGTAATCTGCAGGAGCAGTCACTATCTGAAATCTGGAATTCAGATGCCTACGATCGTATACGTCGTTCTCTGGGCAAGCAGCTCTCACCCGCGTGCTCCAAGTGTAATGTGTTATACCTGCATGGATCTTCCTCACTGGCACATATATGAGCCATTCCAGAGAAGCCACATGCAGACTAGGCATATTGGGATGTTCGAGTATTGTTAGCAAGGCTATACTCGATGCCAGTCCATATGTCCCCCAAGTGAAGTTGGCTTCAATAGCCAATCGCACTCGTTCCAAGGCGCTGCATCTCGCAGACCAATACTCGATTCCATGGGTTGCGGATCATCTTCAGGACGTACTCGATAACCCGGATATCGACGCTGTATATATCGCTTTAAGCAATGATCTGCATACGGAGTGGGCAATCAAGGCTCTGGAAGCTGGAAAGCATGTATTGGTTGAAAAGCCGGCAGGGTTAACCACAACTGAAGCGAGGCAACTCGAACAGGCCATGTATCAGTACCGTTCCCACGTGTTTATGGAAGGCATCATGACCGCTCACCATCCATGGCAATCGTCACTGAAAGCCATTGTCGATTCCGGGCAGTACGGACGGTTGAACAGAACGGAAACTCGTATTTCTATTCCAGCCCGTCATAAGCATATCGGTAATTATCGCAGTGTGAAGTCGCGGGGAGGGGGGAGTTTCAATGATCTGGGCTGTTATTGGCTCGAGTGGATGCAGCAGTTGGTTGGATTAGAGGGAAGTGAAATGACGGGTGCTTCCGATTTTGCAGGTCCAGACGGTTGTGACTGGACCTTCTCTGCCAGCCTTCGTTATGCAAACGGACTAGAATCACGATGTATCACCTCATTTGAAATGCCATATAAAGCGTCACACACGTTGTATTTTGAACAAGAAAACGTGGTGGTTCCTGATTTTTTCAGGCCCATTAACGGTTTTTACAAAATGAAAATACGCCTGCTGGATTCAAAAGAAAATTCCGTGCTGCAGGAGTTCATCCCGATGAATTATTATGTGAACCAACTTGCGACTTTTGTTGATAAGTTCGACCGAGCAGTCGATTCACACGTTAATTTTCAACAGAGCATTCAACGAATAACATGGCAACATGCAATCCTGGATAAGGCAGAGTCCTCTGCCCGCAAACAGACGAGCCAAGGGGGCCACACACTATGAAAACAGTAATCCTATGTGGTGGTTTGGGTACAAGGCTTTCGGAGGAAACGGATCTTCGCCCCAAACCTATGGTTGAAATAGGCGATATGCCAATTCTCTGTCACATCCTTCATATGTATAGCGCACAGGGATTTAATGATTTTAT
Organism: Paenibacillus sp. MDV22-iso6; assembly: GCF_058408365.1. Classification (NCBI taxonomy): domain Bacteria; kingdom Bacillati; phylum Bacillota; class Bacilli; order Caryophanales; family Paenibacillaceae; genus Paenibacillus; species Paenibacillus sp. MDV22-iso6. The sequence goes on along the minus strand of NZ_JBZVDZ010000001.1, from coordinate 1,013,673 downwards.
ATTGGCTCTTGGATATAAGGGCTCCTATATCAAAGATTATTTTCTGAAATATCCGTTTCTCTATAACGATTATTCCATAGATATGACTCGTAATACGACTCAATTGCATACGTCAAAAATATTAAACTGGAAAATGGATCTTCTAGATACTGGAAAAAACACCATGACCGGTGGCAGAATTGCACGACTTAGACCCTATTTGGAAAATCAGACATTTATGCTGACCTACGGGGATGGGGTTGGAGATGTTGATCTGAATGAGTTACTACGCTTTCACCGCAATCATGGAAAGCTGGTAACCGTTACAGCCGTAAGACCGAAAGGTCGTTTCGGTATGATGCGATGTGTGGAAGGGAATGTTACGTCTTTTCAGGAGAAAGGGTATCATCCCGAGGAATGGGTTAATGCCGGTTTTTTCATTATGGAGCCTGAAGTGCTTCGTTACATCAAAGGAGACGATACGGAGCTGGAAAGAGAAGTATTGGTACAGTTGGCTGAAATGGGGCAATTAATGGCCTATCCACATGAAGGCTTTTGGGCATGCATGGATACCCTGCGGGATAAACAGGAACTCGAACTACGATGGAAAGAAGGGAACGCGCCATGGAAAGTATGGGAATAACCAACTCTTTGAAGAGCCCAGTAGATGATTTTCCTTTGGAACAGCAGGACATGTTACATCGTATCGTGAAGGATGATATGGACTATATTGGTAAGAAATTTACTAAGGCTCATCTGTTCTCCGGGCAAAAGATACTGATTACTGGCGGCGGGGGGTTCATTGGCTATTATCTTGTCCTGAGTTTGCTCAACATGCAAAAAAAAGGGGCTGAAGTGAAGCAGATTAATATCCTAGATCGTTTTCCCCGTGGTGTTCCTCAATGGCTTCAGGATCTGGAGGCAGAGGGCTGGCCCGTGAAGGCAATCCAATTCGATGTTACTCAGGATTCATTCACTCCATTTACGCAAGATGCAGATTATATCTTTCACTTGGCTTCAATTGCATCGCCCACCTATTATCGAAAATATCCGTTGGATACGTTGGAGGCCAATGTATTTGGATTAAAACGGCTACTCGACAGTTGTCTGCCTTTTTCTCCGAAGGGTATATTATTTTTTTCTAGCAGTGAAGTGTACGGAAATCCGAATGCAGAGTTCATTCCCACACCTGAAACATACAATGGGAATGTGGCTACAGTCGGGCCACGAGCTTGTTATGATGAATCCAAGCGATTTGGAGAAACGCTGTGCTCTCTTTATCACAGCGAGAACAAGCTCCCGATCCGAATCGTGCGTCCCTTCAATAATTTCGGTCCAGGGCTTGATTTGAATGATCGCAGAATTGCATCGGATTTTACCAAAGCCATTAAAGAGCAATCTGACATCAATGTTCTTTCTGACGGGACCCCTACACGAACTTATTGTTATATAGCTGATGCAATCATCGGATATCTATTGGTATTAACTCACCACAGATTTGATATATTTAATATTGGCTCGGATGCAGACGAGATTAATGTAACTGATCTGGCCCATCTCTTTGCAGAATGTGCACTCCAACTGACGGGAAATAAGCCGGAAATTACATATTCCAATTCACCAGACCCCCATTATTTGACGGACAATCCGGAACGACGCTGTCCCAATATTGACAAGGCAAGAAAAGAACTTGATTTTAATCCTGAAATATCGCTTGAAGAGGGAATCAGGCGTTATCTTGTCAGTTGTGGGGTGGGATTATGATTTATATTAAACCACCAGTGATAGCCGTAATCGGACTCGGATTCGTTGGATTAGCTGCTGCACTTGGTTTTGCCGAGAAAGACTATACTGTCTACGCATTTGATATTGATGTAAGCAAACGAAACAGCTTGCAGCTGGGGGAAATTCCGTTCCATGAGCCAGATATGGAAGAAGCACTATCTACTCATATGAATCAAGGCTTTACCCTTTGCGAAAGCATGGAGGAAGCGATATCAGAAGCTGATTTAATCTTTATATGTGTAGGTACTCCTTATCAAGAAGGGGGAGGTCTCGATCTGTCCAGTCTAGTCTCGGCAATCCATGATATTTCGAGATTGATGAACGTTGATCAGTTTAAAGGGATTATTGTTAAATCGACGATTCCTCCAGGAACCATACGTGGCATAATCAAGCCTCTGTTGGAGAGCGTTGGGTTTAAGATCGGGCGTGATGTTGGACTCGCTTATAATCCTGAATTTCTGAGAGAAGGAAGTGCATGGGAAGATTTTCTCAAGCCTGATCGCATAATCATAGGTGAAGTAGATTCGCGAACTGCCGGATTATTAGAAAAAGTATATCTTCACTTCGAAAGTCCTTGTATAAGAGTTTCTCCTGAGACGTCTGAATACCTCAAATACGCTTCGAATGCACTGCTCGCGACTCTAATCAGTTTTGCTAATGAACAAGCCATGATCGCTGAGAAAATAGGAGATGTTGACATTCCCCAAATGTTTAACCTCTTACATATGGACAAGCGATGGTCTGGCTTTCCTGCTGGAATGTCGCACTATGTGTATCCAGGCTGTGGGTTTGGCGGTTATTGCCTGCCCAAAGATACCCTTGGGCTTAAATACACTGCGAGTAAGTATGGTCATAATGCAAAGATGCTGGAGGCCGTGATGAAAGTTAATCAGGATATCGCCGATTTCACTGTGGAACAGATCATTCGATTCTTGAAACATCGTGACGAACAAATTGGTATACTGGGACTTTCTTTTAAACCTGGAAGCGATGACGTAAGGAATTCTCCTGCTGCTCGTATCATTGAACTGTTGCTAGACGAGGGCTGTACCAACTTGACTGCATATGATCCAGTCGCCATGTCTCCTTTCAGAGAACATTACGATTTTCCGATCCGAATGATGAATTCGCTCAGTGAGATCACTGTGAGCAGCGATATTTGCGTCATTGTCACGGCATGGCCGGAATTTCAAACACTCACTCATAATAGTTCCGCAATCCGGATTGTTGATGCCAGATATTTGCTAAATTCTAACAAGGCCTATTCTAAGGAGGCATTACAATCAGAGGAGTGGACAACAAGGTAGTGTAAACATAAGGAGGACACATGATAGAATGGTGAAACGCAAAATATATGCAAATCTATTTTAGACAATCCAAACGCTTTGGATTGTCATAGGAATTTCATTTCTATTATTAGTACTTATTGTAGGCGATAACGACTTTAACTGGAAACCTCAAGTTACGACAGCCATAAAAGTCTATGCATGTGCTACGCCCGTTTGTGTTGTCGTGCTTTATGTCCTTAGTCGTCTGAAAATGAAATTTGAAAAATAAAACGATGTCTTCCATGAGGGAGACATCGTTTTATTGACTTTAACAAATCCATTTTCAGATAGGCATTTTATATTTCACAAAGCATTTCATCCAGGATTTCCAGTTCGCATTCCATTTGTCTGATTGTATAACGGGAGAGCAAGGGAGAATAGGGCATATGTATTGAACTGCCTATCGTCTGAACAATTTGATTCAAGCGATGGATCTGATCAAGAATATAGGTTTTGCGATATTCAAGTACTTTCTGTTGCTGCTCAGGTCTCAGAAGATCAAAAAAAGTAAGCCTGATATAAAACTCATCGTCAGATGTCACCAGCTCAGGTGACAGATCAGCAAGAATCTTATAAAACTCCGTTTTTCCCAGTTCAGTTATGGAGTAAACGAACCGATCTGGCTTCCCCGTCTGTGCTGTTACTGTTTTTGTTACAATCTCACTTGCCTCAAATTGCTTCAGCATTGGATAGAGACTGTTGTTGTTAACAGGTTTACTCCGATTCATGAGAAGATTAATATTTTTTTTGATCTCATAGCCATGCTTATTTCCTTGAATCAGTTGAGATAAGATCAGAATGCTAATATCCATGATGAAACCTCCAGTTGAATAAACTTAACGCATATTATTGTACCCGATATGTAAAGGGAAGGAGAAGACATTTGAATGATTTAGTGAAAAAATTCACATCAATAGGTTATTTTAACCTATATAATGAATTTGTAATCATCAAAGCATAAGATCAGGAGAGTGACATCATGAAAAAAGTATTTATATTAGGTGGAACCGGATTTCTTGGCTACTATACAACGAAGGAGTTATTGAAAAGCGGATATTCGGTCTCTACTGTTTCTTTACCACCCATGCCTGCAGAAGATTTACTTCCGAAGGAAGTAGAATGCCAGTTGGGTGATATAACGGCAATGAGTGATGAACAGATTCTAGCCTTACTGGACGGCTGTTATGCCTTTGTATATGCTGCAGGAGCAGACGAACGCACAGTTCCGGATGCGCCCGCTTCGAAATTTTTCTATCAAGCCAATGTACTTCCTACTCAGCGACTTGCTCGTTTGGCAAGACAGGCTGGTGTCAAAAAATTTGTATTGTTTGGTTCTTACTTTGCCCATTTCACAGAAGCTTGGCAGGACTTGAATCTGAAGAAAGACAACGCTTATCCAAGAACAAGACTTCTTCAGGAAGAGATCGCCTTTATGGAGGGTGAAGGAGAAATGGATGTCATGTCTCTTCGCTTGCCTTACATTTTTGGCCAAATGCCGGGCAGAACACCCCTTTGGACGATGTTTGTAGATCAGGTAAGAGACCAAAGCTTTGTTCCGGTGCTTGGTGGAGGTACCGCTATGGTTACGGTTCAGCAAGTAGCCGAAGCAGCAGTTGGGGCTATCGAGTACGGAACTCATCGGAGTAGCTATGCCATATCGGGAATGAATATGAAATTTAAGGATTTTTATCAGATCATTGCAGATGTTCTGGGTCAAACAGAAACTCAGATTACTGTCTTACCTTTGGAACAAATGAAACCAGGCTTTGATGAAGCCGACGCTCACGCCACAGCAGCTGGCAAAGAACATGGAATACATTTGGGCTATACAGCAATGATTCAGGATCGGGATGCTTATCTGAATCCTGAAGATACCATGTCCATTTTGAAATTTAAAGAAGCAGACATTCCTGCTGCCATTAGAGAAACCATCGCTGCATGTTTGTAAGATAACAAAACGACCAAGCTATCTTCCTTATAGAGCTTGGTCGTTTTGTTGTTTTTAAAATGATTGCACATTAGTTACAAAAGTTAACCCGCTTTTTCGATCTCAATAATTTCCGCAGCAATAGCCTCAGATAGCTCGAAAGCTGTTTTTGGAACAAAGTTTTTTAAGATCGAGTTAATCATAGGTCCCATTGCACCTTTGGCAGTGATATCGAGGTATCCTGTCATCATCGTAAAATGTTTGTTAATCGCATCCGCCTCGAAGTATCCGTTACCTGAAAAATTGTCAGATAAACCGGTCAGGTCAAAACTGACTCTCGTAGGCTCTTGCCATTGAGTAATGTCAATTTGGAGCTTTACCGTCTTTTTTACAAACCCTAAATCACCTTTGAATGACCAGGTCGATTGATGTTCGTTTAAAATTTCGTGTTCAATATAACCCGGCACAAGAGGAGCCCATTTGTTCATGTCTCTTACAAAATCCCATATTGTATGAATAGGTATTTCCAATTGAATTTGATGAGAACCATTTGGCATTAGACTTGTCCTCCTTAGTTATATCGTTTTACTCTGCCGACTGCTGACAGAGATTCCTGCTAAATACCCAAATGTGAGTGCAGGTCCAAGAGTTCCACCTGCACTTGCGTAGGTTTGCCCCATAATTCCCATAGCAGCATTGCCAGCGGCGTACAGTCCTTCTATAGGTTTACCCTTATGATCAATCACCTGAGCATTAGCGTCTATTCTTGGACCGCCACTTGTCCCCAACGTACCGTAGTAAATAGGTAGTGCATAATAAGGTGGTTGGTCGATTGGCCCAAGATTAGCCTGGGGATTTCCGCCCCCCCCTTTTAAATCTTCAAAGAAAAAAGTGCCTCGGTGGAAATCGGGATCTTCACCTTGTGCTGCATATTGATTAAAGCGTGTAACGGTCGCTTCAAGCCCATCCGCATCTATCCCGATTTGTTGTGCCAAATCTCGCAGGTTATCCGCTTGATTAACCCACTCAGGCGCTTTTTCTCCAGGCATCATGGTTATAATCATGGTGTGATCCTTCATTTTCTGATCGAAAATAAGCCAGACCGGTGGTTCATTGGGCCAATCCAGAGTGACTGGATCATACGTATAAAATGTTTTCGGGAGATCGTTGTACGTGCTGCCTTCATTTACAAAACGCTTGCCATGTTTATTGACAATTATGCTGTAGGGACCTGTCCGTCCACCACCACCGAGCTGATTCAAAATATGGTCCTCATATTCAAAGGTAGGATCTTGCATTGCGGGATACCACCATGCTTCACTCATATTTCCAAGAGCTGCCCCAGCTTTCATAGCCATAATCAGTGCGTCTCCCTCATTGCCTGGAGGAGATAGGGGATGTGTAACTTGTCCCTTAAGAAATGTCTTGACCAATTCTTTATTCCATTCAAAGCCACCCGAAGCCAATATGACGCCTTTATGCGCTCCGACATAACAGGGTTCACCTTCGCGTACCATCTCTAATCCAATGATAGCTCCATCATCATCCACAATTAATTCTTTACCCGCTGCTTCAGTCCAGATCTCCACTTCTCGATCCACGAGAGCCTGAAGGAGGGAAGCGATCAGGGAACGTCCCATCGTCACTGTATTATTCTCCATACGCTCTACAATTTTCTCAAAATCGATTCCGTTAATTGCGCCCCCCTCTTCCAATGTAAGTGGAGGGAAGGTTGGATTACTTCGGATTTTGAATGCCAGATCGCCGAGTTTATCCATATTAAAGGGGAGAGGGTCTAAAGAACGCCCACCGTGCTTTCCACCCGGGAGATTGGCATAATATTCTGGATAACCGTTAGGTACAGAAAAGCGAAGAGGGGTGTAATCATGTAAATAATCAATCATTTTGAAACCGTTATCAATAAAGGTTTCAATTAATTCAGGAGCAGGTTCTTTTCCTCCTGTTAAACGTCTTATATAAGTCAAAGCTTCTTCACGAGAATCGGAAATCCCCGCTTCACGCATATATCGATTGAGAGGTACCCAAGGCACACCGCCAGAGAAGGCAGTCGTGCCTCCCAGCTGGGCAGTTTTTTCGATAATGAGCACTTTGGCTCCATGATCATGCGCCAGGATAGCGGACACAAGTGCCGCTCCCCCGGTACCCATGACAATGACATCATATTTATAATCCCATTGCTTCAATTTATTCATTGCCATATCGTCAACTCCATTTCGCAAAATAGGGTGTAGATTCAACAATTTTATTTAGCAGTAACCCCGCCATCAACAGGCAGATCCACTCCGGTAATATAGGAAGAATCGTCTGAAGCCAGGAATAGTACAGCCTGTGCGACTTCAGGTGCCTCCCCTACCCTTGGCAAAGCAGTCTTGGACAAAAACCATTGCAACATCTGATCGTCTTGAAACAAGTGTTCGCTCATTGGCGTAGTAATGTAGCCCGGATAAATTGAGTTAACCCGGATATTTTGTGGTCCAAAATCGACAGCTGCAGCTTTCGATAACATCCGCACTCCACCTTTGGAAGCTGTATACGCACCTGCGCCACTACTACCTGTCAAGCCGGCAATAGAGGAGATATTAATAATGGAGCCCGATCCATTATTTTGCATCTGAGGGATGGTGTGTTTCATACCCAGAAAGGTCCCGGTCAGATTGATATCAATGGTTCTTTGCCATTGCTCAACGGTCGTTTCAAGCATGGCAACCGGAAGTGAGATGCCGGCGTTATTCACGAGCACATCGATTTTACCAAAACGTGTGATCGTTTCCGAAACAACATATATCCAGTCTTTCTCAGAAGCAACATTGTGCTTCAAGGCAATGGCGGTACCGCCTGCTTTTTGGATGCTTTCAGCAGCTGTCAAAACCGCTTGTTCATTAATATCTGTAAGGACTACTTTTGCACCTTCTTTGGCGAGAAGCAGTGCTTCCTCCAGACCCATACCACTTCCTGCTCCTGTCACAATGGCTACCTTATTTTTTAAACGTGTCAAAGTAAAACCTCCTATAAGTGTCTTCATTTGATATAATGATATTATGAATTATCTTGATGATAGTTAATTATATCACCATAACTTTTAAGAGACAAATTTGTGTTTCTGTATACGCAAGTAACCACTAGTCGTCAACGTGGGAGCTCTTGCAGGTGACGGGAAAGCAGGAGTATAATTTTCACAGTATCAAGCTGGAAAGGAAATATGCCAATGAATCCAAGAGATAGATATCAAAAAGAAAGAGCAGAAGCGAAAGAGCAGAGACAAGTTCATATTATTCATTCTGCCAAGGCTGTATTTTTGAGAAAAGGGATTGAACGTTCTACGATGAATGACATTGCTGAAGCTGCGAATATTGGCATTGCCACTTTGTTTCGATATTTCCCCAAGAAAGAAAAGCTTGCGAGATTAATCGTTGTTCAGGTTTTGAATGAAACAAGGGACGTGTTTCATCAAATATCAGAGATGCAAGGAACCTGCCTTGATAAAATGGATGCATTACTCGATTATTTTATTTCATTCATGAATGAGGATAGCAATTTGGGAGTAATCATTTTTGAAGATCTTTTGAATGGTGCTATGCACTCATCATTGGATGTGGCTCAAATAGAGGAGATCAATGTTGTTCAACGTAGTATTTCTGCTGAATTCAACAAGATTATTATACAGGGAGAACGCGATGGGACCGTTAGACACGATATTCAACCGAGCGAGCTTCTGACAACAGTGATTAACGCATTTGGGTTATTCTCCAGTAAATTGTCCCTCCATCAGAATATACCTATGCTCGAAGCAGATGTGGAACCTCGTCAACAATTAATGCTGATGAAACAGATGATCCTACATTACATCAAGCCCCCAGTTGTGTCGTGAGGGTGAAATCTGAACAAAAATTCTGAATAGCGAGTACCCTATTAGAAAATAACTATCGATTAAACTTTGTTACGTAATCGACAGTATAATGGAGGAGAATTGAAGAAAGCCAGAAAGAAAGTACCTAATGGTTGGCTGATCAGCAGTAATTCTATGACGAATCTGATATAAATAAAACCGTATACTTTACGAGGAATAGCTGGTATTATCCCCTTTAAGTAGACACTTGAAAAAACCTTCATGTTATCATGAAGGTTTGGTTTTACCCCCTCATGGAAACCAGAGGGGATTTTTTATTCATGCATATGGGCACACGGGCAGGAACTACAAGTATTTTTTCATTATATGCTAGACAGTGAAAGACACGTATTGTCTGAATCTAGAAAGCTCGAAAAGATAAATGATTCCTTTTTTATTTACTACCCTAAAGAGGATGTTCTTTTAAAATACTATTACTAAAATTAATTATTCTTCTTCTTTATAATAAAAGAGGGCGTAGCCCTCTCATTACTATTGTTTTTTGTATGTTTGGTTTTTCTTTGGAGTTGGTGGAAGCGTATCACCTTGCTTTACAGTAACACCGGTTTTAATCGTACCACCTCTCGGACCAAGAACTTTATAATCTCCTGTTTTTGGGGCTGAATTACCTGACTTTAATGGCTTTGACATGTTATCACCTCCTTGTACTTTCTTTTACGAAACACTTAAGTACAAGTTTCTAATTACTATGTTAGAAGAATTAAATAGGGAAGATGGATTATGTGTCAAAAGGCGATAAGTAGCCTCAGGACAGGTTGTAATCAACCAAGTTTCTAATTATAATGCATATATAGGTGTAAGTGCTTCCAGGATTACAGGAGTCGTTTGATGATGAAACGTAGTACGGAGAAGCTGATAAAATGGTGTTGGATTTTTTGGGTAACGTTTCTGCTGTATAAATTAATTAGTCATTAATTAAAGAACAAAGTACGTACACCTATTAATTAAATCTAAATTCCTGGAACCTCCTCTTATTTTAAGGGGAGGTTCTTTAAACATAAAAATAATACTCTCATTGTTTTTTCAAAATATCCGTTGTATAAAACAAATAACAATGGTCAATACCACTCACTAATCTGATCACAAAGGAGAATAGATTAGTGAGTATAGAGAAAATCATTCAATTTGTTCAATCATCACAATATGAGCAGATGAACTCCACAGGTGCAAAAATACACTTGCTGAGACAAGTCATTGGTGAATATCAATCATCCCTGGGACTTCAACGACTTGAATGGACTGAGCATGGCGTTGTTGGAAAATTCCTTGCAAATAAACACTATGATATGAAAAATCCACAATTATTCGACTTATTAGAGAATCATGGAGTTCTGTCGAAAGTGGTCCGGATTAAATTAAAACAATTAAATGAGACAGAGAAATTATTGCTTCAAGAATTCAGTACGGCTGGCAACGCATATTTAAGATTTACTCCAATTAGAGGAATTGGTGGTCACAGTGAAGAGGAACTCAGTGTATACAGAAAGAATTTAACCAACAAAAACATATATGACCTCTTAGGCCAATGGAAGCATTATAAAAGGATATACTCTAGCTTTGTTGAACAGTGGGAATCTATACGTAATCTGGCATGTAAGGAGATGTTGCGTACGAATCAGCACAAAGTAACCTTATCTGTAGGAAAGCTAAGTGTAGTAATTCCAGATCCAAATATTGATACCGATGCTGCATATAAAATGGGAGGGGGTAAGCTACTACAACGAAGTGGAAAGATTAATATGGAACAAGTAAGATTATATGCAGCTAGAGGATACTTTTCTTTGTCACAAGTGTATGAGCATCTATATGTGAAGAACATCCAAACGAAATATTTGCTTTTAACATTAATAAGTGAGCGTAATATGATGGAGGGATTAGTACAGCAGAATAATAAATACTCTTGGATTAACATACAAAGTGAAGCAACCTGGAAGGAATAGATGAAACACAAAAAAGCCGATGTCAGATACAACGGCTTTTTTGTGTTAACTATCGAAAAATTCAGATAAGAGCAGGTTAACCTTTTTTAAATCGGAAGATTTCATAGGCCAAAGATTCTCATTGATTTCGTTTAGCAATTTCTCTTTATCACTTTTTCCAGTCTTAACATACTTGCTGTAATAAAAAAGTTCATGGACATTGACTTGAAGAGCATCCGCAATTTTCTGGAGATTTAACAAGGTAATATTTTTCTCGGCACGTTCAACACCCCCGATGTAGGAGAAGTGAAAACCAGGATCTCATTTGAATTAGATAAAACAAACTTGTAAAAGCACTTTAGCAAAGAAAAGGGGGAGGAAACTGGATGTGATTTTGGATCAAAGGAGGGGAAACATATGCAGATATCGTACTTAGTGCTGATTTTGTAATTGTTAGGGACAAGAACTTGTACCGATTACCGTAATGGATAAGAGCAAGTTAGCGTTCCTCTTCCGCAATGGCTCGAAAGCATCGCTTGTTGAAGAGGAAAGGGAACTCAAGTTTGTAAAGCAAGATATAAGTTGCTGAATATATTGAAATGCTCGGGACTAAAATGGATTATATTCAAATTTTGATGTATGAAGCATCCTCCTTAATGACTTAAAATAGTTATCCACCTTGTAACCACCGCCCTATAAGGGTGGAGTTTTGCTTCATGGATATACGTAGCTTAATGGTGACCGGACCACTGAAGAAGAGCATCACATAGGCTCAGTGTGAAGTCATGAACAGGGCTACCCTCTTCCATTAGTATCAGGTCAGATTCTGTTAAAAGCGTCTCTGGAGATGCGACTGCTATCATAAAGGTATAGGTTATGTGAGTTCTAATGAAATTATTCTGACTTTTGGACGACCCCGGTCAATTGTTGAACGATATCACTCACGGATCTGGAGCGGGCCATTCACACAAGAAGAAATTTTGATGAATATGACCTCGAAATAAATACAAAAGAGATGAATCCAACAGTATTTGCCGAAAAGATATTAAGTTTTATTAAGTCCAATAAGGAGTACTCGTATTTAAGAAATTACGCAAAAGAAATGTTAGTGTTTTCTAGATGGCGTATCCATCAGACAACGTCGCAATTCTTCACAAAATATCAACTTGAAATATCTAAGTCACAATAAAGGAGCCAACTAGATCCTTTTTTTGTGTTATTAGTTTACTCCCCTAAATCCCCCTTGTTGCTTTACTCTTGAGGATCATTTTTTTTGATAAGTCCATCTCTATTGAATTTATAGTCCTCGATTCTTATTCATAGTGCTCAATTTTTCTTCTAATTGATCCCTCATATTACTGGGAACCCAGTAATAATTTACAACTAGTTTTTTACGTAAATTAGTATATTTATTTAGCTGTGTATTTTTGTGTTAAGGAGGAAAAATTAGAGAATAAATTTAGTCATGCATCTTAGAAAAAACGCGAGGGGAATATCACATGAGTTTATTTGAAGGAAAGAAAAAAAAGTATTACCGAGGATTATCGCTTTTTCTGGCAATCACAATTGCCGTTCAAACAATTCCAACGGAAGCGCTAAAGGCAAATGCAGCAAGTTCTGTTCCAGCTACTCTATCAAAAAAAATCACCACATCTAGAGTTGAACTGGAGGATCGTCGGACCCAGGATTCGGAGACATTTCTGAATTCAAACGGAACATTGACAACACAAATATATCAAGAGCCCATTCATTATAAAAGTAACAACAATAAATGGAGTAGATTTGATAATAATTTGATTGTGGATACTAACAATAACGTCATAAAAAATAAATCAAACGATTTTGAAGTAAAGTTTCAAAAGCGCAATTTAGACAAAAATCTAGTTACCATTGGTATGGATGGTTTATCCATTGTGATGGACCCCGCATCACAATCTGACAATCTAGACTCTGGATTTGTTAAAAATTCCCATGAAGGTGCTGCTTCTTACAAGAATAATAAGTTAAGTTTCAATAACTTGTATGACAACACCAATATAAATTACACAGTTGAGGACCGCAAATTAAAGGAAGATATTGTTCTGGATAAGGCACCTTCCGCTTCCTCGCCAGTAAAGTTCACATATAAATTCAAAATAAAAGGTTTGGGTATGGAACAAGATAGTACTGGGAAAATCTATTTTGTTGATAAGAAAAGCCACTTAAAAGTCTTTTATATTGAACAACCGTTTATGTATGATTCCTATATTCCAGAAGGGTACAAGAAGATAGAACAATCTGATGATATTCCTGAGGAAGCACGTTCCTATGACGTGAATATGAAATTGGTTAAACGAGGCTCTACATATTTTGTTGACATCATTCCTGACCGAGCCTGGCTTGAAAATCCTAAGAGGGTCTATCCCGTAACGATTGATCCTACAATTATCCGGTTTCAGCCAAATGCAGCCGACGGGAATGACACCAACATCCGCAGTTATTTCCCAACACAAACCGGTGGAACCGAAACCTCATTAGGCGTTGGATTATACAAAGACTCCACGCAAAACAATGTCATTCGATCTTTATTAAAGTTTAATGTTTCATCGATTCCAGTGGGTGCAAATATCTTAAGCGCCGATGTGAATTTATGGCTTTCCAGCGTGGCTAATGACACTAATGTTGAAATTGGTGCATACGAACTAAGCAAGTCCTGGTTAGAGGAAAGCACAAATTGGAACACCACAAATGGAACAACAGCTTGGACTAATAAGGGGGGCGACTACAAAAGCACTTTATTAGATTCAAATCAAGTTAGTTATCTAACTGATCTTGGGGTTAATTATAAATGGGATGTCACAAATCAAATTGATAAATGGAGAAGTGCAAACTACGGAATTTTGTTGAAAAGTTTATCTGAATCTACAAACTCGTATAAAAAGTTTATTTCGAGCGATTCTACATTGAATGCAACAAATCGCCCAATGCTGTCTGTTACGTATTTTAACGGGAGTCGTCTTGGGCTTGAAAAGTATTGGACATACGATAGCCATGACTTGGTCGGTGGTCGAAGCTATACGAATATGACTACAGGTAACAATGTTATCCAATATAATGACCTAAGCCTAAAAGGCCGTGGTGGTATGGGAGTTGACTTTACAAGAACCTATAATTCGAAAGCATTAGAAGATTCCCCACTCGGATATGGTTGGTCTTATTCGGGCAGCGAAGCTATTATGGAGCGTTATGACCGGAGTAAATTGGTCTATAAAGATTCTGACGGTACCTATCATGAATTCACCTATAATTCAACTTCCGATAGTTACCAATCTCCGCCGGGAACTTATTTAAAAATCACACGAACCACCGAATCATACGGAGCCGTTAATGGTTATGACTTAACTTATAAAGATGGTACAAAATTACATTTTGATGCAAATGGTGATAGTTATACAGAAGTGTATACCGGAAAGTTGTTGTATGAACAAGATCTCCATGGAAATAAAATATCATATGGATATAACAGCTCAAACCAACTTACTTCTATAACAGATCCTAGCAATCGGGTCACTACGATGAATTACAATGTATCAGGGAAAATTTCTAATATCACAGATTTCGTTGGTCGTAAAATTAACTACGGGTATGATACCGCTGGCAATCTGGCAAATGTTGATGCTTATTTAGATGCAACCAATTATCGAATAACCAAGTTTTCCTACGATTCGAGCCATCACTTAACGACAGTCACAGATCCAAGTGGACGGAAAACGTCATTTACGTACAATAATGAATTATTGCAGAAGGTACAAGAACCTTTTGGTGAGGGAGCAAATGCTGATTTAGCAAGTCGACCTGGAACCACATATTCATATGATTTACCGAATTTTGTGTCAACAGCTACGGATCGGAATGGAAATACAACGACATATAATTCGAATTCGAATTATGTGGTAACCCAAATAACCGACTCGTTATCAAGGGTCACCCGCTTTGCTTTGGATGATAATTATAACAAGCTGGTAATTACTGATCCGAAAGGTAATGATACCATTAACACGTATGACCTCAATGGTAACATTACAAGTACAATGGATCCAGAACAACATAAGGAAATCTCGACATATGATAGTTATAGTAACCGCACGAGTTATACGGATGCCATAAATCAAAAGACGACCTATGAATTCAATATATTTGGTGATTTTCTTAAAGTTACAAATCCATTATTGCAAAGCACGAGTTATACCTATGACTCGTATGGAAATAGAACGTCTTCAACGGATGCTGATGATAATAAAACAGTCTACAAATATGATTCACAAGGGATCAATCAAGTTATTAGTGAAGATGCAGCGAATCAATTCACCACGATGGAATATAACGGTGCAGACCAATTGGTAAAAGTAACGGAGCCAAATGGACATGTCTCAAATTATCAGTATAATTGGCTTGATGAACTCGAGAATCTAGATGAAAGAATTTCAGCCAGTGCTTCCACGCCCGAAATGGTTTATGATCCTACGTATGATTCGAATGGAAATATTATATCGATAAAAGACACTGTACTAGGTGCTAGCCAAACAACCAACTACGATCATACAGCGACAAATGATGTTAAAAGTCAGGTAGTACAAAGTTCACCTCAAGTTGCTTATCAATATGACAACAATCAAAATTTGATTGCCTGGAACCCACAGAATGGATGGGGGCAAGGAATGTCTTTCTCTTATGATAAAGCAAATCAACTTAAACAAGTCAAGGATTCTAACCAAAAAACTATAGAAGATCTTAGTTATGATCCGAATGGCAATGTCACTTCAGTCCAACGGACAGATGCCGATGGTGTAGTCCAATCTCTAACGTATGATAATACGAATAGACTCAAGAATGTTGATTACAAAAAAGGGACAACATTATTATGGGGATACTCTTATGATCTTGATTCGAATGGACGAATCAAAACCGTAACAAATAACCTATCATCCTCATCTAGTTACGAATTTGATGAGACTGGTCGTTTGAAAAATTATACGGATAATACAGGGACAACGAGTTATTCTTATGACAACACCAGTAATCGTTTAACGATGACAAATGCTACTGGAGTTACCAAATACACGTATAATAATTTGAACCAATTAACGAATGTAAATGGACCCAATGGTACTCTGAACTACTCGTATAACGAAAAAGGCCAACTCACTGAACAAGGTAGTATTCATATTGAATGGAATACGGATGACAAGCTGTCCAAAGAAACACAACCAGACGGTAGCTCCGTTGAGTTCCGCTATAATGCTAAGGGGCAACGGACTGAGAAAATAGTAAAAAGCAGTACTGGTTCTATCCTTAATGACTACAAATACCAGTATGAAGATATTACAGGAAATCTTATTGTAGAAAACAATATTACAACAGGATTAAATGTATCATATTCGTATGATGTTTTGGGTAAGCGGGTAAGTCAAACACAGAATGGAAAAACGTATTATTATAATTATGATGGACACGGAAATGTAGTAGGATTAACCGATATTAATGGTAATATCGTTTCCAGCTATTCATATGACCCTTGGGGTAATTTAACTAGTAAGACAGGAACTTTATATAATCCATTCACTTATAGTGGTTATTACTTCGATGAAGAAACGGATATGTTTTACCTATTCAACCGATATTACGACCCACAAGATGGTCGTTTTATTAGCCAAGATAATGTTGAGCCAATCGATTCAAATTTGTACATTTATGCTGCCAATGATCCAATTAACAGTGTTGATCCTAATGGAGATTTTGCATGGGCACTTGGTGTGTATGCGATACCAGGTGTGGGTGAAGTCGCTTTGGGCGTAACTGCAGCAGTAGGACTTGGTATAGCGGCAGGATATGGAATTAAAAAAGGATATCAGTATTTCGCAAATAGAGACAAAATGGCTAAGAACGATAGAATGAGAGGGAGCGAGGCGAAAAAAAGAGAAAAGAAACAAATAAATGATAAATTTGGTTCAAGGTCTCAAAGGGAAAAAAGTACAAAAGAATTACACCGAGATAAAAGAGATCAAAGAAATGATAACAATAGAAGTTGGAATGATTTGGACATGTATAGATAATTAATTATCAATTGATCTTAGTATTTTTGACCTCAACAACTTATTTGTTGGGGTCAATACTATAAAAAGGAGATGCAAAAAAATGACTTTTTTTGAACAAGGGGAAGAGTACTATGCAGAAGGTAATTATGATGCAGCATTAGTTTACTTTAAAAAAGCTCTCAATGATAATATAGATACCCAAGATACACTGAATTACATGGGAAGATGTCTTACAGAGTTAAAAGAATATAATGCCGCAATTGAAGTTTACGACAGGGCAATTAGACTATTCCCTACATGGGAAAGATTATACTTTAATAAAGGTTATGTCTATTTACAATTAGGCAATATTGAAGATGCATTAATTTTTTGTAAACGTGCAGTAATGATAAACTCAAATTCTGAAGATGCTCTGTATTATCTTGCCCTTTGTTATCAAAAAAAGGAGGAATTTAAGAAAGCAATAGAATACTATCAAAAATCATTAGCACTTAATACTAATCAAGAAGAGGCCCATATTAACCTAGGATTAATTTTTCATGAATTGGGCAATAATCAAGAAGCGCTCGAAGAATTTCATTGGGCTTTACAGATAGATCCATCATCAACTAATGCAATGTATAACAAAGCATTAGTGTTAAAGCATATGGGAAAAAAAGAGGAAGCTATTATCTATTTTAAAAAGATCCTAATATCAGAACCTGAAGATTACGATGTAAGGTTACAAATCGCAAAAATTTATCTTGAAGAAAATCAATTTGAATTAACAGCATATTATTTAGATTCAATATTAAGTTTTGATCCAAATAATACTGTTGCGCTTTATTTCAAAGGTAAGTTGCTTGAGAGGCAAGGCAATTATGAGACCTCAATTAAACTATTAGAACATGCCTCATCATTAGACCCGATTGATATAGATATTTTGTTACTATTAGCTCAAATTTATAGTTTGATCCATTTAATAGAAAAAGAAAGAGCTTGTTACATCCGCATCTTAAAAATTGACCCTGAAAATATAATTGCAAAAAATAAATTGGCATAAAGTATTGAAACAATGAAAGAAACTGAATGAGTACGAATGACATCATAAAGTTACCTACCAATATCCAAATTTGCTCCGTTAATTAAAGACAAAGGGCAATGCGTATTCTGTGAATCGACGTCAAAAACCGCAAAATTTAAAGGTCACGAAGTATGCAAGGTATTGAAACAACTTTGTTTCAATGCCGATTAGGTATGTAACTTCAACACATTCTATGATTGAGATCGGGGCTGCTAGGCTAAAAGCAGCTCAATTCTTGTTCAACATCTTTCTCTTCAATTAAGTATGGGATAACGGTATACTGACACCAAATGTCGAGGGACAAAAACATGATCCCATGGAAGTTGCTATTTAAGCGGCTTCTTTATTTTATCGGTACAAGTTCGTGTCCCGAGCCGAGGACAAGAACTTGTACCGATTGCCGGAATGGACAAGAACATAGTCCGAATGCCGATTTGATGCTTATTCAAGCAACATATCATTGTAATTCCCCCATGTTGGATTGTTTTAACTGGTAAATCAGAATCAAGAATAAAGGAACTACTACACAAATAGTACATTCAAATTCTAACCAGTAAGGCGCAAACCATATATTGAATAGTTGGTCAGGAACAATAAAACCTGCAAGACCAAAAATTAACAAACCTGATGGAAGAATCAGAGTACGGTGATGTTTTAGTTTAAACAGTTCACTCAATCCGTTGATGAAAGCATACATATATGCCACAGTTTTAATGTAAGTCGCAATAATCCAGGCGCATGCGATTAAGGCCTCAATTCTCTCTAATATTTTTCCAATACTTATTTTTTGGGCTAAGAAAAATGTTGTATAGAAATTATGTTGAGTGAGAAAAGGACCTGCAACGAGTAAAGACGTCATTACGATCATTGAAAGAATGAAGCTACCAAAACCAGTTACTATAAGAAGATCTCTGTTGGTGTGTTTTTGACTGTTAACGAAAGGGAGAATAAGCAAAATAGGTATGATCTCACCAATAGGGTACACAAAGCTCAATACGGACCCTTGAGCTAAAGACTTTAATTCTAATGAAAAAAGTGGTAATGAATTGTTAATTTCCATCTTAGGAATTAAGCAAAGCAAGAAGAAAATAATGAACATTAACACGATTGGTGCCATTATCTCACTAACCCTCCCTAAAACTTCAACTCCTTGGATGAGTGAGCACACTGTAGTAAGCGTAAAAATGAGCATGATAATTTGAAGTGGGGTATATGGGTACAACTGTGTATTTACAAAATCAGCTACATTCCGAATTAGGGAAGACGCACTGATCGCGAAATAAAACAAATATATACATACCATTCCTGTGCCCATTCCTGTGCCAAGCATTTTTATGCAAAATTGTATAAAACCATTGTTTGCACTTGCCTTATGGATTTTCAAAAAAACAAGCATGAGTAGAACACCCAGTGGAATACCGGCGATTGCACAAATCAAAGAGCTTTCTTTGGCATACGAAGTAATTGAGGAAGGATAAACAAACAGCATGTCTCCCATAATCAACAGCCAACACATGGCACCCATTTGTATAGTTGATATTTTTTCTTTATTGAACATTGAGATAATCCTCTTTTCAAGGGATATTATTACTTCTGTAATATGTCCCAAGGATTGGATGCTTTATTCAATACAATAAATTGATAAAGAGAGGGGATATCCATGGAAGTCCTTATGAATTGCTTTTCGATGACCCTTTGATCAATGTTTTTAGGCTCTGTAGTAAAAGAACGCTATAGTGTCGAAGGACAAGTCCTATTGAAGTCGCTAATTTAGCGAATTTTTTATGTTATCGGTACAAGTTCGTGTCCGAGCCAAGGACAAGAACTTGTATCGTTTACCGATTAGGTGGATACCTAAATTTAAAGCACTGTAGCTAAAACCTCAATAGTAGATACAAGCACATTAATATAAGACTTCACTTGGAATAACAAATATTTTTGTATCAGGACTTTTTTTTTCTGACCTAAGGCTTCATCATACAGTATGCAGCTGCACCATTAACAAAGAACATAAACCTACTGATAGGCTAGATGCCTAATAGTAGATGTATTCTAGTTAAACGAATCTTAACAATTAGGTTATAAAGTAATAAAAAAAGGAGGGGGAAACAGGATGCAAGAAGCTGTCGTTTGGGGGCCGTTAATTATTAAATACAATTGGATTGCAATAATCTTTTCTGTACTGACAGCATATTTAACCATGAAATATTGGTTGAAGGGTAAGAGCGATTTAAGCAAGCCTATACTAAATGATATAACCAATGTATTTTTATGGGCATTCCTGATTTGGAAGTTTAGTGTGATTATTTTTAATCCCGTCGCTGTTTTGAATAATCCGTACTACATTCTTTATTTTACCGGGGGTGGGCGTGGGATCTTGCTATCGGCGATTGTAGTTCTTATTTTCTTATCTATTCAAAGTAGTAAGCGTAGAATTACCTTCTGGGTGTATGCGGAAGTGTTGGCGGCAGGATTATTATCTTATATAATGTTCTATTCTATGTTCAAGCTCATCTTTAACAATCCGACAACATCATCATTTTTGTATGATCTCAGTCAAATTGTTTTAGCAACCGTACTATTGGTTTGGATGTATTGCAGAAAAGAGGGCTTTGATAATCCACAAGAAATCAATCAACTTATTCTTTGGTTCAGCATCGGACAGATTTTAAGTTACTTTTTTAAAAGTTTTTTTGTAGTAATCTTCTTAGGATTATCTAGTGAGCAGCTTGTTTATTTAGCAGTTGCTCTATGTTGTTTGACTATTCACAACTTTATAAAAAAAGAGCTTAAATGAATCTTAACAATCCTGCGTTATGGTTGTTAAGAATAGAATACTTTGCTGGAGGAATTACAAATGGACAATATTTCAATTTTATTTGCTTTATCGGCAGGGGCGCTATCCTTTTTTTCACCCTGTATTTTTCCTCTTTTGCCTGCTTATCTTGCTAATCTTACAGGCTCTTATGGGAGTGGGGAGAAAACCAGTGTTTCTAATAGAACACTGATGATTCGTTCCGCTCTCTTTATCCTTGGTTTTACTGTGGTTTTCCTGCTTATGGGTGCTTCCGCGAGTATGATTGGACAAATTTTCACTGCGAATCGAGGGTTGTTAGAAAAGATTAGTGGACTACTCATTATTATATTTGGCCTACAGATTGCAGGGATTTTAAATCTTCGTTTTCTCATGTTTCAAAAGCAGCAGGAAACCAAAGCTCCAAAGAATGGAAGCGGGTGGAATTCATTTGTCGTGGGAGTTGCTTTTGGAACGGGTTGGACACCTTGCGTCGGTCTGGCTTTATCTTCAATTTTGTTGTTGGCCGGATCTTCTGAAACGATGTACCATGGAATCTTTTTATTGTTGTTTTATTCGTTGGGTTTAGGAGTTCCTTTTT
Organism: Paenibacillus sp. MDV22-iso6; assembly: GCF_058408365.1. Lineage (NCBI taxonomy): Bacteria > Bacillati > Bacillota > Bacilli > Caryophanales > Paenibacillaceae > Paenibacillus > Paenibacillus sp. MDV22-iso6. Next base: position 992,275 of record NZ_JBZVDZ010000001.1, on the reverse strand, counting down.
TATTGATTTCAATCTTAATTACCAAATCTAAGGGTATCATGAGAAAAATAAATAAATGGTTACCGCTTTTGGCACTGCTGAACGGATGGATTTTGATCGCGATGGGCTTTCTTTTATTTTCGGGCCAATTGCAAAAGTTAAGTGCTTGGCTTGCTTCCTTCGCGCCAATATTCTAATAAAAGGGGATGATCTTTTCTATGAAAAAAAATTTTATCGTCATTGTTATCCTAATCGGTTTGGTTGGGTGGGGGATTTATGATACAAGTAAGAAAAATGGTGACCGTCAAGCAAACTTGGCTAGTAGCCAACCAGCAATGGAGGGAATAGATGACTCCTCACTGAGTATTGGTATTAACCAAGGGAACGTTGCACCAGACTTTGTGTTAAATAATCTGGATGGTAAAAGTTTTAAGCTTTCTGATTTCAGAGGACAAAAAGTAATCGTCAATATGTGGGCAACCTGGTGCCCGCCCTGTAGAGCAGAAATGCCGGATATGCAAAAATTTTATGATAAGTATAAAAATGAAAATACCACAGTAATTGCAATAAATATGACAACTTCAGAGAAAAGTGTAGATAGAATTCCCGAGTTTTTAGAAGAATTTGGGATTACATTCCCAGTGTTATTAGATAAACAAAATAGCATAGGGGAAATATACCAGGTTTATGCTCTTCCTACGAGCTATATCATTGATTCGCAGGGTATTATTCAGCAAAAAGTTACAGGTCCAATGAATTATGAAATGATGGAAAAACTAGTTAAAGAAATACGCTAAGTAAATTTGGAGGTGTTTGGAATGATAGCAGAGGGAACCGGGATTTTAGTAGTAGAAGATGATGTGAAAATTCGAAAGCTGATCGTCTTGTACCTGGAAAAGGAAGGGTATGAAGTAATTGAGGCTGGAGATGGGGAGGAAGCTCTAGATGCCTTTAAAAAAAATGACCCTTGCCTTGTTATTTTAGATTTAATGCTTCCTAAAATAAGTGGTGAAGAAGTCTGTAAGAGTATTCGAGGAGATTTGAAGGAAGGAATTCCTATTATTATGTTAACAGCTAAAGTAGAGGAAAATAACCGGATTGAAGGATTGAAATCGGGAGCTGATGATTATGTAACGAAACCGTTCAGTCCGGGTGAATTGGTTGCACGGGTAGAATCCATTTTGCGGAGAACGGGCCAGCGGTGTAGCAAACTTACATACCGCGGAGTAACCATCAAACAGTTACGGGGTGAAGTACACTATAATGGGGAAACCATTCAACTCACACAGCATGAGTTCCGTCTTTTGTATTTTCTTATGGTGCATCCCAATCAAATTCTAACTAGGGAACAGATCATTGATGAACTGTATCCCAATAATGAAAAGGTAGTAACAGAAAGGTCGATCGATGTTCATATAGGTAGATTGAGAGAAAAACTGATATGGGATGGGGACAACGCACTAATCGAAACTATTCGAGGAATGGGGTATCGCTTTGTTGCGTTTCAAAAATAATCTATTACAAAACAACATCATGTGGAAGTTTACACTGATCAATGTCGCGGTCATTGGTATTGCCATTTGGTTCGCAGGAGTTTCGGTAAAAGACTATGCTTGTCTGTTGTTTGCTAATTCCCCGTCTGTGACTCCAGGGGAAAGCGTCATTTTCAATCAAACGATGCAGACTTTTTTAATTAAAGCAAGTCTGACGGCTGTGTTGATTGCAGCGTTCATCCACTACTTTTTTGTAAAAAAGTTGATTCTTCCTCTCAAGGAATTGGGTCATGCAACACGACAATTGGCTCAAGGGGAAATGCCAAACCCCTTATCGATTCGTGTTCACGATGAAATTGGTCTGTTAACAGCTGACTTTAATCAATTGAGCCTGAAATTGAAACTAGTAGAGGATTTAAGAAAAAAAATGCTGTCTGATATCTCACATGAACTGCGGACACCATTAACGAATATAAACGGATATTTGGAAGCTTTAAGCACAGGGGTTATTCAGGGCAATAAAGAGCTATTTGAATCCATTCACGAAGAATCCATACGCATTACCCGTTTAGTTGAGCAGTTACACCAATTAAATGTGTGGCAAGGAAAGAAGATTTCCAATGAGAATAAGATGAATGTACTCTCTATAGAAAATCTGATTGAATCCTGTGTAGATCACTTTTCATTGGAGTTCAAGAATAGCGGGGTCATTATTGATCTCAAGACTGAAGCAGCGGAAGTAGTAGGAGATGAAGATGGCCTAAAACAGGTGCTTCACAATCTTCTGACCAATGTACTGCAATATGACGAGGGTGGATGGGTTGAGATTACAGGAAAGCAGAATGAGTCAAACTACCAAATAATCGTCAAGAATTTAGGCCAGCCAATTCCTGAGGAACATGAATCTCTAATATTCGAGAGATTCTATCGGGTAGATTCATCCCGCAGTAGGGATTCAGGAGGATCAGGATTAGGGTTATCTTTAGTGAAGGAAATTATTGAGCAGCAGGGTGGAAAAGCAGGATTGCGGTCAAAAGGGAACGAGTACTCCTTTTGGTTTACTGTACCTTTAAAAAAATAATACCAATATTATTGAACTAATATCCTTTGTAGAGGACGTTTTAAAAAAAGCTAGGCAACTTGAATGAGATGCAGTCTATACTTTGAGCCAGTGTCGTTTTGAGGTACCATACTTCTCCATGATTCTGCCGTAAGTCCAGCCTTCGTTGACGTGTAAGCATATGCCCTCGATCCTAATCTCATATAATACTTTTTTCTGTCCTCTTTTCACTGACATTAAAATGCAGCCGCCCTTAGATTTCATCGGATAAATTAGGTTATTCCAAGGTCCATTCTAAGGGCTGCAATTCGTAGGAGATGGAGGGCTACTAATTCATTCAGCAATTATTTTTTCCTATTGTCTCTGGGTCCGAAGTGACCATTTGCTAATTAGAGTTGCCCACACTGATTAGTTTTCTGGCACTTAACAATGAGTAAATGAGTATGCGTTATAATTTATCTACATACCAATAAGTACATTTCTACTTGCGGGGCCCCAATTCGCCCCCTTATAACCTGTCATTCCCTCAAGGTTAACAAAACAAGGCAGTACGGTATACAATACACCTGACACTGCATTAACCCTAAACGTGATATGAAATCTCATGTTTGAGTTATCGACGGGTACGATCTGTGCCATATCAGGACGTATTGAGTTTGAAGACATCAGTGCGTCACTCATTCCTACAGTTGCAATACCGGTAGGTGTTTCCATAGTACTCCTGATCCAGTAGTTTGAAATATGGGTTGCTGATCCTAAATCTGTCCGCTGATCATACGTAATCAGAATTTGATTTGTTGCACTCTGTTTTGCTTCCAAAAGAATTGGATGCGGTATCATCTGACGCTCATTTTGGAAATTAAGCATTCTTAATTGCCCCCTTAAGTAAACTTAGTCAACAGCCTATACATTGTATTAATGTTAAATTGTTTATATACCATTGGGTGTCTTAGCATATTTCAACTAGGAAACGCTAAAATGTAGATGTACTGGCGTATCCTTGTTAAGGGACAAGAACTTGTTCCTGTTTCCTATTAGGCATCTGTCTAATATGTTTTCACTCGTTAATTCATTAAGCTAACGGGCAGTTTAGTTCCAATATATAGCAATATAACAATAGTGAATAATGAGGGGAGGAATATAAGTGTCATATCCATTTGATTGTATTACGGAGTTTATGTTTTGAAACAACTATGGATTCCGCTGATGTGATCATGGTTCCGGGAGGAAGCCATCCGCGCAGTTGATGGAAAGTGCAGCTGAACTATTTCATCAGGGGTTTGCACCTTATATATTGCCTTCAGGTGGCTCGACATCGAATGTAAAAACGACAGAATGGGAATTCCTTCGTAGCATTGGAATAAAACTAGGCGTACCCGAAAGTGCAATTCTACGTGAAGATAAAGCAACAAACACCTTTGAGAACTCTAGATTTTCGAAGCATGTACTTCATCATATGGGGATTAAGCCCACTAAGGCGATATTAGTATGTAAATCGTATCATGCACGAAGAGCCTTACTGACTTATCAGATTGATTTTAACGAAACAGCTTTTTTAGTGAGATCTTTAACGGACAAGACTGGAATTAATAAAGATAACTGGTTTCTTGATGATAAGAAGATTACTCCCGTTATGAAAGAACTAACTAAGGTGGGGCAATATTTTGCCCATCATATACCGATTTGGGTTAGACCGTTAAACTAACGGGAAACGTTAGTTGAGGAATAGCAAGGAGCAGTTTGCTCCTTTTTAATTAAGATAACTGGAGGTTAATGGAGCAGTTAGATAGAATAAAAGCTTTGGAAAATAGTTTTAGATCGGAGATGAGGTTGATACTGTGACACTATTTTATTATATTGCTGCAAGCTATGAGCTTCCGACAGGCTCATTTGGAAAGAAAAAAACAGTTATGACTATTAATGAATATGTTACGAATGTAAACCCTGCCGCTAAGGATCAACTCAATATGCAAATACTACTGGAGAAATACCCAAAGGGCGATAAACTTATGGAGGTTTACGATACGGAAGAGGATGCAGCAGGATTATATATAACCGGTCCCATAACCATGCAATCCTCACATCCTTTCCGTCATCCATTGGTTTACCAAGTGAACCCCGAAGGTGGTGACTTCGAGATTAATGACGAGATTAAATATTCTCACCCGATTTTATTTCAGACAAGCAAAAAGTGCTTAGTAGAGCTTTTCAAATATATACGCAGCAATCTGAGAATAGGTGAAGACTTAGAGTTGTATTGCTGCTGGGCTCACGGACAGGAAAGATTTTTAGATGCTCCAAAAAAAGAACTCGACCTCGTGATTGAACTAGCCACATTTCAATTGGGGAATGAGTTCGAGTGGAAAGAACGTCAGTATATAAGCGTTAAGAAGTGAATCAAGATACAGTTTTCCATTAAGCTAACGGGAACGATAGCTCAATTAAACCACAAAGCAGCTGACCAACGTGATCGGCTGCTTTTGTTCTACTAAGTAGAATGACATAAAGTCGCCAACCAAGAAACCCCTTATAAAACAAGGGGTTTTTAGTTTTTGGTAGGGAACTTTGTGTCAATTTTTAGTGACACAAAGTTCCCCACTTGCCTGGAGAAGAGAAGAAGTTGGAGATCAATTCTACTTACAGTGTAGGATAATGTTCAGTAGGAGTATTTATTGTTAGATCATTCACAATAATTTGATTCAAAAACGTTTAGCCATTATGGATTTTGATCCTATATTTCTCACCGTTTCGCGTGCAGCAATTGCTGAGATTTTGGCTGGTATATTCCTTCTCTTATTCAAGCAAAAGGTTCCTGTCCGAAGAGATATTCTCCCACTCATTCTTGTAGCTCTTGGTGTGGGGATTTCCACTATTGACAGGGCTGGCTCTACAATATATTACATCCGCTCATGCCATTATCTATATCGGTCTGTTGCCTCTCTCCACCGCTATATTTGGAGTTTTACGAGGCGGAGAACGTGCGCGGCCATTTTTTTGGGTGCTATTAGCTTTAGACAGTGGTTTGGTGGTAGGGTTTGCTTTGTTAAGCGGGGAAGCTTCTTCTCCAGTGGGGGATGGACTTATGTTGGCATCAATTATTGTGTGTGGTTATGGATATGCGGAAGGCGCACGTCTTTCTAGAAGTTTAGGTGGCTGGCAAGTCATCTCCTGGGCATTAATCATATCGCTCCCAGTAATGTTGTTACTCTCATTTTTGTATATGCCGCAATCTTGGGGAGATATACGCGTTTCTTCATTCATAAGTCTTGTATATGTATCGCTTTTTAGTATGTATATTGGCTATTGGCTTTGTATTTTGGTATCGAGGCCTTGCACAAGGGGGGAATTGTAGGAGGTGGACAGTTACAGCTTCTACAGTCATTTTTTGGCTTGTTACTTTCAGCTCTTATTCTACATGAGTCAGTTGGATGGCTCATCTTTTTTGTAAACATTGGTGTCGTATTGTGCGTAGCATTCGCTAAAAAGTTTGTATCCAGATAACGCTAAGGATCATAGCCGTCAGATTTATAGATTAAACTAACGGGAAACGATAGTCCAAGAATACGAAGAAGCAGCTGATCAATATGATCGGCTGCTTTTATTCAACTAACAGGCAGGACAGGATAGCCATTTTATCGAACACTAGATAATAAGGGGATTTTATGAAGGTCAATTGACTAGGAGTGAGGGTATGAAATTATTACTGACATCTGCAGGCGTTAATAATCAAAGTATACAGAATGCGTTAGTTGGCATGTTGGACAAGCCGATTGCTGACTCCAATGCCCTGTGCATTCCCACGGCGATGTACGGACATCCCTGGGTTGGCCCTCGCGTCAAAAACCTGAGAGTTTATCAGCGGGAAATCCGAGAATCCCATGGTCGACCTCGGCTGGAAGTCTGTAGGCGTGCTGGAGCTCACCGCACTGCCAAGCATCAATAGAGACCACTGGGAGCCCCTGGTCCGGGAGACAGACGTCTTGCTGGTATCGAATGGCGATGCTCTCTTCCTATGCCATTGGATGCGACAATCCGGACTGGCAGAACTCTTGCCTTCACTGAAGGCCATTTATGTGGGAATGAGCGCCGGCAGTATGGTGATGGCACCTAAGGTCGGGGAATATTTTGTGTGGTGGACTTCACCTACCGGTGGGATATGAAACGTAGGGACTGGTTGATTTTGCAATTTTTCCGCATCTTGATCACGTCATGCTGCCAGATAACACTATGGCTGCAGCTGAGAGCTGGGTCGCAGAGATTCAAGGGCCGGCATATGCAATCGATGATCAGACCGCCATCAAGGTGATCGATGGAGCAGTAGAAGTGGTTTCCGAAGGGAATTGGAGGCATTTTAGGCTTTAAGATTCCTCACTGCTGAGGTAACGGGATACAATAATTCAATATTACCAAGAAGAAAAGTAGCCGATCTACGAGATCGGCTACTTTTCAGATTGTCGAGAAACCCAGTTCTCTTTCGAGAGTCGGATTTCTCGACAATCTGACTAAAGCATTTATTGCTTTAGTGTTTTTATTTTATGGGGGTGTAATCATTGTCAAGGTACAAAAGGGTTCTCGTTAAGCTAAGTGGTGGAGCAGTAGCAGGAAACTCTGAATTTGGTTTTGAGCCAGAAAGGTTAGACCATATTGCGGATGAAATTATGTCAGTAGTAAATTTAGGCGTTGAAGTATCGTTAGTTATAGGTGGGGGTAACATTTTCAGAGGCAATATGGCGGAAAGCTGGGGGATTGAAAGGGCAGAAGCTGATAACATTGGGACGCTTGCGACTGTAGTAAATAGTTTAATGCTTCGTGGAGTTCTTAAAGCCAAGACCAAAAAAGAAGTACGAGTAATGACCGCAATACCTATTACTTCAGTTGCAGAACCATACATCCGTCTAAGAGCAATCCACCATCTAGAAAAAGGCTATATTGTAATTTTTGCAGGGGGGAACGGTCAACCTTACGTTACAACAGACTATCCTTCAGTACAAAGAGCCATCGAGGTTCATTGTGACGCTTTATTAGTTGCAAAGAAAGGTGTTGATGGTGTTCTTAACGCAGACCCTAAATTGGATAAGGATGCAAGGGAATTTCGCTCGCTTCATTACAACGATGTCTTAAAACACAACTTAAAGGTAATGGACCAATCCGTTTTCATTTTAGCAAGAGACTACAATCTGCCCTTGCAAGTGTTTAATTTTGACAAGCCAGGCACAATGAAAGAGATTTGTGAAGGAAATAATAATGGTACTATTATTAGCGGTGAATCAATTTTGGAATTGGAATAACAGAACTTCTGTCCGAGGGAGTACTTTTGTGCTCCCTAAATTTCGAAATAAACTTACTGTTACAGACAGCGGGGTTAACCGTATCATAAGCAGAGGCAAGTTTTGGAGTTAATAAAAGAAGCCCGTTCTTTCAGAGCTTTTGAAAAATATATAAGAGGAGGCCACTCATTTGAAAGCACTTGTATTTAATAAATTCGGAGGACCGGAAGTACTAGAATATCTTGAAATTTCGGATCCAGTTATCGGGCCTGACGAAATATTAGTAAGGATGCAAGCCATCGGATTGAATTTTGCAGATATTTATAGAAGGAAAGGAAACTATCATCTTACTGGGAACTCCCCGTTTATTTTAGTTTATGAAGGGGCAGGAGTCGTTGAAAAAACAGGAGCTAATGTCCAAGGAATCAGCGTTGGCGACCCTATTGCATTTGCAGATGTCCCCCATGCTAACGCAGAAAAAGTGGCTGTTCCTATAGAAAAGGCAATTCCTCTTCCAGAGACCATTTCATTTGATAAGGCGGCTTCTGTTTTACTGCAAGGGTTGACTGCCCACTATTTAACAAAAGATAGTTATACGGTTAAGGAGAATGATGTAATTCTAGTTCATGCCGCAGCAGGGGGCGTTGGACAGTTACTTGTTCAAATTGCAAAGCTCTTCGGTGGAAGGGTCATTGGTTTAACCTCCTCGATGGAGAAGGCGTCGGCAGTTAAAAACTCTGGAGGGAATCAGGTTTTTTTGTACTCGGATGATTGGAAGAGAAAAGTCATGGAGGAGACAAACGGAAAAGGTGTGGATGTTGTCTATGACTCAGTAGGCTCCACGCTCGAAGATAGTTTTGCAGTCACTCGCATTGGGGGGACGGTTGTATTTTATGGAATGGCAGGGGGAGACCCTGCTCCAGTTGACCCAAGGATGTTGATGGATACGTCAAAAACTTTGACTGGTGGCGATCTTTGGAATTTCCTTACTTCCCGCGAGGAACGGGCAACCCGTTCAGCCGAGTTGTTCCGCTGGATCGAAGAGGGGAAAATAACGGTATCTGAGCCTACGGTATTTGCACTACGAGATGGAAGAAAAGCGCATCAATTTCTGGAAAGCCGTAAAAGCACGGGGAAAATCTTATTAAGACCATAAAAATCGTATGAATCTAACCAAGACTCAAGTAGGGCAGATTATCCCTTTGTATCTGGCCAAAGAAAAAAGCCCCACCTTGTCGGTGAAGGGGACTGCGACTGCAAGACACTGTTGCAGCATCTCGTCAAATTCCAGTTCAATCTGTTAGAGAATTTTAGAAACCGTCAAATAGAGTCTAAATTTGTCGAAGGACAAGATTAGCGGCTTTTTTATTTGCTATTTGCAATCCTCAACAGCGTTTGGTTTACGTTTATACATATGTACAAAATACGAGTTTTGTGAAACAGTTGTTATGATTTTGCGGCGGAACATTGATCATCATTGCATTGCATCCCATAATCAAACTCTCGCTACATCCCATGGATAAATGTGGCTTTTTCTTTTTATAACCCCCGAGATATTTTTAATTTCATATGGATAAATATGCTATCCAAATATAATATGCGCCCATTACAGCTTTATAAAAGCGCATATTATATTTGATTCTGAATTTCTTTTGATTTTATCCTACGTCATTTTTAATTCTAGTGCACCCAAAGTTCAATTATGCTGTTCCAGGTATTAGATTCATTTCCTTGCCCGACATATCGAATGAATTTGGTCTGAACTGGTTCAAATTCAAATGTTTCATAAGCCGCCTGTTTTTGACTGGCCACATTACTCAATACTTTTTGGTAATTAATACCATCAGTTGATATCTCCAAATCGAAATAATTGGATCGCGTATGTCCATTATAGAATTGAATGCTTACCTGCCCTACTTGAGTCTGTTGCTCAAGCTCCAACTGCAGGTATTGTCCTTTTCCATCTGCAGACCATCTGGAGTCTGGATCACGATCGATCGTATGAATCGGCAGATTGCCATCATCCGCACTTGCCGTCACCTTGGTTACGACAGCGAACGGCCCTTCCGGTTCGGCCATAGGCTCTTTGACTTCAAATTTCTCCCGTGCCTCGACCGATACGCCATTAAAGACGCAGCTCACGATGATGTCGACCTTTCCCGCTTTTAGCGCATGGAATGTAGTTCCTTCTATATATCCAATCGTATCATCACTTGATGTGTACGTTACAGGAACATCCAATTCTGCAATGTTTACGATCTCACCATTATCTAATGTTAGAAACGAGGATAATTCTCCGCTTCCGCCTGCGCTGATCGCATTCCCTGCGACTCTCCAGCCGGGTACTGTTTTATTAGGACTTATGGAGATATTCTCTGGAAGTACAGGTGTATCAGCTACCTTAAACTTCACTCGCACGTTCTGGATGTGACCCCGATAGGATACAGTGATCTCTCCAGTTCCATTAGTCCCTTGCGGTTGCTTAATTTTAACCTTTGCATCCTTGGCATAAGCTTTTGCAGAGATGATCGGCGTTTCAGTTGTACCATAAGGCAAAGTATGAACGTAATCCGTTTTTAAGAACTGCATACCCCCTATAGCTTCGCCATTCACCAACAGAGATTGAAGCCCCAGATGAATATTTTTGATTCGTTTCTTGCTCTGATCCTGGTATAAACTTTGCGGGGATAAACGATCCCCCTCCCCAATGCCTTCCGCCATATCAAATGGCTGCGTATTCGCATCCGGAATGGAACCGACAATGTTGACGTTCACGCCGGTGTCCTTTCCTTTGGTTCCAATGACATATCCATTCCCGAATTGTTCTGATTCTACAATAACGCCGGATTTACTAGGGTGTGCCGCCTGACCGGTCGTATTCCAGAACACACTTTCCGTGGTTACCACTCCATGACGATTCGTTTCGGATGATCCATAATCCCGTGTAATGGCAGAGATCCCGTCCCCGTTAACTACCAGGTTGTCGATCAGGTTTGCCATGCTTAAATACATATGAAAATCAGTTAATAATGAAGGTTTCTCAGAATACGAACCTTGCAGGACATTCCCGTTCGCAGAGAAGTTGGCATATGTGAAGCTATGTCTAGCTCCTATCGCTTTGCTGTTCTTGATAAGGTTATCATTGCCAATAAATTGATATAAATAACCGTTCCCATTCGCTCCACGATACTGCGGGTACTGCATGGTTACATGATCCACAGTGACGTTCTTCGTACGATCCAGAATAATACCCTTGGACAACAGCTGATAATCTGTATTGCCAGCTGGTTTATAGGTGTTAATATTTCGAATCCAGCTGTTGGCCACTGCAATCACATTGACAGCTTTAGCATTATCGGCTTCATATCCAGCAGTCCCAACGACTTTGAAGTCATCTTCACCAAGCCCCGACTTCGCATTTTGAATGTTTGCGATCGAGAAATCCTCCAAACCTACTTCGACAATCGGATCTGCGGTCTGACTAATTGTGATATCATCGCGCAGCTTCATAGGATAACGTGTCGGAATGTCTAACGTGATCGTTTTATTCTCCGGATCTACGCCCACGATTTGGCGATAGAATAACGGTTCTACTTTACCAAGACGTGACGACCACTTGTTTTGCATGCCAAGTTCCCGTAAGAAACCCGGCGTCGTTTCGAATGAAATGACCACGTAATCATTCACCGCAAACCCGCTTGTGTCCTCAACGGGTAGCAGGACGGTTGGATCAGTAACCGACTTGCGAAGTTTCGTAGAAATTCCGGTTTTCTTCCAATCTCCGTTACCGATCCGGATAATATCCTTGTTTTTCATATTTTGCTGTGCATTATAGATATGAGTCTTGTTCATCCCGTCACCTTTCAGGACCACACGACTTGCAGGAATGTTTAGTGAATAATCCTTGCCGTCCTGAGGGTTAACCTGATATGTACCCTTGGGAAGATACACGACACCCCCACCTAACGCAACAGCAGCATCAATTGCCTTTTGAATAGCCTGTGTTGCATCTCGATTCCCTGAAGGATCGGCAAAATAAGGTGATTTGGTAACGTCGATACGTTTGTTTTTAGCCGTTTTAGGTAGTTCTGTTTCCCCACGCCGATAACCGGCATACGAAAAGTCATGCAGAAACCTTCCCTGTTCATCTTTAAATCCAGGATACCAATCGTTTGGATAGAGTCTGCTTCTGCCATCCGTACCCAGAGACAGATTCTCACCGACACGATCAATAGATGGCTGTGAGTCACCCTCTGACGCTCGAACCTCCTGGGTTCCAGGTACAGACAATCCAACGGTCAACGTAAATGCCAACAATAAAAAAGGCCACTTTCTACGCATGCTTTCGTTCTCCTCCTTTTGGATTTCAGAGTATGTGAGCGGTTTCAAGAAACCCTATAGTCACCTCCGATCCTGCTCAAGCAAGAGTCATGTGCATGCCAACTCAGCATGTCATAACCGATTGTAGAGCACGAGGAAACGAAATTACATCAACAAAAACGACACCTCAATGCCCATTTTATACAATATAAGGGTTTATTTAGAGGATACAGCGCGATTATATCGCTCTAATGCCTGTTGTTGAATCTCAATCGCACGATCAATCTGTAATGACTTGATTTGCTCGACATACGTATCGAATGCATCCAACGGCTCAATGCCAAAAATGATTTTAAGCGACATCTCGTCCACCACTTTGTTCACTTCCTGCATGATGACTGACATCTCCGTGCTTTCTTTCTCGGTTTTAGGCAGAGTAGGTACCTGATGGAGAACAGCATCCGTACTGGACCATAACTGCACCGCCTCTTTCTGTTCCGGCAAAATATAATATTGCTCCATATATCGCGTATCCTGCACAAATGGACCGAAATAACTCGCTCTGGTGTACATCGCAAGCGCTTGCGCCGGCGACCACTTATCAGGGTTTTTCAAAATCGTTTCCGTATACGTCGGATACCCATCCTTCATCTCAAAACTGACACCTTCAATACCAAAGTTGAACAGTAAATGTCCCTCAGGCCCATACCCGTAGTCCAACATCCGTGCTACTTCTTCTACATGATGACTGTTGCTGGATATGGCGACTCCACTGGAACCGATCGCGGGAGCAAGTTGACCAAATTTCGGGCGATCTCCTTTGTTCATGACAGGATATGGCGCTGGCACAAGCTTTGCATGGGGATCCGTCTCCTGCAAGATGGGTAGCCATGTACCAATCCCCGCCCCTGCATTCCAGATACTCGCGCCGCTGCGTCCTGTGGTCATGTTTGTATCCTGAGTCTCCGAATCGACGGCAGCTAGATTCTTGTCAATGAGTCCCTCCGCATACCATTCACGAAATAAGGATAGGAACGCCTTATATTCAGGTTCTTGTGCCCCAAACTTAATTTGGCCATCTTCCACGTAGAACCCCTTTTTAATGCCAAAAGCGCCAATAAAACCTCCACCTTCGATACCAAACAACGGATTCGGAACACCTAGAAAAGTAAGCGGGGCGTCAGCTCCCTTTTTGTCCTTAAATGCCTGAAGCATCGTATGCCATTCGTCAATCGTTGTTGGCACATCAAGTCCAAGTTCATCCAGCCAGTCCTTCCGGATAATCGGCCCTTGATAGGTTCGCAGCTGATCATCTCCCTGAATAAAAGGAAACGCGTAATAACTTCCGTTCGCTGTGCGAATCTGCATATCAATGTCTGGATGCTCCGTCAGGTACTGCTTCAGATGAGGTGCGTATTGATCAATAACATCGTTTAATCGCAGAATATATCCGTCTTTGATCGCTTTCTCCGGCCCACCGGGATAATTGCTCCACTCGTATTCAATCATATCCGGCAGTTCTCCGGACGTAAGCAGCACATTAATCGCTTCTTTAGCCTGATTGGCGGGAGGCCGGATGAATTGAAGGTTGACTCGGGTTCTCCGCTGCCACTCCTGAAAAAAAGGAACTTCATTGAAGCTGGACTTAATGCTTGCTGCATTGCCATTCAATTCTGCCCAGTAGGTTAATTTTCCATCGTCATTGGGTGAAGCAATTGAGACGGTCTGGTACTCTGATGAGCCGGAACGTTCATCCAGCTTGGCATCCGAATCTGTCCCGTTCTGATCGCAAGCAGTCAGCATGCCAAGCAGTAGGATGAATCCTGTCAACTTTGTTATGAATGCCAACTTTCTCTTTACGTTCATGTTCCGGTCTCCTTTCAAATCAATCAACTGATTTCTTTATATTTACCTGGCGTAATGCCTTCGTATTTCTTGAATACCCGGATGAAAGTTGCTGCATCGTTATACCCGACCATTCGGGATATTTCTGTAATGGATTCCTGTTTATGCTCAATCATTTCTTTAGCCTGTCGGATACGGCACTTATGAATGCAGTCCAGCAGACCCTCACCTGTCTGATTCTTGAAGAGTTTGGACAAGTAACTGCCCTTCAGCTCAAAATGCTCACCAATGGCGTTGACGTTCAAATTCGCGTCTGTATAGTTACTCTCGATATACTGTGTGACTTGGGTACTGAGATGACGCAGGGAATCCTCACGTTCTTGTGATACATTCGTTGCGCGCTTGTCAGCGGCATAGGAACATACCTCCTCAAGCAAGTTCTGCAATGCCTCCTGCATCTCCTGAATGGTATCCCCGGCAATAATGTCCTCAATCCGATGCGGGTATTGGGTTAGCGTATGGTTATCCCTGTCCCCTAGATCATTGATAGCCTTGATCATTGTACCTACCAGGTTAAAAATCAGGCAACGTGCAAGTGTGAGCGACATAATCGGTTTATCAAAATTCCGCTCTGTAATCTCGTTCATATAAGCGCTGGCTTGGTCGGTATCTCCCGCTTTGATGAAATTAAGAAGCTGCTGTTCCACCTGAAGCGGATAGTAGTAGCCAAACGGGTCATCCGCCATCGCATCGCTGCGGACATCGCCATAGGTAATGATACCTTTTTTGCCAAGCACCATTTTGTATTCCATTGCGTCTACTGCTTCCTGGTATGCTTCGGCGATACCAATCCACGACGTATGGCGTCCACTGATGGAGATTGTCAATTCCATATCATAACGTTCCAGGAATCGCTGCGCTTCTGCCGCAATGTGATGAAGATCCTGGTTCCAATCTGAAGAATCCGCTTTCATATTAACAAGGCAGACCATCATATCATCCACTTCAGCCACATATCCGACGTGCTGACGCTCTGAAGCCAGTTCTTCAACCACATTGGAAATAATGAGATGGATTAGCTTGTTTCGTTCGTTGATATCAATACCTGGCAGCTTTCCATAGAGATTCTCTTCATTCTCGATAACAAATAGGATAACAGCAAATTCACTTGAATACAGCGGCATATGGAAGGAACGGAATGCATCTTCATAAGGCACAAGCGTATCCTGTTTGCCTTTGAGAAGCCGATTAATCATATTGGAGCGCAGCACCTGCTGATGTTTCTGCAACTGCTGGGCAATCTCATTCTTTTCTGAACGTGTGTTCATGATGACCTTCTGAATAAACCGGAGTTCGTTCCGATCAGCAGGTTCGTTCTGCGAATTTTTGTCTTTTAGTGATTCCACGAGCTGTTGGATTGGGGAGTAATTCCGGCGCATGAAGAACCAGGTCAGTACACCTGCACTAATGAGACTCACCACGATACTGATATACGTAAAATTGCGGACATATACTGCCTTTTCCCAATACAGGCTGCTGGGAATAATCAATGCGTACTTGAGATCGGAAACCGCAGAGTCCATGTAGAACATCTCCGACTTGCCTACCTTGGCGTTATCCAATTGAACCTGATTGCCATTCATGAATGGCTTCAATTCCTCTGACCCCGGATGATTGCTCATCAGAATCTCGTTATTCTGGTTCAGAATCAGCAGCGTGGCATCACTAAAACCCGAAATGCTCTCAATCGCCTCCTGGAATCTTCGCGTATCCGCCATGACGACAACCGTACCCGTCTCCTGACCATTCAAATCATCAGGCAGACGTGTAATGTACGCAATGGAAGACTCCGCCGGAGCGGCATTCTGATGTGGCAGTATGACGAACTGATTCGTCTCTGTACCCAGGATCTGATCCCGCCACGCTTCGAAAGACATTGCACCTGTGTTATGTATGGTATGAAATGCCGTTCGCATATCCCGAATATTACCTGAACGGAGAATGGAATGGTCTTTTTTCCACACGACGTAGAATTCATCGATGGATGCGTAGGATGTTTTATAGAGACGGAGTTCCTTTACCAGTTGGTAAGCCGTGTACGGCGCCTCTTTGGCAGGCTGATTGGAATACATCAGCGTTTGCAGATTTGGGCTCCACGTCATCTCCATGTTTAACCGCTTCATCAGATCAACTTGTGTATCGATCGTATATCGCATCTGCTTCAATAAAGAATCGTTGGCCCGATGTATTTCACTCTTCAAAGTCTCATTTGCTTGCATGTAAATAACCAAACTGATCAGAATCGGCACAATCAAAACAGCACTGTAAGAGACAAGCCAGGTTACAATTATGCTTTCTCGTTTTTGCCACAAATATCGAATGTTTAGCAACAACTCATCACCCAACTCTTCGTAGATTATCTATGTTTGGATCAGGAATTTATTATAACGGTAAGAGCGCGATTGGGATATAGATAAAAAGTTCAATTCGATTGACAAAAAGGGTAGCCACCACCGATTTTCCCCGTCAAATCAAGCACAAATAGCCCGAATAGACTAATTTCGTCTATCGGGCATTCGGTATCAATTCGTTATCAAGTTGAGAATGTTTTTTTAATATTTTTAGAAATTTTTTAGAAAATGCGGTGCTTCCAACCGTTTAATTTGGCACTCGCCTCGACGTAGAAATAGTCACCGTAAATGAGTGAGACGTTTACGTTCTGACCTGCCGGTTTATGACCGGTTCCCTCGAGAAGCATACCTTCGTGCTCAGGAAGATCCCAGGTTCCATAATGATCCCGCAGGGAACTCAGGATACGTTTGGCAACGGTAGCATAGAGTCGGCCCTCCGGATCAGGAAGTACATCTGCAAGCTCAAGCAATCCGGAAGCAGCAATGGCACCAGCGGAGCTGTCTCGTGGAACCTCCTCCCCTTCTTCGGACTCAGCACGGAAATCCCAATGCGGAACGCTATCCTCAGGCAGGCTGGAAATGAAGAAGTTTGCCACACGCTCTGCAGCATCCAGATATGACGGGTCCTCTGTATATCGATACGTATTCGTTAATCCATATAAAGCCCAAGCAGCTCCACGACTCCATGCCGAATCCGGCGCCGCTCCCTGTCCCCCTATCGCTTCTGCCCGTTTACCTGTTTCGGGATCAAATCGAATGATATGATGCACAGAACCATCTTCCCGCACAAATTGCTTTATGACCATATCCGCATGAGCTTTGGCGATATGGCTGAAACGCGGATCTCCACTCTCCTCAGACGCCCAGAAGAGCAACGACAGGTTCATCATGGTATCGATGATCGACCAGCCCAGCATGTCACCATTCCAAGCCCGGATGAAGCTACCTTTGGTATTAAAGCGGCCAGCCAGGAAGTTGGCGGCAAATAAGGCACGCCTTGCGGCATCAGCATCTCCGGTGAGTTTGTATTTGATGACGGCCGTAGGCAGGAAATGAAAGCCCACGTCGTGATCAAAGTAGTTATTTTCGAGAAACTGTTCCGATAGCCGTTCATCCCAGTTCCATGCAGCCTCTTTATATTTCTCATCACCCGTCATATCGTACACAATCCATAACATACCCGGCCAGAATCCCGAGGTCCACCAATCGATTCTCATGTCGTCATAGATGCCATTTGCTCCAGCGACATGCGGAGACTTTTCACCTATGGCTGCAAGCATCTGATCGGCTTTACTTTTAATCTGATCCCACACGTCTTTGTTCACTTCATTTAATACGCTCATGTAACCTCATACCTCCTTACCGTTATTAAATTCTCTGGATTAACCTTTCAATGAACCAACCATGACACCTTTCACGAAAAAGCGCTGCAAAAACGGATAGATGCAAAGGATTGGTATCGTCGCTACCATAATCGTCGCATACTTGATGGTTTCCCCGATCTGGAAGCGATCTCCAGCCGATGCACCGGCCGACATGCTCTCCGTGGAATTGGCGATCAGAATCTCACGCAGCACCAATTGCAATGGGAACAGTTCTCGACTTTTGATAAATACAGACGCATAGAACCATCCGTTCCACTTATCGACTGCGTAATACAGAATCATCACGGCAATGACTGGCATGGACAACGGAATAATGATCCGGAACAAAATGGTGAAGTGATTCGCTCCATCAATCTTGGCCGACTCTTCCAGGCTGTCCGGTATGCCCATAAATGACGTTCGCATGATGATCAGGTTAAATGTGCTGATGGCAAAAGGCAGAATGGTCGACCACAATGTATCTAACAGGCCAACGCCTTTTACGACCAGGTACAGTGGAATCAACCCACCGCCAAAGAACATCGTGAACACGATAAAGAACATGAACACCTTGTTCCACATCACGTTTTTACGGGATAGCACGTACGCACCAAGCGCAGTCATAAACAGGTTGACGATAACGCCGAACACAAGAATAAACAATGTATTACGGAAACCTGTGGCTATACCTGGGTTGGCAAGTACACTCTTGTAAGCTTCCAGACTAAAGCCGACCGGCTTCCACAAGAGACCTTTGTTTGCTAACAGCTGCGCCGAATCACTTAAGGACGCAAATAACACGTAGAGCAGCGGATACAATGTGACGATGACGAGCAGGATTAGAAACGTATAATTGAAGATCGTAAAGATTCGGTCAAACCAACCGCTTTCCTTAATCAAAGTTACCACCTCACCATAAGCTGTTTTGACTCACTCTGCGGCTGATATAGTTCGCCGAAATCAGAAGAACGAGATTGATCACCGAGTTAAATAGACCGACTGCCGAGCTGTAACTCCATCCGAACTCCAACAATCCCTTTCGATATACGAAGGAGGAGATTACGTCAGCTGTTTCATAGGTCACCGGATTATAAAGGAGAATGATTTTCTCGAACCCGACATTCAGCATATTACCCATCCGGAGAATGAACATGATCGTAATAATAGGCAGCAATCCGGGTAGCGTAATGTGAAACATTTGCTTGAGACGGCTCGCTCCGTCTATCTTCGCCGCTTCATACTGCTCCAGGTCGATGCTCATCAACGCAGCGATATAGATAATGGATTCCCAACCGATCCGCTGCCATATTTCAGACAGGACATAGATCGGACGGAACAGCTCCGGCTTTTGCAGCATCGCCTGACCGTCATATCCAAGCATCATGATAAGGCGATTGATTAAACCATCCGCGTTCGTGAAGTCCGTAATAATACCGCATATGACGACGAGAGAGATGAAATAAGGCATATACGTTATCGTCTGAACGACCCGCTTGAACGTGCGCTTGCGTACTTCATTGATGAGCAGCGCAAGAATAATCGGTGCGGGGAATTCAAAGACCAGCGTGTACAAACTGATAAGAAGGGTGTTCTTCAGAACACGCAAGAAATAATAACTGTTGAAAAACTCTTCAAAGTGTTTCAGCCCAACCCAATCACTCCCCAAAATGCCCTTCATCGGAGAATAATCTTTAAAGGCAATAATTGCACCGTACATCGGACCGTAATGAAATATTAAATAATATCCAATAACGGGAATCATCATGATATATAAATACTTGTTCATCATGAAGTCCCGCACGAACCGGCTTCTAAAGGATTGACGATTGCTCATGATGTACCTTTTCACCTCTTTTCAATCGGGAGGGCTAGTGCCCTCCCCTTTTACAATTACCGGTTGTTGTAGCGTTCGAGTGCTGCTGTTTGGATTTCAATAGCTCGATCCAGATGTAACGATTTCATTTTCGCGACATAGCTCTCGAATTGATCCACTGGTTCGTTACCCAGAATGATTTTGATGGTCATCTCATCGACGAGCGTGTTGATATCATTCATGATGGTCGCATATTCGGAGCTTTCTTCAGGTGTAGGTGTGATTGAAGGCAGATTATATTTGGCGGCCTGTGTATTCTTCCATACATCAATGGCATCGCGCTGAGTCTGTAATGCAAAGAACTGCTCGGCATAACGTTTGTCTTGAACGAACGGACCGTTATAGCTGCTGCGGGCATATAGTGAAATCGCTTGTGCAGGAGCGAGTTTATCCGGATTCTTCAGCAGCAAATCCGTGAATTTCGGATAATCGCCTTCCATGTTATAGCTGACACCCTCTTCACCGAAGTTGAAGAACATGTGCCCTTCCTCACTGTAACCATAATCCAGCATGCGAACGGCAAGTTCCGGGTCCTTGGCTGCCGTCGTGATGGCAACCGTACCTTCCGAGGCATAACCTTGATTAAGCTGGCCGAATTTAGGAATATCCCCTTTGTTAAGTACCGGATATGGTGCAGCGACCAGAACGGCATCCGGATCATTTGCTTCTACGAGCGGCTGCCATTTGCCGATACCTCCGCCTGCGTTACCAACACTAGCGCCAGTAGCACCCGAAGCGAGGTTACCGTCAACGGATTTGGTATCCGCTGTCGAGATGTTTTTATCAATCAAACCTTCTTTGTACCATTCCTGGAATAACGTCAGGTATTCTTTGAAACCTTCTTCCGCAGGACCAAATTTGATCTGCCCGTCTTCCTGATAGAATCCGCGGTTTACACCGAAGGCGCCAAGGAAAGCACCATTACCGGAATCGTTAAAGAATCGTGGCTTACTTACTACAGAGAACGGAGCGGCTGCGCCTTTTTTCTCTTTGAAAGCCCTTAGAGTTGTTGTCCACTCATCAATCGTTTCCGGAACCGGTAGTCCCAGCTCATCCAGCCAATCCTGACGAATGATGGGTCCCTGGAAGACACGAAGATACTCATCTCCCCGAACGAAAGGGAATACATAGTAGCTGCCACTGTCCGTTTTGACCATCTTGTCGATGTCCGGATTGTCCTGCAGGTATTTCTTCAGATTCGGAGCATACTGGTCAATCAGATCGTTCAACTTGAGGATGTAACCATCATTGATGGCTTTCTCCGGTCCACCGGGGAAATCTCCGATGAAATTGTACTCCAGCATGTCTGGCAAATCCCCGGATGCCAGCATCACGTTAAAGGATTCTCTGACCTGACCTGTCGGTGGTGCCGTGAATTTGAGTGGCACACCGGTTTTTTTCTGCCATTTTTGAAAGAATGGAATTTCGCTGTGCGAATTTTTGACCCCGATCAAGTTTCCGTTAATTTCACCCCAGTACGTAAGCGTCTTATCCGTTTGAATCGGATAGGTTGTTGCTTCCGTTGATCCGCTTGGTGTCCCTTTTTCAGCTTCGCCCGTTTTACTGTCTCCGGACGAACACCCCAGGATCGTTGTACCTAATAACAGGATCATCAAACTCGTAGATAACACTTTTCTTCTCATGGACCTTATCCTCCACCTTTTGGGAATGTCTGTGCTCTACCTCAGAGTAAGGGAGAGCGCACTGTAGCGATATTCGCAAAAGATGAAATGACATGTTGATTTCGTCAGAACCAAATGATCATTTAGCCAAAACGATAGACGAATTCTCTATATAATCTTCTGCAATGCCTTGAATTTGCAGTGTTGGCGCGGGTTTGTGACTGTACTTCTGACATCACAAAAAAACAGACCATGAACACAGTTCATCGTCTGTAACGTGGGTGAATATGAGTGGATTTGAATATAACGAATATATTATGCCAGGGCTCGCTTTCTCATTTTTAGTCCCAGACGACTTCGGTACCTGCGATAAAATCATGTATTGCACGTTTGTCTTCTCGTACAGCAACCATGATGACACTCGCAATGAAACCAATGCCAAATGTGATTCCATATATCAGTCCTGCAACAACAACTCGCATGAGCATGGTTCCAATTCCAGGGGGCTCATGTGTATCGTATTTTCGAATTCGAATTCCGCAAATACGTTTTCCTATCGTTCGGCCACTCCATAATACAGGTAATAAAATGGAATATAATCCACTCAGTAGTTTAGCTAAAGGCTCGTCATTATCAAAATTTCCTGTCAGTACACCTACAACAATGGCTAAAGGTATTGAAACGATAATTCCATCTAACAAGTTTGCTCCTAATCTAACCCAAAAACCTGCTTCTCTCAAATGAATGCCTCCTTTCATATGGATTTAGTT
Source organism: Paenibacillus sp. MDV22-iso6 (assembly GCF_058408365.1). NCBI lineage: Bacteria > Bacillati > Bacillota > Bacilli > Caryophanales > Paenibacillaceae > Paenibacillus > Paenibacillus sp. MDV22-iso6. The sequence goes on along the minus strand of NZ_JBZVDZ010000001.1, from coordinate 970,271 downwards.
GAATGTATGTAGACACATATCCATGTAGTATAACAGAAAAATATTCCATTAAGTTCTTAATCATCCTTTTCAAGGAATGAAGATAGGCCCCTCAACTTTTGTTGAGAAGCCTATCCATGGCGAACCGTTTAACTTTTTAATCTTTCGTTATATTTCTGTTCAGAATTACTTTTGTCCTTCCAAAATCATGTTACCCAAACGATCCATAAGCTCCATCCGTCCCATAGCCGTATAAGAATAATTGTAGTTATCTACACTGGAGATTTTATAAATCTTCCCATCCTTGACGGCATTCATGTTATTCCACACCTTGCTGTCTTCCATTTTGTTCTCGCTATTCTCCATCAGCACCAGCTGGTCCGGATTGACGGAGATTAGCGCCTCTATACTAATCTGTTTGCCACCCCAGCCTTCGGGCTCAGGAATACCTTCTGTACGTTTTAGGCCCCACTCGCCGTACAACATCTCTGCCGCACCTTTATTCGAATAGATCACCAGATTGTTAGGATAGGTTTCGATGACCGCAAAAGATTCACCGTTCACAGCCGATTCAAGTTTTTGCTTCCACTCAGCCGACTTTGCATCATATTTAGCCAGGAACTCATCCTTTTTGGTTTCTTCTCCGAACGTATCTGCCAGGAACGTCAGACGTTCTCTCCAATCATAATACGAGTATGGCAAAACAATTGTCGGTGCAATTAAGGATAAGGTTTCATACTGATCTGTATTAAAATCCTTTCCCAGAATGATCAGATCCGGGTTCGACGCAGTCACCGCTTCTATACTGAATTTGCTGCCCAACCACCCCAGAACCACGGTATTTGCATCCAACTTGTCTTTAAGGGGTGGAGTGATCTGATCCTGCTGCCCATAATCGGCGCTGGTCGTAGCGACAGGCGTTTTGCCAACGATGAGTAATTCCTCTGTTGAGCCGGACAGATCCACAATCCGCTGCGGATTAAGGGGGATTGTAACTTCCTCTCCATTTGGATTGGTGATGACTTTCGTTGTCGCTTGCGCCGTTCCCTCTGACGAACTAACCTCCTGACTGCTTGTCTGATCCGTTCCACAAGCCGTAAGCATCAGCATGGAGCATAGGGCAATCCATATATAAATTCGTTTTAACATTTAAATTATTCTCCTTTTGAGTCAATTCATCTATCTGGTTTGGACGACTGCGTTCATCGCTATACCTTTACCTGCCATCCCTCGGCATCAAGCTGTAATTGCCACAGACGCGAATAGATACCTGATGTTAGCAATAATTGCTCATGCGTTCCTTGTTCGACAAGCTGGCCCTGATCCAGGACAAGGATCTGATCCGCATTTTGGATCGTTTTCAAACGATGAGCGATTAGAATTACCGTTTTGTTCGCGACCAGCTCATTAATCGCTTGCTGAACTGCGGCTTCATTTTCTGGGTCGAGTGACGCCGTAGCTTCGTCCAGCAATACGATGGATGCATTTTTCAACAAGGCACGTGCAATCGATATACGCTGTTTTTCCCCACCAGATAACGTCGAGCCTCCTTCTCCCACTAACGTGTCATATCCTTGAGGCAGACTTGCGATAAACTCATGACAGCAAGCCCGGCGTGCTGCTTCTTCGATCTCTGCCTGGGTAGCCTCTTTCTTCCCTACACGTATGTTGTTACCAATCGTATCTTGGAACAGATACACGTCCTGGAAGACAACAGAGATATCCTCCAACAGTTTCTCCGGGTCCATACGGTTAATTGGCTGACCGCCAATCGTAATGGAACCTGACTGCACATCCCAGAAACGCGCAATGAGACGGGTAACCGTACTTTTACCACTGCCGGAAGGCCCTACAAGTGCAGTAATCGTATGCGGAGGGATGGTAAACGACAAATTCTTCAGCACAGGCAGCTCATCATCATAACCAAAGGTTACGCGGTCAAACGAAATGGCCTGATTAGGTTGTACGCTTCCTGTTCCTGTCATCGGCGCCTCCTGCTGCACTTCCATAATGCGCCGTGCACTATATGCGGAGTACCGCATCTCGCCATAACTCATCAGCGCAACGGTCAGAGGTTCAAACACTTTGGTACCGACTAGCAAAAACAGCAGAAATATCGGCAATGTCAATTCACCGCCAGCAAGCAAATAACTCCCCGCCAAAATCATCCACGTCATGCCGGAACGCGCAAGCAGCATCGCGCCCATAATCATCGGACCCATAATGCCTTCCAACCGAATGGATGCCGACTTCAACTCGTCAAAAGAACGACGCAGTCGTTCAAATCGTTCTCCGCCCATATTGTGGGCTTTGATCTCACGAATCCCCGTTAAATACTCTTGCAGCCGACTGGCCGCTTCGTTCTTGGCTCTCACATGATTCTCGCTTAAGCGAGCCTGAATGGAGTCTGTCATCCATAACAAGGCCACCCCCAGTGGAACAGCGATGAACATCGCCACTGCCATTCGCCAATCTACAAACAGCAGTCCAGCAAAAGCCAACACCGGCAGCACAATTGCGCTGATGAGCTGTGACAGATTGTGAGAGATCGTATGCTCTACCTGTCCATAATCACTCAGAATCAGATTGGTCAGATCTCCCGGGTCCCTTTTGCCGAAGAAACCCAATGACAGATGACGAATATGTTCAGCCAGCTTCAAACGTCCCGTTGCGGCGAGGCTGTATGCTTCCCGATAGGTTTTATCATAGAGAGAAGAGTAAGCCGCATATTCCACCAACAGCCATGCAAACAGAATGCAGCACACCACCCACATTCGCTGGATGTCCAGTCCTTTATCCGGTTCAGCGAAGGATTTGTATATCGTATTAAAAATATCAACGAGCAGCGCAGCCGGAACGATCTTAGCAATACCGTCCAGAATGGCGGCTATGATGGAGGGAAGCAGACTGCGGGGGTTACCACCCGATATATTGTATAAATAGTTCCTCATTGCTTCGCACCTCCAAGCTTCCACGAAGCTGCATGAATATGAGCCTGCCACATCTTCTCATACAAACCGTTTGCCTCGCGTAATTGATCATGTGTACCTCGCTCAACAATGGTACCCTGGCGAATGACCAGTATCTGTTCAGCTGACCGAATCGTTGTTAGACGATGAGCAATAATAAGAACCGTTTTCCCTTGAACCAGTTGGGCCAGTCCTTGCTGGATCTTATGTTCATTTTCTGCATCCGCATATGCTGTCGCTTCATCCAATACCAGAATGGGAGCATCCTTGAGTAAAGCTCTCGCAATGGCAATCCGTTGAGCTTCACCACCAGACAGGTACGTACCACCTTCTCCAATTTTGGTGTCATATCCCTCATCCAGCTTCTCAATAAACTCATGACAACAAGCTGTTCGAGCCGCAGCAATGACATCATCCCGCGATGCAGCTGTATTGCCCATGCGGATATTTTCCTCAATGGTGTCGTAGAACAGATGTACGTCCTGGAATACAAACGAAACCGTCTCCATTAACTTCTCTGTCCCCATTTCCTGAATAGGAACCCCGCCAATTGTAATTTCGCCTTGCTGCACGTCCCAGAAACGCAGAAGCAGATTGGCAATGGTAGATTTTCCGCCACCCGAAGGTCCAACCAATGCGGTCATTTCTCCTGCTTTAGCTACAAAATCAACTTCTTGAAGTACAGGTTTGAACGCTACGCTATCCTTTTGTTCATAAGCAAAGGATACCTGCCGAAAAGCCACTTCATATGTATCGGGCACTTGCGGAGAGAGAGGTTCCTGTACAACCGATTCGGCAAATACAGCCTTGATTCGATTCTGACCTTCCACGATCTCACGCATGCCACTGCCCAGATACATCAGCTTCAAGAGTGGCGCGGTCAAACTTGGTGTAATGATCAGAAATAGAATAAAGGTGATCGCAAAAGACTGATTGCCTGCGTTTCCGCTGGAAAGTAAAATGCCGATCGGAACAATAAAGGTAACCAGCGAAATAATGATGATGAAAAACAAGCCATACGACGTCTTGCATAAATCGGTTATTCTCAACGAGATATCGCGATAACGTGTCACCGCCTGTTTAAAGGTGAGAAACGAGTCCGCTGTAATACCGAATACTTTTACCGCCGGCATTCCTCTTACGTATTCAACCCCTGTTGAGTTCATTTCTTCAATCGCATGCTGAAAATCACGATATGCCTGACGCCCCCGCTCATTTCGGAAGATGCTGCTTTGCAGCCAGAACCCGATAATCATGGGAACTAGCAAGACCAATACCATACGGTAATCTAGCCAGAACAAATAGCATAGTAGCACTAGTGGAATGACAATCGCACTTACGAGATCGGGAAGCTGATGCGCGATAAACTTCTCTATTTTCTCAACGCTGACTTCAATGATTTTTTTCAGCTCACCTGTCGCAGTTCGAGTGTGATACCCCATCGGCACTTTTGCCACATGGTCGGCAAGCTTTACTCTGAGCTGGTACAGGATATTGAACGCAGCGATATGCGAGCACATGCCTCCAATATAAAGCGCAATAAGTCCGGCGATCAGCGCTCCAAAAGAGACGAATCCCCAATACATCAGCAAATCCCTGTCCAGGCCAGATGGCTCCCGAGCATGGATTAACAGTTCTTCGACGATTTTATACACTCCGATAAATGGAACTATTTGCAGCAGACTCGATAAAATCGAGAAGATACTTGCTGTAATCAGCAAACCTTTCCGCTCTTTGGTTACTTCCATTAAACCGGATACTTCAGATGTGGTGTTCATCCCGCTCCTCCTGACATTAATAATCATTCTCAATATCGCGCAGTGTTATATACGCCCAATTAATATCTCACAGCCCATTGATTAGCTACTACCTCAATACGGAGCAATAATACCTCTATACGGATAATAAATGGATCATTCTGTTTTATTTCAAATGAAAATTCAGGCAAACATAAAAAGACCATATGGAACATATGGCCTCTTACCGATGAAGACTGGCTAACTTCGTTATGAATAATCCGGGGCAGAAAATTGATCTCTTTGAAAGATCCTAACCACCCTTATAGTTCTCATACTTTATTCGAAATTTCAATGTTCTCTGCTCGCACCTTATTCCTTTGCAAAACCCTATTTTCTACTATTGCGTAAATCACCCCCGCAAGAGCAAATAGCCAGATGGAAGTCGCTCGGTTCAGATAATACGACTCGATCATGTAGTCACTGAACATCTGCTCAAATACCCATGAACCTAATAACCCGCAACCAGCACTATATACAAACACCCTGGCAATAACAAAAGGAACATATTTACGCAGAAGCCATGAAATTGGACTTACAACTACAGTATAAAATGCGAATACATATGGACTAAAGGTGATAAAAATCAGTAGAAAAAATATGTGACCCGCATTCAGCAACAATCCAAATCCCCTCCCCTATCTAAACACCATTCGTAGGCATTAGGTTACGGGGTGACATGGATTGGTTACGGCTGCTCGTGAAAAGCTTTCCAGAATGAACCCTCTGTATTAATGATATCCTTGATCTGCGTAAAAGGAATTGTAAATGTCGGAAATCCCGCGACATAAGGAGCGATTTCATAAGGGCTAAAATATAGGTGCAGTGCATCCGCTGTGACAAAAAAGGGCTGATCCGGGCTGATTCCTTCATACGTGTCCGGAAAAACATAAGAGTACTGCGGATCATTCTTGATCTGATCTCCTACGATTTTGCTAAGTACCTTCACATAATCACTGTTCGGTTTAAACAAATCCTTGAGTTCATACATCTGACCACTGCTCAGATTAATGATCGCATAGATCATCGTTGGCATGCCGTGTGCTGCACCAGCCGGGTAGTTATAACCCGTAAGTTTGAGTTGAAGCAATTGCTGTTGGTAGAACGTAATATCAAAATCCCCTGTATACGTGTAATCCAGCTTCTGATCCGCGGGGATTGGCTTCACTTGGGAAAGTGCCTTTAACTTGGCGTTTACTGCAAGCTGAACGGCTTGATCGGTTAACCCTTCCACCTGCGGATAATACACGAGGTAATCGGGGTTTGGCTTATATTTCTCTTCCCGTACACGATAAGGCGGGTGAAGAGGAACGATTGTATTTTGGCGCCAGATGATCTGCCCGGTTCGGTTTACATAGGATACACGCTGGTCCACATATGCCTTGATCAGATCGGGAGCTACCAATTCGAGTGTGCCCGAGCCTTCAACACGGGGGTATCCTGATGCAGGTCGGCCATTTAGATCCAGAAAGAACGTTTGTGTTCCATTTGTGGCTGAAGCCAGCCCTCCCTTGTAATTCGATACATCCGTATATACAAAATCCGAAAGTTTCCTACCATTGACATCTGCAATTGCATAGACCGATCCGATAAAAGACTGTTTGGGATCAATCGCTTGCCCCAAGGCCAGCCGATGTTCTCCCAGATCTCGAATGTCATTGTAGGCGGGTTGGATGGTAAATGTGCCCTGAGTATTAATAACGCCATAGATGGAGTTGTAATCCTCCGCTGTATTCACAATAGCGTACCCACCACTGAACGGAAATGCCGAGGTAAAGCTCGGCTGAATTCGGACATGACCACTTTCGTCGATATAACCGTATTTACCCGATGCTTCTTTCTGAAAAGGAAGTAATCCGTCACCCAGAGGTCCTACATAGGCATATGGATACGTCGCCAGCCGCTGACCATTTCGGTTAATTAACGCATATTCATTTTCTTTGATCTGCACAACGGCCTTGCCATCCTGAAAATCGTTCGCTGAAGCGAACTGCGCCCGAATGACCTCATTTCCAGAGGTATCCAAATAACCGTAACGACTGACTTCCCCGCCTGCCTGACTGCTGTCTGAAAGGTAAAATAGCGCTCGGCCGTCCTTCACATCGGCAATAAACGGATATGCCCGTTTGGTCAATACTGCGCCTTGTTCATCAATCATCTTGAACCCTTGGGAATCAATGACTATGGCCCGACCTTCTGTGAAAGAATTAATGGAATCGTATACAGGTTGAACGACAAATTGCCCGTTAAGATTGATGATGCCAGTCTTCCCGTCTTTTACGACGACAGCCAGGCCATTTCGTTGAAAGTCTTGGGCATCGTCAAGTATCGGTTCAAGACGAATACGACCTTGGGCGTCCATATAACCCCACCGGGTTCCAGTTGTTGTTCTGACCGATATCGGAAATAACCACGTCGTTTCACGCGGAACCTCTGTGCCTATGGCTTGCCTAATCTTCTTTTCCAGCTCAAGCAGAACTTCCCGTGAAGGGTAGGGGTCACTGAAACTTAGCGCTTTTTGGACCGAAACGAGTGCAGCAGGAAATAATCCGGCTTTATACTGAGCGTCCGCAAGATAATACCAATAGAAAATATAATCTGGATGTTGTTCTGCCAATTGTTCGTAATACTTTACTACCTTAGGGAAGTAATACGGATATACATCTGTTGCGGGAACCCATTTACCATTCTGCCAGCGGATGATTTCGACCCGATAAGCTTCACCTGTATCATGAATCCAGAGTGCAATTTCTACTTTGCCATCTCTGCCGTGGTGACCTGGCATATCGATGATTTCCGCATGGCTATAATACAAATCTTCTGGCGCCTGATCTGTCAGTCCTGATTCCGTCCAATCGTATACAGCAAGCTTCGACCAGATCGCACCGATCTGCCAGCCGACAATGAGATTGTTCCTCGCCGTGGATGTCACAGATGCCGCTGTCAGCAAGGTAACACCATAACCCAGGCCTTTGGTCAAAGACATCTTGATCCAGTGGCCTTGGTAAAATTTCAGAACTAGCAGCATCAATTCTCCGCCCTGCTCATATACAGCAGCAATTTCCGGCATTCCGTCTCCGGTTAAATCTGAAGCATAAATGGCCGGATGTTTGACCGGTTTATCAATGGTGACGACAGTCGCGTCAGCCGGGATATGTTGATTGACAATTTGCGTTAACAGAGGTTCGCTCATGGACATGCCTGTTTCCTCCTTAAGACAGCATTCGCCTAATGGTATGGGTATGCATCATAAGCGGGGATATGACATCTGAGCGAATATAACCGTTAACTTTGGAGGTTCAAAAACCTAATTTACTCAAATGAAATAAAAAGAATTGCAGAGGCTCATGCTTCTGCAATTCTTTATGTGTAAATCCGTTCAGGATGATTCCTGAGTGCTGAGCTGTACATACTGTGTGAGGCGGCAATAATGAAGCAACATAAGCTCCTCATCGCCGCTCCCCAAAGCGGTTTTTCGTCCCTCTTCGATCATGTGTTCCAATATTTCACGAAGGAAAGTCATTTGGAACCTCAAGGTCTTCACGATTAGCTGTTCCAATACTTCAATATCTTTCAGTGTGAATTGGGATATTCCGCGAAGCAACAGCTCTTCTGACCAGCTGCTGATCTTCTGCATCAACTGACTATAGTCTTCCAATTCTCCCCGTCCTTCCATAACCCGTATCCAGTTTCAGACTGATCACTGTTGGACCCTTCAGGAAGCTGATCGGGTATATCCGTTGTTGCTCTATACGTACGAAAGCATAAAAGTTTTCGAGTGTTCCTGTTCCATAACCCGACTCCAACCTTTTGATCATGGTCTCCCATTCCGTTGAATAAGGAAGAGTCAGATCCAACGTCTCCCCATGGTCACTCTCCATCGTTAGAATAAAGTCCTGTGATTGCTTATCGAAGCGATGCTCTACAACCCGGGCAACCTTGAGCATCGCCAGTCGTTCTTTCGGAACGGAAAACAACTCAAATGAGCGTGCATCCTCAGCGAGTACGGAGGGTATATCTTGCATGTACTTGCCCAGATTCACCTCTTCAACTCCTGTTCGGGGCAGTAACGTAAGTTTTGCACCTTCCCCGGAGGAGAGTCTATGCTCTTCATTTGCTTTGACCGAGCGAAACTGCACCTCTTCCCCGGCAAATTGACGAAAAGTCAGATTGGGCAGCCATGGAGTGAAGGAACCATAATGCTCTGTATATGAGAACTGATTATCTTCATAGTATACGGCCCGCACATCGCTGTACGTATAGATCTCCGCATCATCAAAGCAATAGAAATAATAAGTGATTCCACGGTAACCGGAGCGTGTCTCCCATGCATCAGCACCCAATCCATACAGATGCAGCTCTGGAACCGTATAGTATTTACTTCGGAAACTGCCAATGAGCTGACTTTGTTTGAATGCAGATACCTTCTCTTGTTCAAGCACCTGTAATGCAAGATACAACTTGCTTACCCGATCAAGCATCGATTGCATGGAAAACCGTACGTGTCGGTTAAAAAACAATTGCATTTCCCCCTGAATCCCGCGTAAACTCCGCTCAACGTCAGGAAGATGACCACTATGGGCCGCAATCGCCAGTGTCTCCAATTGAGCCATATACGATTGTGGTAGACGAGCAAGTCCCGTCTTTAGCAGGCCTGCCAGCATGGAACGACATTCCCGCACCGTTTGAAGTGAAAACGTGGCATCATGGACTCTTCCACTTATGGCTTCCGTATCATTCAAACCTTGTTGCATCCGATACCGTAATAATGCTTCAAGCTTGGCCATATTGCCGGCAGTTTGTTTTACTTTGCACAGGGCCTTAGCCAGACTAGCTTCTTCTGTAAACGAAACCTCTATTTCTTGTTTCACTAGACGCACCGTTAGAAGAGTATCTTCCAATACTTCAATCTGCTCCGGATATCTTAATCGGAACAGAACCTCCTCAATCAAGGAAGAGCTATACGATTTAATCAAAGGAGCAAGATCCGATTCCACCATCCAGCGGAAGCGGGACTCCGTTACCAGACCAGACTCAGGTTCCAATTCTGCTGATGACGCTTCACCCTGATTTAATATATCTTCTGTCTGATGTTCCTGTTGATAATATAAAATTGAAATCAGTATATGTTTGCAAATGTTGTCTGCCGGACAGGAGCACTGCCAATGATCCAGCGTATTTTCAAGCGTACAATGTGTACCATCACTCAACTGACAACTCACAGAGGCTTCATTCCAAGTGTATTGCACAGTCAAACCATTATCCAACTCTTTCAGAGACCGTTTGTACAACCCTTTGTTGGCATGTCGAATCAAATAATCCTCCGTACACAGCTTCGAAAACATCCGAAATTCCAGTTCAAATCCACTCACGTGATCAACGTCCTGACGCTCTTAAAATATCATAGATCGTCTCACTGAACACACGACCTGCAATTTCACCCAAAGCAATGGACTTGTGATCGCTATAATAGTAATGTTTCTGACTGCCAGGTTTAAAGAAGTGCAGAGATTCCAGCGTGATATCTTCCAATCCTTCATAATATGAAATGCTGGTACCACTGAAGCGCAGTTCTGCGATAAGATCTCCATACTCTTTGTAAAATTCATGATACCAGCCGCCATCCTGTGCTGGACCTTTGATCCATCCATATTTCTCCAGTGCTTTGGGGAATGCGGTGGGAGAGAAATCCGACTCCGGCAATCGGTCATATTCAACCTTATTTTTGTCTTCATCCTCAGGCACATGAATTTGACGATTCAGCTGCTCAAACGGCTGCTTGATCTCATAATCTTCCAGCTGCGTTTTCCATCCTTCGAGCGTAGATTGGTCAAGTTCGAGTGGATGAATCAATCCCACTAGAGATCCCGAAGGCAGCTCGTATTCATCCTCATCGACGGTATTAAACGTTCCATCCTCCATATAACGGAACGTGGTGACCAACATACCATCTTCATATGTGCCCCATATCAGACCTACAGCAAATTTCTGCATAATTACATTCTGTACAAACAATGTTTCCCACTCATCAGCAGACCACAGACGTTGTTTAGACAAAGATTCTTCCAGACGTTGCGCCTGGATGTTAACCATTGTTTTGAGATCCTTCTTCAATTGTGTGAAACGCGCCTTAGATTGTGCTGCAAGTTCAGCATCGTCTTTCTGTGCAGGAGCAGGTAGACTCTTCACAGATTTACCCGTTTCTTCATTTACAACAACGACTTGCAGATCTCCATTCACTTTAATCAGGAATGAACGCTCCCCGTAGCTCAGCTGCATCGTTCCATTCTTATCAAAACCAAGTGTGGTGACGAGTCGATCTTCCAATTGTTCCGAGGAGAGTCCCAAATTTTCCGCTGCCAGCTGCAACGCTTCTTCAGCCGCACCCTTAACCTGGCGGTTTTTCACACTGCGTTTAATCTTGTCAATCGCCATAAGAGCAGAAGGTTCCTTAAGATAGGCCAGTACTTTTACAGCATCAGCCGCAATGGCGCCTCGGCTGTTTTCTGTCCATTCCTTAATTTGGGGAGCCAATATATTCACAATTTGAGTATCGCCAAAGAGTGCCGAGAGGTACATTACCCACTTCTCCTTCGCAGAAGCGCTCTCCTGAATCCACAACTGCAGCAGCTCGCTAGCAAACCGTGCGAGCGATTCCTCGCTTACATACTCACGTAGTTCATTCAGTCTTTCGTTCGGCGCAGATGTATGATCTATTGATTGCACCAAGATATATTGCTTGATTCGATCATCTAATGGTTGATTGTCCTCTGAACGTATCAGAGAAGGAAGATCGTTCAAGGACAACCAGCTTAGTCTGGTCAGCTTTTTGGCATCTGCCTGATCTGCAAGTGCCGCATGAGCATACTCTGGGCTTTGATCCGCGGTATCCAGCAGAATTTGAATCAGGTTCTTCCATTCGGCAGACTTCTCAACCTTCAGAAGCTCAAGATATATATCCTTGCTACGATCCAAACTGCGGATAGCGCTCAGAGCCATTTCTTTCACACCCGTTTTTTTCTCCGAACGGTATATTGCCGTATATAACTCCTGGTCAGGAATCCGATTGAATTCAGATAACGCCACTCCATTTGCCTTTTTGGATGTATCCTGCAATCCGGCACGAATCGCTTCAGCTACCTGTTTAGTCGATAGGTCGTGACGTTGTTCAAAGGTGATTTCCAAAATTAAGATGCGCGTGTCCGTGGGCAGTTTCTTGTACTGTCCCAGAGCAAAGTCCAGATTTTGCTGAATGATCCGGCGATATTCATCCTGAGGCATCGATTTGTACTTATAATCGGTCATACCGTTGAGAGAAATCAGACTGGACAGCAATTTCTCTTGTTTTACCTCTGGATCTTGGCCGTAAAGTTCCAACAGCTTCTCACCGCTAAACGCGTAAGATTGATACATATCAGAAACAATATCCAGTGTCCACTCGGGATACGTGGTTAGAATCACGAACCGACGCATCGCCTCCGAATTCAAAGGCAGGAAACTAATGCTGATCAAGTTGTGAACACGCCTTTTGTCACGATTCAGGTTATTAAACAGTCCTCGACTATTCGGATCTTCCCAGTATTCTTCAAAGGAGCTTTCACCGTTCAAATATCGTGCAATCGCAATTCCCTGTCTGCCTCCATCTAATGGATGTCGAAGCGCACTAAACACGGCTTGTTCAACCGTTTCATCCACATCTGGCACTGCGATTCCATGGTCCTCCAGCACTTTTTGAATACACAATTTAAGGAATGGGGGTTTTAATATGTGGTATGCACGAATCGCTTGTTGCGGATCATTCACAATCGTTGATTGCAGAAATTGCCATGGTATGGTGTACGATTCGAGTTCATTACGCAACATTTCGATGAGCTGATATGGCTCGTCCAGGGGCACCAGCCCTGACAGCAATTCGTTGGCATTTTTCGTTCTTGTATCCATACTTAACAAATAGCGCCGAACTTCAAGTGGATAGATCTCATGTAATTGGTTTATGGCTTCGAGCAAAATAAGACCGGTCTCACTATTGTTTTCAAGGAAACGTTGTTTGCCGCCACTGATGTTAACCAAATATAACAAAGCATTGCTCAAAAGGATCATCGTCTTGTCGAACTCACTGTAAGATAGTTGCTCCTTTTTGGAAAGAGAAGTATTCGAATAGTTCTCAGCTATAACCCGATTATGCTTCTCCCGGAGAAATTCATCATTTAATTCATATGCAGATTTGTTATGTTTTGTTTGAAAATTGCAAACCACCAGTGGCTCAATCAATGTACGCAATTCGTTCCGCAGCTTACTTGTATCATGGGTCATCACGTGTTGAAATAATGCAGGCAGAGATTGAGTGAACTGTTGTACCTGGGCAAGATGAGAAGGGCTATCATTGAGATCTGAATAGAGTCGAAGGAGTATCATTCCATTGATTACATCATGGAAATTCCCCTTCAGTCTGCTCTTTAATTCATCCAAAATTTCCTTCTCTCCAGCATAGCGATTGATTTTCTCCAAACGGGACAGCAAACCGCCCATCCGATCATTGGTTTTGCTCTTTCCACTCAGTCCATAAGCTTCCGAGTCGTTTCCAAGGCAGAGCGTAAAACCATCGGTTCTCCACGAATTTCTTCTGGAATAATTGGATTCCATATGAATTACAATGGCTCCCGCTCGAAAAAAGATGTCTCCGTCATCTTTTTTGGCAATTTTCATGAGTACTTCTATCGTCTGGTACGCATAATGGCTGGAACCTCCCATCATATCAGGAAACTTATCCGTCGTTCCCATCACATAATCAATGATTTCCGAACTCCGGTCCGTTTTCAACGAATATTCATTGGAACACACCTCTGCAAACTTCTCCACCAAAGCTTCTACTGCACGGTCTGCGGTTAACATTACACATTCCTCCTTGAATAAGTTTATAAATGATCTTGTATATAACCATTAAGTAATAATTTCGCCAATCCAGTCTGCCAATTCATTGGGCGTAATCGCAGCTACATGTGCACCCATATTGGATAACGTCTGCGCAGCATGTTTGTTGTACACGGTATCTCCGTTAAAATCGAGTGCGGTCAGCACAAGCAATTTGCAGCCCGTATCCAGAATATCCTTACATGCTTTATACATGTGCTGGATCGGGTAACCTTCCTCTAAATCACTAACGAGAATGTATATCGTTTTCCCAGGATTTTCGATTAACGTTTCACCATAACGGAGTGCCTTGGTAATATGCGTTCCCCCGCCAAGCTGCACATTCATAAGCACATCTACCGGATCTTCCAGCCTGTCACTCAAATCGACAACCTGTGTGTCAAAAATGAACAATTTCGTTCGCAGTGCATTCAGGCGATAGAAAATGCTGGCCATCACCGAACTGTATATCACTGAATCCAACATGCTTCCGCTCTCATCCACACCAATGATGATGTCCCACTTGTTGTGAGACTGGATATTCCCGTCAAAATATAGACGATCAATTACAAATCTTCGATTGTTTTTATCATAGTTCTTCAAGTTCTTGGTAATCGTCTGCTTGAAATTCAAATTGCGCAAGGAACGCACCGAACTGGATGCATAACGGCTGCGTTTCCCCATAATGCTTGCTCTGGTCTGAGATTCCAGTTTGCGTCGCAGATCTTCAACCACGACTCGTACGATTTCCTTGGCGCTCTTTAATACGTCGCCTTTCATTCGTCCTTTAAATTGCATAATGTTCTTGAGTAGGTTCATATTGGGTTCGAGGGATTCCAGCAGCTTTTTGTCCGTTAACAATTCCGTTAGGCCATAACGGTCAAGCGCCTGTTTCTCCAGAATTTCTACCGTTGATTTCGGGAACAGTTCCCTGACCTTATGCAACCATTTGGGAACGGTTAGATCCGAGGGGCCCCTTCCTCCTCCTTTTCTGTAACCCTGCTCTTCACCGTATTCGCGATTATACAGATATCCGAGAATCTCATCGACTTCGGTATATTTAAAATCATCAGGGGAGTAGTCATCTGCATTGGACAGTCCTTCTTCGGAGGATTCACCTAGAATAAGGCGCCAACGGTTTAAGGTTTCTGCCCGGTTCAGCTCTGCATTGTCTTTCACCATTTCCTTGGTTGTATTGAGCTCATTCAGATCAGCTTCCATGCGTCAAACTCCTTCCGAAGGGCTTCATCCCATGTTTTCGTCTGGATCAGCAATCGCTCGTCAACGGAAGGCCATGACATCTCTTCGTTCTCTACCTGATGCAAGCTCGCAACCCGATCCGCAATCAGGCCTGTCTCCATTGGTGTGAAGTAAGTAAACGCCAAACGAAGTTCAGGGATCATACGAATAAACTCTTCATAATCAAGCTGCTCGATCATATAGTTCAATTCTGATAAAAGCTGATCTTCATATAAAAATGCGTCCCGTGCTACAGAGAACACGCCCTGTAGATAAAGTGCAGTCTGTCGGGTCTGTTCCTGCGATCCCCGGATGTATGCACGTGCTCGACCCACGATCTCTTCTCTATACCTGTCGCCAAGTCCTGAAGATATGGCAATACATACCCCCTCCAGCTGTGCCGGAAGCTGGCTGTCTGACAGAAGTTCATCCAGGTGTGCCCGGAATGGTTCATCCTGGAAATGCTCTTCGGACGATTCAGCCAGCATGGCAAGCAGCTTCAGTCCCTGGACAATCGCTTCATGTTCATCCGGATTCGTTCTTGAGAGCTGCATCAGTTTGTCCACGGCATTGTTATAGGCTTCGGACACGAGATTAAGGAGCTGCTGTTCCTTAGTCAACCCAAGAAGTCTGCGATGCTGCTGAATTCGATTCAAAATATGCAGACTTCCGCACAACGACAAGAAATTCCCATCCTTTCGGAGCGCTGACTTCACTTGTTCATACAGCTTCATTGCGGTATCCTGCAGGCCCATGAGCAGAGCCTGAAGCATGGATTTGGCGAGGTCACCGCTGTGATGATCCGGTATTCCCTGCATTTCCTCTTCCATCTTGCGCGTAGCGGCTTCCCGAATTGTGCCTCCATAGAGCGAGTTTTCGATTAATCGAGCCTCAATTCTGGATGAATAGGTATATACCCACGTCTCCCGAACAAGGTTCATGTCGCGCTGTGCAATCCAATCCGGGCCCGATTGTCGCTTCGCGAAATCCGGAACGAGATAGATCATACATTGAAACAATTGACTTTGCCGACGATGATCTGGTTTGGCATATAAATCAAGTATTTTCTTATGTTGGCCTGTAGTACGAATTTGAAGTTTTGATTCTGTACAACGTTCTTTGAAATCCTCAACGATCGGAATACTGAATGGGTTGGGAGCCACTTTTCCAATGACATCTCCGGTTAGCAATCTGTGCAGTTCTTGTATTGGTTTGTCTGAAGCTAACGTAAGTTCACCCTTAACAAAGGAAGAAAGTGTTGCATCCATCAGCTCATAGACTCCGCCTTCCCTTTTTCCTCTCAGTCCTGCGAGGCCCTGAACCATACTGTACGCCTCAATAGCATCGCTGGTTGATACATGTTCATGTCCTTCCCTCAGCTTGCGGGTTAGTCGTGATAACAAGTCCAAAGCGGTCAAATTATACACGGAGCTCTTTTGCCGGAGCAGCTGGATCCAGATCTGTTCGTAATAATTCACGTAAGGCATGCCGCTTGCATACCCATTCAGCCGATCCGCTTCGGCAAACGTGTAGACCATGGGATACATCTGCTGATGCACCGAATTCTGAGCCTTCGTATGCTTTTGCAACGTCATCTCTTCTGAGTCCGTCCCATGATTCTCGGGTATCAGCAGTCCATACGTATGAAATCCGCCAGTGATAACAAGCACACGTTCATGCTCTTGCCCAGCCTGTTTAATACGACTTCTCATATGAGCTTCTCTTGCCAAATCACCTGTACTGTGCAAGCGCTCCGCTGAATAACACATCCGGGATAAGGTACAGTACGTGAATACATCCTGTACAAATGCCTGTGTTGACTTCTCCAGACCACCAATCTCAAATACGTTCTCCCACAATTCATCGAAACTTCGGCAGTTTGTTTTCTGACATAAACGGTGGATAAACTCAGACCCTGCGAGCAAAGTCTCGTCTTGAATGGACCTCTCCCGCTGTTCTGCCTTGTTGGGCTTAGAGAAATGATGATAATCCAGGTCAATAAAAGTTGCAGGGATGCTCAGCCGAGCTGCTTCTTTGAGCGCTACATATTCAGGAGAGTAACGAAGCATCGGATAATAACAGGCCGCTCTCTCCTCTTCACTCTCATAGGTGTAGTAAAGACTAACAGGAGGTATGGTCGCCTCATCAGCCAGAACTTGAAGTAATGGATTGCCGCTCTCAGGTCCTTCGATAAGAATGATGCCCGGCTTGTATTCTTCAATCAATCGCAGCAAATGATAGGAACAGGCTGGACTATGATGGCGTATGGGAAAATAAAGCGTTCCGTTGTTCAGGTTATACACCTGGGACTCAAATAGCGTCTTTAACTGGGCAACATCCAGATCCGCTTTTCCTCTTAACCGATCCATTTCTTTTCCTCGTAGTAATCCTTCCAAATTCCCTCTTCTCTGGACCGCTCCTTCACGACCTTGGAGAAGTAGGTTTTGAGGATGGACAGATCCTTGTCACTTTCTTTCGCTATCGTCCCCAACATGTTTTGCACCAGCCGATCCAATGCGATTCCCTTGTTTTCGTAATAATAGGAAGTCATTGCACTCTGTACATAAACAGATACGGCTTCAGCCGTACTCATGGACGCTTGGGGCGTATCCAACTTGTAACCTTCCCGCGTCATTCCTGTGCGAAGCTCCATAAATGTCGTGGCCAGCAATTCAACCACATCCGAATTAATCTCGGTGTCTATTCCGCTATGTAATAATAGGCTTCGCGCCTGGGATTCAATAATCTTGGCTTCCATTTTCACACTGCTGATCGGTTTGATCGTCTCAAAATTGAAACGGCGCTTCAGCGCACCACTCATTTCATTGACACCTTTATCACGAATGTTCGCCGTAGCAATCACGTTAAACCCTGGTTTGGCAAACAGCACACCACCATCCAGCTCAGGTATACTCATTACCTTGTCACTCAGAATACTGATCAGGCTGTCCTGTGCTTCAGCGGGGCAACGTGTAATCTCCTCAAAACGAGTAAGAATTCCTTTCTTCATTCCGTTATACAAAGGTGAGGGCACAAGTGCGGCTTCGGACGGGCCCTTATCCAGCAGCATGGCATAATTCCAGGAATATTTAATCATGTCTTCGGTTGTACCTGCCGTACCCTGAATTGTGTTTAGGCTGGTACCTGAAATGGCTGCGGTTAGCAATTCACTGAGCATAGTCTTGGCTGTCCCAGGCTCCCCTACCAGCATCAAGCCACGATTGCCTGCCAGTGTCACTACTGCACGTTCAATGAGCACATCGTTGCCATAAAATTTTCTCGTAATCGTGATCTCTTCTCCATCCAATATGGCTGGCTTATCCCTGCCAATAATAAAATCACGCACATATGTAGGGGACAGCAGCCAGTTTGGAGGGCGTTTTCCCGTATCTTCTTCTCGCAGTGCCCTTAATTCTGTCTCATATAGTGTCTCGGCGGGCGGCTTAAGCATCTCCATCGTCAAGGTTTCTCCTCTCGCATAAACAGATCGTATGTTCTTATTAAGCTTTATCTTATCACAGCAGCCTTTGAACGAACGCAGAAATCATCAAAAATGGTTGAAACGTCCTTCTTATCAGCATTCTTCATAAGTCCGTGGACATAGTTCGTAGCATAATTGTGAATTACTTATATCGCTGCATTATGGCGACTGCATTCAAAACTAAGTTGAATCCACGTTGTTGTAGTAGAAAACTTCATATTATAGGCCATACGTCCCTATAGTTCATTAAACGCTCCGTAATATGGTTCAAGCAGCTTAAGTCCAATCGCACAAAAAAAAACACAGCCAAGTAATCTGTGTCTTTACTTCATTTCTTTTTGATTTTATTCCTTATTCCATGTGATATTCTATCTAAAATAAGTAGGCCTTCCATACCACAATTGTTAGTCAAAAACAAGGTTTCAATCGCTCCAATATTGAATATATAGATGGTGCAGGCTTTTCGTATGAAGCCACCGAAATTAACATATGATCCCTTAGATAAGATGCGTAACATTACGAGCTTTTGATGAGAGGAGATTAACCATTTGAGTACTAATGAAACTTCACAGTCTGAGTTGTTCACTCAACAATTTACACAGAACCCTTACCCCGTATACGAAAAGCTGAGACAAAATGATCCTATTTACAGAGTCCTGTTCCCTCATGGTGATTTCGGTTGGATTATTAGCCGCTATGAGGATGCAGTGGAAGTGTTGAAAGACAACCGTTTCAGTAAGGACGTAGTCAAACGTTATGGACCCGATCAACAAAATATATTCGTGCATAACATGCTTTTTTCCGATCCACCTGATCATCGCCGGTTACGTGGACTCGTACAGAAGGCTTTTACTCCAAGATTGATTGAGGGCATGAGAAGCCATATTCAAGATATTGCTGACGATCTCCTGGATAATCTCAATTCCCAGGATAAGATGAATCTGATTGATGAGTTTGCATTTCCATTACCGATCATTGTCATCAGCGAGATCCTGGGTGTACCTCTTGAAGATCAGGACAAATTCCGTCTATGGTCCAATTCCATCATCGATGCGACAAGTGCGGAGCATTCCGAAGTGTTTGAGAAGCATGCCAAGGAATTCATTGATTACCTGAATGCTTGGTTTGCCAAAGTACGCGAGCAGCCGGGTGACGATCTGATCAGCCAGCTCGTTGTAGCAGAAGAATCTGGAGAACAACTCACTGAAAAGGAACTGCTGGGTGTAGTTGCTCTGCTGATCATCGCCGGACACGAAACAACCGTTAACCTGATCGGTAATGGTGTACTTGCTCTATTGGAGCACCCGGAGCAACGCGACCTGTTGATCAAGCAACCTGAATTAATCCATAACGCCGTAGAAGAAATGCTGCGTTATAACGGACCGGTTGAGTTCAGCACATCCCGCTGGGCATCCGAGGACATTGAATTTCATGGACATCACATCGCTGAAGGCGAAATTGTTATTGTAGCGCTGGATTCAGCCAATCGGGATGAAGCGAAATTTAAGGATGCCGATGTTTTTGATATCACTCGCGAGAAGAGCGCACATTTGGCCTTTGGCAAAGGCATTCATCTCTGTCTGGGAGCCCCTCTCGCGCGACTGGAAGGCGAGATTGCCATTAATACTCTGCTTCGCCGCTTTCCTGATATGCAGCTGCAGACGGATGTTAATGAACTTGAATGGAGACCCGGCATGATAGTTCGAGGCGTTAAGGAAATTCCGGTACAGCTTAAATAGATATGTATTTGAAGCAAGGAAAGCGAGGCACCTGACTGCATGGAAATAAACACCATTGTTTTAGTCGTTTTTTTATTTCTTATTCTTATCTTATTAGTTCGCGTCATCAGCTTGCAGACACAGTTGAATGAATTGAAAAGGGATGTTGAACGTCTGGAAAATGGTTCAGGCAGTACCGCACACTCCCCTCTCAGTTATAACGATTCTGCAATGAACGTATCTCCACTTCCACCGGCACAGGCTGACCTGACTGAACTTGATAAAGAATTGCAGGCACTTGCACAACAGGGCAAGAAAATAATTGCAATCAAAAAGGCTCGTGAGGCGAGAAACCTGTCATTGAAAGATGCCAAAGATTATGTTGAGTCTCTTGAACGCCTGTAATAAGTGAGTTTAGATGGGCTTCCCAACTCCCCGCAAAGGTTTTTGCTTTCAGTTGATTCATGTTCAACTGGAAATAACGATCTTCGCGGGGAGTTTACTTTTTTCAAAAGACATGATAAAGTTATTTCAATATTTATAGAAATAAGAAATAAAGACGAAAGGACCGATTTTGATGCAATCCAATCCGATTGATACCGAACAGGCTGTGAAAATTCACAAAGCTCTTGGAGAACAAACGCGATATAAAATCATTCAGATCCTTTCGGGTGAAAGCAATCTCTGCCCAGCTGATTTAGAGAATCGGCTTGTAACCGTGGCGCTCTCCACTTTATCTCATCATCTGAAACAACTTTCCGATTGTGGTTTGTTGACCTCACAAAAGAAAGGTACGTATATTTACTACAGTCTGAATACGGACACTGTACAGAGATTCGTTCCATATCTGTTGGAGAAGTAATATTTTTATTTTATATTTCCATAATACTAGAAATATAAAATCATTATATTGATAATGCTATCTGGTCCGCTGAGCCTAATCGTAGTCGTATAAATCCCCTTTTGCCTTAACATCCGGTACATTTGATAGATTAAGTACTCGCTTTGCCTCATTGGTAGATTAGTTATTTCTTAATCCTGTTCTCTCGTCTTTATTTCTATATTTCTAAAAATATAATAATTATAATCAGAAAGAGGTTATATACTCATGTCTAACACATGGAAAATCTATGTCCTAGCCTTGGTCAGCTTTCTTGTAGGGACCTCCGAATATGTCATTGCGGGCATTCTGGATCGGATCTCGGACACCATGAATATATCGTTGATTGCTGCGGGACAGCTGATCACAATCTTTTCGCTCATTTATGCACTTGGTACGCCCATCATTATCGCTTTAACATCCCGCATGGATCGACGAAAGCTGCTGCTCTACTTTCTGGGACTTTTTGTCGTTGGTAATGTCTTGGCCTACCTGTTACCTGGATATGGACTCTTTATCGCTGCACGTGTCCTCATGGCGCTGGGAGCCGGAGTCGTCGTTGTAACAGCCTTGACAGTCGCTGCCAAAATAGCGCCCGCAGGCAAACAGGCCAGCTCTATCGCAACGGTCATTACGGGGTTTACCGCATCCCTGATCGTGGGAGTTCCATTGGGAAGAATGGTTGCTGCAGCTTGGGATTGGAAACTTATTTTTGCAGGTATCGCGATTTTGGGTGTGATTTCCATGATTGTTATTGCATCTACGATCCCGCCATCTGAAGGCGAAGCACCCGTTCCTTTGAAAAAAACAATTAGCGCTCCTAAAACAACCTCGTATTGGATTTGCGCTACTTGTCAGCTTTTTCTGGTTAGGAGGCTATTCTATTGCGTATACCTACATTTCACCCTACTTGGTATCTGTTGCAGGCATGAGCGAAACGTTGTTAAGTTCCGCTTTGCTGGCTTTTGGAATCGCAAGTCTGATTGGTTCCAAATCTGGAGGATACAGCGCCGATCGTATGGGAGTAAAGCGAACACTTATCCTGGGAATGGCCTTGCATGTCGTAAGTATGCTGATGCTGAACATCACGGCTCATTCAGGTGTGGCCATCTTCATTGTGTTGATTCTATGGTCCTTCTCCGCCTGGTCTTCCGGCCCAACACAGCAATATAATCTGGTTACAATGGCTCCAGAATCGTCCGGGATTATGTTAAGTTTGAACAGCTCGGTTATGCAATTGGCCATGGCTGCTGGTGCCGGTATTGGGGGAATCGCCGTCAGCACAGTATCATTGTCATCCATCACCTGGATTGGAGCTGTAGGGGTGTTAATTGCAATGATCATCATCATTCTTGCCTATCGTCCGGCAATGGCCACAACAGCACAGAGCAAATCTTCCAATGTGGCATGATTGAGCTTAAGTTTAAGAATAAAAATGATAAAACGCAAAAAGAGAGGCACTGTGACATTACAGTAGCCTCTCTTTCTTATTCCAGTCTGATTGGTGCCTTATTGTGCAGTTACAGCACCATCAATCGGATAAACAGCGCCATTAATATACGGAGCTTCGTCTCCTAGCAGGAAGGATACCAGATTGGCAATCTCTTCAGGCTTACCGAGACGACCGGACGGAATGCTGTCAAGGGTCGCTTTGAATACTTCAGGATTATCCTTCCCGAACTGAACCACCATTGGAGTTTCAATCGTACCTGGGGCAATGGCATTCACGCGAATGTTTTCTTTACCATACTCAATGGCCGCTGTACGTGTTAGTCCAACTACGCCATGCTTCGTCGCTGCATATGGTGCAACTGCTTGAACACCCACAATACCTGCTGTAGATGCCGTATTGACGATGGAACCACCACCAGTTTTGAGCATTTCGGTAATCACATACTTCAATCCGTAAAATACACTTCTCAGGTTAATATCAATGATTTGGTCAAACTGCTCGATAGTATGCTCAATTAGTTTAATACCAGGACCAGCGATCCCGGCATTATTGAAGAACATGTCGATTCGGCCGAATTCCTCGATCGTTTTGTTAACATAATTCTCTACCTCGTTCGCCTTGCTTACATCCGTTTGTACAAAAATGGCTTTACCGCCCAGCTTCTCAATCTGTTTTACAGTTTCCTGACCCGTCTCTGCCACGAGATCAACGACCACAATAGACGCGCCCTTCTCTGCCAGCTTCAGTGCAGTCGCTTGGCCCAATCCACTTCCTGCTCCAGTGATAATTGCTACTTTTCCTTTGTGACTCATTTTGATCTCCTCCATGTGTGTTCGTCATCTGTCATCGGATCGGTTAATTCGATATGAAGCGGTCTTGCATCGGAATGCAACATATGTAGGGTGAAAAGCCTTGAATCCTGCCTGACTTTACCTATTTTAAAGGAGTTACAATTTAAAAACAAACCATATAATATGAATACATACTATAATATTCATCACATTCCACACATCTCAAGAAGGAGAACTCCTTAATAAAAGCGTGTAAAATTCCCCTTCTTTTTGGTGAGATGTACAGTTTAATTTCATGTATTTATCTTGTCAGATCGACACTTGAACACAGTGCGATAATGCTAAGGAAAACCTAATACTTATCTTAGCAAATTGGTTTTGGCCAGCTCGATCAGCTCATCGCCACGCCCATTCAGCACCGCCTTCATCATCCATAAGGTGAAGCCTTCGGCCTGTTTTATATTAATCTTCGGAGGCAGGGACAGCTCCTGACGGTTCACCACAACATCAATCAGCACAGGGCCATCATGCTGCAATGCACGCTCTACAGCCCCTTCCAGATCAGCCGGATCTTCAACCCGTATCCCCTCCAGGCCCATCGCTTGAGCTACCATGGCAAAGTTGGGATTTACGAGCTCGGTTCCGGATTCAAGCAATCCGGCAGCTTTCATTTCCAGTTCAACAAAACTGAGTGCACCGTTGTTAAACACCACAACTTTAATCGGGAGATTATGTTGTTTAAGCGTCAGAAGGTCACCCATCAGCATGGCAATGCCGCCATCACCGGACAAGGAAATCACTTGTCTTCCCGGATCAGATACCTGTGCTCCAATTGCCTGTGGAAGAGCATTCGCCATGGTGCCATGACTGAATGAACCTAACAATCGACGATTGCGACTCATTTCAATGTAGCGAGCCGCCCATACCGTAGGTGTACCTACATCGCAGGTGAAGATCGCATTTTCCGCTGCAGCATCGCTGATAACCTTGGTTAGATACTGTGGATGAATTGGCGTTTTTCCGGGTTTACCTACGGCAAGCTCATCCAATTCTTTACGAACTTTCTCGTAACGTTCCACACTTTTATGCAAATGTTTGTCGCTATGCTCTTCCGTCAGATAAGGTAATAATGTTTCAATGGTGGCCTTTATGTCTCCGCACACTCCATAATCGAGTTTTGTACGGCGGCCAAGGTGTGAAGACTGAATATCCACTTGAAGTACAATCGCATCTTCCGGGAAGAATTGACGGTACGGAAAATCTGTTCCCAGCATCAGGAGCACATCACAGTCCATCATGGCATGATAACCGGAGGAATATCCGATTAATCCTGTGAGGCCCACCGAATACGGGTTATCGTATTCCAGGTATTCCTTGCCTCGCAAAGCAATCACCATAGGGGATTTCAAGCGATCACAGAGCTGCATCAGAGGTTCACGCGCACCGGCGCAGCCTGCACCACACAGCAACGTAATTTTTTTGCCTTGATTCAGGAATTCCGCCAGTTTCCGCAGTTCAGGTTCGGAAGGGTGTACAACAGGCTGTGTCGCATGATATACATGCTCCGGCACAGGCAGGTCAGCCGCTTCTAAAGCCGCTACATCCCCCGGCAGTATAATGACGGAAACGCCTGAACGCGCTACTGCGGTCTGCATTGCCATCGTAAAGGAACGTGGCATCTGTTTGGCTGTTGTGATGACTTCACAATAATGACTGCATTCCTGAAACAAATACTCTGGATGAGTCGCCTGAAAATACTCACTCCCGATCTCATCACTCGGAATATGAGCAGCGATGGCAAGTACCGGTACACGGTTCCGATGACAGTCGTACAGACCGTTAATCAAGTGCATGTTTCCCGGTCCGCTACTGCCTGCACATACGGCGATACTTCCGCTCACTTGGGCATCTGCCCCGGCCGCAAAAGCAGCAACTTCCTCATGGCGGACATGAATCCATTCAATTTTACCCGAACGACGGATGGAATCGAGTACCGCATTCAAGGAGTCTCCAACGATACCATAGATGCGTTTGACGCCTGCGTTCAATAGTGCTTCGACCAGAACGTCTGCAATTGTTTTTTTCATGACAGGTCGGTCTCCTTTATTCGCTTATTTTGAGTTATGTTTCCACCGCGTTAAACTACCTATTCTTTTACCCCAATCTTTTGAAATTAGAAACAAAATCATATGTATTTATGGATATATACAAAAATCCGCTTGTCATGGACTGACAAACGGATCTTGGGTTGTTATGGTTTAAAAAGCGGTTCATTGCATGTTTAGTAATTCATTCACATCCATAAATCAATATTAAATGGCAGGCATCACATTGCCACCACTGACCGGGATATAAGCTCCTGTAATAAACGAGGACAGATCGGAAGCCAGAAATGCTACCGCATTGGCAATTTCCTGATCTTCTCCCCTGCGTTTCAACGGTACAGTTTGAATATAACCCTCATCATGCCCCGACTCACTGTTGCGGTCGCGCTCACTGATCGTCCATCCAGGCGCAACCTGGTTGACCGTAATCTGATATTCGCCTACCTCTTTCGCCAGCACACGGTACAAACCATCCATGCCGCGTTTTCCAGCCGTATATGCAGACTGGGTAGCAAAATTTTGCATCGCACATTCCGTATTGATACCAATGAATCGACCAGTTCTGGCTTCTTTCATATAAGGGATGAATGCTTTGGCAAGATACACACTCTGCATCACACATGATTCGAACTGACTTATATAATCATCCGGTGATTGTTCCAGCACCGTTGTCCAGGCATATTGGATGACTGCATTGGCAACCACGATATCCACATCGCCAAGGCTGGACTGAATTTCATCCCGCATCCGAAATGCCGTATCCTGCTTCGTGATATCGCCCTGAACAATGACCGTTTTCCGACCGATGGCTTCAATCTCAACCTGAAGTTCTCTAGCCTTCGTATCATTATTTATGTAATGCAGCGCGAGATCAGCACCACAGTCTGCCAACGTACGAGCGATGACCCTTCCCAATTGACCGGTTGCGCCTGTCACCAGTGCCGTTTTACCTGTAAGATTCAATTTCATAAGGACAGTCCCCTCCTTTGAGCCACATGTGTAATCACGAAATTTAGTGATGAAAAAAGAAGGATTTAATAATGATTTAACCCTCATTAATTTTCATTAATCAAACTGGAAAACGCTTTCGAAATTCATGCTATTTTCGGTTTGGTTCAATGAGACTCATCATTTTATTAATTTCCGTGCTGAATGAGATCGATTTCCTGGAAGCGACTAACTTCTTTTTCCCACCGTTCTTCCACATATTTGCGGTGAACCGGGTGATCATTATATGCATCATATGCAGCCTGATTGGCGAATACCATCGAAAAACTGTAATCAAACTCGTTCTTTTCGCTCACCTGACGCAGGACCTGGAATTGCTCTACACCGGGAATATTCGCCAGTGCATCCGCACTTTCTTTCAAAAATGCCTCTGCTTCTGGTGTATCTTTACCTGCGTAAAGTGTAAACGTTACCATATGATTGATGTTGCTCATCTCTATTTCCTCCTCCAATATGTCTGACTCTGTTTCCTAGTGTACATCCGAAACTATTGTAAGCGCAATAATTGGTTGAATTAATTTTAGAGGAATTGAATATATATGGGTATTAGAATTACTTTTAAGTCGGAATTACATGGGTTTACCTATCGGCATGTATACAAAAAAACCTCAGGATTAATCCCGAGGTTTTCTTGTAATGGTTTGGACAACCTATTTGATGTTGTATTTACGGTTAAATTTATCAACACGACCACCGATGTCCACGTTTCTTTGTTTACCAGTGAAGAATGGGTGGGATGCGGAGCTAGTGTCCACACGGATTACTGGGTAAGAGTTACCATCTTCCCATTCCATTGTTTCGTTCGAGAATTTAGTCGAAGAACTCAGGAATTTGTAATCAGCACTTGCATCGAAGAAAATTACTGTTTGTGTCTTTGGATGGATATCAGCTTTTGGCATAATCTATTTACACTCCTTTAATATGGGTACTTCTTAGAATAGAACTAAATTTTATTATACTCTTTTTTTGGACGAAGTACCAGTCGGAATTGAAGAAACGATAAATATTTTATAATTCACTATGATTTGCACAGGTTTCAGAGTTCAAGTTAAGCCCTTCTCCAGCACATTTAGCATATATTCCAAAGCTTCAAGTTCATCTCTTCCCCGTGTCTGCAATCTCACCACACTGCCATGTCGAATGGGGAGAAGCGCCATTCCGAGCAGGCTTTTGACATCTACACGATGCTCATGATTCGCATCCATAAATGACAATGAAATATCCGAGGCAAAACGCGACGCTTGCGAAGATACAGACATCAGATCATCTCGGTGGAAATCAGAGTGAATCATAAATTCATGTGTTCTCACAACCTTCAGTTCCTTTCGCTAGATGCTGATTAACCCATTTGGTGTGTATCATTTTATATATTAAAATCTTCAAGCATTATACCACGTTATGGAAGCTTGTTTAATCCTTTTATGGCGAAAAATACAAAAAAAGAAGCCCTAAATATCAGGGCTCCTTTGAACTAGATTCATTTGCCGTTCGGATACACCATTACTTTCAGACTGCCACTTTTGTTGTGCAATGCCCGTTCCATGGCCTGCTGCGTCTCCTCAAGCGAATAACGGTCAGTAATCAGGGACATTACATCATGCTGGCCTGAACTCAGAAATTCAATTCCCGCCGGATACGTATTGGCGTAACGGAAGATTCCGTATATATCCACCTCGTTGTCCGCGATAAAAGGAACATTCAAGGCAATTTCGTCCTGTGCAGGCAGTCCTACAATAGCAAGCTTGCCTCCTCGCCGGAGCGAATATAATGCCGACTGAAGCGCCTTCGGATTCCCCGCAGTTTCCCAAGCCGTATCTACACCGACGCCGTTCGTTAAATCACGGATCACCGCCTGTGCATCCTCGTTCCGTACATTAATGGTATGGGTTGCGCCCATACGACGAGCAGCCTCTAACCGCACTTCCTCCAGATCGGTGACGATGATGCGTTCTACGCCAAACGATTTGGCAGCTGCAACGGCCATCAATCCAACAGGCCCCATGCCCATAATGGCAAGTGTAGTGCCCGGAGCCAGTTTACTGCGTCTTGCAGCATGAATGCCAACCGAGAAAGGTTCATTCATGGCTGCTTCTTCAAAAGACAGATGATCCGGGATCGAGAAAACCATATCTTCACGAATGGTCATGTACTGTACAAATGCCCCATCCACCGGAGGCGTCGCCAGAAATTGCACATCGGGACACAGATTATAACGACCTTCTTTGCATGCCGTGCATCGTCCGCAGGTTACCCCAGGCTCAATAGCTACCCGATCTCCTTCTTTCAGCCGTGAAACTCTTGAGCCTACAGCCGCTACAATACCTGCACATTCATGTCCAAGTATAATCGGTTTCTCAACTACAAATCGGCCAATTCTACCATGTTCAAAATAATGCACATCCGATCCGCAGACGCCAACGGCCATTACCTGAATGAGCACCTCGTCTTCAGCCGGCTGTGGTACAGCCTGTTCCTCAATGATGATGTGCCCAGGCTCTGTCATGACAGCAGCCTTCATGGTTACGGGTAATTGATGATCTCCCATATGTTCCCTCCTTCTCGTGTATGTCAACGTTGTTCTTTCCTCTGAAGAAGATTCGACTGTTCTAGTTTTCGTATCCAGATTAATATATCGTTCTTCCTTGTTTATCTGCAATACCACTTTTGCGATAGAAGTACGTATTGATCATATCTCGCCATTCCTTGGCGTGCTCCGCCTGCCCTGCCTGTAACGCAGACACCATATCAAATACAGTTGGATCAATCTTGCCTTCCAGCTGTCTCCAGGTCTGTGCTAATGCTTCCGCCTGCTCTGCTCCATCAAAATGTGTATCATAAATGTGCTGAATGACCGTTTTGCCAGAATTCAGAACATGCGTATACGGGACATGGTGGAAAAATAATAGCAGCTCGTCCGGACAGGAGTCTACGGATTCATATCTTTCGGCATTTTCGCGGTGGTATTGGGAAGTGTATCCTGTTCCACTGCTCACTGTCCGGTCCACACCAATGCTATCACAATCGGCAAAATGATACGTGCCCCACTTGGAATATTCATAGCCATCCACATTAGGCCCATAATGGTGCTCCGGATTAACCATCCAGCCTACACCGAGTGGTGCCGTATAACTTTCGTAGATATCGAGCGAATTCAAAAGCATGCCAGAGATTAGACGAACGACCTCTTCGTCATGTCCGAATGTAAGTCTGACCCACTCCTCCGCAATCTCTTCCGATGACAGCTCTGGATTCCAAGCAAGTCTTCCATATCCATATAGATTCGCCTGAGCGAGCGGATGTCCTGTCCAGCAAGCATCTGCACCGATATTGGATACTGCGGCAAAGCCGCTGTAGGGCCTGTTGTACAGAGAACCGTCAGCAATGCGTTTGATTTCAGAACCCGGCCCCTTGGCGAACGTATCAAAATCCAATACTTCTTTCCACTGTGGAATCAGATAACACAGATGCTGCTGCTGACCCGTATACTCTTGCGTAATCTGGAACTCCAATACCTGATTTGTGTTCTCCATTGCTCCGAACAGTGGAGATACGGCCTCGCGAACCTGAAAGTCCATTGGCCCATTCTTGATTTGCAAAATGACGTTATCCGCAAATCGGCCATCCAGTGGTTTGAAGTGGTCATATGCCGCCCGTGCACGATCCGTGGAGCGGTCACGCCAGTCTTGTTTACAGTTATAGACGAAGCAGCGCCATATTACCAGTCCACCAAACGGGCGAAGTGCCTCGGCCAGCATGTTCGCTCCATCGGCATGATCACGGTTATATGTGAAGGGTCCTGGCCGATTTTCGGAATCCGCTTTGATCAGATAGCCGCCAAAATCCGGGATTGCCGCATACACCTTGGCTGTCTGAATGTTCCACCATTCACGGACCTGTTCATCCAGCGGATCTGCCGTAAGCAATCCACCAATCTCTATTGGACTAGCATAGTTGGCGCTAAGGAACAATCGGATGCCGTACGCTCTGAATTGGGCAGCAACCTTCGCAACATCACCCAGGAAACGTTCCGTCAGGAACAGGCTCTCACGCTGATGCACGTTTACGTTGTTGATTGAAATAGCGTTAATGCCTGTAGAAGCAAGCAATCTGGCATAATCTCGAATACGTGCAAGATCACGAGTGAATTCTCCATTGTCATAGAAAATGGATTTTCCAGCATAACCACGCTCGATGCTGCCGTCTACATTATCCCACTGATTAATCATGCGTAATGCATTAACGGGCTGCTCAGAGATATAGCTTAATCTTCCCATAGCAGGATGCACATCGTTTGAATTTTCTTGCTCCAGAACAAGCTCCTTTAACAGATGAAAAGTACCGTATAGAACACCTTGAGGGGTTTCAGAACCAATAAACAGCCTACCCTGCTCTTTATCTTCGCGGATAATATAACCTTCTCCCTGCACAGTAGAGCGTTCCGTGTCGCTGAAGGCCTGAGCCACGGCTTCTGAACCTGTCCATGTGCCAAGCCAGATCCCTTGTGCCTCCTGGTGGGCTGAATCCGACTTGCTCACTTGACTGACAGTTTCCTGATTAACTTTCGGTTTGATGCCAAACAGCTTATCCAGTCCCTGAGTCAGCTCGGCTGATGCTGTTGATATGATTTCCTGATCTTCCGCCACAGTCACGGTATGGCTCCAGACGGGGGCTGTCTTTTTGGCGGCCCCTTTCACTGCGGATTGACTTTGAAGATATCCAAGCCACGCATCATATTGCGGGCCGGAGATAATGGATTGAACGGTTGTATTACTCATTGTACAGCCTCCTTGCTGGCATAGATCTGTTCCAGACGATTACCTTTGCCTTCGAGCAGCCATAGAATCGATGTTACACCGCGCGGGTAATACTTGCTTCCGACCGCCACACCGGCCAGGATCTGGTCACTCCAACACCAGTAGGATTCCTCTGGATGCAACAGCCAGTTTACATGAGCAGCGTCAGAAGCCTTCCCTATTTCATCCCATTCCACGCCCAGCAGTTCTCGTGCGATGAATTGGGATAGATATATTTTGCTGAGCCATGAGTTATTGCTCGTAGAGGATAGCTTCCAGCCTCCATCTTCAAACAGACAAGTACCAGGGACAAGAACTGTTTTAAAATGGGTCCGAAGCGCTTGCAGGTAAGGCCCGAAACGGCCATTTACATCCAGCGCGCCTTCACAGCCGGTGAAGTATGGGAACACCAAGCCTTCAATGGCTGGAATGATGCGGGAATCATTATTTTCGGCGATCACTGCCGGAATGTAGCCACCGTCGGTTAACTGGGCTGCTATACTGGCTGCACAGCGATCCGCCTGACGTCCTGCATGATGAGACAGTTCAGCCAGCTTCTCTGCAGCGAACAGCTTCTCCAGTGCAACATAGACGGCCCAGCATTTTCCTGCCAGATAGATGTTGTTGCGGGATTGTCCAAGTGACACATCCAGGCTGTCGTAAGTGGTAATCTCGGCTCCGCCCTTGGTACGACTGCTATCCAGCCCCATTAGACCATTGCGTTGGTGTTCATCCGGATGATCCCGGTTTAACATGCTTTCGAAGCAATCCCGAATGACGGGCAGCATCTCCTTAACAAATTCCCGATCCTGCGTCTGTTCAATATATACAGTTGCACAGCAGAGCCAGTTGACCAGTTCCTCGTAACTCATTTGCGAGAAGCAGTCATCAATGCCCACGAGCTCATACGCCGAGTGCCCTGGACGTGAGAATACATTGGCTACGCCGATATCATGCGTGAACGTAATGCCGCCCGGATATTCCTTCTCTTCGCCTGGGAACCGCACTTGATCCGTATAACTGTAGCGTTTCACAAACCACTCTAACTCGTTACGTACAGTCCAAGGATTTAAGGCAAGTTCAAAATACAACTGATCTGCGGTCAGATCGAGTGTGTTCATCATCCGGTATTCACCTTCATTTACGATCCAGAACGGCTCTCCATCCGCATCCAGCAGTTGTGTACTTGCATAATAGCTGTGAATGGAATGGGCAAGCATAAATGACTGATCTTCACTCAAAGCAGCTACTCCGAGACGTTGCTCAATTTCCTTACAAGAAGCAGTCAGCTCGTTGAAACGGTTAAGCGCATATTTCCCGGCTTCCTGGATATCTGCAAAATAACGTGTATACCAATAGGTCGTGTCCATACCCGAAGTAACGATCCCGCCGCGATAAAAACAGACGGCAAATTGGTACGTACGCTTCTCTCCGGCGGGAACGTCCATCAACAACGCAGCTGTTTCACCTAGACCGAAGGCCAGATTCTCACGATGTTTCTCCTGCAATATCTTCTCCAATGTAAATCCTCGAGCAGGCCATAGACCCTCATCCGCAGATAAAATGGCAGTTAGGCGACCTTGTCCAACCCCGGTTAATGCCCCACCCTCAGGTCCTCCGATGATACGCATGGCTGAGTAAGGATCATTTCCCTGGTAGCCAAAATATGCTTTACGCGACTGGCGTCCTTGCGTGTTATCAATTGTTATCTCCACCAGCACCACAGGCACAAGCGCATCCATTATTGCTTCACGATCACCACTCAGCGGTTCGGGTACAGGACGCACAGGTGAGTATATACGGAAAGTCAGATCACCCGCCGTCCACGTATCTGTTCCCGAAGTAAACTCGCGCGTAATCTCTTCATCGCGGAACGCTGAAATTAGCGGGCGTGTTCCCTGTGCTGCCGCTGGTGTGCTCAATCCTTTTTCTGTCGAGGCCGAAGACACCTGATCTGAATCCGAATTGTCCACTTTCTCTACATCATATCGAACACTTGCATCTTCAACGGCTTCGAAAAATGGTAAAGCTTCGTAGTGCTCACTGTCGCGAGATTGTAAACCAATATATACGTTCTGATCTGCTGGCTTGCCAAGCTCCAGGCCTAGTCCGCCTTTGGCTCCTTTGTATCCAAGCGTAAAGCTGGCAAAAGCCCCGATCGGTGAGTGATGGGCATTATAAAAGATGGATTGGGATGTGCTCATGAACGATGACCCCTCTCAAAATGGTTTGCATACGTTTTCATTAGCCCCATCCTACCATGCGCATTCCACCGTAGACCATGGTCAAATCAATCGGATATTTACCCAAATCAAGCTAATAGACTATAATATAAATAAAGCGGTTACATCTGTTTCTATTTTTATTAAGGGGGTCTTCCATGTCTTCCACCTATTTGCCTCCCGCTCTGGGAGAGAGTATGCATGAGGTGTTTTACCCAGATGTACAAACAACGGTGAATTTGTTCGCTATACATTTGCGAAGTGTCGGCGCGGATTGGGATTATCCAGCTCACGAACATCCACAATATGAGCTGAATTATGTAACAGAAGGCGAACAATATATGACCGTGAACGGCAAACTGTATATTCAAAAGGCTGGCGAATTGCTCCTGATTCCTCCAGGAAGCATTCATTCCAGCCTGAGCCATAACGGCAAGGGGTTTACGTATTTTTGCATGCATTTTGATATCGATGATCAGTTATTTCTCTCTTTGCTTGCACGAATCAAGCAGGTTTTGTTCGATGCAGATAGTCCGGTTACCCGCCAGATCGAGCCTGTACTTCGCAAATTAATGTCTTCTGCAGATAACCGGGCGGCGAGTACGATGGTGCAGCGCATGCAGTTGCAATCGGCGGTATTTGAGTTGTTCGGCCATTTGTGGGAGGCTGTCTCTCAGGAAGCAGCTCAAATGTTTACGGACGGATATGAAAAGATCGAACTGGCCCATCAAATTCGTAATCGGCTGCAAGGACTGGTGAGTCAGCAATTCAAGCAGGGACGTGAGTCCGACAGCCATTATGGCATTGATGATATTGCAGCAGAGCTGGGCATCAGTTCCTCCCATTGTAACCGTGTATTTCGGCAGGTATATGGTCAGTCTCCGCGTGTATATTTATCTGAAATGGTTCTGCATGAAGCCAAAGTTCTGCTGGGCAACCCTAAGTTGTCGGTTCAGAACATCGCTGCCATGCTAGGTTACAAGGATATTGCCCATTTCAGTCGTCAATTCAAGCGCTGGTCAGGGATTTCACCCACACGCTACAGACAGGAACAGCCTGTTCCGGAATGAGCTTCATCCATTGAAGATCATTCCAGTATGGCCTTTACGTTGTATATGATTACACGCCGGTTCTTTTATTTTAATAGACGTTTAATCGTCTTTAGCTTGTTATCGTATGGCGGATATAAAATAGATAAGTTCAATCTGGTGCTCTTTTTGAGCACACTTTTCATATGAGAGAAGGTCTCCAGGCTATACCGCCCGTGATACGAGCCAAGGCCGGAATGCCCTACCCCTCCAAACGGCAGACGTGGGTTGGCTACATGGGTAATCGTATCGTTAATGCATCCTCCCCCAAAAGAAACCTCTCGCATCACTTTATCTTGTAATTGTGTATCCGATGTAAAGAGATAGAGCGCCAGCGGTTTCGGCCGCTTCACAATACCTGCAATCGCCTCATCAATATGGGAATAACTGATAATCGGCAGAATCGGACCGAAAATTTCGTCTTCCATCGTTGCCGCTTCCCACGATTCAGCATCAATAAATGTCGGCTCAATAAAGCGGTCTTCCTCATCGGATTGACCACCATAGATGACGAGGGCTTGATCGCGTTCAATAAGGGTAGTGAGACGTTTGAAATGCGCCTTGTTGACGATTCGCCCATAATCTCGATTATGCTGAATATCTGTGCCAAAGAACATTTCCACTGCTGCTTTCATTTCGGAGATCAACGAATCTTTCACCTGTTCATGCACAAGCAGATAATCCGGAGCGATGCAGGTCTGACCCGTATTGAGCAGCTTTCCCCATATAATACGCTGTGCAGCCACTTTGATATCTGCATGCTTATCCACGATGACTGGACTTTTACCGCCAAGCTCCAGCGTCACTGGAACGAGAATTTTTGCAGCGGCCTCCATGACAATTTTGCCAACGGGTACACTTCCTGTAAAAAAGATATAGTCAAAAGGCGAATTAATAAGCGCCGTGGTGGTGTCTTTGGCTCCTTCGACCACGTGAACGTATGCTGGTTCGAATACCGAGCTAATCATCTCGCGAATAACAGCTGAGACGGCTGGTGTGTTCTCTGATGCTTTGAGGACTGCCGTATTGCCTGCTGCCAACGCACCAACCAGGGGTTCAATTAACAGCTGGAATGGATAGTTAAAAGGTCCAATAATCAATACCGCACCATAAGGCTCAGGAATGATATAACTTTTCGACCCGATCAGCGTGAATTGGGTTTTGACTTTGACCGGCTTGACCCATTTCTTCACTTGCCGAATGGTGTGCGTGATACTATCCAGCATGAATCCAATCTCTGTAGTATACGATTCGAACTCACTCTTGCCCAAATCCTGATAGAGCGCCTCAGTAAGACGGGACTCATACTTCTGAATCGCCTGTTTCAACCGGGTTAAATGTGTAATACGTGACTCGGCCGAACGAGTAGCCCCTGAGCGAAAAAAATGCCGTTGCTGCAGTAAAATTTCTTCGACTTCATGTGCGCTTAATTCCTGCATGACACTCATATAATACAACTCCTCTTCGAGTTAATGATGATTCGTTTAAACATACGAACATTTAGCCCACATGCCTAGGCATGTTAACAACTCTTGCTTATAAGCACTCTTCTTCCAACGCGCCAACCAGTTCCTTCAACAGCTCTACCGAGGACCTTAATGAAGCGGAATAATATCGTTGTGTGCCCTTCTGTTCTACGGAGATGAGCCCTTTTTCAAGCAATAACTTGAGATGATGAGATATAGCAGGCCGGGATAGGCTGAACTGCTCTGTAATTTCATTCACTGTCATGCTGCCCTTCTCACTAAGAGCAAGTAATATCGCCTGACGATGATTGTCGCTAAGTACCTGGAATAAGGGGATGCAGGTTTGAAAAATAGATATCGCTTTTTGTCCCATGGTTTCACCTCTATTATATGTCTACAGATATCACAATTGTCATGTCTGTTGGTTTAAACATTTGAACCTAATGACTATAGTTTACTCCAGCATCCCGCTAACAGCAAGCCATGTGCGATATAAATTTTAGACTAACTTATATAAAGCGCTTCCATACTACCATACAAGTATGGTAGTATGTTCTTGAAGGAGTTGAGATTATGGAATATCCCCCTAGGTCTTCGTCCAAAGCCGAATTATTATCATCCTTAATTAACCCGTCTTCTCTGAACAAACAGGCATTCTCTTCTCGTGAGGCGGTCTATACGACGTTGAAGCAGTTGATTCTGAGTTTGAAGCTGCCTCCGGGTACCGCCATCTCGGAGAAAGAGATCTCGCTTGAGTTCAATGTAAGTCGGACCCCTGTTCGAGAAAGCTTTGTCCGATTAGCGCAGGAAGGTCTGCTGGAAGTCTATCCGCAGCGAGGTACCTATGTATCTCTGATTCAGGTTGATCTCGTGGAGGAAGCACGTTTCATGCGTGAGCAGCTTGAGCGTGCCGTCATACGGCTCGCGTGTGTCCAATTTCCAGATGAACACATGAAAATATTGGAGCAGAACCTTGCGCAGCAGCAGGAATGCATACTTGAACCGGATGATGAACGAATGTTCGGATTGGATGAGGAATTCCATAGTACTCTCTTTGCAGGCTGTAACAAAAAAAACACCTGGTCCGTGATCCAGCATATGAACGTGCATCTGAACCGGAGCCGAATGCTCCGTCTGTCTTCGGATCATCATTGGGATCATTTGCTCGAACAGCATCGATCCATGGTACAGGCGATACAACAGCATGATGCCCAAACGGCAGAGCACATTATGCAGGAACATCTGCATTTGACCGTAACGGATCTGGCTGTCCTGCGGGATACATACCCTTCCTATTTTCAATGATGATGGATCTACCTGTTCTTTAAACTAATCTTGATGAGGTGAATGTGATGAGAATGGTTTTTCGCTGGTTTGGAGAAGGCAATGATACCGTAACACTTGACCACATCCGGCAGATTCCGGGAGTCGAAGGCATTGTATGGGCGCTGCATGATGTTCCGGCAGGTGAGGAATGGCCCATGGACAAAATTCTGGCAGTCAAAGCTGCTGCAGATCAGGCCGGGTTACATCTGGATGTCGTTGAGAGTGTTAACATTCATGAAGACATCAAGCTCGGTCTGCCTACACGTGATCAATATATTGAGAATTACAAAAAAACGATGGAAAAACTCGCCCAGGTAGGCGTTAAAGTGATCTGTTACAACTTCATGCCGATCTTTGATTGGCTGCGTACCGATTTGCATAAGGAGATGGAAGATGGATCTACCGCCCTCTTCTACGAGAATAGCAAAATTGCCGATATTGAACCGCTGGAATTGGTTCGACGTATTACTGAAAATTCCGCATTGACGATGCCTGGATGGGAACCGGAACGATTGCAGTATTTAACAGGTCTGTTCGAAGCCTATAAGGATGTAACAGAGGAAGATATGTGGGAACACGCTCGTTATTTCCTGCAGGAGATCATTCCTACTGCTGAACGGTTAGGTATTCGAATGGCCATACATCCGGATGATCCGCCTTGGCCGATCTTTGGTCTGCCGAAAATTATTACGAGTCAAGACAATGTTCGCAAATATCTGAACTTGTATGATAGCCCTTACAATAGTGTAACGTTGTGCAGTGGCTCTCTTGGAGCTAATCCAAACAATGATATTATCGGTATGATCCACGAGTTCAAGGACCGTATTCCTTTTGCTCATATCCGTAATGTAAAAATCTATGATAATGGAGACTTTATCGAGACATCCCACCGCAGTCAGGATGGAAATGTCGATATTGCCGGTGTTGTGGAAGCCTACCACGATATTGGATTTGAAGGTTATGCACGACCGGACCATGGACGTCATCTCTGGGGAGAACAATGCAGACCGGGATATGGACTCTATGATCGGGCTCTGGGAATTATGTATCTGTGGGGCGTTTGGGACTCCCTGCAAAGGAGGTCAAAAGCATGAGTGAATTTACCAAAGAAAGATCAACTCGTCTGGAAGGCAGAACAGCTGTAATTACTGGCGGGGCAGGTGTTCTATGTCGTTCTATGGCTGAAGAGCTCGCGCGACATGGCGCAAGTGTAGCCATTCTGAACCGTACCGTATCCAAAGGGGAAGAAGTTGTTGCAGCAATTGAGTCTGCGGGTGGAAAAGCGATCGCTGTAGCTTGTGATGTGACCCAGACCGATAGTGTAATAGCGGCAGCAGCTGTTGTTCAGGAGAAGCTTGGACCTTGCGATATCCTTATTAACGGAGCGGGTGGCAACCATGCCAGCGCCAATACCACGAATGAAATTTTCAGACAGGAAGATTTGGAGCAGCCGGATATCACTACTTTTTTTGATGTAAGTGTCGAGGGATTCCGTCAGGTGATGGATCTGAACTTTGTTGGGTCCCTCATCCCTACCCAAATCTTCGCAAGACAAATGATAGAACGTGATGTTCCAGCTACCGTCATTAATATTTCGTCCATGAGTGCCCCTTCGCCCATGACCAAAGTTCCTGCGTACAGTGCAGCCAAAGCGGCGATTAACAATTTCACGCAATGGCTTGCGGTACATCTGGCCGAATCGGGAATCCGAGTAAACGCCATTGCACCAGGATTCTTCCTGACTGAACAAAACCGTAATCTGCTGCTTAAGCCGGATGGCTCGCCGACCGAACGTTCAAGTAAAATCATTGCGCACACGCCAATGCGCCGCTTCGGCAAACCGGAAGATCTTCTAGGCACGCTGATGTGGCTGGCAGATGAACGTCAGTCCGGTTTTGTTACAGGTACGGTTATTCCTGTAGATGGAGGGTTTATGGCTTACTCGGGTGTATGACCTCTATTCTATTTACTATTCCATGGATTTACCGAATTAAAGATATGTAACGAATGATTAACCGAAGCCTGGAGCACTTAGCCGGGTTTCGGTTTTTTGCGTTCAAGAATAAGATTATCCAGCCTAGGAAAAGCTTGTTATAGCCCACAAATATGCTGGGTGGAATTAAAGAATGGCTTCAAGCATTCACATTTTCAATCTGTAAGATGAAGCGAAGGAAGGTGATACATACATGATGGAAGAAACATGGGTTGTTGCTGTGCGATCGATTATCGCCTTTCTGACCCTGATCATCTATACCCGGGTGCTGGGCAAACAACAAATGGGCAACTTGACGTATTTTGATTACATTAACGGTATTACGATCGGTTCCATCGCAGGTACATTTGCGACCGATCTATCTTCCAAGGCGTGGATTCATTTTGTGGCCTTGACCATTTTCACCATTATCACGATTATTTTTCAGTATATTACGCTGAAAAATCGTACCATCTCCAAACTGATGGACTCTGACCCCACACTGATCATCCAGAATGGTAAAATTCTCGAACAAAACCTGAGTAAAATGCGTGTGAAATTTGACGAATTGACCATGATGCTGCGGCAAAAGGATGTATTTGACATCACTACGCTGGATTATGCCATTCTTGAACCGGACGGCAGTCTCTCTGTTGTGTTGAAACCAGAGAATCAACCGGTAACCGCGAAGGACATGCATATGCATCCTGCCAAGAGTAAGCTGATGACCGAGATTATCATTGATGGCGTGCTGATTAAGCAAAATCTGGAGGAACGAAACAAAGATACGAACTGGCTCAGCGAGCAGCTTAAGAAGCAAAAAGTGACGATACAGGATATTGCTTTTGCCGCCATATTGCCTAACGATAAATTGTATATTGATCTATTTAAAGATAAGATCACCGAAAAAATCGATATGGGCGATTATGAGGGGCCTTTCTAAATTTACATGAAGGAGGCGATTGAATGAAATCGCGTTTCTGGTTGCTGTATGTGCTTCCGATCTGCCTCATTCTTGTGTTCGTTGCGATAATGGCAAGCGGAGCCCTTCTCAAAAAGCCCTTTGGTGCTGATGATCGCTTGCTTGAATCTGTACAAACATTGCAGAAAAAGGTTGAGGGCAAAAAATGGACTGAAGCCAAGTCCCAAATCGATTACGCGATGAAAGCCTGGGACAAGATCGTCAATCGCATACAGTTCAGTGTGGAGCGTGAGACGATTTACGATATTCTGGGTACCCTTGCACGGATGAAGGGCGGTATTGCCGCAGAGGATGATAAGGCGATCATGGAAGAAATTTATTACTTTTATGTGTTATGGGACAATCTTGGAGATTGACACGAAGACACGCAAAAAGGCACTCTCCTTTAATAAAAAAGGAAGTGCCTTCTCTGTTTTCTAAACATTACGCCCGCGTAATCCACGGGATTTTGACGTGTGGACCGTGCTTTCTTTTCGGAAAAAGAGCGTCAGTGCTCCCTTCGCACACCACAGTGCAAACAGTGCAAATAACGTTCCCCAGAACAGTGCCGGGAGAAATGTCTGCTGAGCCAGATTGGCTGCATCCCCTGCCCGGGACGGCTGTGTCCAAGACATTAGCCCAACATACATAGCACTAACTACGGACTCTTCCAGTGTGAGGAAAGCCAGTAACAAATAATAGAATTTCGCGATTTTGGCACCAAAGATCATAATCACAACATTCAGTGCACTGAAGCCTGTAAGCCAGAGCATGCCGAATTCTCCCCTTACGTAGAAGAGAAGCGACACAAGAGCTACACCCGTCATAATGCCGAGCCCCCACATGTGCCGTCCTTTCCGGTAAAGATAGAATAACAGCCAGGCAAAGA
The DNA here is from genome assembly GCF_058408365.1 of Paenibacillus sp. MDV22-iso6. Lineage (NCBI taxonomy): Bacteria > Bacillati > Bacillota > Bacilli > Caryophanales > Paenibacillaceae > Paenibacillus > Paenibacillus sp. MDV22-iso6. Next base: position 929,225 of record NZ_JBZVDZ010000001.1, on the reverse strand, counting down.
GAGACGCCGTGACATACCCCGCTAAGGAAACCAATATAGATCTGCCTGGTGTCAGCATGGATGAATATGTAACGCCACTGTGATCTGCGTACAATTCAATGCGCAATACTTTGCCGGATAACAACAGTGTTACCAGCGCATGGCCAAATTCGTGTATCATCGTATCCAGGTTACGGAACAATGAAGAAAATGGGATAAAGCGGGTCAGTAGCGCTGAACCCACCAGAAACAGTATGGTTTTGAGCCATTTATTCAATCAGGTCCTACCTCCTTGCTTCCGAGTAAAAATACCTATCACTATACTACGTGGCTACATTATAATCGTTTCGATCCATGAAATGCGCGGCGCAATATTGCATCCACCAGCAGAAACTCCGGTTATGACCTATGAAAAAAGAAGACAGATCATATCGACCCGGTCCTGTCTCCAGTGTGGCAAGCAATCTATTGCGCATCTGCGACAGCGCATAAGTCACAAATCGATCGGCTGCCTCATTTTGTATAAGTGTAACATAGGCATAAAGGGAATGATCTATCGGCTCATCGAGTGGGCTCACACCAGCACAAGAAAACTCGGTACGTACGCCCGCTCTGTGAAGCAAAGTCAAGGCATCAACTAACTCAGCATCCACTTCGACATCGTTCCAAATCTCCGTTCTCTTCGCTGCCACGGTCTGCTTCTCGCGTTCCGTCCACTGCATTAACTCCAGCTTGCGTCTTCTCCAAAGATGGGCAGGCTGCTGGCTTAATAGTACTTCCTGTTCTTCATCTGAATCCATAAGGCGTTTCCTCCCGTTCCCCGCATGATCTCCGTCACCTTGAACAACGAAAAGAGCACATCCCTGTGCTCTCTGCGTGGCCAAAGGCAAAGGAATGGCTGTGCCATTCCTCAGCATGTTGTATTATTGTACCTTTTTCGATGACGGGCATCAAATGGGTTCTCTTTTTTCGTAAATTCAACTTGTTAAAGTAGCAAAACCGCTATTCATTCAGTGCCAGTTTCAGGGCCTCCAAATTCTGCCGCATTACGCCGATGTAATCCATTCCTGTAGCGATCTCCTCTTCCGTCAACCCTTCAATCGGGTTCAATACAGCTGTTTTGGCTCCTACTTCGTTGGCGATAGTCTCTGATACTTTGGATGAAACCAACGTTTCGAAGAAAATCGTCTTCACCTGATGCTCCTTGGCAAAATCAATAACGGATGCCATTTGCGCTGCGGAAGGCTCTTGTTCAGGAGACAGACCGGCAATCGGTACTTGCTGCAGACCATATTCCTGTGCAAGATAGCCGAATGCAGCATGCTGTGTGATGAAATCTTTACGTTTGCTGTCTGCCACAGCTGCCTTGAAATCCTGATCCAGTGCCTCCAGTTTGGCAATGTAGGCATTGGCATTTTGCTTGAATTGCTCTGCATGTTCAGGCGCAGCCTGTGCGAGTCCAGCCTCGATATTCCGCACTTCCTTCACGGCAAGTGCAGGTGACAGCCAAACGTGGGGATCAAGTCCACCGTGATCATGATCATGTGTATGTCCTTCTTCTACTTCAGCGTCATGATCGTGATCATGCTCCTCAGTTGTGGCTTCATCCGCATGGTCATGCGTGTCCGTTGTATCGGCATGTTCGTGATCATGCTCATCTTCTTCCGATCCTTCTAACAGCTTAATCCCATGGCTCGCTTCCACTTGAATGAGTTTGGCATTGCTCAGACTATCCGTAACTTGATCGATCCAGGATTCCATTCCCGCCCCATTATAGACAAGCACATCCGCTTTCTCGATGCTCGCAATATCCTGTGGTGTCGGCTCCCAATCATGTGGCTCCATACCCGCAGGAACGAGTGTATGAACATTAGCCAGATCACCCGCTACATTTTTGGTGAATTCATACATTGGATAAAAGCTGACTTCAACGTTCAGTTTGGCCTCTTCGGTCTCTGCAGGTGCTGGCGTGTTAGCCGAGCTGGTACTGGAATCGGAAGCGGACTGATTTTGTCCACAACCGGCTACGATAAGTGTAAGACTGAATAATAGTGCAAGAGCTGATTTTTTATTGAATTTCATGTGGCGTATTCTCCCTTGAATGTATGAATAGAGTTGCACGTTGTTGTTTTCTCTCTTTACGATGACGTTTACGGTTATATCGTCCAATCAGCTTTTGTGCTGATATACCAATCAATAGAAAGACCAACAGGATGAGAGCAATCGTTCCTCCCGGTGGTGTGTTTAGATGGTAAGAGGTTGTTAGTCCGCTAAAAATACCAATTAATCCAGTGACGACAGCAATAAGGATCGCTGCCGCAAAGCTGCGTGACAATCTCAGTGCCAGGGCAGCGGGCAGTACAATTAAAGCAGACACAAGCAATACGCCGACAATCGGCATGGCTGAAGCAACGGTCATTCCTGTCAGAATGGCAAATGCAAAGGATAAACCTTTAACCTGAATGCCTCCAATGGAAGCTGTCTCTTCATCAAACGTCAAATTGTACAGTGGCCTTCTGAGCACGATGAAAAAAATCAGTCCGATGACGCACACAGCCGCCATAATCCATAACTGCATATCACTAACGGCAACGATGGAACCGAACAGGTAAGAGCTGAATGTCTTGGACAGATTGGTTTTCAGACTCATGAGCACCACAGCAAGGGCCAGACCCGACGTCATAATGATCGCTACAGGCACCTCGCTATATGTCAGGTAATTTCGCCGGAGTTGTTCCACCAGCAATGCGCCGATAATCGCAATCGCAAATCCACAGATCACCGGATCTAGGTTCATCACAGAACCCAGGGCAACCCCTGCCAATGAAACATGGGACAACGTATCCGCCATTAGCACCTGCCGTCGCAGCATCAGATAGACTCCTAAAATTGGAGCAATGACTCCGATCAGTCCGCCTGCCCAGAAAGCACGCTGCATGAATTCGTATTCAAACACTGCCATTCCTCACTTTCTTGCCGCTCAAGAGTAATCGTCCGGTCCAACCGGTTGCCCATCTCTTCTAATCCGTGGGTGACCATAATAATGGTCAGTCCATGAACGTCTGCATAATGGCGCATCAGATCATAGAACCCTTCACGGCTGCGCCGATCCATGCCTGTAGTCGGCTCATCCAGCACGAGTACCTGCGGCTGGCCTGCCAAGGCTCTGGCAATGCAGATTCGCTGCTTTTGTCCACCAGATAGTTCTCCAACCCGGGCGTTGCGATATTCCCACATGCCGACTTCCCGCAAGCTGCGTTCCACAATGGCTTCCTGCTCGGATGTGAATCTGCGGAACAAGCCGAGTTTGCGGTAACATCCGGATCGCACCAGTTCGATCACCGTACTGGGAAATCCACTGTTGAATGATGCTACCTGTTGAGGTACATATCCGATGTTCAACTTACTGCCACGTACGGATTGTGCATTCATATGTACCGTGCCGCTCCAGGGCTGTAATAGCCCCAGCAGCAATTTGAGCATGGTTGTTTTCGCAGAACCATTCGGTCCTGTAATGCCGACAAACTCCCCCACATGGATATCCAGCGACAGTTGGTCAATGACTGGCTCTTTGCCGTATCCGAATACCACATCACGCATGGAAGATAGAATCATAGCTTTTCCTCTTTTCGTAAATATTACGATTTAAAAATAACAAAAAAAATTATCTTGTTTCCCGGTGAATGGTCATTTTCTTTAATCGTGGTGAATACTTCTTCAATTCGATCCGTTCCGGATGGTTACGCTTGTTCTTGGTTGTTGTATAGTTGCGATCTCCGCACTCGGTGCAGGCTAAGGTTACAATGACTCTCATGGATATGGCCTCCTTTGATCTATTTAATCGTAATAATTACTATTTAATGAGTTTAGCCCATGCTTTTATGTTTGTCAACCCCTCACCTACTAAAGTAAAATTTTGTATGCACATTACAATTTCATATGATATACTGCTTTGGTATCATTATAATTTACCTACGGAGGAACTAGATGAAGATCAAAAAATCAACTTTTATTGGGTCATTGGTAGCATGCAGTTTGGCTTTCGGTGCCCTGGGTGTGGCAGCTTCAAACGGAATTCAGGATATTGAAGCAGCACTCGACAGCAACATTAGCTTTAAAGTAAACGGTTTGTCTTGGACACCCAAGAATGAAGCTGGAGACAAACTGAATGCATTAGTTTATGACGGTGATGTTTACTTGCCTGTAAGTACCACAGCAGAAGCATTGGGAGCCAACGTATCTCTGAATGTTAGCAACAAAGTTGTAAGTATTACTAATTCAGGTAGCGGTAAGTCTAGTAGTTCAAGTAACAATAACAGCAGTACAGGTACTAAAGGTTCTGAAGATTCAAGTAAAACAAGTAGTTCGAGCACTTCAGGCTCAATCAAGATGACTGGAACTGATGCTCAGATGATAGCCAAATTGCAAAAAGAATCTCTAACACTGATTAAAATGTATGGTAAAGCACTTAAAACGGGCAGTACTAGTGAGTTTGATAAATACATAGATGACAAAGTCATTGAAAATGCCGAGATTGACTTTTTTGATCGAGGCAAGCAGTATCAAAAAGATAAATTCAAGACTAAAGTTAAAGGTCTCATTGAAGCAAATGATAAAAAAACACTGACCAAATATGCAGATCAATTGATTAACATCAAATCAGCTGATTTTAAAGTGATTTCAATGAATGACAAAACCAAAATAAGTCAAAGTTACAAAGCCATTTATTATCCACAAGGGTGGACGGGTTCTTTTGGAGTATATCTTTCCTTTGTGTTTAGTCCGCAAAAAAGCGGCAACGGCGATTTTTATCTTGGCGATTTGTACTTTAGCTAAAATCCTTAATCCAATACAATCATTGATCTTCAGGTGCACCATTGAACTTGAAGATCTTTTTCTTTTCACTTCAACTCCACGCTGGAAATGGATCTTTCAGTTCTCGCCAGTTCAGTTGCATCTCTTCGTTGGTAAGGAGTGTCTCATCTAACGTCCGTTCGATCTCCGCTCGGTCCATGTCTATCCCGATGAACACCAGCTTCGTAATCCGATCGCCCCACTGCTCATCCCAATCCGGAATAGGCGGAAGTGTTTCACCAAAATGCATTTGCCGCTCTTCGTCACTCATCGCGCCTACCCACAACCCGGCTGGTCCCAACTGCTTGGATCTTCCCGCATGACTAAACGACACCGCCATATGGTTACGTGTAGCCAGCCACATTAAGCCCTTGGAACGAACAATACTCTCAGGCCATTTGGCAATCCAGCGCAGCAAACGCTCCGAATGAAACGGACGTTTCCGATGGTACACAAACGAGTGAATGCCATACTCCTCTGTCTCGGGTGTGTGTTCTTCCTTCATTAATTCGCGGATCCAGCCCGCAGACTGGCTTGCTTTTTCAAAATCAAACCGTCCGGTATTCAATATCTCCCTCGGGTCAATCTGTCCATGTGTGGTGCGAATAAGTCGAGCTTCCGGCTGCATCGCGTGTAGTGCTTTCTCAAGTTTGAGCAGCTCGTCTTCCGTTACCAGATCACACTTGTTCAGAATCAGCACATCGCAGAATTCAACCTGATCCGTCAGCAGATGAACGATCCCCCGTACATCTTCCTCTATGGCTTCCTGCCCCCGATCCTTCAACGTTTCTTTGGAATAGAAGTCACGCCAGAACTGGGCAGCATCTACTACCGTTACCATCGTGTCGAGCCGCGTAAATTTCGTCAAATCAATCCCCAGCTCTTCATCAATATACGTAAATGTCTGGGCAACGGGGACTGGCTCTCCAATACCTGTCGATTCAATCAATAACAAGTTTTTAAGGTCCAGATATGTAAATCGTAAAAATGTTGATTAATTACTGCGAACGAGTATGATGGGGACGGTACAAGCATATATTTTACCAAAGTCCCGGTTCTGGAGGTTTATCCCATGAAAATGGCAGCCAATCTTAAGCTCCTGTCATTCCTGATTCCCTGTGCATTTCTTGTTCCCGTGTTGATTACGATGGCTCCCAATCTGAAAGGAGCATGGAACAGTGAAGCCTTACAAAATATGAAAACAGTATTCATCAGCATTTTCCTCGAAGCCGCTCCATTTCTGCTCATAGGGGTGCTGTTATCTTCGCTAATGCAATGGTTTGTATCTGAGGAAATGATTCGCAAACTAACGCCTAAGAACCCCGTCGGAGGTGTGCTGGTAGCGGGTCTGCTGGGAATCGTTTTCCCCATCTGCGAATGTGGCATGATTCCGGTCGTTCGACGGTTGATGCATAAAGGCATGCCCCCCTATATCGCGGTGACCTTTATTCTTAGCGGCCCTGTAGTAAATCCAATTGTCTTTACCGCGACCCTGCTCGCTTTTCCTTCCCATCCCGAAATTACGATCGCCCGTATGGGACTGGCCTTTGCTGTAGCAGCTGCGATCGGTGGTCTGGTGTATATGTTCGTCCGCCAGAATCCATTGCGTAAACCGAAGGCAACAGTGACGGAGGTCAAGACACATCCCGGATTTAAAATGGCACAGCCTCATTCCCATTCTACCGATCATGATCACGTGCACGATAAAAACTGGCGCAGCTTTTTCATCCATGCGGGTGACGAATTTGTTGATATGAGCAAATATTTGGTGATTGGTGCTCTAATAACAGCCTGCATTCAAACCTTTATCAGCCGCAGTGATCTCATTTCTCTGGGTAACGGGCCTGTTGCCTCCTATGCCTTCATGATGGGTTTTGCGTATGTATTGTCTCTCTGTTCGACATCCGATGCATTCGTAGCCTCAGCCTTCTCTCACACGTTTGCGTTAGGGCCGCTATTATCCTTTCTCGTTCTCGGTCCAATGCTTGATTTCAAAAGCACATTGATGCTGCTCTCCACCTTCCGCACCCGGTTTGTTATTGGCTTGAGCCTGGTCATTATTGCGTTGGTTTTCGCGGGATCGTGGTTGATTAACCTTTTGGCATGAGCATGTATGAATGTATTATCTGATCAAAAGAGGTGATTACATGAACCATCCTGGTTATACAGTGACCAAAGCTCCGGTTACCAAATCTCACCCTATCCAGTGGCATAACCTGATTCGTGCGCTGTGGATCGGCGGGCTCGCCGTATACATCATTCATTTGAATACAACGGATTCTCTTCATTATTACTTGGCGCCGACGATGCAGCGATTGCTACTCTGCTGCCCTGTTCCTTTTTTGTTCATTGCCGCCATCATGGCCTGGCATGGACTATTCGGTAATAGCCAGCTCCATTGCGACTGTGAGCATCCGCCTCCTTCAGGATGGGGACGCAGCTCGCTGATGTATGGATTGATTGCCATTCCATTAGTACTTGGTTTTCTTTTGCCGGATCAGGCACTAGGCAGTTCTATGGCCAGTCAAAAAGGCATGTCCCTAACCTATGGACCTCCGGAAATTCGTCGAAAAGAACCCTTACCTGATACAGTAGAACTGGACATTAAAGATCTATCCAAAAAAACTGCAAATGCTGAATCATCTGTGCCTGCCACGAAAGTACAATTCGTTCCCCCGGATGAGTACAGTCGTGAATTTGCCGAACTGGCAGAGAAGTTATATGCGGAATCAGTCATAAAGGTATATCCTGAAATTTTCTCCGAGACATTAGGTTCGATCGATATGTTCCAACGACAATTTGCAGGCAAGGCTATCAGCCTTACCGGGTTTGTATATCGAGACAAAAGTATGGAGCATGAATCTCATTTTGCATTAGGGCGATTTCTCGTGATGTGCTGCCCAGCAGACGCGGCACCCTTTGGTGTGATGATTCATGTCCCGAATGCAGACAGCTTTCCTACAGACAGCTGGGTACAAATCGATGGCACCATTGGTTCTGCTCAAGTGAATGGCAAGGACACCATTGAGATTCGGGCATCGAAGGTAACTCCGGTCGATCAGCCATCCACCCCATACATTTACACCAGTGCAGATTCAGTTGTGACGTATGATGGATTGCAAAATAAATAAGAAAAGCCCCGAAGCTATGGAATGCATAACTTCGGGGCTTTAAATTTTATTCCGGCATCAGGTTAACCTTGTTTGCCTGATATATTATTCAGTTACGATATCATGCACCAATACAGGAGCATCTGCATGATCTGCAATAGTAATGTTCTCTTTGATCTTCGCGATTACGTCTGCTACGTCTTCACGATTCGCATGGATGGTTACGAGTGATTCACCAGCTTTAACTTCGTCACCCACTTTTTTGTTGAGCATCAAGCCCACAGCAAGATCGATCTCGGACTCTTTTGTTGCACGGCCTGCGCCGAGCAGCATTGCTGCAGTACCGATTTCGTCAGCGACGATACCAGCTACATATCCGTCTTTATCCGCTGGTACTTCAACCAGATATTTCGCTTGTGGCAAGCGATCTGGGTGATCTACAACTGAAGCGTCTCCGCCTTGATTTGCCAGGAAGTCCTTGAATTTCTCCAGCGCTTTACCGTTCTGGATCACTTCTTTCAATTTCTCCTCAGCATGCTCCAGGGAGTCTGCTTTACCAGCAAGGAATACCATTTGACGTCCAAGCGCCAGACAGAGTTCTTCCAGATCTTTCGGTCCTTTACCTTGCAGCGTAAGAATGGCTTCTTTCACTTCAAGCGCGTTACCGATAGCGAGGCCCAGTGGTTGAGACATATCGGAAATGACAGCCATTGTTTTACGTCCTACATTGTTACCGATGCTTACCATGGCATGTGCCAGTTCTTTTGCGTCTTCTGTTGTCTTCATGAATGCACCAGCACCCGTTTTGACATCCAATACGATCGCATCGGCACCTGCTGCAATTTTCTTACTCATGATAGAGCTTGCGATCAGTGGGATGGAGTTAACGGTAGCTGTAACGTCACGCAATGCATAGAGCTTTTTGTCTGCCGGCGTGAGGTTGCCACTTTGACCGATAACGGCAACTTTATGTTCGTTAACGAGGCGGATGAACTCTTCTTTCTCCAACTCGACGTGGAAACCTGCAACAGATTCCAGTTTGTCTGTTGTACCACCAGTGTGACCCAATCCACGTCCAGACATTTTGGCAACTGGAACATCCAGAGCAGCAACAAGCGGTGCCAGTACCAGCGTTGTAGTATCGCCAACGCCTCCTGTGGAGTGCTTGTCTACCTTGATACCTTCGATTGCGGACAGATCAATGGTCTCGCCCGAGTTCACCATGGACATGGTCAAATCTGCGCGTTCCTTATCAGTCATATCCTTGAAGAATACAGCCATCGCCCAAGCGCTGACTTGATAATCAGGGATTTCGCCTTGTGTGTATCCTTGAACAACAAAATCAATCTCAGCTGTTGTCAGTTCTTTTCCGTCGCGTTTCTTAGCAATAATGTCTACCATTCTCATGATGATCTCTCCTTCGTTGTGGGTGATTTACACGGGTCACTCCGATGGCAGAACAACCTTCCAACCGCTGTTATCCCCAGATTTTTCTGATTCCCTTTTCTAAAGGGAAAATCCGGTGCTAAAGGCGGACGCTTCGCTTCTTCAGGTTTTTTCTGCCCTCTTCGTGATCGTGTAAATTTTATGTTTTGTTATAGGGCGAACGCTTCGCTTCTTTAGAATCGATTCCGGGTCCTCCACTACGTGCTTGAAACAAAAGTTTCGATCAAAATCAAATGATGCTTAGCAACAATTACAGCGTAATTGCTGTATCCAGTGCTACTACCATCATGTCGTTGAACGTTTTTTGACGCTCTTCGGCGGAAGTCTCTTCACCTGTCAGCAAGTGGTCACTTACAGTCAAGATGGTCAGTGCGTTTACGCCAAATTTGGCTGCGAGTGTGTACAGTGCAGTTGTTTCCATCTCAACGCCCAGTACGCCGTGCTGCATCAATTTCTCAGTCACGGAACGATCGTCACGATAGAAGGAATCCGAGCTGAATACGTTACCGACGTGAATTTTCATGCCTTTGGCAGTTGCGCGGTCATAGGCTTCTTTCAGCAGGGAGAACGACGCGATCGGGGAGAAGTCATATCCACCAAATACGAGTTTGTTCATGCTGGAATCGGTACATGAAGCTTGAGCAAGGATAACATCACGAACACGTACATGTTCTTGCATACCTCCGCAAGTTCCGACACGAATCAGGTTTTTTACACCGTATTCGCTGATCAGTTCGTTAGCATAGATGCTGAACGATGGAATCCCCATGCCCGAGCCTTGCACCGAGATACGGTGTCCTTGATATGTACCCGTGAATCCGAGCATTCCTCGAACTTCGTTGTAACAAACGACATCTTCAAGGTACGTATCTGCAATAAATTTTGCACGCAATGGGTCTCCTGGCAAAAGGATTGTTTCTGCGATATCTCCGGGTTTAGCTTCAATATGTGTACTCATGATTAAATCTCCTCCAGTTATCATATGATTGAATGAAGGCCAGAAACCGGAACAGCCGAAGCTGTCCCCGTGGTTATCCAGTCCAACTTTATGTTTCAAGAAAATAACAGCTTTCCCCAAGTTCAGTTAAAGATAAAAATGTTGACTATTTCAAATCCTTCAGGAAGCTTGTGCCATATTCAGGCAGTTTCACTCCGAAGTTCTCAGCTACTGTTGCTCCAACATCCGCAAACGTACTGCGCAGTTCAAGCTTTTTGCCCCCACTGAAGCGTGGAGAATACACAAGCAGTGGCACATACTCACGTGTATGGTCCGTTCCGCGGTAGGTTGGGTCATTACCATGGTCAGCTGTGATGAGCAGCAGATCATCGTCTGTCATTTTGCTGAAGATCTCTGGCAGACGAGCATCATACTCTTCAAGTGCTTGAGCATAACCTTGTGGATCACGACGGTGACCGAACAGGGCATCGAAGTCAACCAGGTTCAGGAAGCTGAGTCCAGTGAACGCCTCATCCATCGTTTCGGACAGTTTGTCCATGCCATCCATGTTGGAGACGGTACGTACAGACTTGGTTACACCTTCGCCATCGTAAATATCTGCGATTTTACCCAAAGCGATCACGTCAAATCCACCATCTTTAAGTTCATTCATCACGGTACGGCCAAAAGGTTTGAGCGCGTAATCATGACGGTTAGCTGTACGCTTCCAGTCACCCGCTTCACCTACAAATGGACGTGCAATAATGCGGCCCAGCATATACGGATCTTCAAGTGTAATTTCACGGCAGAACTCACAGATCTCATACAGTTCCTTCAATGGTACAACGTCCTCATGTGCCGCAATTTGCAAAACCGAATCCGCGGATGTGTATACGATGAGCGCGCCAGTTTCAACATGCTCTGCACCCAGCTCATCCAGAATTTCCGTGCCGCTGGCCGGTTTGTTACCGATCACTTTACGGCCTGTTTTTTCCTCAATGCGTTGAATCAACTCATCCGGGAATCCGTCTGCGAACACGCGGAATGGGGTATCAATGTAAAGACCCATCAGTTCCCAGTGACCCGTCATGGTGTCTTTTCCTCTGGATGCTTCCTGCATCTTGGTGTAAAAGGCTTTTGGTGCATCCGCTACAGGCACACCTTCAATTTCCTTAATATTGGACAGTCCAAGACTGGCCATATGCGGCATCTTCAATCCTCCGCGTTCACGTGCAATGTGACCAAAGGTATCGACATCGAAATCATCGAATTCCGCTGCATCCGGCGCTTCACCAATTCCCACTGAATCCATAACGATCAGATGTACTCTTTTGAATGTTGACATAACTTAAGCACTCCTTCCAATAATCCGGCTTTTACAAGAACAGTCCGGCGATGATCGCAGACAGCACGCTGACAAGCGATGCACCGTAAAGCAGTTTCAGACCGAAGCGGGCCACCACATTACCTTGTTTCTCATGAAGTCCCTTCACCGCACCGGCAATAATACCGATCGAGGAGAAGTTGGCGAACGATACGAGGAAGACGGATACGATACCTGTTGTTCTGGCAGACAATGTAGTCTGTTTGGTCAGATCAAGCATGGCAACGAATTCGTTGGATACCATTTTGGTAGCCATAATACTTCCCGCTTGAATCGCTTCTTTCCACGGAACACCCATAATGAAAGCAAATGGTGCAAACACATAACCAAGCAGTTCCTGGAACGAAATGCCGAGCACTGCACTGAAGATCCCGTTAACCAGTGCGATCAAAGCAACAAAACCGATTAACATTGCTGCTACGACGATGGCAACTTTGAAACCATCCAAAATGTACTCGCCCAACATTTCGAAGAAGGATTGTTTTTCCTCTTCCTGTACTTCCAATATATCTTCTTCCTCGGAAACCTCATAAGGATTCACGATGGAAGCAATGATAAAACCGCCAAACAGATTCAGCACAAGTGCCGTAACCACATATTTCGGATCAATCATGGACATATAGGCACCGACAATCGACATCGATACCGTGGACATCGCCGAGGCACACAAGGTGTACAGCCGATGTTTCGGCAGCAACCCAATTTGTTTTTTCACAGAAATGAACACTTCAGATTGCCCCAATACAGCCGAAGCAACCGCGTTATATGATTCCAGTTTGCCCATTCCGTTGACTTTGCTTAATACCAGACCAATATATTTTATAACAAAAGGTAAGATTCGGATATACTGCAATATCCCAATGAGCGCTGAGATGACGACGATCGGCATCAATACACTGAGGAAAAACGGCGCGCCCCCACTGTCTGCACCAACGGTAGTCAAGCCACCGAATACAAATGAGATACCGTCATTTGCATAGCCAAGCAAACTTTCAAATACAGTCGCGAAACCGCCAATCAAAAACGTACCGATTTCTGTGTTCAACAATGCGTATCCCAATATAACTTGCAAAACAATCATGATAATTAGTGGACGATATCGGATCTTCTTCTTACCGTTGCTGACCAGATAAGCTAGTCCAAAGACAACAAGTATACCAAGAAGGGCAATTAGGAATTTCATTCTATCTCTCCTTTGAAGGTAGTTAAGCCGGATGATCATTCAGCTCAAAGGTTTCCCATATATGTGATGAATTAACCTTTCAGAAAACGGTTGAAGCGCTTACAATAAATTCGGTTTTTTATGATTCTGTTTTAATTAAAAATATAGAAAATTTGGATCAGCTTTAAAACTTGTTCCCCACATCCATTTATAGATATGAAGAACAAGTTAAACCCTTTTAAAGCATCCAAGCATTCCATCTAGTGGAATTTATCGAGCTAAGTTACTCACGATTTAATAATTAGATGTAGATTGTTCGCCTTGCATGATTTTCACACCGGAACTTGCGCCAATCCGAGTTGCTCCTGCATCGATCATTTTTTGCATGTCTTCCAGACTACGCACGCCGCCGGAAGCTTTAACGCCTACATCTGGACCTACGGTACGACGCATCAAAGCGATGTCTTCTGGTGTTGCTCCACCCGTAGAGAAACCTGTGGACGTTTTGACAAAATCAGCTCCAGCTTTTACTGCTGCCTGACATGCACGTACTTTCTCTTCATCCGTCAACAGACAAGTTTCGATAATGACTTTCACCAAAGCTTTACCCGCTGCTGCTTCAACAACTGCACGGATATCCTGTTCAACAACGTCATCTTTACCATCTTTCAAAGCACTAATGTTGATGACCATATCCACCTCAGTAGCACCTTTAGCAATCGCGTCTTTAGTTTCGAATGCTTTGGTCTCGGAAGTGGAAGCTCCCAGAGGGAAACCAATAACGGTACAAATATCTACGCCAGTACCTTGAAGCTGTTCAGCAGCATAAGCAACCCAGCCTGGGTTAACACATACAGAAGCAAATTGATATTGTTTCGCTTCTTCGGTCAATTTGGCCATTTCACTTTGTGTTGCATCTGCACGAAGCAAGGTATGATCTATCATTTTGGCTAATTGTGGTGTAGTCAATTCAATCTCCCCTTATCTGAACTAGTTATTTTCTATATCCCTACCCTAACATGAACATATGTAAAAATCAATATGAACTTTTGTTCATCATTGAAATCTTAACACATTCCATGGAAACTTCATTAAACAAAAGGCTTCCCTCACCAAGATGAAATCGTACAGTATAGCTTCTGTCTAAGAAAGCAAAACATCCGCCCATGTCGCGTGGCAGATGTTGTCATCCATTGCATTATAATCGGAGCAAAGCCTGAGCTGTGTATTGATCTGTTACCAAAATGTTGGCGTAATGACCTTTGAGCGCAGCATGAATGGCTTCTATTTTACGTTTTCCCCCGGCCACGAGAATCGATTTTTCCTTATTTCGCAGCTCGGCCAGGTCAATTCCGACGGTTCTGTTGTTAATCTCATCACTGATCAAGCGGCCCTCTGCGTCAAAAAAACGTGAACAAATGTCACCTGCACCTGAATGCATCAGCAATTGCTGTTCTTCATCATTAAAGTACCCCAGTCTGAACAAAAGTGCATCTTCCTTCACTGTACCTACGGTAAACATGGCAATATTCGCCTGTCGGCCAAGTTCCACGATCCTGCCAATATGTCGGTCTGCTTCTACCATTTTTTTGACTTCAATGTTGTCGAAGATCACGGGCAAAGGCAAATATCGGGGAACCGTATGGAAAGCTTCCGCAAATAAATGAACAATTTCTGCCGCATACGTATTCACGTGGGAATGACTTACGCCTCCCTTAAGTTGAACCACTTCCACGCCTTTGACTTGCTTGGGACGAAGCTGACGGGCTACGGCGTTCATGGTTGTCCCCCAGGTTACCCCAATAATGTCCGCATCTTGCACCGTATCTTGTAAGTAATCTGCTGCTCTTTTGCTAATATGTTTCAAAATTTCTTCATCACTCTTCAACGGGGCAAAACATACAAGCGCAGTATCCAGATTATACTTGGCCTTGAGTTCCCCGGCGATAATGTCGATATCCTCCAGCGGGTCCATAATTTCAATGCGAACGTAACCGCGATCTTTCGCATACTGAAGTAACCGAGATACCGTTGGACGTGACACGCCCAGCCTGACCGCAATATCCTGCTGGCTGTAATCCGACTGATAATACAATTTCGCTGCTTCAATGCTTAATCGTTGCTTCTCCAGATCCATTCCCATATGCGCTCATCTCACTCATTCCTATTATCGTTCGATTCACCTTACACCATTGTATTATACATGATTGAGTACCAGGTCACTATCCAGGTATAAAACGTTATAAACGATGCATACTACATCGGTCGCTTATTAATGTGGGCCCTTTTTGGCAAAAAACATCATAGAGAGGAAGAACCGTATGTCTACATTATTGTATATTACTGCCCATCCTCATGATTATGAAACTTCCTTCAGCATGGCTGCAGGTAAAGCATTTGTGGATGCATATCGTGAAAGCCATTCCTCGGATGAGGTTATTCATCTGGATTTGTATCGCTCGGATATTCCTCATATTGATGCAGATGTATTCAGTGGTTGGGGGAAACTCCAATCCGGCAGCGAATTGACTTCTGAAGAAAAGGCTAAGGTTCAACGTTTGAATGAATTATCGGATCAATTCGCCTCTGCTGACAAATATGTTTTTGTGACACCGATGTGGAACTTCTCTTTTCCTCCAATTATGAAGGCTTATATCGACTCCATCTGCGTGGCTGGTAAAACGTTCCGTTATACGGAACAAGGCCCGGTTGGATTGCTTTCCAACAAAAAGGCACTGCATATTCAGGCTCGTGGCGGCATTTATTCCGAAGGGCCTGCGGCTCAGATGGAATCTGGTCATCGTTACCTGAGCATTATCATGTCTTTCCTGGGTGTTCCGAAGCTTGAAGGCATTTTTGTGGAAGGACATAACCAATATAAGGAACGGGCAGATGAGATCAAACAGCAAGCTATTGAAGAGGCACGTACACTCGCTAAACAGTTTTAACCCTTACTAAACAAATACAGCAACAAACACAAAACCCGCATGCCAACCCATGAATTATTAATTCCATAGGGCGGCATGCGGGTTTTTATTATTTTATAATAAACGTTAGAGCTTTATTGATGTCCAGCGCTGGCACGGCTCATGGTTTCAAGTTTGCGAGTAATGGCATGGCGGTCCACTTTCAGTCCCCAAATGGCTTCAATAATCTGTTCTTTCTCTTCGGGACCCTCGGCATTTTTCAGTTGCATTAACAGATCATGCATCTGTTCGTTAATACCTTCAAATTGACTCCAAAGATCCTGTCTAACCTCGGTTGAATCCAGATGATGATTAGCATCCACTTCTTCTTTCAATGCTTGCAGAATGGCCTCTTTCCACTCCTCATCATCTAGCTGTTTCGCTATGTTCAGGAGATCCAGATAATCGTCAACAAGAAGTGAGTTCAGTTCAGCATGTGTTTTCATCGTTTATTGCATCCCCTTTGCATCTATTTACCCAGTATTATACTCGGTATTTCGGGATATGCAATACTTGTCGAAAAAAGTTAGTTATTGTATTAGGGACTATTGGGTGATTATGGGTCAAAATGAGTGCTTTTTATTACCGAACTTTCGATCTATGTTTAGCTAAAAAGTAAGCTTATGTTCTTGTACCCTTTCTATAAGCAACCGACACAATATAAAGCCGATTACCACATACAGACCAATCATGCCCACAATGCCAATCCAACCCAGATGGCTGTAAAGTAGTCCCCCTCCAGTTCCGCTTACACTTGATCCCACGTAGTAGAAAAATAAATACAAGGCATTGGCCTGGGATTTATGCTGATCCGCCACGAGTCCAACCCAGCTGCTGGCGATGGAATGTCCGCCAAAGAAACCAAAGGCAAACAGGGCAAGTCCAATTATTTTGACCCAAAGTTCGGGGTGAATGGTACAGACTGCACCGGCCAGTATAATACCTAGCGCGATTCCAAGGACATTCGATCTTCCATACCGATCTGCAAGCCTGCCCATCCAGGTGCTGCTCAACGTACCCATAAGGTACACAACAAAAAGGCTACCGACGATGGACTGGCTAAGATGATAAGGTTCTCCTGTCAATTCAAATCCAATGTAGTTGAATAACGTCACGAAGCCCCCCATCAGAAGAAATCCCAATCCGTATAGGCAAAGTAGACGTGGATTCCGACACTGTGACCACAAAAGCGGAATGATCTTTTTGAATCCAGGAGTCGCTTTGACAAAATGGCGGGATGGCGGGATGACAAGCCAGAAAATAACAGCCGCACATAGGCCAAGAATACCGATAAAACCAATTGCAGCACGCCAACTGAACCAGTCTGTGATCACACCGCTGATAAAACGACCAGCCATACCCCCGATCGAATTTCCGCTGATATAGAGGCCCATGGCATACCCTAGACTGGCAGGCTCAATCTCTTCAGACAGATATGTCATGGCTGTCGCGGGCAGCCCGGCAAGTGCAACTCCCTGGAGAATTCGAAGTAGAAGCAACTCGGTAAATCCAGGGCTAAACGCGCTAATCATAGCAATAATAGATGAAACAACTAAAGCTGCTGTCATAATAAATCGTCTTCCCAATGAATCAGATAAGGAACCGATGAACAACATGGTCAGTGCCATGGCAATCGTCGTAACTGAGAGGGTAAGACTGGAATGTGCAGGCGAGATCGCAAATGCCTCGCTAATCTCGGGCATCAGGGGCTGGAGGCTGTAAAGTAACGCAAAAGTTACAAAACCTCCGGCAAACAGCGCAAGGCTAATGTTACGAAACGTCTTAGTTCCCTGCTGAATCATGATATTCCAACTTTCTCGGTAGGAAAGCTCCATGATCGGCTGCTGACTGATCGCTTGGCTGAAGCCTTCCATTAATCGTTATTTGATGAACAGTTTACGCTCCATATGAGTCAAAAACTCATATCCATCTGGAGTTACAACAACCGTGTCCTCGATTTGGAAGCCACCAGCGCCGAGCTCATAATAAGGTACCTCTACACACAGCACCATGCCGGGCTCCAGTATGCGCTGGTCGCCGGAAGAGAGGGTCATGTCGTCATACAGTTCCAAGCCAATGGCATGACCAACATGCTGACGTCGGTAATGCGGAATTCCCTCACGTTGCACGCGAGACACAGCCGCATGAAAGACGTCGGAAGCCTTGACGCCAGGGCGTACGGTTTCAAGTGCCGTCTCCCATCCACTTTTTACTGCATTAAAATGTTTTTTCATCCAGGGAGTTGGCTCTCCTGCCACAACGGTACGCCCTGTATCTCCCCAGTATCCTTCCAGTTGCAAGCACAGATCAAAGCGGATCTGATCACCTGGCTCGATGATATGAAAATAATTTTCGATGAGCGGCAGCGCACTGCGCGGACCCGCTCCTACCGCAGTCATTGCAGGAGTCCCACCTGCTTTCATCACAGATAGCCGATAATGGTCAGCAAGCTGCTTCTCATGAACACCGGCTGCGATCAGATCAATCAGCTCTTGCTCAATCCGTTCATTGACTTGGGCAGCCTGTCGGAGCTGCTCGATTTCGAAAGGCGTCTTAACCAAGCGGATTTGGCGAAATAGCTTGTACGCGTGAACAACTGCTCCTTGAGGCGCATCCTCCGTGATCCGTGCCAAAAGTTCAGGAGCGATTCGCATCTCATCGATTCCAATCGGTTGATTCTCGATGTCGAGTTGTTTCAGTGCAGCTTTAAGCGCTTCTATCGGCCCTGGATGAATGACTGTCGTTTGTAGCAGAGAGTAGAACAGATCAATGTCATCCGTAGAAGGTTTGCCTTCGATCGAACCTTCCACGAAGAAGTCACTGTAGGCAAATATATCTACTCCAGTGATACCGAATTGGGCCACAACGCCCAAACGATTCGTCGGAATGACGATACATGGTCGAGCGGATCGGTCGGCAGGTAGAATGGCGTAGATCTGCATGGTCCAGTTGCTTGCGCGTAGCTGGGAGCCGATGACATAGTGAATATTTTCCGGAGTTGTTGCGATCAGGGCACGAAGTCCCTGAGTTTTCATTACGTCTTCCGCCCGGTCCCGGTTGAGACCCGAGCTGTGGGATATATGATTTGAATTGTTCATGATTCAGACCTCCTTTTGTTTTTCCTGCCCCCAAACAAACTCTCAAATCCAGGTACTGAGCGCAATACCAGCTTGATGATCATGAACAAGGCCAGTGCAAAAGCGATAAGTACGACAGATACAACAGCGATCGTCGGGTCCTGCCACTTTTCCATATAAAGAAACAGTTGTATCGGCAGAGTGTAGCTGTCCTGACGAAGCAGCAGTAGTGCAGCCTCTACCTGGTCAAAAGTGAAGACAAATGCGATTGACCCTGAAAGGAGCAGAGATAGTCTAAGCTGTGGCAATGTGATTGTAAAAAAGATACGCAGTGGCCCTGCTCCAAGGTCTGCTGCCGCCTCTCGGTGTGCGGGTTGCAGGTTGGCCAATGCACTGCCTACAAGCGTTAGCACGAAGGGAAGCACGATGACCGCTTCACCCAAAATAAGAGCGAACAATCCGCCTGCAATATGCATTTTGGAGAACAAAATTAGATACGCAATACCAAGCGTAATTTTCGGCATAACCATTGGGGATACAAAAAAGGCTCTTAAGATGCCTGCACCCGGGAAAGGGTAATGTACGATAGCCAGCGCCGCAAGTGTTCCGGTAATCAGCGCCAGCAATACCGCTCCAGTGGAGGCAATCAGACTGTTCTTGAATGCAACGAGAAATTGAGTCTGCTCTCCCAGATTCGCATACCACTTCAGGGTAAGACCTTCCGGCGGGAATTTACTGGCCGATCCGGAACCTACTGATGTCAATAGGATCATGAGCAGTGGCAACAGTAAATAAACTGCTACAGCCCCTGCAAATATATATAGCAGCAATTTAGTGAACCTTTTCGACTTAACCATAAGCCTGCTCTCCCTTCCGGGAACGACGGAACATCAGCATTTCGGCTCCTTTATTGACCAAAAGTGAAACGATGATGGAAGAAACGAGCAAGAATATACTTGCTACCGCAGCCATCGGCCAGTTGGTATCCAGTGTTCGCTGGTAAATAAATACCGGCAGTGTCATGACTCTGCCTCCGCCAATCAGTTGGGGCGTTGTAAAGGCCGTGAGGCATAGCGTGAATACAATCTGTACCCCGCTAGCAATACCTCTCGCTGATAAAGGCAGGGTAATCGTGAGGAATGTCCGCCAGATTCCTGCTCCCAGATCCTGTGCAGCCGCTTTTAGCGAAGCGTCACTTTGTGACAATACATTCAGGATCGGAAAGACCATGAACGGCAGAAAAATATGAACAAGAGCGACGACCACACCAGTCTCGTTATATATCATACTGAAGCCATCATCCGTGATTCCAAGTCGTATAAACAGCCAGTTCATGAACCCCTGTTTGGATAGCAGCAGCTGCCAGCCATAGGATCGAACAACCGCGCTGACCAGCAGCGGAAGAAACGTAAGCAGCAGCAACAATTGCTTCATGCCCGGTTTCTTCAGGCCGGCAATACAATAAGCTAGCGGGTATGCAAGCAGCAGGCTCCATAGCGTGACCTTGAAGGCAACGCGAAATGTGGTGCCTATCAGCTTCCAATAGTACGGATCGGACAGAAAAGCACGATAAGCATCCCACTCCCAGCCCCGGATGAGCTTGCCATTTTCATAGATATCAAAGCTGTACCTGCCAAAGATGAGCAGACCACCCAGATACACGATGCCCATCAGGGTCAGAGCGGGTAGCAGAAGAAGCAACTGGGTAATCCACCGGCGGTTTTTGGATGAATACAGATTCACGATCCGATCCGTAACCCGATTCATATCCCTTCCTCCTGTACCGGATTAAGCAGCAAAGGTTCGGATAACAAGAGCGCGTCCTCCGGATCAAAGCCAATCCGGATTGGCTCCCCCGGGCTAAAACGTGAGGCTCCTCGCTGATGCAGTACACTGGCCTGAACCAGAAACCCCTCAGCAATCTGGATCGTGTAACGAATATTTGCCCCGCCATACACTGCTTCTATGACACGTCCATCCAGCTTGTTCAGGCAAGGGTTCGCATCCTCTCCAAGTCGAATATATTCGTTGCGAATGCACAACGAGTGCCGGTCACCTATTAGGGCAACCGGGGTGTTCTCATTTGTCTTCACCAGCAGCGAATACCCGAAGCATTCAACCCGGATTCCATTCGTATCCTGTCCAAGCACCGTTGTTGCCAGAAGATTGGTATCGCCGATGAACTTGGCCACGAAGCTGTCTGCCGGTCTTTCATAGATTTCATCAGGCGTAGCATATTGCAGCAGCTTGCCAGCGCGCATGACGCCGATCCGATCTGACATGTTCATGGCTTCATTCTGATCATGCGTTACAAAGATGAACGTACCGCCGAACTCTCGTTGTATGCGTTTCAGTTCGCGCTGCATATCCAGACGCAGCTGCATATCCAGTGCGGAAAGTGGCTCATCGAGCAGCAAAACTTCGGGTCTGTTGATTAACGCGCGAGCAATGGCTACGCGTTGAGCCTGCCCTCCGGATAACTGGGAAACAGCTCGTCTGCCATAATCTCCGAGCTGTACCAGCTCAAGCATTTCGTGTACCTGCTTCCTGATATCGGCTTTCGGTAACTTCTTCACCTTGAGCCCATAGGCGATGTTGTTGAATACGTCCATATGTGGGAATAGCGCAAGCTGCTGAAAAATCATGTTGCTGTTGCGTCCGTAGGCCGGGATGCCGGTTACATCCCGACCTCCCAGCATAATGAACCCCTGATCCGGCTGCTCAAGTCCGCCAAGCATCCGCAGCAGTGTTGTTTTGCCACAGCCACTCGGACCTAACAGGGAAACGAATTCTCCCTTCTTCACCTGTAGTGACACATGGTTAACCGCTGCTCGCTCTCCGTAGGTCTTTGTGACTTCTCTTGTTTCAATGGAAATGAGTTCTTGTTCACTGCTCATCTCTGTTTCCCTCCCGTCCATAACGGGTTCGAAATAGAACCCGTTATCGTGGTTTGTCTGAAAACCATCATTTATTGAAGTTTGGTTTTGACGAGTCGGTCCCATAGATCCTTCCAGGAAGAGCTGTTTTGAGCAAGAACATCCCAGTCAGGACTAATCCCGTTGCTCTGTGTTTCCACGGAGAAGGAAGGATCGTCCTTGTATTTGTCCGGAACGGCAGCAGTCGTGCTGGTTACCGGTGTACCTGTTGCTTCTGCATATTGTGACAGCGCCTCTGCGCTCAGCAGCTCGTTGATAATTTCGTTGGCTACACGTGTCTGCTCAGGTGTTGACCCCTTCACAACCTGAAGTGTGTACGGGAAGGAAATGGCTCCTTCGCTCGGATACGCTACAGCGAGTGGAGAACCGCCGTCAATCCATGTCTGTGCAACCTGTGCACTGAAAGGAGCAATCAGAGCATCTCCCGACTCCAGAAGAGCCTTCAACTGGTCATTGGATGTAACCAATGTGCCGATCTGGTCACTGTGATTTGCCCAGAACTGGAATGCTGGCTCCGGATTCTCATATGATGCGCCAAGCTCCTGTCCTTTGACTGCAAGAAGTGGAGAGATATAGGAATAGAACATGTAGTCCCAAAGTGCCGTTTTCCCTTTGAATTCCTCGTTATCCCACAGATCATTCCAGCTTGTTGGCGGTGTTTTTACAAGGTCTTTGTTATAGACAAGCGCGAAGCTCGAAACTCCCCACACGACACCCTTGTTGTCAGGCTTGTGGAATTGCTCCGGGATATCCTTGATATTGGTCACGATGCTTGTATCCAGTGGCTCCCACATATCATCGTTCAAGCCTTTTGCCGTCGCATCTGCGTTGAAGTAACCAAAGTTGACAACTGGATTGTTGGGATCAGCCTGCTTGCCAGCGACCATTTTCGGATACATGACTGCATTGGATGATTCTTCAAAAGTAACTTCAACATTTGGATGCTCTTTGACGTAATTTGCAACCACTTCTTTTGGAACGACATCCTGATTGGAGCCAGCCCAGATAAACATGGTCAGTTTAACCTTGTCTCCGCTTCCTCCAGAAGAATCGGATCCTCCTGCTGTATTGCTGGAGCTACTTGCTCCACCGCATGCAGAGAGAACCAGTGTACCGGCCAGTGTCAGTGAGGCGAGACTGAGAAAGCGTTTCTTGTTTGATTTAAACATGAGATTTTCCCCCATCGATTTAGTTGGTTTTATGAATTTGACAAAAATTAATTCGTTTTTCCTTCATGTACCTTATCAATGCAATCCTATTTTCTGACGCAATCCTTCCATAATGCCTGATATCTCATGTGGAGATACGGATACGGTCGCAGTTTGCTTCTCCTCCACGGCTCCCATGGTCTGACGCTTCAGGTAGTCTCTGAGTGCCAGCGGAACATTCAGCAGCGCCTGATTCAGCGATACTTGCATCTCGTCAGTCCATATGGCCTCGAACTGTTTCCTTGTCCAGCCATAATCGAATTCTTCCTGCTGCCGTTCCCGCTTGGCCCGCAACTGTCTGGTCTCACTCACGTTCAGGTTCCGGCCTTCTATGACGACACCATACAGTTCAAGAGCTTTTTCCGTCGATACCAGTCCTCTTCTAACATCCTCCAGAACCAGCATTGGATCCCGATCAAATGGATCGCCATATCCACCTCCGCCCTGTGACAGGAACGTCACCGTCTCTCCGGGTTGGAGCAGCAACTCATCAATTCTTCCCAGATGGTGTTCACTTGCACGTCCAGCATTGAGAATCGCTTCCCCATGGGTACCAACACCTCCGCCAAGCCTGCCCCACGGATGAAACTCCATACGCTCCATATTTCTGGCGGTCATTACGGTATCTGGTGTAAGAATTTTGACACACAGGTCGATTCCGCTTCCACCACGGAAGGTTCCAGCACCAGCAGAATCAGCACGAAGGCCATAATGCTCTATGAGCACAGGCATTTCGGATTCTACTGTTTCCGCAGGAATGTTTCGAAGATGACCCACGGCAAAATCCATGCCATCAATTCCGTCCTTCATCGGTCTTGCTCCTGAACCGCCACATATCGGCTGGATCACGCCAACCTTTTTTTTGCCATCTGACGCATCTGTCATCGCCATCATAACGATGCATGCCTGTCCGGCTCCTGCGGCGGGAACCTTACTTGCCTGAGCTTTTCCAAGAGCACCTGTGATGACATCCATTAGCCGAATAAAGGTAGCTGCTCGTGCGCCAACCGCTGCCATCGGCTCCGGGTTGAGAACTGAAGCCGGTGGTGCATAATTTCGAACCATGCGAATCATGCCCGAATTCCATGGAATTGTTGGATCGAGCGTACGGAAATAACGAATGAGTGCGGGAACCAACATGTAATGCCCCTGTTGATTGTGGGTAGGAATATTGAACGAAGCTCTGACCTGAGGGTCGGTTCCGCTAAAGTCCAGATGAATATCACTGCCCGCGATTGTCATTTTGCAGCGCAATCGGATGGGATAACCGCCAGGACCTTTCTCCAGATAGTCCCAGAACTCATACGAACCATCCGGGATCTCCTGTACGATGGCGCGGGCCTTCAACTCAGCGTATTCCAGCAATTGCTTAATACCCTGTTGAATCCTCTCTACACCGTAGCGGCCGATAAGCTCCTCTAGTCGCTGCTCCCCCCGATTCAAGGCTGCCATCAGTGCCTTGAGATCACCGAGGTTTTGCTCCGGAATGCGGCTATTGTCCAGAAACATGCGCAGTATCTGCTCATTAAGAACGCCTGCTTCATACAGCTTGACTGGCGCAATTCGAATGCCTTCCATATGAATATCGTAGGCGCTTGGAGATACGCTCCCCGGTACCTTACCACCTACATCGGAAGAATGAACGAAGCACATGCCGTATGCGATGATTTCCCCTTTGTGAAAATAGGGCTTGATCAGATGAACATCCGGTAGATGTGTCACCATGCCTTTGGTGGAATAAGGATCATTGCAGATGACCAGATCGCCTTCCTTCCAGTCTGTAATGCTGTTTATGGTCGCCGCAGCAGGGATGCCAAGGGACAGATTGTAACCCGTCTCCAATGGCGACCCAAACGTTTCCCCGGATGGTGACAAGAGGTAGGTTCCAAAATCGCCCGTTTCTTTAACAAAAGCGGTGAATCCCGTGCGCAGCACGACATTGGCCATTTCCTCCACCGCAGCCTGAATCCGGTTGTTGAAAATTTCAAGAAAAACCTTGTCGCCAATCATTGCTCCACCTCCCCAATCACATTACCGTTACCATCCCGGTATACCGTAAATCCAGGCGGGATGAAAATGGTTGTATCATATTCCTCCACAATAATGGGCCCAAGAATGGGCATATCCAGTGGGATCTGTCCCCTCGTAAGAACTTTTGCTGTTCGCTGCTCGTGGTCAAAAGTGATGATTCGTTCTTCTGCTTCACTTTCATCGAATGGCAACTCTACCGGAGACGCCGTGCTTTGGGTGGGCAGGATGCCAACAATGGTCGCTCTCAGACTAACGAACATGACTTCAGCTTCCTGCTGGCTGATGCCAAACACATTTTGGTAGTACATATGGAATTTGATCCTTGCTTTCTCAGGATCGGCGATTTCTTCGGATGTGAGCGTAACCTCCAAATCAAAGGCTTGACCTTCGTAACGCATGTCGGCGCTGTATAAGCAATAGATATGTTCCAGTTTCACTCCGCCGCGGGCTTCCTCTTCAACCCAACTACGACCTTGATTCTCCAGTCTGGTGTAAAGAGTCGATAACTCACCAGGCTCAAGCGTCTGACTGCTTTTGTGCAAGGTATGAACGAAATCATTGCGAAGGTTGGCAACCGTGCAGCCCATGGCACAAAGTGTTCCTGGAGATGGTGGGATCAGCACTCGGCGGATGCCCACTTCACGCGCCATGAGAAAAGCATGCATTGGCCCAGCTCCACCATAGGCGAGCAGCGTAAAGTCCCGGGGATCAACCCCCTTGCGTGCCATGAGCGGAGAGAACTGGGCATACATATTGGCGGTGGCCACATCAAGAATGGCCTGTGCAGTTTGCGTGGGACTTAGTCCAAGCCGTTCGCCAAGATTGCCCAGAGCACGTTCTGCAAGCTCGGGGTAAAGATTCATCTGTCCGCCAAGGAATCGATCAGCCTGCAAAATGCCCAGTTGCAGATAAGCATCCGTTGTTGTTGGCTCTTCTCCCCCACGATGATAGGAGGCTGGACCTGGATTGGCTCCTGCACTTCGTGGTCCCACCTTGAGTACCCCTACGGAATCGAGCCAGGCAATTGAGCCCCCACCCGCTCCGATCGCGGTTACATCCACAGCGGGAATGATGACTGGAAAATCCCCAACCTTATTCTCGGTAGAATAGGCAGGCTCTTTATCGATGAGGGCAACATCAACGCTTGTCCCGCCCATGTCAAACGTGATGACTTGATGAATGCCGGCCTGCTCGGCAATATGGGTTGCTGCGATTACGCCGGAAGCAGGTCCAGACAGAAGAGTACGTACAGGCTCTTTGGTCGCTCTGGCCGCCGTCATGATTCCACCATTGGACATCGTGGACAGCAGATTGGCTTTCAGACCGTAAGCGCCAATTCCTTCTTGCAGACGAAGAAAGTATGATCCCATGCGTTCCCCAACATATGCATTCATGGCTGTGGCGAGTGTACGTTCGAATTCACGCTGCTGCGGCCAAATGGCACTGCTTCTGCAGAGAAACAGGTGCGGATGACGTTCTCTGATTAACTCTTCCGCAAGCTGCTCATGAGCAGGATTGATATAAGCGTGCAAAAAACTGATCGCCAAGGCAGTAACCCCCTCTTCCACCAGCTCGTCTACCGCTTGAAGCAGTTGCTTCTGATCCAGTGGTTGAAGTATGCTACCGCTCGCAAGTGCTCGCTCATCCACTTCCTTAACGAGATGTCTCGGAACAAGCGCATCGGTCTTGTCACCATACAGATTGGTTGTATCCTCGAGTCGTAGCCTCCGAATCTCGAGAATATCCCGGAACCCTTTGGTGACCAACAGACCTGTAACTGCGCCGTTACGCTCAATTAGGGTGTTAACCCCAAGTGTTGTTCCGTGCACAAACAGATCGATCTCATGAAGATCGATTCCGCTTTCCTTGAGCTGATCAAGTGCATTAAAAATCGCCTGTTCCGGAGCTGCTGCAATCGATGGCGTTTTCAGTGCCGCAATCACCCTGCCATGATTGTCCATAACTAGGGCATCCGTGAATGTGCCTCCGATATCTATACCTAATCGATAAATTGTTTTCACAAGTTCAACTCCTTTATCACCGGGTCTCATCCGAAGTTATATTAAGGTTCTGCATGGCAAAATATCGTTTGACATCCTCAATCATCTGGTTAATATGATTCACCATTGCCGCTTCAGCCTGTTCCGGGGAGCCTGCTGCTACTGCCTCCAGAATCCGCTGGTGGTCCACGACCAGTTCGCTACCTACTCTTTGCCTAATATAAGCTGTTTCCAGGAAATCACGGCTTGTCTCCCAGACGAGTTCAACCGCATGCAGCAGAATCTGGTTTTGAGCCGCATAAGCCAGTAGCCTGTGAAATTCCCGGTCTTCCTCGTAAGGAATAATATTCTGGGAAAGCAATTGATGCTGGGTAGCAATAGAGGCTTCCAGTAGCACTATGTATTCTTTGGAGGCTCGTTGTGCTGCCAGGGAAGCAATTTCCCGTTCCAGAGCCCTTCTGGCTACAAGGACATCGAGCAGAGCCTTTTCACCGGAATGGTTCAGCATCTGAATGAGCTGGGAATTTACACTTTTTTGCTGTAAATCCTTCTCCAGAATCTTGATTCGTTCCAGCCCCTGTTCGGTCAGAACCCTCCCCCTCCGGCCCTCCAGTATTGTGAAACCTTCAACGTCCATCTCCATAAGTCTTCTTCCGATTGTAGCCTGACTTAGACCGTACGTTTTGCCCAGGGTATGAACCAACGTGCTGGCCCCGATGGGAGCGCTCGCGTCCCGAAGCTGCTTCAGCAGTTCGTATTCCAACTCCAATTCGTTTAGCTCAGGACCCACTAAATTCACTCCTCATATTTAAATAATTGTAGTTCTTTTTGTTGTTACTCACTGATGATTAACGACAGTATACCTTCAATCGACAATAATTTCAATAATTCTTACCCAATTACTATGTATTATTTTTTTCCACCATGTACTCCCCGTTTGATCCAAAATAAAAAAAGAGCAATTCACATCCTATATTCCAGATTTTTTTCTGGAGGACGTAATCTGCTCTTTGTTGAGATAACCTTTAAATTTCGTTTAATTATAAATATTCATTTACGACTTGAGTTGTTGCAGCAGCTGTACGCGGTAGGTTTCACTTTCAAGAGATTGGATCTCCTTGTATTCTTCCGCAGTAAGCACTTTAGGCTCCCCTGCTGCCTTGGCGATCATGTACACCTTGGCGCTTTCCTCCACCACCTGGGTGCGGTAGTAGGCTTCGCGCAGGTTTTTACCTGTCGTGACCAATCCGTGGTTAACCAGAATAAGCGCTGTGTGCTCTTCAACCTTGGCAGCCACCGCATCAGCAAGAAGTTTGGTTGTGGGAAGAACATAAGGGACAAAGCCAATATCGCCTACCAGTGCCGACTGATCAGGGAACAAATGAGGCAATTCATCGAAAACGAGACTCAGGGCGATGGTGTATGCCGGATGTGTATGCACAATGGCTTGAATGTCAGGGTTGACCCGATAGCTATACAGATGCATCAACACCTCGGAGGAAGGGCGTGTTGATCCGGCACGTGTCTCTCCTGTCGCAATATCAATCGCGATCCATTCTTCAGGTTTCAGATCCTCTAGTGCGTAACCACTCGGCGAAAGAAGCATCGTTCCTTCGAAACGGGCGCTCAGATTCCCCCCAGGTCCAACCACCAGTCCCTGAGCAACCGCTCTGCGGGCATATTTGGTCAATTCTTCCCTTACCTGTTGTTCAGACATGTTCTGCTCCACTCCTTTGACTTTTCTTTTTAAGCATTTTACAAAATGCTCATCTAATTGGATTTGCTCGCCAATGTTTGATTCAGGTTTTGGTATCTTACGTAGGCTTCCTGCCATCTTGCGGTGTCTTCTGGCTCATAGGTTTCGGGAGAAAAGGAAGAAGCCATAACTTCTCGCACCTCGGACAAGCTGCTCACTTCGCCATGTGCCAGGAATTGCAGCATGCAATTTCCGGCTGAAGTTGCCTCGGCAGGACCCGCTATCACCGGAATTCCTGCTGCATTCGCCGTAAATTGACACAATAAGCGATTATGCACACCGCCACCGACCATATGAATCACCCGTGGCCGAGTGCCTGTAATTAGCTCCAGTTCATCCAGAGTCTGTCTGAACTCCAGTGCCAAACTTTCGAGAATACAACGTACAATGGCTCCGGTCGTTTCAGGTATTGCTTGCTCGCTAACACTGCACTGTTGCCGGATTCGCTCTGGCATATCGCCTGGTGCCAAATACACCCCGTCTCCGGGCGATACATAACATTGGTGAGCGGTTGCCGAAGCAGCGAGCTGGACCAGTTCCTCATGGGTAAAACGTTGATTCTCCCGTTCCCACTGCCGTTTGCACTCCTGCAATAACCACAGGCCTGAGCGATTCTTCAAGGTTCGCACTTTGCCATTTACCGTGCCCTCATTGGTGAACCCTAGTTGACGACTACGATTATCCAATACAGGAATGTCACGTTCCACGCCCATGAGAGACCAGGTGCCACAGCTAATAAAGGCAAATTCCGAATCTGTCGCAGGAATGGCTGCTAATGCAGATGCTGTATCATGTGAACCTACAGATATCACTTGCATCGGTTCAATCTTCAACTCTGCACACAAGTCATCCGTTAATTGCCCCAGCACCGTGCCTGGCTGTACGAGAGGTGGGAATAACGTCTCAGGGATACCCAGTCGGCCAATCAATTGTTCATTCCATCGAGCATCTCCGGCATGCAATAGTCCGCTTGTACTGGCAATTGTGTACTCGCAGGCCTGCTGACCAGATAGATAATAGTTAAATAAATCCGGCATCAATAACATGCGCACATCTGGCCGCAGACCTTCCGAGTGCTCGCGCACACTTCCAAGCAGTTGAAATACGGTATTTATCTGTTGTGGCAGGACACCGGACATGGAATAAAGCTCTTCTTCATTCACCATGCGCAGGGCTTCTTCCATCCACTTTGCATTACGCGATTCCCGGTAATGGCGGGGGTTGAAGCATAATCTTCCCTCCCCGTCCACTAATCCATAGTCGACTCCCCACGTATCCACAGCGATGGAACGGACCGGTTGGGAGATGCCTTGTATGCCCTTTACAATCCCTTGTTTCAGTTCGTGGAAAAGTCGCAGGAAATCCCAGTACAATCCATCTCCCAGGTGTACAGGATCGTTACTGAATCGATGCACTTCCTCTAACGAAAGCTTGCTCCCGTCAAAAGTCCCACGGACCACCCGGCCGCTTCCGGCGCCGTAATCGGCAGCAAGCACATGTGTTGCCTGAGTTCCCATCTCTCATGCCTCCTTCGCTTCCGCGACAAGCCGTTTGGATGTTAACGATACAACGGTCCAAAGACGCTGCATGCCCGGTAATCGGCACTTTCCGGTTCACTTGTGCCGAACAGTCCCCAGGCACGTGGACGGAAAATCTCGGATTCCGGTACATTATGCATACTCACCGGGATACGAAGCATGGAGGCCAGTGTTAGCAAATCCCCTCCGATATGTCCATAAGAGATGGAGCCATGGTTCGCGCCCCATTGATTCATTACTTCATAGACCGAAGTAAAAGCCCCTGAGCCCGTCAGAACAGGTGCAAACCAGGTGGAAGGCCAAGTCGGATCTGTCCGCTGATCCAGCGTATCGTGCACATCCTCAGGCAGGTCGACGGTGTAACCTTGAGCCACTTGCAGTACTGGCCCTAGTCCTTTAACCAAATTGAGACGCGTCATCGTAACAGGCATGCCGCCCTTGGTCAGGAAATCAGCCGAATAGCCGCCGCCCCGGAAATATTCCACGGATGCCGGCCGCCA
Source organism: Paenibacillus sp. MDV22-iso6 (assembly GCF_058408365.1). Taxonomy (NCBI): domain Bacteria; kingdom Bacillati; phylum Bacillota; class Bacilli; order Caryophanales; family Paenibacillaceae; genus Paenibacillus; species Paenibacillus sp. MDV22-iso6. The sequence continues at coordinate 898,341 of NZ_JBZVDZ010000001.1, read as the reverse complement.
TGAGGTGGCTTTCAGGCAGTCCTGAACCTCTTCGTCTGTAATTTCCCAGAAAGGCTTGAGCACAGGCTCACCCGCTCTTGATTGTTGCCCTGTACCATCCAATGCCGCAGAACCGGAGTTGATCAGATGCAAAATACCGTCCTTTGCGTTTCCTTCCAGCTGGTGCCCTGTCACGCGTTTTACCGAATCCGGGCTCCAATAGGTGCGTACATCTGCGAAGATCTGCGCGGTATGTGTAAGCAGGGAACCAAATAACATCGACACACCATTCAGGCTGTCGTTCTCTGTTGCCACCAGATAAGGCGAGCGTTTGCCATTCCAGTCAAAGGAAGAATTCAGGATGGATTCCAGAAAATCTCCGTTGGGTGAATGATCCGTCCACTGTCGTTGTCCCTGAAATCCGGAGACAATCGCGTGGTGGCCCATAGATTCTTCAGTGAATCCCAGCTCCGCAAGCTTCGGATTGCCAGCCATCAGGTCACGTACGATCTGCGTCATTTTCACAACCGTTTCCCATTCATACTCTTTGCGTTTGCGGTCTGTCTGCAGATGGGCAGGATTGTTGTCCGGTCCTTCACTACAGTTCTCCTTCACCCATGCTAGCGCCAGCTTATACTCCTCAGGATCGTAGATTTCTTCTTCTATACGACGAGTCAGTTCACTCATATCCACATATTCGTTCCGCATGCCCAGATACTCCTGGAAAAAAGAATCGTTCACGATGGAGCCGGCAATACCCATGGATACCGAGCCGATAGACAGATAAGCACGTCCCTTCAATGTTGCAGCGGCAAGACCAGCACGGCTGAAGCGAAGCAATTTCTCACGAACGTCATCAGGAATCGTCGTATCTCCTCCATCCTGCACATCCTCGCCATAGATACCAAAAGCCGGAATCCCCTTCTGTGCATGGGCAGAGAGCACTGCTGCCAGATATACTGCACCCGGACGTTCGGTTCCATTAAAGCCCCAGATGGCTGTAGGAATAGAAGGAGACATATCCATCGTTTCTGTTCCATAACACCAGCATGGTGTAACGGTAATGGTCACGCCCACGTTGGAGCGACTGAATAGTTCCGCTGCTGCCGCTGCCTCGTTCACACCGCCAATACAGGACTCGGCAACGACGCATTCTACCGGCGAACCATCGGGATACCGAAGTTCTGTTGCGAGCAGCTCGGCAACGGACGTCGCCATGCGCATCGTCTGCTCTTCCAATGATTCACGAACACCCTTGCGTCTTCCGTCAATCGTGGGACGAATACCAATCTTGGGAAATCCCTGTTTATAACGATAATCCTGATGTGTCATACTAAAACGTCCTCCTTCAATGGTTTCATAGAATAGGTACGAATTACTTGTGACTTGTCCGTGTGTATTTTGTTGGGGCAAATTATGGATTCTGTTCCTTCTCTTCACCGATACCCGAGGTAACACACTAGCATTGCATGCCAACGGTCAGTTCTTTTTCTCATTATGAATGCGTTTACAAATACTTGGTTTAATAAACCGCTCTATATTATTGACTCCGTTATGCTGTCCTATTATGGAGTGTGAAGGAAGCGATGTGAGCAAAATGAAGAGCGGTGAGACTGAAATAAATCAACTTTTTTTATGATTAGGGTTATCGGTAACCCTAAGATAGCATGAGCCTATCTTGCTGTCAATCGGCATTATCCTATAGAATGGAAAGACTATGTTGCGGAAAGGTTAGATCCTATTGATTACCATTTATGATATTGCCAAAAAAGCCAACGTCTCCGCCATGACCGTCTCCAAAGTCATTAATCAAACAGGTCGTATTAGCCCGGCTACACGCGAGCGTGTACAACAGGTCATCGAAGAACTTGGTTACATACCAAACTCAAATGCGCGCAGTCTTGTGCTGCAACGGACTCAGATGCTGTCATTGTTGATTACGGATATTACCAACCCCTTCTATACAACGCTGGCCCGGGGGGCTGAGGATGCTGCCAATCTGCGAGGTTACCGCCTCTTGTTCAGCAATAGCGACGAGGATTACGACAAGGAGAAAAATTATGTGGAAACCATTCTGTCTACTCGCGTCGATGGTGTACTGTTTGCACCTGCAGGGGATCGCTCGCTGAATCACTTGAAGCAGCTGCAGGAACGTAACATTCCGTTTGTTATTTTGGACCGCACTGTCCCGGGAATCACATCTGACGTTATCGCTGGGGACAGCCGAGATGGGGCGCTTCAATTGATTCGATATCTGACGAATCTGGGACATCGCTGCATTGCTCTGGTTAATGGTTCTTCCGAGGTTTCGACTGCGCGGCTGCGAGAAGAAGGATATATGGAGGGACTCCGGGAAGCCGAGTTGCCCTTTGACGAAGGCTTAATCCTTCGAACAGGCTACCGGGATTTCAGCGATGAAGTGGGTATCGACAGTTTACTTGCGCATCAGCAAAAACCTACAGCCATATTTGCAGCAAACAACATGCTCGCCATAGGCGTCATTCGACTTTTACGTAAACGGGGGCTGCGTGTGCCTGAAGACATCTCGGTCGTCTGTTTTGATGACCTGGATTTGGCTTCTGCCTTTGATCCCTTTCTCACGGTTGCTGCACAGCCTGCCTATGATTTTGGTGCCATCGGCATGCAAATGCTGATTGACCGAATTGAAGGCAAGGCTCCTGAGGAACCACAGACCGTCATTATGCCATCAGAGCTGCGTATTCGCGCTTCGGCCTCTGTACCTTGCGAATAAAAGGAAAATCAGTCGTAGACCAACCCTGACTTGAGAGAAACTGTTTTGTTGAAGCAAATACAAACAGGACGCATCGGAGAATATCTCTCTGAATTGCGTCCTGTTTTTTTATGAAATAACTCTTATATATATGGATTCTAGCCTTCAGATTGAAGTGCCAGAGCGACTTCTCGAACTAGACCCGGGAACCAATCCATTAATGCTTCGAATGTATATCCCGCCTGCTCTGCTTTGGATGTATCCATTGTCCAGGATTCCGAAATTCCAAAGGGTGACATGTCCTCTTTGATCGTTTCGGTCAATACCTGTGATTGCATGCCTGTTACCGTTTCGATCAAATGCATCATGGCGGAAAGTGTTATCGCCCCTTTGGACGCTGCATTCACAGGTCCAGTAATGGATGAATGTCCAAGCCAAGCGAGAAATCTCGCGGCTTCGGTGGAATTGATAAATCCAATCTCGGCGTTCGGATTGGGCATGCCGATAGGTTTTCCTTTTTGCACATGTTCAATATGAAAATGAAGTCTTCGCGTGTAATCATCAATCCCGAGTACAATTGGTATGCGCATCGCTGCCACCGGGAAATCCGCTTCCTGGAAAAATACAGCTTCCGCTAGACGTTTACCCTCGCCGTAGGAGAAATCTTCGTGGCTTCCGTATTGCACCGGGTAGGTGTATGGATCGAAATCGGCTTCGGTAAATCCAGGTTTGGGATCTCCATATACCGAGAGCGTTGATGTCAAAATGTATCTTTGGGTACGTCCAGCAAAAGCTTCGCAAGCCGACTTCGCCGCATCCGGCGAGTAACAGATGTTGTCATAGACAATATCCCACATGTCGGTCTGCGCAACCTCGGCAAGAGATTTGGGGTCTTCACGATCCATTTTAATCCTGTTGACCTCAGGCCCAAAGTCTACATCCGTTTTGCCGCGAGTTGCGACTGTGATCTGAGACTTTCCTTCCCACAGCAAATGATCAACCAGACGTTTGCCGAAGAACCGTGTCCCACCAAGTATAAGTACTTTTTTCATCCGATAAAACCTCCTAACCTGTTCTGGTCATGCGTATCTTATTAAAACCTTCATATGAATGAAGTGCTGTCTGTGCTGTTGCAATTCAGGTATGTTTACCGGGATTTCACAATATGGAGCATCGTATGTGCTCCCCACTGGAATTCGTATGAAGTTTTCTCTTCAGAAGTAATATATCCGCGTTCTTCCAGTTTAGCCTTTAGTTCATCCATGTGCTCATAACGTTTGCCAGACAAGTCTACTGTAGGGAAGATACGCAGCTCCCGCTTGGTTACTCGCAACAGCTCAAGGATCGTCTGTAGATGGAATTCGGCATTCAGGCGATCTGCATACGTAAACAGGAAATGTGCTGACAATGTTAGGTCGAATTGCTCATCGGCAAAAGGTAACTCCGGCAGTACAGAGGCCACATAACGGTCAGGAAAACGTCTCATATCCGCTACACAGTCTGTGATTGCACGTCTACGTTCTTCTTTCAAGCCATGGATCGAACCGAAATCATCCCATCTATATTTGTCTTGTACGTGTTCCATTTGTTTCATCGTATGTTCAATATCCTGAAGTCCCTTCACTTCCAGTTGGCTGATCTCATGTTCATAGGCGATATCCGCTGCCATGGGATCTGCACCCCACTCTCGCGCATGGCTACTGAATGAACAAGCCCCACCCGGACAATCGAGAATGGACTTACCTTTAATTTCTTCCACGGTCAGGTTGAACATCTTCATATATTCCTCGAAGGTTCGCCCGATAAAAATAATCTGTGCCAACTCCAGGCCGGCTACTCTGCTCTTCTGCTCATCTCTGCTCATCTCGTCTCAGCTCACTTTCCAGAATTAATCGTTAGGAAAAACAAGACCAATCTGCTGCCGGATCTGATCCATCACCTGCATGGTAACGTAGGAACGTTCATACGTGTTCATATCCGATTCCTTTTTGCCCTGCTGAATCAGATTGACAAACTCCTCCACCTCATAATACATCGACGGGTAAATTTGCTCGGCAGTGAGTTTTTCCACCGTACCATCATTGTAGCGTATCTCCGCATGTTCCGGTGAACCAATTTTGTCAATGAGGATGCTGCCGCGTTCGCCCATAATTTCACTTGGAACGTGAGAATTGGAGATTTTGGAGTACGTCACTACCGCTTCCATCTCATCATAATTCAGAATAACACTGCCTTGTCCATCTACCCCTGATTCCAGCATCAATGCCTGGGACTGAACTTGTTTAGGCTCGCCAAACAACGTAATCAATGGATAGAGACAATACACACCAAGATCCATTAACGCTCCATTAGCAAGATCGGGTTTGAACGCATTCAGGACGATTCCTTCCTTATACTTGTCGTACCGGGAAGAGTACTGGCAATAGCTCGCCACATATTTACGTACCGGGCCAATTTTATGTAGGTGAGATTGTACCATTTTGAACGAGGGAACAAGGGTCGATTTCATGGCCTCCATGAGCAGAACTCCATGTTCTTGCGCTGTATCAATCATACGACGGACCTCTGCTCCATTGGCGGCCAAAGGCTTCTCGCACAGTACATGTTTGCCGTTTCTCAAAAACAACTCTGCCTGCTCCGCATGAAAGGTATTCGGTGTAGCAATGTACACGGCATCGAGCCCATCACTCAAAGCCATCTCTTCGAGGCTAGTAAATCGAAGTGCAGCGTGATATTGATCTGCAAATGCATTAGCTTTATCTTCAGTTCTTGAGTACACGGCGGTCAATTCGAATCCTTCGACTTGTGCAGCGGCCTCAAGAAGTCTCTCTGTAATCCAGTTGGTACCTACCACTCCAAAACGAACCATTCAATCTACCTCTTTCGTAAATAAATTTCACAATTAAACAGCTTGCCATCCTGTACATTGTAGCCTATATTTCAACCAGATTGAAGGGATGTCCATTTCCAACATATTGATATCTTGCTTTTTTGTTTGAAACTTCGTCGATTCCCATAAATCAGGGGTATAATGAGACTTGAGGTGATTCTTTTGGAAAGTCACAATTCCTATCAATCAGATTCAGTTCCTATAGATGACAAACAGTGGAATGCCATTATCCACAACGATAGCAGCTTTGATGGAAAATTCTATTACGGTGTCAAAACAACAGGCATCTTTTGCCGACCTTCCTGCAAGTCGAAAGCACCCAAATATGAGAATGTCTCTATATTTAACAATCCCGAAGAAGCTTTGGCACGACATTTCCGTCCATGCAAACGTTGCAAACCAACGGGCAAGCGAGTCCCCGATCAGGAATGGATTTCCGTTGTAACAGACTATATTGAACATCATTATGCCGAGCCCCTTACACTTGATATTCTTGCAAATGTGAGTCACGGTAGTCCGTATCATCTGCATCGGGTGTTCAAACGGATTACCGGCCTAACTCCGGTGGAGTATATTCAGGAAAAAAGAGTCACTGAAGCCCGGAAATTGCTTGAAAGCACCCGGCTTACCGTCACAGATATCGGTCGACAGGTTGGCATAGCCAATCCGGCGTATTTTATTACTGTATTTCGAAAACATACAGGATGTACACCTGCCAATTATCGTGAACAAAGGCGTGATCAATTATGAAGACCAGCTTGGTATACAAAGTACCCAAAACGTTGCTGAACAAAGGAACTGGGTTCCTTAATGGTTATACGCATACGCTGAATCCATACACAGGCTGCGCCTTTGGCTGTTCCTACTGTTATGTAAGGCAAATGCCCGTATCTTTATTTCGCAAAGAGCCATGGGGCAGCTGGGTTGATGTGAAACAGGAAGCCGCCAATGTGTTTGCCAAGGAGCTGAAGCGTGCGAAATCGAAAGGTAAAGTCACTATTTTTATGTCATCCAGTACAGACCCGTATCAGCCCGTTGAATATAAGGAGCAAATCACGCGGTCTTTGCTAGAAGTCATGGCTGAGCATCCACCCGATTTTATATTGGTTCAAACTCGAAGTCCATTGGTGACCCGAGATATCGATCTGCTGCAAAAGTTGGGTGACCGGGTCCGCGTTAGCATGACCGTGGAAACGGATCTGGATGATATCCGCAAGCAGTTCACTCCTTCAGCTCCGCCAATCTCGGGCAGATTGCGTGCCCTGGAACAACTGCGAGATGCCGGTATCCCCACACAGGCTGCTATTGCGCCAGTATTGCCCAGCAGCGAAAGCTTTGCAGCCATTCTGAGGCCGCTTGTTGATCGTATATGCGTTGATGATTACTTCATGGGAGATGGCAGTGAGGGCAAGCGAACCCGGAGACTTGGCATGAAGCCACTTTATGAACAAGTGGGCAAGGAAGATTGGTACAGTACTGAGGCTTACAAAATGGTAGTCGAGCGAATGAAGGCGCATTTTGAGGAACATGAAATATGGATTAGCCAGGCAGGATTCGAACCCTAATCATGCCTTTATATAAAATGAAAATAGCCCTGCTTCCCTCGCATCGGGAGTCAGGGCTATTCTTCTAACTTAATCGATTATTGATCAAGTGTGTACAATGGAAGATCTGCAGGCAGTGCAGCTGGGCGCTGACATGTGCTGTCCATTTTATAAAAAGTCTGCTCATCCGAAGAATCATGGAACGCCCACATCGCTTCGAGTACATGGTAGGCAAGCTCTCCACTTGCCCGGTGAGCACGTCCGCTACCCACAGCATAAGCCATATCTGCAACACCAATGCCACGTGTATTCTCCTGATATCCTGGCAGAAGGGGTACCTCAGTCCATTCCTCATCACCTAGCAAACGGTAACGAACTGGACCGCCGAATGTGTTTGGATCAGGAACCTGTAGGGTTCCATGCGTGCCGTATACTTCAATCGGTGGCAATACACTTCCGCCAAATACGTCAAAACTCGTAATCAGCGTGCCGATAGCTCCCTGCTCAAATTGCAGCAATCCCGCTACATGCGTCGGAATTTCAACAGGAATGTTCTGACCCCGCTTTTTCTCACTCGTGATCGTCCGCTGTTCCATCGCTTTGCCCGTCATGCCAGCAATGGACTTGATTGGTCCCAGCAATTGTACGAGCGCAGTCAGGTAATAAGGCCCCATATCAAACATCGGCCCGCCACCGGCTGCATAGTAGAACTCCGGATCTGGATGCCAATGCTCATGCCCACGGCTCATCATGAATGCGGTAGCGGCCACAGGTTTGCCAATGACACCATCCTCTACTACTTTGAGTGCCGTCTGAATTCCTGAACCGAAGAACGTCTCTGGCGCACAGCCTACCAGCAGCCCTTTACGCTTAGCTGTTTCGAGAACCGCCTGACCCTCTTCTCGTGTGACGGCGAGTGGTTTTTCCACATATACATGTTTGCCTGCTTCGAGCGCTCTCAAGCATACATCTGCATGAACGGCAGGGATTGTCAGATTGATAATCAAGTCGATCTCAGGGTCTGCCAAAATTTCATCTACCGTGTATACGTTAGGAACATGATAAGCAGCCGCCTGCTCCTCTGCCCTGTTCCGATCTAGATCTGCAACCGCTACAAGATCAAGCACCTCAAATCGGTGACAGTTCTCCATATAAATACCACTGATTTTACCGCAGCCAATAATGCCTACTTTCATTGTTTTCATGCGTGGACTCCCTTCGTGTTCCTAATTGATATAGCGCTTCCAAAACAACTCAACACCGCTTTATGTGGGTCAATATATTTATCTCAACGGATATGAATTAGGTTTAAATTAAATTAGTGATTTTGGTTATCAGCCATTCCTGTGTAAACTTCAGCCACTGCGTCCTTGCGGCTTTGCGCAAGTGCTTTGCCTGCGGCAGTCCATTTGAAACCACTACGCATCATCTCAGTAACCTGTTTCATCTCCACAATATCTGCATGGTGTCCGAGCGAGTTGTAGAACACACGGCCTGCACCCCAGCGTTTGGTCCAAACGACTGGCATATCTACTGGGCCATTCGCTGCGTGAGGACCGTTAACAATTGGGAAGCGTGTTGTTGCCAGCACTTCTACTGCAGGGTCCACGTGCAGGTAGTACTGTTCGCTTTTCACCTGGAAATCTTCAATATGATCCAGCAAAGGACTGGAACCACGCTTCATGTTTACCGTGTACTCCACGCCGTCGTTCCCTGGATGCGCAACCCACTGTCCACCCGTCATGAACTGCCAGTCGACGTTGTTGCGGAACGCATCACACATCCCGCCATGAAGACCCGCAAGACCCACGCCGCTCTGAACAGCCGCAGATACGTTATTGACGAGTTCCTGTTCAATCTGCCCCATCGTCCACAGCGGAATGATCAGATCCAGACCCAGTAGTTTCTCTGCATCCGCATATGCTTCCAGTGTATCTGAGACCTCAACCTCGAATTGTTCTTCCTTCAAAATGCGTTCAAAAATCGCTGCTACTTGCTCTGGTTCATGTCCATCCCAGCCGCCCCATACGATTAGTGCTTTGCTCATCATCCATCACTCGCTTTCCGGAAGTTAAGTTATTGTCATTCTCTATCGGACCTTATGCAAACTCAAGACCTCTCCGAGGTCAACATCCTAGCTTAAATCTAGCTTATTTATTTCAAATGAGTGCCAACATGATGTCCACTTCACAATTCAGTGGTTTAATGCTTACATTTCTTCTAGCGACACCCAGCGACGCTCTGTAACGGAACGTTCAACAGCTTCTAGTACCGCTTGACAGGCAACCCCATCGTGGAAACTTGGTTCAGGCTGCCGTCCTTCGGAGATCGCGGTCACCAGTTCCAGCATTTCATGTGTGAACGTGTGCTCGAATCCAATCGTATGTCCCGCAGGCCACCACGCCTCAGCATATTTGTGTGCCGGATCAGTCGCCAGAACACGGCGGAAGCCCTGCACATCTTCATCGTCCTTCGTAAAATACACTTCCAGTTCATTCATCCGTTCAAAATCAAACCGGACGCTACCGAGACTGCCATTGATTTCAAACGAGTTGGTACTGCGATGACCTGCTGCAAAGCGCGTAGCCTCGAAGCTTCCTAGTGTACCATCTGCAAACCGTGCGAGGAACAACGTGGCATCATCTACCGTTACTTCGCCCTTCGGAGCATCTGCGTTAGAACTGCCTTTGGCACTAAGTCCGGTCATTTCCGAAGCCAGCGGCCGCTCTTTAATGAACGTTTCGCTCATCCCGATTACTTCCTTGAATTCACCCACCAGGAAACGTGCAAGATCAATTAGGTGTGCGCCAAGATCGCCATGTGAGCCGGATCCGGCTACTTCCTTTTGCAGACGCCATACCAGCGGGAACGAAGGGTCCATGATCCAATCCTGAAGGAAAAACGCACGGAAATGATAGATTTTGCCTAGGCGTCCGCTTTGCACCAACTCTTTAGCCAGCTGCACTGCTGGAGAGAAACGGTAGTTGAATCCGACCATGTGCGCAACTCCTGCTTCTTCAGCAGCCTGGAGCATTTCACGCGAATCAGCTAACGACAAAGCCAGCGGCTTTTCACAGAACAGATGTTTACCCTGACGAGCGGCTTCCAGTGCTATTTCCTTATGGGCATCACTTGGAGCGTTAATATCGATCAGATCGATATCATCACGCCGCACCAGCTCGCGCCAGTCCGTTATACTTTCAGACCAGCCGAACTGACTGGCAGCCTCCTGAACTCCCTGCTCGTTCCGTCCACAGATTACAGACATCTCCGGCTGCAGCGGGGCAGACGGGAAAAACATCGGCAGACTGCGATAAGCGTTGCTGTGGGCTTTCCCCATAAATTTGTATCCAACCATTCCGACACGAAGACGCTTTGACATGGTCACTTCCTCCTTTGGAATATAACTAGCAATGTATTAATTACGGATTGAAGAGGCACGGATGATCAGCTCTGTAGGCAACAACTGCCTTGCTGTTTCTGAGGGAACTTCGGAATTCACTGTTGAAGCTGTTGCTCCCAGTGATCCATGAATAAGTTTGGATGCGGCCAGTTCTCCCATTTCATAAAAGGGAACCCTGACGCTGCTCAGCGGCGGAACCGCCATCTCGGCCGCATCGGAGTCATCATAACCTACAAACGCAGGGAAATCCTGAACCTTGATCCCACGCTCACGCAAACCATGCATAACACCGATTGCCATCCGGTCATTCGCAGCAAATACAGCGTCAATCTCGTTAAGCCGGGCTGCAATGGTGGCAGCTGCCTCCACCCCGCTTCGTCTGCCATAGTTCCCCTCCAGCAACAGACTGGAATCCATATTCATTCCGGCTTCATTCAGTCCGATATGAACGCCCTGAAGCCGCTCCTGACTGTTGGAATAACTATCCGGACCATTAAGAAAGGCGATATTCCGGTAGCCCTGATCGGTAAGGTGACGGATTGCCAGCCTGCTGCCCTCCACATGATCGGCATCCACTTCCATGAATGATTCACCTGCAAAGTGCTGGCTCATAATGCAAAAGGGATGTCCTTCCTGCTGAAGCCTCTGCATGGCTGCCAGTTCCCCATGATCATCTCGTGCGCCGAGAATAATGCAAGCATCCACTTTCTGACGGCGGAACAGATCCGTATAATTCATCACTTCACCCGGTGTCCTGAACATGACCAGCAGGTCCATGCCGTTGTCCCTGGCTTTGCTCCCAATGCCACTCAGCATTTCCGAGAAGAAATACGCCGAGAACAAGTGTGCTTTCGGGACGTAGGGCAACACCACGCCAAGGTTACCGCTTTTACTTCTCGCAAAGCTGCGGGCCAGTGCGCTGGGGACGTAACCCAACTGCTCGGAAGCTTCAATAACCTTACGGCGGGTTTCCTCTTTAATAGGACCAACGCCATTAAGAACTCGGGATACTGTAGCTTCCGAAACACCGGCAAGATCAGCCACTTCTTTACGGGATGCCATGGATCTCACCTCCTTCATGTTTCCTGAACACCTGCCAAACCGATGCAGTGTATCAAATGATTATGTACGCGCGTACATCTTCTCATGTGTTGTAACCGTTGTCAATGCTTTTAACACAAAAAAAGATGAGGATTTGTGTAAACAAATTCCCCACCTCTTGCTTACTATATTTTCTTGTAACTTGTCCTATAGTACCTTCTTCTTCACTCGCTTTCACACGGATTCATGTTGGGGCAGACCAACTACAGTGCAGACCTATATCAGGTCGTCACACCGTTACCAACAGATGATTGACTGAACTCAGCCTGTTCCATAATAGTGACATGACTTTGAATGCGATCTAAAGGCTCAGGTGTAGATTGAAGCTGCCGCACTTTGTGCAACACTTCCTTATTAGGAAGGAAATGCTGAGAACGGATGAAACGAATCGTTTTGGTTTTGGCACGCATGACGATGGAATCGGTCTCTGCCCGATCATCCGCGAGGTAACGCACACCACCAAGAATCTCACCCGGAGTAACACCTGTTGCTGCAAAAATAACATCTTCCGTACCGATCATATCCTGCATCGTTAATACTTTGTAGGGATTATCGATCCCCATTTGCAAGCAGCGCTGGAATTCGTCTGCGTTCGCAGGCATCAGGCGACCTTGAATCTCGCCTCCCAGGCAGGACAAGGCAGCTGCAGCAAGCACACCTTCTGGTGCCCCGCCTGATCCGACATACAGATCAATACCCGCCTCTGGGAACGCAGGTGCCATCGCGCCTGCAACATCACCATCGCTGAGGAACTTGATCCGCACACCAACCTTGCGCAATGTCTTGATCGTACTTTCATGTCGTACACGGTCCAGAATCATGACTGTCAGATCTGAGATGTTTTTGTTCAATGCTTCAGCGGCTTTCTCCAATGTCACCTCAACCGGATCTTCGATACTGACCTTGCCCACCAGAGCAGGCCCTACAGCCAGCTTCTCCATGTACATATCCGGTGCGTGGAGCAGGTTGCCTTTTCCCGCCACTGCAATAACCGATAAAGCGTTGTTCAGGCCCTTGGCTACGATCTCTGTACCTTCCAAAGGATCTACAGCCACATCAACCTCGGGGCCCTCAGCGTTGCCGACTTCCTCGCCGATATACAACATGGGTGCTTCATCCATTTCTCCTTCACCGATTACCACCGTGCCGCGAATAGACACGGAATCGAACATGGCGCGCATAGCCAAAGTAGCCGCCTCATCTGCACTATTCTTGTCGCCCCGCCCCATCCAGGGTGCTGAAGCTAACGCAGCCAATTCTGTTACTCGGACAATTTCCAACGCCAGTTCGCGTTCCATTTTTCCCACTTCCTTTCCAGTTTCCAAAAGCATACATTGAAAGCGGTACTAAATCCATCGCAAATCCATATGAAATTGATCTAAAACGGGAGTAATAACCCGATTTTGAGAAATCACCCCATTCTGTCCCTCATCGATAAATGAACACATTTACACAGCTTTGAACATGCCATTTTACGAGTCTTATCCACCGTATTATATCTGGTTTGAAGCAGTATATTTCATCTTATATTTTTCGATATTCTATATTCATTGCGTTGAGTGTTTCTCAGGAATAAATCAGAGTTAAAATTTCGTATAACAATGGTTTATGAACATATAATTTGCAATTATAGAGAGGAATCTCATCCGTTCTCAAGTTCTTCGAAAACGATTTATAATAAGACCCCTACAACCGTCCTGTACTCTTAAAGGAACAATATTGAAGACCATTTAAAAGAGGTTTTTTATTCAAAGATTTGAACTGGAAATTCACCTAAATCCAGCTGTATCCGCCCCTTAAACATGGTTAGCAATATAGATACAGCTTATGGAGGTCATCGAAAATAATAAGTTTACATAATAATTATTACGTTGTTGAAAATTCGATTATTTTTATTTCCCCTCAAAAGGTCTATTTTTTCCTCAGCTTTGTGTCACATAAATAAGATCTGACTCTTTGCTCAAACTATGTAGGTTAGCAGGTTTCTGCCTCAGCCCCCAACATGGCAAGTGCAATTTTCAGAAAATCCTCTTTTTGAATCTGCAAATGACCATATCTAAAATGATATCCCCAACGTGTCTGTCCCCGAGTAAGGATCAGTTGGTCCAGCAGATCAGCGATCTTCACCTGCTGACAAGGATAATACTGAACATTCCTCCGATACGGGACAAAGGAATCTGACACATGGTACGTGTACACCTGATCGTCTATTATGCGCCCTATGGCGGTGAATGCTTGAAGTACCTTGCCTCCTTTCATGCTTGTTCGCGGCGAATAATAGATCAGCCAGTCTCCTGCATTCATTTTGCGCAGAGAAGCTACCTTGCCGTGACAGAGCTGGGCGAAGCCCCCTTCCACCCCTTTTTCCACATGTGATGCAGACACAACGCCGATCCAGTATCGGTTTCCTTTTTCAGATTCAGCCTCAACTTCTAACTGTGAAGCCAGGAGTTCACTCGTATGAATCTGCATAATTCCTTTGCTGGTAGCCATCAAATCATGCTTTTCCTTTTCCTGTTCATTCATCTCTGCACCTGTTCTTCCCATGCCTTCTTCAGACGCTCAAGCTGCAAGAAATGATGACGATAATGCATTTCGACCAATGCAAACCATTCCTCTGCATTCAAACCACCAAAGCTTGGATGTGCCAACGTACATTCCTGTGTTGTTTCTTCCAACAGCACTTCCAATCTCCGCATTTCATCCCTTACCTCATTAAATCCTTGAATTATTGATTCTCTTCCATCCGATTGTAGTGGAGTATACTCAGGAGAATCAGGAACGTGGATACGTATCGGAGGAAAACTTGCTTGCGCAAAAACAGCTTCACCTGTTTCTGTTTTGCCCTGGTTTCTCTTCTTGCCCGAGTCCTCGTCTGCGCTTATACAAAGTTGAACATTGGCTAAATGCATTTTCATCGCAGACTGAATTAAATGCTGGTACATCTGGCCTATCGACCACTCAATCTCACTGGGTTTGTAGCTTAACTGAGCATCGCTCATCAGATCCAGTTCCTGCAAATAACGTTCCAGCGTCAGTTCAAAATCACGTCGAATCTCTTCGTTGTTCCTTGTTATTGTCGTTTCCATACAAATACACAACTCCTTCAATCGGTTATAAACCGATCATACACAAACACTACTGACAGCGTTATGTCAGTAGTGTTTAAGGAGATTGCTTGCTTCCTCGCGAATTCGAATTCTTAATGATTCGGGCTCCAAGACCAGAGCCGAGGCTCCCCATCCAAGTATCCAATGCAATACGTCTTCTGGATGCCTTACACGAAAATCTGCGTATAATCCATCTGTTTGCAGTTCTGCTTTCTCCATGTAGTAATTATTCGCTTCAATCACTCTATTTGCAATTCGACCATGAAACCAAACACGGACATGCACATCACGGTTGTCAGGTGGTGAGTAGCTGTGAATATTAAAACCTGGAGGAAGATCGAATGGGTCTGTGCTAATCTCCAGATCACTCATGCGGGATATACGAAAATGACGAATCTCCTGTCGCAAATCACATCGGGCAATCAGCATCCATGAGCCTTGCATCCAAAGCATCCCGTAAGGGGACGACATACGAACGGTCTTTTGTACGGTTTCATTAACCGAACCAGGCTTATGGTAATGAAACCGGATTTTGAGTTTATGCTGCATTGCCTTTCGGATGATTCCCATATGTTCGATCTCTCGCTCGTGTGTATCACTGTCCGGTGAACGAAGTAAACGGATACCCTGTTGTATCTGTCCCACCTCTTCCCGAAGAGGCACAGGCAGGATTGCTTCAATTTTCGAACGGGACGTAAAAGATGTACTTTTGTAGTAGTTATCGAAGCGCTGTTCGACAAAATCAAGCCCGATTAGAAGTGTAACCGCTTCTTCAGCTGTCAAGCTGATCGGAGGCAAAAAGTATCCTTCCATAAGTGAATATCCTACTCCGGGTTCTCCCACCACAGGAACTCCTGCCTCACATAACGCCTGAATGTCTCTGTATATGGTTCGGACACTTGTTTCAAACAAGAGGGCTAAATCTTCCGCACGTTGAACCTTCCCCCGCTGCAGCTCAAGTACGATAGCCAGCATACGATCCGATTTGTTCACGAATCACCCCTCCTTGTGTGTAATATCAATTACACCATCTTCATAGGACATTTATTATAAGTAACATATGGACAAATGAAAAGTATACAGACGAACTAGTTTTCGCAATGCCCGAATCGAACCATTTTCGTAAGGTGTTTTATTAAACCACAAAGACCAACCCGCAGAGTATAGGTTGGTCTATAAAAACTTTTATGATATTGAAATTCAGAGAAAGCTCGGACCTCACTACTTCCATGATCATTGGGTAGAACCCCTCCTATCGTGCTCATCAATCACCTTGTTTACCGCTCGTAGTATTCCTCCACTATATCCGTATTGGAAGCCGCCTTCTTCCACAAAAACCTGCTGAATTGGATGCAACATCCCTTCCTCTTCACCATGTAACCCTTCAATTGTTGTTATTTCACTGCCAACACATTGATAAGCCATAACGAGACAGGAAACCTTCGTAATAATCATCCTTATCTATCGTCCGTTAGAGATAGTTAGCAAGCAATATAGATACAGCTTATGAGTTAATCCAAAATAATAAGCTTACATAATAATTGTTACGTTATTTTAAGTTCATTTTTTTGATGTTTTCTTTTAAAAGGTCGATTTTCTCCCCATCTTTATTCACCACATAAATATGGTCTGGTTTTTTGTCCAAACTTTTACCGCTAATCATCAATTGGTGCCCGCCTTCTATGTTGTATTTTCGAATATATAATCCCGATCCTTCATCTTCATAAGGGTACGCTGCAAAATCATTCCATGTCAGGCTGTCTCCTTTCTCTGCGAGAGTATTTAGTTTTTTTAAGGGAATGGATGTACTCGCCCCCCCCTGATCATTATTTGCCTGACATCCTGAACAAAATGCAACCAAAAGCAACAATACTAAACTGAGTTTTCTAGGAATAAGTTTTGTCATTATTCTTCCTCCTTAAATCTTTATGTGGAATAATTTGTAATAAATATCTTGCTTTTATCACTATTGTACCATAACATAATTACCTTATATTACATTTTTTAGAATTTATTCGAGAGGGGGTTCTCTATTCATAAGCACAGTTGAGTTAAACACTTTTCACATCGAATTTGGAATCAAAATATTTAATAAATTTCAGGAGGGGACGTAACAATGAAAAAATTAGTTTCATCTTTATTTGCAATGATCTTGTTATTCACACTAGCGTTACCTGTATTAGCTGAATCAAACAGTTCCAAAAAGGATACTTCTCCCGCAGCTGAAACTCAAACATGGTTGAATTGGTTTGACAAACTCACTAAAGAAGATCAATTAAAAGTAAGTTACAAACCAGCTGAATTAATATCTTTTAACGAGAATGCCCTCCTATCGTTACCTAATGTAGACCCATTAGCTTCTTTCGCTCCAGTTACTAAAGAATGGTTGAACTGGTTTAACAGTTTAACAGAAGAAGAAAAATTACAGGTGAATTATCGACCTGCTGAATTCGCCTTATTGAATAAAACAGAAGTCACTGTTCATGAAACCCAATACAACAACCAGACTATTGATTCTAAAACAAACTCAAATGATCAATTAACTCTTCAAGCTCTTGAAACAATGCCTACTGGTGGATATGAACACCCTTATTCTTCAAGTGCATGGGAAAATTTGACGGATAAAGCTAATTGCTATGCATACATGTTGAATACATCCACATATTCTGGACATAAATTACAACCAGGTGAACTGGCCGGAAAAGTTTTTACAAGTTTAACTTCTTCGAGCATCAT
Organism: Paenibacillus sp. MDV22-iso6; assembly: GCF_058408365.1. Classification (NCBI taxonomy): domain Bacteria; kingdom Bacillati; phylum Bacillota; class Bacilli; order Caryophanales; family Paenibacillaceae; genus Paenibacillus; species Paenibacillus sp. MDV22-iso6. The sequence goes on along the minus strand of NZ_JBZVDZ010000001.1, from coordinate 880,847 downwards.
TAGTGCCTCTAAGCTTGACATGCCATATTTAAATAAATCCCTACGAACTTCTACATATAGTGAAGTTCCTGGATACAGAGAGTACAAGGTAGCACTTGTTATTGCACCAAATTATGATTATCATTGGTACAGACAGGATGCTGATGGTGGGTGGTCACATAAGCGTGGGCTAACTGCTATTGATTTTAGAGATGCCAGTGGTAATTCGATTCGTAATCCACAAACAGCTGATCGTAATTATGGAAATGGTCTGAATTATTCGACTTGGGGCGGATGGTACATTATCAAATATTAATCGTTAGAAATAAAGACCGAGCGAAGCGGAGATATGCCCTCCAGCGCCCGGTCTTCTTTAATTCCGTAGTTCAATCACAGGTCAATTACTTTCTTCTCTTCCGTTGTTAAAATGGATGATGATAAACAGGTTTCTCCTGCGGTACGAACTGCACGAAGAATCCCTCCATATCCAGTGCAGCGGCACAGATTACCGCATAATCCCATTTCGATCTGTTCCTGGCTAGGCTGCGGATAGCGATCTAGCAATGCCTTGGTGGAAATCACCATCCCGGGTGTACAATACCCGCATTGGAAGCCGCCTTCTTCCACAAAAGCCTGCTGAATTGGGTGCAACTTCCCTTCCTCTTCACCATACAACCCTTCTATTGTTGTTATCTCGCTTCCAACACATTGATAAGCCATAACGAGACAGGAATTGACCGGCTCTCCATCCATCAGTACCATACATGCACCGCAACGACCAACCTCGCAGGAAACTTTCGTTCCGGTCAGATTCAGTTGCGTCCGTAGTACATCCACAAGACGGGTTGTCTGGGAAATGTGCAATTGTTTCTCCTCGCCATTCACAACGGCTGTCCAGAAATTGCTCAAAGGTTCAGTCATGATGAGCTCACTCCTTCCTGAAGCAAGACGCCAATTGGTTTGATCAGTTGATCGCGCGGAACCGGCAAACGATTAACCCACACCCCTGTAGCCTGATGAATCGCAGCGGTGATGGCCGGAGCAAGCGCCACCGAACCAATCTCGCCAATCCCCCGTGGTCCAAACGGATCTCCCTCTGGCAGATCTTCAATTGCCTCCACCTCCAGGTTGGTGTGAATGTCGCGAATCGTCGGAATCAGGTAGGTGTCCAAATTGGTTGTCATATAGCGACTGTCTTGCATCACAGCATCCTCGGTCAATGTAAAACCCAGAGCCATTACACTTCCGCCTTCGATCTGCCCGATGAATCCCATTGGATTGATGACAGGGCCAGCAGCAACCACATGCCTCGTATCTAGCAATTTGGCTTCTCCGGTTAGCGTGTTTACCTCCACTTCTGCCGCTACTGCCGCATACGTATATAGATAATGCCCACCCACAACATTGTCCGGCGTGGTCGGATATTCAAATTGAGTATCAAAAATCCATTCTTCCTCTTTTCCATGCTTCGCCAGATCAACGTAAGAAACAACAACTCTGGAATTCATCGCCGGTTCATTCGCTGTAACTTCTGGAGAAAGCTGTCCCTTGTGCCATACTCCCTCAATTCCAGTAATCAGTTCGGCAGCCGGAATTCCTGACAAAGCAGAGGCTACTGACAAGATTTTGGAGCGGAATGGTGTCTGTAATCGCTGAAGAGCCATCCAGGCCATCGTCGTTGAACGCGAAGCGGTGCTTGAACCACTGTGTGGCACTCGATCCGTATCCCCAATGATTATGCTTAGATCGGATGTTGAGCAGTAGAACAGATCGCAGAGCATCATTTCCAGCGTAGCAATAAGTCCCTGACCGAATTCTTCGTAGCTGAATGCCACTTCAATCTTACCTTCGGCATTCAGAGATAGACGCCCGCCCGCCGGATCGGGAATGCCATAACCAAGCCCTGCTCCGTGCATCGCGATGGCTGCACCTACTCCACGTTTAATCCAGGGAGGTAGAGCAAGATCTGCCGAGGGATACTGATGCTTTTGCCATAACTCCGAACGATCCATCGCCTCCCATACTTGCGACAGTCCATCTGTGACCAGAATCTGTTGATTCAATGGCCCAGGATCGGTCTTTCCCCTCATGTTGCGTCTCCGAAACTCCCAGGGGTCCATATCCATAATCTCGGCGAGTCGATCCATCTGACCCTCCATTGCAAAGATTGCCTGATTCCCGCCAAATCCACGAAACTCTCCCGACACCCCATTATTCGTATACACCGAGACGCCCTCCACATCTACGTGGGGAATAGAATATGGCCCGAGACAGTGTTCTGTGCAAAAATTCAGGACAGGTGCCCCTAGCGTCGCATATGCTCCGGTGTCTGCGGTAATGCGGACTCGGTGAGCCTGGATCATGCCTTCACGGCTGATTCCAGTCTGCATTTCAATTTTCATTGGATGACGCTTTAATCCTGCACGTACGGATTCTTTGCGTGAATTGTGCATTTTCACAGGACGTCCGGACCTTAAAGCAAGCAGTGCCCCATAAGGCTGTACATTCAGCTCATCTTTCCCGCCAAAAGAACCGCCTATCGGAGACGAGACCACCCGAATATCTTCTTCGGAACAGCCAATGATTCGGGCAAGCTGCATCCTGTCCTTGTAACCATGCTGTGTCGCCGCGTAGACATGGAGTCTCCCACTTTCATCAGGAACAAATAACCCGCCTTCCGTCTCCATATAGGCATGCATCTGGCGAGGGGTATAATACGTCTCACTCACAATATGTTCGCATGCAGCAAAGCCCTCATCTACATTGCCTCGTTTGATTTCGGTACGGTGCAGCACATTGCCGGGACCATGTTCATGGAGCTCAGGTGCACCGGGTGCCAGTGCAGCCTCTGGGCTGTCCAGCGGAGTCCATTCTTCATACTCAACCCGGATGGCATCCAGAGCGAGCGCTGCACGTTCCGGGGAGTCCGCAGCAACTGCGGCAATGGCATCACCGACATAACGAACGACATGCTCGCAAAATACAGGCTGATTCGGAGTTGCAATGCCAAACAGGTTCAAACCGGGCACATCTTTCGAGGTGAGTACGGCAAATACACCCTCTATAGCCTCCGCTCCGGTTATATCGATAGATAATATGCGGGCATAGGGGTAAGAGCTTCGAAGGACCCTTCCATGGATCATATCGGGCAGCGTCATGTCTGTCAGATATTGAAGCTGTCCTGTTACTTTGCCTACCCCATCTGGCCGCAGATGCCAGCGTTTCCCACTATTATCCCGATTCAACAGCATGATCTCTCTCCCCTTTCTCCCCTCAGAAGCTGTTGGGCTTACGCTTTGCTTCTCCAAAATGGTTTTCTTCTATGAGCGAAGTGCTTCCCAGAGTCCGGCTCCGAGCATATTACCTGCCGTTTGCTTACGGTACTGTTCTGTAGCAAATGCATCGCTATAAGTCACGAATTCCGAAGCTGCCGAGGCAGCTAGCGATAAAGCTTGCATAACAGAAGCCTCCACGCCAAGAAGCAACTTTTCCGACTCCGTAAGTCGCATGGCCATGCCTGAACCTCCACCTGCAGCGATCGCTATTTTATTCCAGCGGCCATCTGCATCCACTTCTCCGTGAAATGCAATCGTCACCAGCGATGCTGTAAAGGTCTCCCGCCGACCCAGCTTGCGGTAAAATGAAATTTCACGCGTCGCAGATGCCCGCTCGCTGGTGACATCAGGGAAAGGCGTATGTTTCATCGGAATATGAATGGATATTAACACATCATTCGGATTGCGACTGCCGTCACGACCACCGTTCAGCCAAGACGAAAGACTTCGCATCTCCATGCCGTTGTCCGTCATCCAGTACAGCTGTGCATCGTAGACAAGGAGTGCAGGGATCGAGTCACCGACTCCCGATACAATGTTTCCGCCAATTGTCGCCACATTCCGGATAGAAGGAGCAGCGATAGCATTCATTGCAGACTGTAATAAAGGCAGCTGTTGCAGATGAACGTCTGTGGCACAATGACTTAATCGCGTCAGTGCTCCAATGACCAGCTCATCTCCACCCACATATACGCCGCTTGCACCTGGAATACGGGCAAGGCTGATCATATGCTCAGGTACAGGAACAAGGCCGCCCTCCCACTGAGTACGCAATAATGTGGCCCCTGCTGCAAAACAATACTTCCCGGACAGTTCACTCTTTAAAGCTTGAAGCTCATCTAGATTAACGGGCTGCCAAACCGTTGGTTGTGCTCCAGACCCATATGCCGACATGACCATCCTTCCATCTCCCTTCTCTACCTGGAATCTGTCTGCGGGACGTTGGATATGAACGAATGATCCAAATAATTCTTCAAATCATATGGGACTGCAACAATAAGGTCAATTATCTTCACATCATTTTGGATAAATGTATAAATAGACTCTTTGATTTGTGCCTGATGCATTGTTTACTGCGATAAGCTAACACAAGCCATTTCATAACCAATTAGATCAAAACAATAAAGAGGCCAACCAGATGGTCTGGCTGACCTCATTACTGCGAGAAATAATACACAAGGAATCGCTCCTTCTGCCTTGATTTTCATTCATCTTATGCCATTCACATAATCCAAAATACGTTCCAGCTCTGGTTCGGTATCCGCATCCCAAAAGCTAAATTCAGACAATGATACATGCGTGCCTGCATATTTGGCATTGCGCATGATTTTTCGCGCCCCCTCATCTCCGCTAAGCGACAAAAGAGGCCCCAGCATATGCTCACGAAAGGCGACCGGAGGCTTGCCTCCACCGCCATCCGTAGCTGCTGCATAATCACACAGTTTGTTGACGGCTAACGACTCAGCAACCCTGTTAATATCTTGTGCCTGCAATAGCGGCTGATCTGCCAAAATTATCATCACACCTTCTGGCTTGTATGCTATAGCAGACAGAATGCCACAGTGAAGGGACATGGCGATACCGTATACATAATCGGTACAGATTGCAATCTGAAGCCTCATCGTCGTATCTGGAGTACAACCATATGATGCTGCATTGAGCCACATGGAGGGGATCCACGCTAATGAATCCTCGGGTTTGACCACACAGATAACTTTCTCCAAATCGGATTTCAAGGCAGCTTCCAATGTCCATGCGGCCAAACATCTTCCATCAGGCATGACGATAGACAGTTTATCCCGCCCCATTCGGCTGCTCTTACCTGCCGCTAGCACGATGCCCGTCAGTCGCATGTGCAATCCCCCTCTGTACGTTGCGATGCTCTGCGGCAACAGCTGCTCGTTTACAGGCAATAAGTTCTGCTGCGATGCTGATTGCGATCTCTTCCGGTCCATCGGCACCAATGGTCAAGCCGACGGGTGAATGCAACTGTTTTAGTGGAGGGAGATCGTTCAGCAAACGTGCTGTTCGCGTTCTGGAGCCCATAATACCAAGGTATGCATAATTCCGATCCTCAAGTAATTCAAGAAACTCCCGTTCTCTCGGAAATTGATGACTCATCAATACGATATAATCCACGCTTTGGATATCCAGTACAGGTATGATCTCACTTGGGAAACCGCGAACAAACTCAACACCCGGAAAGCGTTCAGCGGTGCACAAGGTTTCTCGCCAATCCGCTACAACCACACGAAATCCTGCTGATTTGCCCAGACGGGCGACCGGGATCACATCATTTCCGGCTCCAATGATAATCAGACGGGGTTTGGGTACATATTTTGCGGAGATCTGTAAAGGGATATCCCACTTCTCCACCTCAGTCAATCCATCCCTCTGAAGATCACTCTCTCCAGAATTAGATGTGAGATCATCAGCTTCAGACGAATGAATAACGACCAATGATAGTCGCGGTGTCTCCTCTGTAATCAATGTGTTTATTGGATTTAGAGAAGCTCCCTTGACAGCTGGAGAAGAGTATAATGATGTCTGCCTTTCTGCACCCTCAGCGAGCTGAATCACATAATGAATCCGGGTGTATTGATCGTAGAATGAACGGGTTAGCTCCACAGCTGATCCAGATTGAAAATACGCATGCATATGGGACATGATCGACCTGAGTTCACCACATACCGGCTCTAGCAGCACTATAATTAACCCGCCGCAGCCAATCGTTTCTCCCCAGGACATATCATCTTCGGGACGCATATCATACTCCACGAATTCCAACTGCTGTGTATGCAGCACACGGTCCACCCTGGCCTGCAGATCACTCTCCAGACAACCTGGACTGATACTGCCATACATCGCACCTTCTTCGGTCAAAAGCATAGAGACTCCTTGCTTACGGTAAGCATGACCTTCTACCTTAACCGCTGTTGCGAGAACACAGCGCGGTTCCCGCGCTGCAATTGCACACAGATCATGCATTTCCATCGTGTCTCCATCCTTTCAGGGATTTGAATTCGAATCCGAAGAAGTGATTCTTGAGCTTTTTAGCGAAGATTGAATGTCCAACTTTTGCTCAGATAGTTCATTGGGTGAGTTTCATACGGCTGCATTCGATTAGATACGTTTCATCAATCTTGCAATACTTTTATCCGATTCACGAAGCACAATGCCACGATCAATCGTTTGAATCTTCCGGTTTTGGAGCACGATGCTTCCATCAATAATAACGGTGTCTACACAGCTGCGAGTTGCGGAATAGACTACACGAGAATACACATCAGTCTCATAGGAAGGGTACGTATGAAAATCATCCAGATCCAGCAGCAACATATCTGCTTTTTTACCCACTTCCAGACTGCCGATTTCCTTGGACATTCCGAGCACTTCTGCTCCACCCATCGTCGCCATACGAAGCACCGTACGGGCGTCCATCACTGTTGGACCATGAGGTACCTTTTGAATGAGCGCGGTCAGACGCATTTCCTGGAACATATCCAGATTGTTGTTGCACGGCGCACCATCGGCACCAATCCCTACCGCAATCTGGCGATTCAGCAGATCAGGAATATCCGCTATACCTGAGGACAGTTTCATATTCGATCCAGGGCAGTGGGTGACTTTTACCCCGCGTTTGCGAATAATCTCCTTCTCTTCCTCACTCAGCCACACACAGTGGGCAAGCACCAGTCTTGGGGTAGCTAGACCGATATGATCCAGATAGACAATGTTGCGCATGCCACGCTCGTGTTCTACCAGTTCGATCTCGCCACGATTTTCGGAGGCATGGGTGTGCACTTTCACATGGTACTTATTCGACAGGTCACGCACCTCAACCAATAATTCTTCGGTGCACGAGACGACGAAGCGTGGACAAAACGCATACTGAATACGGCCACCGCCGAATCCATTCCATTTCTCCAGCAAATCGACACTTTGTTGCAGCGAGGTAGCCGTATTTTCACGCAGCGGTTCAGGAACTTCATCCCCGTGATCCATCATCACTTTACCGGAAATCACCCGAATGCCGCTCTGTGCCATCGCCTGAAAAGCCGAATCGGTATGATGCACGGTCTCCATATCCAAAATGGTTGTTGTCCCGCTGGAAATCAATTCGCCCAAGCCGAGCATCGCCGAGTAATAGACAGACTCTTCATCATGCGCTGCCTCAAGCGGCCAGATGCGTTGACGAAGCCAATCCATCAGTTCCAGATCGTCCGCACGTCCACGGAACAAGGTCTGACACAGATGAATATGCGTCTGGATAAAACCTGGAAGCAGCACTTTGCCTCGAGCATCAATGACCTGATCTGCCTGAACATCGATATGCTCTGCAATTTCTTTGATTTTATTGTCCTCGATCAGCAAATCTCCCGTAAATACATCCTCTTCTGCATTCATTGTGACGAGCTGTGCACCTTTTAGCAGGATCGTTCCCATGATAATCTCCCCTATCCGTTTCTATCTGCGTAAATTTACTTATTCTGATCCTGCATTTTAAAGATGATCTTCTTTGGATCTATGCATGATGCTTTACATAAATCACGCTACCACCCGATAGCCATGCCATCTCCCCTGGGATCTGCTGCCCCGCTAATCATGCCATCTTCACGGATGACAATCCCTTGTGACTGCCCCATAATTCCGTCCCAAGGCGCTCTGGCTTCGACGTTATGTCCCCACCGGGTAAGCGTGTCACATACGTCGTCATGATAGCGGTTCTCCACTCTCATCGTGTCGCCTTCCTCGCCCCAGGTACGCCCATACACCCAACGCGGTAACCCAATGGCTTCCTGAATGTTCAGACCATAGTCCAGCACACCCGTAAGAACTGATAACTGTGTCTGAGGTTGGCCCTCACCGCCCTGCGTACCTACGAGCATATAAGGTTTCCCGTTACGAGTGACAAGACCCGGCATTAGGGTGTGGAATGAGCGTTTATTTGGTTCCAATACGTTAGCGTCCTTCGGATCAAGTGAGAAAAAGGAACCGCGGTTCTGCATGATCACACCCGTATCCCCGGGCACATAAGCAGCGCCAAAATCAAAGTACAGGCTCTGGATAAACGAGACGGCATTGCCTTCATTGTCCACAACCGCCGCATAAGCCGTATCCTGACCCATCATTTTGGACAGAAAAGGCTGTGCCACAGCAGGTGGAGCGGACTGAATCTCGTTCCATAATTCATTTCCATAAACCTTGGACAACAAATTTCCCAGCGGAATATCCCTGAAATCCGGGTCTGTGAGATAACGATCACGGTCACGAAAAGCCTTTTTGACCACTTCAGCCATCAGATGATAGAACTCGGGGGACGTCCGCGCAACGGAAGAGAGATCAATATGTTCCAGCATATTCAACATCATCAGCATCGAGAAGCCCTGTGAATTGGGCGGCATCTGGTGAACTTGATAGCCACGGTAATCGGTAGTGATCGGCTTCACCCACTCTCCCTTGTGAGCTGCGAAATCCGCCGGGACAAGCATGCCTCCATCCTCACGAATAGCCGAAGTTAGCTGCTCCGCCAGTTCCCCGGTATAAAAAACATCGCGTCCACCTGTCTGAATCAGGCGAATGGAAGAGGCAAGATCAGGCTGCAAGAGTAGATCGCCTTCCTGCAAAAGTGTACCAAAAGGGGCAAATACCGCTCGCAGCGGTGAATGCCCCATAATGAAATCCTCATCACGTTCCAGCCACAAATGCAGATTTCGGGATACAGGACATCCCTCTTCCGCATATAGCGCAGCTGGTTCAAGCAACTGTTCCCACTTTAACTTCCCATAGCGGGACCAGACTTCCCACCATGCATCTACCATTCCAGGAACGGTAATCGCACTAAGTACACCTCGCTGAGGAATGGTGCTCATCCCCATCGCTTTGAACGTGTCGGCATGAATGCCTGCTGCTGAACGACCGCTACCGTTGTAGGCCGTTATGTCACCACTTGCTCCATCGTGAATTAGAAAGAAAGCATCTCCGCCAAGTCCTGTCATGTGTGGGTAGACTACACCCAGTGCGGCACTTACAGCGACAGCAGCATCATAAGCGTTACCACCTTGCTGGAGGATTGCGCTGCCAACCGCACTCGCTAAATAATGCGGGGAGGTAACCATCACCTCTCTGGATATCGGCATCTGGTTCAACATAAGACGCCCTCCTTTCCGGCATACACATCCAGCGCTGCCTGCACGGCCTCGCCTGCTGGCAAGGCGTGACGATGACGCAACAGTACAGCTTCCAGTGCGCCCAGCACATGAAGTACATTTTTGCGCTGGCAGCTGAATCCCATCGTACCAATACGCCAAATCTTGCCTTTCAGTGGTCCAAATGAGCTGGCAATCTCAATACTGAAATCGTTCAGAAGCATGTTGCGTACCGACTCACCATCCATACCATCGGGTATTTCGATACAGGTGACCACTGGAAGTTTACTGGACATCTCTCCATACAGTTTCAGCCCCATGCCCTGAATCCCCGCAACCAACGCTCGTTCATTAATCCGATGTCTCTGAAAACGGGCATCCAGACCTTCCTGAAGCAAAATTCGCAGTCCTTCGTGAAGACCGTAGAGCATCGAAGTGGCCTCCGTATGATGGTTCAACCGTGCCGAGCTCCAGTAGTCCTGCAATTGGCTCAGGTCAAAATAATTACTGGCAATCGTGCGCCCTTCAGCCCGAGCACTTGTTGCATCCCGGAGCCCTCGTTCGACGGTTTTGCGGCTCATCAGTTTCTTCTCCACACGGCTGTTATACGTTATTGGCGCCATCCCGGATGGAACGGACAAACACTTCTGCGTTCCACCCATCACCGCATCCAGATACCAGGCATCCGTCTCGACAGGTGTACCGCCGATTGTGGCAACTGCATCGACGACAAGTAAAATATCGAGTTCACGACAGGCTTTGCCAATCTCGGCGAGGGGCTGCATTTGCCCGGTTGATGTCTCGCCGTGAACCATCGCAACCAAACTCGGCTTATGTGCATGGATCGCCTTGATTACCTCTTCGGGATCAAATACCGTTCCCCATTCTGTTTCAAAAAAGATAACCTCGGCACCGCAGCGTTCCGAAATTTCAACCAACAGATGTCCGAAGCGTCCATAGATGGGGACTAACACCTTGTCCCCCGGTTGAATCAGACTGACCAACACGGCTTCAATCCCTGAGCGTGATGTGCCATCCACCGGATAACACCACTCATTATCTGTCATGTATAGTTCACGCAGCATAGCCATCGTCTCATTCATCAGGGAAGTGAACTCCGGATCAAACTGCCCCAGGATCGGGAAGGATAATGCCCTCAGAACTCTTGGGTCAACTTCAACTGGCCCCGGTGTCATGATCGTCCGCAAGGAAGGGGACAATTCTTTATAGTTGGACATCTTCACTCAACTCCCGTAACCGTATTTATAGAGTAGCTGAACGAGAACCCGGAAACCTTTCATCAGGTCCTCTTCAGCTGTATATTCAAGGGGATTATGGCTAATGCCATCTTGGCTAGGTACAAAGATCATCGCTGTAGGGCAAGCCGGCTGAAAGATCTGCGAATCATGTCCTGCGCCGCTTGGCAAGTGCATATAGGATAATTGCTCCACTTCACAAATATCACGAATGTCTGACGTAATCTGTTCGTTCATCGGAATAGGTGTGACAGACAAGTGCTCCTCCCAGTTCAGTCCGAGCTGTTGCTCGGCTGCGATTCTGCTAAATTCCTGTAGCATATTGTGCCAGCATCGATCAATGCTCTCTTGCCTGATATGCCGGATATCGAGCGAGAATACGGCTCGGGATGCAACGACGTTACCCACACCCGGATCAGCTGTTATTCGACCCACAGTGGCTACAAGTGGTTCTCCCGCTTCAAGCGCAATGCGTCTTACGGCTGTGATCATCTCGGCTGCACCTGCAAGTGCATCCTTGCGCCAGGACATCGGTGTAGTTCCGGCATGATTGGCTTCGCCACTTACTGTAATGCTAAAGCGTTTCTGGCCTACAATATCCGATACAATACCAATCGAATGGCCCAATCGTTCAAGGACCTGACCTTGCTCGATATGAAGTTCGATAAATGCACCGTATGTGTGTGAAGCCATTCTATAGCTACTATCTGGTCCAAAGCCTGCATCATGTATTGCCTGTGCAAAGGTAATGCCTTCTTGATCCTTCAAATGCTGAACTTCTTCCAGCACGCTTACCCCCGTTATACTTCGTGATCCCCAATAAGCGAAGGGGAATCGACTACCTTCTTCCTCGCATAGGGACACGACTTGAAGCGTTCGTTTGGGTGCCCCAAAATTTTTCTGTAGATACTCTAGCGCGAGCACTCCTGCAACTACGCCATATGCACCATCATACTTCCCACCTTGTACCACGGTATCGATATGGGAACCCGTAACAATCGGCGCCTCTTCCATTCCTGTTCCTGAACCCGTACCGTGCAGAGTTCCATACAGGTTGCCCGATTGATCAAATTCAGGAGCCAACGCTTTCTCCTGCATTTTTGCCGCTAGCGCATGCTGTGCCTTACACCATGCTTGGTCGTACAAAAGACGTGTCACACCTCCCTGGGGATCAGCGCCATATGTAGACAACCAGTCAAGCATGCCTTGCAGCTGCACCTGCTCCAATTGCGGCAAAGCCTGGGTGGGACGTTCCGTACCGGAAGACGTGTGTACTTCAAAGTCCGTCATGATACCCCTCCGTTCCTTCAACACCAACCGGAACAGATGAGTTAGCACGGATAAATCGTCCCACAGGTTCATCCGACAATCCTGTTTTTGAACTGTATACTCGTGTGCCCCGGCAGAACACATCTGCAATGCTAGAGGAAAACGTGCGTCCCACATAAGGACTCTGTTTATGTGTGTAGTGCAGGTCATCCGTATTTAAGGTGGTATTCTTCTCCCAATCAATCAGTACCAGATCCGCGTCCTTGCCGATGTCGATTTCACCTTTGTTCTCCAATCCAAGCCTTCTGGCAGGTTGCAGAGCCAGGACTCTTCCCAGCAACGGAAGGTCTACATTTCGCTGTAGATGTCCTTCATCCAACATGAGCAGCAGTGTGCTTTGCGCACCCGAGATGCCACCCCAGATTTCAAAGAAATTATCAGATTGTTTCATCGATGGCGGACAGGGTGAGTGGTCGGATGCAATAACATCAATCAGTCCTGCTGCCAGCGCATCCCATAACTGATCTTGCTCAGCCTGACTCCGTAATGGCGGCGCACACTTGGCTACAGCTCCCAACCGGACAACATCCTCCTCTGTCAGAGTCAGGTAATGTGGACATGTTTCAGAAGTTACATCCAGCCCGCGCTGTTTTGCCTCTGCAATCAGATCAAGCGCTTCCCGTGTACTGATATGAACAAAATGCAGTGCACATCCGGTTTGCTCCCCATATTGCAGCGCTCGTGACACCGCCCGAACCTCTGCTTCTGCAGGGCGAGATTGCACGTAATCCATCGGTCCGATTCGTCCATCTGCAACACTTCTGGCCCCAAGTTCAGCAACCATCGCTTCGTCTTCCGCATGAAGCGCCAGTATATGGTTTAGCTTTGCAATCTCGTACATGCCATTCAAAAGTGTATCGTCATCCGCTCTGGCGAAGATGTCTTCCCCTTCTCCGCCAGGTTCGGACATAAATGCTTTGAATCCGGCCGCACCCATATCGGCCAAAGGTGCAAGCTCGGCCCGATTGCCGGGAACAAGTCCTCCCCAGAACGCATAATCAACATAGGATTGACCGTCGGCTGCTTTCATTTTCGACTCCCAAGCCTCCGGTCTTATCGTTGGGGGGACACCATTAAGAGGCATATCAACGTACGTCGTAATTCCACCAGCAGCCAGTGATGCGGATCCCGACTTAAATCCCTCCCAGCAGCTCGCGAGTCCAGGTTCATTAAAGTGAACATGGATGTCCACCGCCCCTGGCATCACAGTAAGCCCATTTGCTTCTATTATTTCAGTATCTTCATCACCCACCAGGTGTAAGGACAAAGCTGATATTTGTTCACCAGTAATCCCAATATCCAGTTCTTCCACGCTATCTCTCAACACTACCCGGGCCCCCCGGATGATCGTATCTAATCTTGTCATATGGATGACCCTCCTCTGATCAGAACTGGATTCGTATATTTCAGCTTCCCCGGTATGTACTGTAACCTCCAGGCGCAATCAACAGAGGAATGTGGTAGTGACTTGAAGCATCGGATACGGCAAACCGGATCGGCACAACCGTCCATAATACCTGCCCTAATTCTTCAAGAGATCGCTGTGAGTAATATCCCTCAACGTTGAAATGAAGCTCGTAGACCGCTTGCTCAAGCTTCCCGCCTTCAAGCAAAGGTGCATCCAGACGCCCATCGGCATTGGTCAACGATTCAGCAACTTTCATTTTGCTTTCCTTCTCGCCATCTCTGTGTAATACAAAAAGTTCAACCCGCACGCCTGCGGCCGGAACGCCCTTGGAAGTATCCAGCACATGCGTAGTAATCCGTCCTCCAGCTACCGACATCATGCCTCACCTTCTCTCTTCGAGCCCCTCTGGTCAGCCTCTAGATCATCCCTTGTCATTGAGAAACCCTGAAACCCATAAGGAGGCCTGGCCTCGGTGAATACTTTGCCTTCTCCTTCTTTTACTTCCTCCAGCACCGTTTCCCATGTCCGATTGTTGGATTCAAATGAAACCTCACTGAGCTGTCCAAATCGTCGCAATAGCCTTAGTCCAATCTGATAAATTAGATGCTGAATGGATGCCGAACGACACGCATGGAACACGGCTGCAGCTACATCTCTTACCTGCTCCGCCGCTACATAACGTCCGCGCTGATCGTCCATGCCATCTCTCGGGTCTTCGTAACGCCAATTGATATTCAGGAAAATGAACAGTGGACGGTCCCATGTCTCGGGTAAGGTGGTGTGCTCATCCTTGACGAAACCGGCAAATTCACTGCCTTTGACCTTAATCAGCCTGATATCTGCGACACCACTGAAATGATTGTTCAGTTCAACCTGATTTCCTTTTCGCTGCGCTTCAATTGCAGCCGTCGCGCGATCATTCTGGGAATAACGGAATACCAGCTCGCTTGCACGAAGGCTTCCTTCTCTGCGAACAGGCACATCTTCAAAAGGAATCTGATCTGCCGTCATTTGCACTTTGGTCATCTGCGGATATGTCTCCAGAAAACGTCGGCTAACGTAATCGAGAAAACCCTCCACCGTAGCTCCGTAGTAATCCGCAGCATGTTTCAGGATGAAATTCTTCATTGAATCCGTTGCAACGACGCGAGAGTTATCTCCTTCGATAAAAGAAGGCAGAAATTCGTCGCCTTGCACGGCTACTTTAATGTTTAATCCGAACAGGATATTATTCCGTCCGGTGAATGGAGATTCCGGGATGGGCTGAATACCCGTCAACGGTTTGCCGTATGAGCGGTACATCCATACATCTCCTTTGCCGTAATACATGGTCCGTTGCTTTACTTCGGATGGCTTAAATTCAATCTCATGTTCATGACCAATCTGCACCAGCCACTGCTCCAATCGAATGGAAGCAATCTTGAACACTTCCTTCAGGGCGGTCTGGAATTCCTCCTCTCTTCCTCTCCCATTGCGCTTCCGCATGGACTCCAGGATGGACTGAGCTGTGTGACCTTTCACGGCCAATATAAAAGGAAAGCCGAATTGGCTTGTATATTCTTTGTTTAGTTTACTAAGTTCGTGATATTGCTCCGACGAAAGTGAATTAAGCCCTGCACCAGCCTGTTCTTGAACAGAATTGCTGCTCATGCTGATCCGCGCACCGAGATCCGGGTGATTGCAAAGCAACTGCAACTTGACCTTCTCATCGGATGTCTGAACTGTGTTCTTCATGACATTCATCATGTGTTCAAAAGAGTCAAATGGCCGTGAAGGCCAGGAACGCTCCGCCACCCAAGGTGATTCTTCGAATAGTCCGCCAAACGTATGCACGAACTGTGTGATAGACCAGTTGTTAACGAGTTTAATGAAGTCGCCCATGTTAGAACCTCCGGTCTTCTGTGGATTGTTGTTTTTCATTTTAAGTGTCTCTCGATACTGCGACAACAATATTTACGTAATTTTGTAATATAACATAACATCAGTTATGTGATTTGTTAGCAATGCACGGGATTTGGTTGTTCAAATGTAATGAAAAGCTAAAAAAACCGCACTTCCTCAAGGGAAATACGGTTTTATCTGACATGCCTGTTTCATTGTCATGCTGCACAACACTTGTTCTGGATAATGATTATGATCATAAAAGTATTTACGTATTAAGTAGGTCCACTCTTCAGTTAATAATGCTGCGAATACGGCCTAGCCGTAGTTTTGTCCCGCACAAACTTACGGAAGGTGAACACGAGCTTTAATTTCAGCAAATCATTAGTCTTCTTAAAGTCCATTTGCAGCAAACTTCCGACTTTCTCCATTCGATAGGTAACGGTATTCCGATGCACAAATAGTTGCTTCGCAGCTTCGTTAATGAGTCCATCATTCTCGATAAAAGATTCCAACGTATTCATCAGCACCTGATTGGGATCGCCGTCCCTGGCCAGTAAAGGCTCAAGTACTTTATTGCAGTAATTCTCCATGATGTTATCTGGAACATGTTGGAACACATAGGCGAATTCCAGCATCTCAAACTGGAGAGCCCGATCCTTCATACCGAATCGGCGAGCCAGTTGGCGAGTATCCAGACATTCCTGATAGGCTTCGCGTAGCGACTTCGGCTCATGCTTCATTTTGCTGATCCAGAAACGCGGTGCAGATGCTCCCTTGGCTTCCTGTGCTGCAAGAACATCCCCGAATCGATTAAGCAGGAATGCTGATAATTCCTCTCCATAATCCCTCCCCGTTGGACAGGTATAGATGGATAGTATGCCATCTTCGATCTGAAAATGCTGTGAGGCCGTGAATTGCATAAGCGGATTGTACTGCAACTCACGGTGGATCTGCTTCAACAGCTTTCCTTCTGCAAAAACAGACGGTTCCAGTGTGATCAACACGCATTGGTAGGTCCCCTGGAACAGATGAACGCCTTTATTCTCGCTGAGCTTGGTGAGTTCATCTACCGTCATTTTGTTATCTAGATATTGGGTTAACAGCGTACGCATCTCATCCTGAACGGTGGGGTTAATGTGTTCTCGATAGGTCATATCCATATAGAATGCCAAGACATCCGCAGCCTGCTGAAACAATTCTTCCTCCGCTCTAAGTGACAGCGCCGAGTCTGTGAAGACAAGCAAAAATCCGTATTCTTCATCATTCTGCTTGATGGGTACCCGGTGGCAGCTTCCCTGATTCCATTTCACTCGGTGCATGACGGATTTCCAAGGCCAACCTTGTACTACAGCATCTCCCGCAATACCTTCGCTACCATAGAGCACATGTCCGCGGGAGCCAATAACCGCAAGTGGATAATTCAACACGGTAGCTAGTTCGGCAAATACATTCCGATGCTGTTGCTGCTGCAATGCAAACTGCATCAATTTTTTCTGTTTTTGCACCACCTCGTGCAGTAAACGATTGCTGCGTTCATGTTCAGCCTTGAATAACGCATTCATCTGGTCTGAAAATGTAAACTGAAACGGCAGTTCCAGTAGCGGTAACCGCAGTCGATCTGCTTCCTCGATAATTCCTTGCGGAATGGCCTGCCAGAAGCGGCCCAATTTAATGCCAAGCCCAGCACAACCACGTTCGTTCAGGCGGCGCATCAAACGAAGTGCATCCGTCTCATTGTCTTTCATAATAAACGCGGTTGTGAACAGCAGTTCTCCGGATTTGATCCAATCCGCTATATCTGGAGCGTCCATGACGTTAACGGATTTCATCATCCGCGAAGTCCCTTCCCCACCTGCAACCAGTCTGGCCTCAGACAACGGGTATACCTGTAAAGCCTCTTTAACCGTGAGCTGCATGGACATTACCTCCCATATATATAACGCATGAAGCCGTTTATATCCTTAATTTGGAATTGAACAAAGGTTCCATACTTGGTTTTAACCATTTTATTGAAATAAACCTTGATTGTTGTTAAGTATTATAACATCATTTTTATTTTAATAGCTTACATGAGAAAAAAATAAAACCCATGACACAATTGCAGCAATTATTGCGCAACTGGCATAGGTTTTATTTTTGAGTTAATACTGTTGAATTTCAAACGGAAAAGATCAGATTCCCAATGTTTCATGACTCAGCCATAATTTCATGCGTGAGAGTACCTCTTTCATATTGAGCGGTTTGCTAATATAATCCGAAGCTCCTGCCGCGATACATTTATCACGATCTTCTTTCATGGCTTTGGCAGTCAAAGCAATAATAGGGAGCTTCTTGAGATTCAATCTATCACGGATCTGGCGAGTGGTCTCATACCCATCCAACTCTGGCATCATGATATCCATCAAGATAATATCCGGATTCGCTTCTCCGCTCTCTAACATCTCCAGACACTCGTAGCCATTCTGAGCTGTTATCACTTTCATGTCATACTGCTCAAGGGCATTTGCCAAGGCATAAACATTTCGAATATCATCATCGACAACGAGAACCTGACGACCATTCAATAATGATTCTTCAAGTGGAGTCAGCAACATCTCGATTTTGGTTGAATTCATTCCTGAAGCACTGTTTATTTCAGGAGCAGTCACAGCAACCTCATTCAAGAACAATCTGGAGTTCTGCATAACCTCAGGCTCTTCCCTTCTAAGCGGGAGGAATAGGGTGAAGACACTTCCTTGTCCTTCGCGGCTCGTTGCCGAGATTGATCCTCCCAACAGATTGGCAAGGGATTGAGAGATCGACAGTCCCAGTCCGGTTCCACCGTATTTTCGAGCTGTGGCTCCATCGGCCTGTTTGAACGCATCAAAGATCTGCAGCAGTTTGTTCTCCGAAATACCAATTCCGGTATCACTAACCGAGAAAGCTATAACATCCGTCTCTGCTCCGTTCCCTTCAGGATTGGACAGACTCACTCTGGAAATAGTTAAGGCCACTTCTCCTTCATTGGTGAATTTGAATGCGTTGGAAAGCAAATTTCTCAGAATCTGATGTAACCGCATCTCGTCGGAAAAAATCGTTTCCGGCAGAGGGCTTTGAAGCTGAATACGGAAATCAATTCCTTTTTGCTCAGCCGTTTTCAGGAAATATTGATTCATCGCTTCGGGCAGGCTTCCAAGATAGACATCATCCAAGTCCACTTCCATCTCCCCGGCCTCCACTTTGGAAAGATCGAGAATATCGTTAATCAGATTCAACAGGTCCTTGCCTGATGCATGGATCACCGAAGCATATTTCTGTTCTTCACTGTTTAAGTGCTGATGCTTGTTCTCAGCCAAAATCTCGGACAGAATCAGCATACTGTTCAGCGGAGTACGCAGTTCATGCGACATATTCGCCAGGAACTCAGATTTGTAACCAGAGCTTGTCCGTAACTGATCCGCTACTTCTGCAAGTTCACTGGCAGAGGTCTCAGCCGCATTTTTCTGCAGTTCCAGACGCTCGTTCAACATGTGCAGTTCTTCTGTCTGCATATGTAACTCTTCCGTCTGAGACACCATCTCTTCGGTCTGTGCCTGCAATTTCTCTGATTGTGTCTGCAATTCTTCATTCAGTACCTGGGATTCATCATACAAATGCTGTAATTCCATGCGTGTGACGGTGGAATGAAGCGACACCCCGAAGATTTCGATCAGTTCGGTTAGCAGCTTTGTTTCCTTAGATTCGATTGGCTTCATGGAAGCCAGTTCGATTACAGCTATCGTTTTACCTTCAAATACCACAGGGGCTACCGTGAGTGATGCAGCTGACGCATCACCAAGACCCGATGAGATACGAATATAATTTTGAGGCAAGTCGTTCATTTGCAGAACCCGCTTCTCAATTGCACTCTGACCAACTAATCCCTCACCCGGTGCAACGGACACTTTACCAAGGGAACGCTCTTTCTCGCCATCTGCTGCATACGCAGCTACACGAATGAGACGATTCTCTTTCATCGCATATAACACGCCATACGGGGCTTCTAACAGGATCGCGACCTGGTTTAGGAACAAGCGTGACAGTCCCTCCAGGCTCGTAGGGTTCTGTAGGAGCGTGGCGATGTTGGCGACCTGATCCTTAAGTCGATTCTGTTCCTGTACCGTGTCCAGCAATATATTGGTCTCTTGGCCCAAATCACCGACTTCATCATGTGTTCGGACAACAATACGCTGTGTAAGATTGCCGCCTTGGGATATGTCAGTGATGGTTTGTTTGACTTCACGCAGGGTTTTGACGATATTACCCGAAATGACAAGCGCTGCGGCAACAGATAGTCCAGCAACGACAGCCCATAAGGTGTACATAATCGTAAGCAGTGTGGAGCTTCGTTCGGCGAGCTCAGTCACCCGACTCTCCGTAAGGCCCATCTCTGTGTTGCGGAAGGTTTCAAACTGGGACCGTAACAGATCAATTTCGCTTTTCCCCGGATCGGAATGGAAAAAATCAATAACTTTCTCCTGATCCCCTTGTCTTTTTAGGGCTACCGAGGCTGTTCCGGCAACATCAATCCAGCGGACAATATGTGATTTGATGTTCTCCAGGCTCTTCTGCTGGGATGGGTTATCGCTAACCAGCTCATACAGTTGGGCATAATTGGAGTTCCATTGGGTCATTGCTTGGGTGTATGGCTCCAAATAACTTTCTTCCCCGGTAATCATGAATCCCCGCTGTCCTGTTTCCATATTCAGAACATTTTTCTCAATTGCGTTGGTCAGGTTATGCACTTCCAGGTCGTGGTGGCTGATAAAATCGATTTCCTTCTGCGATGCATCAATTTGGGCAGATAACACCAGCAACACAGCACCAAATAACAACACAACCACTAGATAGCCCAATAGAATTTTGGAGCGTATCGTGAATCTTCTCTTTTTCGACAACGCAGAAACCTCCAATGAAATAAACAATTCCGATCGATTAAAAAAACAGTCGCATATGTAGTTTATATGTATACGTATAGACTGACAAGTATTAGTTCACGAAACCTCACGAGCTAAAAAACGACCTGCGGATGCAGGTCGCTTGTTTATTAGAATGAAGTTCGCATGATAATGATTGATTAGGCTTTCGGGGCAATCATTTTCGCTGGATCAACATACTGATCGAATTGCTCTTCCGTAAGCAGACCTGTCTGCAAAGTGGCTTCTTTCAGAGACAGTCCTTCCTTATGCGCAAGCTTGGCAATTTTGGCTGCATTCTCATAACCGATGTGCGGATTAAGAGCAGTAACCAGCATAAGCGAATTATTCAGATTATGTTCTATCTGACTGAGGTTAGGCTCAATACCCACCGCACACTTATCATTGAATGCAACGATGGAATCAGCGAGAAGCTGAACAGATTGCAGGAAGTTATAGATAATAACCGGTTTGAACACATTCAACTCGAAGTTACCCTGACTTGCCGCGAAGCCAATCGCCGCATCGTTCCCCATCACTTGCGTAACCACCATGGTCATCGCTTCGCTCTGGGTTGGATTCACTTTACCCGGCATAATGGAACTGCCCGGTTCGTTCTCTGGAATACGAATCTCTCCCAGACCACTTCGTGGGCCACTAGCCAGCCAGCGAACATCATTGGCAATTTTCATTAAGTCAGCTGCAAGCGCTTTAACTGCACCGTGAGCGTAGACCACTTCATCATGACTTGTAAGCGCATGGAATTTGTTTGGAGCGGATACAAAATCCTTGCCGGTATGCTTGCCAATTTCTTTGGCTGTATAATCACCAAAGTCAGGATGTGCATTAATTCCGGTTCCCACAGCTGTACCACCAATTGCGAGTTCTTTCATATAATTAACACTATCCCGGATCATGCGTTCACTCTTATCGAGCATCGCTTCCCAGCCGCTGATCTCCTGACCGAGTGTAATTGGCGTTGCATCCTGAAGATGAGTACGTCCAATTTTGATAATATCTTTGAATTGTTCCGATTTGTCTGCAAAAGTGGCTTTCAGCACCGCGATTGCCGGCAAGAGCTGATCTTCAACAGCAAGTACACCTGCAACATGCAGAGCCGTTGGGAATGTATCATTGGAGCTCTGGGACATGTTCACATCATCATTCGGATGCAGACGTTCTTCCTTGCCCTTTTGTTCCAGCAGCTGGTTACCCAGATTGGCAATGACCTCGTTTACGTTCATGTTGGACTGTGTTCCGCTACCCGTCTGCCATACCACGAGCGGGAAATGATCATCAATTCGGCCTGCAATAATTTCATCAGCAGCATAAGCGATTGCATCCGATTTGGCAGCGGATAATTTACCTAATTTATGGTTACTGGCAGCAGCGCTTTTTTTCAATATGGCAAGAGCACGTACAACTTCCATCGGCATATGCTCGCGACCAATCGGAAAGTTCTCCTTGCTGCGCTGCGTTTGAGCTCCCCACAGCCTGTCGGCTGGTACTTTCATTTCACCTAACGTATCTCTCTCAATGCGGTATTCCACTTGCTTTTCCTCCTCCAAAAAGATGGTTTGGGTCTCTACAAAAATACGTATACATTCTTTTCTTCACAGCATCTTGCATCTGTTGATTCCAAAATTAACTTTGGGCTTTATGCAAAATGCTTTTATGAGCAAAGCTTGTGTATCTTGTCATATTATACATGATTGCCTGACCGGTTTTCACCTTTTCGACAAAAATGTAAGCGTGACGCAAAATGTCCGAGTATTTATTTTTGCGGTTTAATCGGATAAAGACGGCTGGTTTGCTCAAATAATTCGCCCGGCTCAAGACCAATCAGACCGATCTCTTCAGCAGGAATGCCTTGTACATTCGGGGCATTAACCAGGTTCATCTGTGGCTCAGGACAGAAGAATCCGCCAGTCATATTGTTATTCCAGATCATCCAGTGCTTGTATGACGTGCCTACATCGTATAGCAACTTGTCACCGGTACGATGATCGGTAAGCTCCATATAGTTTCGCCCATTCTGCGGTTCTGCAGTGTAATGGTTGTCCATGGCTGCAAAAAACGGACTAACACCCTCACCCTTTAATTGCTCTTCCTCTGGTGTAAGCGGTTGAAATTGTCCCGTAGGCAAAGAACGTTCATTTAATTCACGACGCTGACCAATCGTTATTTTGGCCGTGTAATCGGATGCATGGCTTTCAGGTGCAAAAGGTACGCTAATGGCTGTATGGAATGCGAACAAATTCGGCATACGTTCCTTCCCGTTATTGCGGACATTCAATTGCTGCTGAAGTCCCAGACTACTCAGCGAATAACGGAGTGTCACTGTAAAGGTGAATGGCAGGTATTTGTAGAACACATGTCCTTCTTTCACTTCCTGACTAAGCAAAACATAACTCTCTAGCTCGTTAGATCCGTAGCCCTCAACCTTCCACTCGGCATCATGCAGAAATCCATGCAGATGGTTGCCTGTAGCTGGTTCGTTTAAAGGTAGTTGATAGACTTCGCCGTTCCAAGGGAATCGACCATCCTCATAGCGATTTGGTGGAGAAAGAATCGGTATACCGTAAACGGCAGGTGCAGCCATAAACTCGTCCATATGTTCCTGGTCTGGCTCACGCAAATAACGGAATCCCTGCTCTGTATCACGGAAAGCAACAAGGTTGGCACCCACGCTCGGAATAACAGCTGCTTCGAATTGATTAAAACGAAGCCAGACGGCTGGTATACCTCCAAATTGTTCTTCGAAAGCTGCATTTTGCTGTGTCATCGTTATATGTACCTCCTGCATACTAAGGTTATATTATACGGCTCGACTATATCATGACCGCGCACAAAATACCAATCTATGATAGAGAACAAATTCATGATAGAACGACAAAAAAGACAGCTACGATGCTCCGTGGCTGTCTCCATCCCCTTATGTTGCCGTACTGAAATCATTCCTGATTTCAATGGAATACCCATGTATGGCATCGGCTCTATTAATCCACATATTTGCCGTGATCCGGAACGGCGGTCTGTTCAAAATCAAGATCGAGTCGCTCCAGCGAATCTCTCAGCATTTCTCCGGTTAAGGAATGACCATGCCCGGTAACAGCAACTATGGGCTCCAGTCGTCGAATAAGCTGAACTGATCGATGAGCCGCTTGCCAATCCGTCGTGAAATAGGCAGGTGGACCGTGCAACTGTTTGTCCTGAAGCAGCACACTCCAGAGCGATTCCTGTTTTACAGTGACGATCGCGTCTCCCGCAATCAGGATACGGTCTTCTTTTCGAAATAGCGATACATGGCCCGGTGTGTGACCGGGAGTATGCTGCCATTCCCATCCAGAAACACCTGGGATTGAATGATCATCCGGCAGACTGAATATCCGATCATCGAGATTAATAGCTTCATTAGGATAAGCAAATGACAGCCGTGCCATCAAACCGCCACCTACAGTAGGGTCCGCCGGAGGGTAATCTTTCACACCTGTCAAATAAGGCAGTTCCAGTGGGTGTGCATACACCGGGACACCCCAGAATTGTTCGAGTTCGATGACGGTCCCTACATGATCAAAATGACCATGTGTCAAAATAATCGCAGACGGTGGACCAGGAAAGCGTTCAGTTGCAACATGAAGAATCTGATCAGTGAAACTGGCCATTCCAGTGTCCACGAGCACCCAGTTCCTGCTTCCAGGCTCCCCGATGAACACAACATTAACGAACAGTGTACGCAGACTGAGGATATCGTGCGCGACTTCTTCAAGTCCCGTCATTCCTGATGTAATCAGATTGTCAGATGCCATTCACGGTTACCTCCCATTCAGGCGGATTGTCTCTCTGGTTCCATTCATCTGTCATAGACTTCCCTTTTCTGGAGTAACTATTCCTTATTCCCAATAAAATAGACGGTGGACGCCCTGTTTCAGGCATACACCGTCTAGTATAATCAGCTACATTCCATATTAGAACAAGAACCTCTCGGTCCTATTATGCCGGGTAAGCATCCAGTGCCGCATCAAGCAGTTGATTGTACATATCATCATCGTTTTCAAGCAGCTCGTCCATACGCAGCAATTCATCTTCATCACCGGATTGTTCAGTGAAATGCAGACTATAGTCCCAATCCTTGCCGTTCTTGCTCATAAACGTAATCTCATAAACTGACTTTTCGCCTTCTGCACGAAAAACCGTATTTCCTACATAATTCTTCTCATCTTCACGACGCATCTCTGCACGAATAATCTCAATATTCACAATCGTTCTCTCCTTTAATCTCTCTTCAGTTGCAGGTCTCCACAATTTATGGTAAACCTAGTTTGGTAATTATTATTGGTTAATTGTACAATATATATCGTAGCAACGTATACCTTATTCAATGAGGGAACCTTACTGACTCCTTACATACCTGTAATGAGGACTATAATAACAAACAGCTACGACATTATACCAAACAGGAGGAACAAATAGCATGAACAATTTTGAAACGAATTTACAACAATATGCCGAACTGGCAGTCAAAGTGGGTGTCAATGTCCATCCTGGGCAGACGCTCGTCGTAAACGCACCCATTTCCGCAGCACATTTTGTGCGCCTGATCGTCAAAGCCGCTTATGGCACAGGTGCCAAGTTGGTCAAAGTAAACTGGAGTGATGAGGTAATTACACGTCTTCACTATGATCTCGCACCAGAGGAATCCTTCTCCATTGAACCAAAATGGTTTGCAGGGGAAATGACTGAACTCGTAGAAGAAGGTGCCGCCATTCTGCATGTTATTGCAGAAAATCCGGACCTGCTTGCCGGTGTTCCTCAAGAACGCATCGTGACTAGTCAGAAAGTTCGCGGTAAAGCGATGGAGAAATATCGTTCCTATCAGATGGCAGACAAATTCAGCTGGTCCATTGTGGCAGTTCCTTCCCCTGAGTGGGCAGCCAAAGTATTCCCTGATCTTCCGGCTGAGCAGCAAATTGATAAGTTGTGGGATGTCATCTTCAAAACCGTTCGCATTGGTGAGCAGGATGCTGTCGCTGAATGGAAAACACATTTGCTGAATCTCGACTCCCGTGCTGATCTGCTTAACGAGAAGAAATACAAAAAACTTCACTATACTGCCCCTGGCACAGACCTGACGATCGAGCTTCCTGAAGGTCATCTGTGGGTATCCGGTGGAAGCATTAATGAGCAGGGACACGTCTTCGTTGCCAATATGCCTACAGAGGAAGTGTTCACCGCTCCACTGAAAACCGGAGTTAACGGTACAGTTCGCAGCACTAAGCCACTGAGTTATGGTGGCAATCTGATCGACGGCTTCTCCATCACTTTCGAAAATGGTCGAATTGTCGATTATACTGCTGAACAAGGACTTGATTCATTGAAAAGCTTGATTGAAATGGATGAAGGCGCACATTATCTGGGCGAGGTAGCTCTCGTTCCACATCAATCACCAATTTCGGATACGAATATTTTGTTCTACAACACCCTCTTTGATGAAAATGCATCTAACCATCTGGCTATCGGTAACGCCTATGCCTTCTGTCTGGAAGGCGGCAAAACGATGTCCAAGGATGAATTGATCAGCCATGGCATGAACTCCAGTCTCACTCATGTGGATTTCATGATTGGATCAGGAGAAATGAACATTCACGGTGTCACTTCCGAAGGCAGCGAAGAGCCAATCTTCCTGCAAGGCAACTGGGCTTTCTAATTTAGACGATGTAAATGAGAGAGAGGGTCACTCCTCTCTTTTCCTGCGTATGCGGGGCATTCATGATATGGAGGAACATGATATGTTGAGTTTTGAACAAAAACTGGATCGTTATGCTGAACTGGCTGTAAAAGTTGGAGCCAACGTTCAGCCCGGACAAATCTTCGTTATCAGCGCGATGATTGATACAGCTGAATTCGTGCGTTTGTTGGTGCGTAAAGGCTACGAGGCCGGAGCAAAGAAAGTCATCGTCAAATATGGAGACGAAACTGTCAATCGGCTGCGCTTTGAAATGGCGCCTGAGGACTCTTTCCAAGATGCACCGAAATGGCATGCCGCTGAACTTGAGGAGCTGGCAGCGAACAATGCTGCGTTCTTGACCATATTGTCATCCAGCCCAGACCTGCTAAAAGGCATCGATCCAGAACGCATTTCCACTCATCAGCGTACATACGGTCAGGCGATGTCCAAATACCGTCAGTATCAGCAGGCAGACAAAATGAGTTGGACAGGAGTAGCCTGTCCTTCGCCGGATTGGGCCGCCAAAGTCTTCCCTGACCTGCCCCCTGCCGAGCAGATGAAACAGCTCTGGGAAGCCATTTTTGCTGCTGTAAGAGCCGATCTGGAAGATCCTGTAGCGGCTTGGGAGCAGCATATTGAGCGTTTGGAGCACAAAGCAGTTGCCCTAAATAGCAAAAAATATAAAACGCTACATTTTGTTTCTCCGGGAACCGACCTTACCGTTGATCTTCCTGAAGGGCACATTTGGGCGCAGGCTGGCAGCATTAACGAACAAGGTACTCGTTTTGTAGCCAACATTCCGACAGAGGAAGTATTCACCGCGCCGGCTAAATATGGGGTAAACGGTAAAGTGTCTAGTACCAAACCACTCAGTTATGGCGGAAGTATCATTGATCGCTTCTCCCTTACATTTGAGAACGGACGCATCATTGATTTCCACGCCGAAGAAGGTCAAGATACCCTTGAAAGACTCATTAAAATGGATGAAGGTTCGCATTATCTCGGTGAAGTCGCTTTGGTGCCCTTCCATTCTCCAATCTCGGAAAGTGGTATTCTCTATTACACAACGCTATATGATGAGAATGCATCTTGTCACCTCGCTATCGGCAGTTCCTATGCTTTCAATATCGATGGTGGCAAAACCATGTCAACCGAAGAGCTTGCAGCTCGCGGCATGAACTCCAGCATTACACATGTGGACTTCATGATGGGATCGCCGGAAACGAACATTTACGGTGTTACAGCGAATGGCGAGCGTGAAGCCATCTTCCTGAACGGCGATTGGGCTTTCTAAGCCATTTGTATCTGTTATTCTACGATTATTAAATAACACATAGAGGCTGCCCTACTAACCATAATTTACTGGTTAGTGAGGCGGCCTCTCTCTATTTCGGCTATACTTTTTCTGCTTCTGTCGGACTAACCTCCCATTGTATCGCTTCCATATAATGTTGTAAAATGAAATGATACCAATGTTTGTGGATTGTTCACCAGAAAGGAGAACATCATGGCCAATCGGCTCCAATTACTCTTAGCCTCAGATTTCCATAATTTGGGCCCTCAGCTTCAAGAAGAAGTGTACTACGAATACTATAATATGGTACATGGTCTCATCGTTTACATCATCAAAGAACGTGCTGCAGCAGAAGATATCATTCAGGAAGCTTTTATCAAAATCATTAAAAACAAACCTCTCTTTGACAACGAAGTCAAGCTGAAAGCCTGGCTGAAGGTTGTCACACGGAATACCGCCATTAATTATCTGAGAAAAAATAAAAATAACCGTAACCAACTGGATACGGATAGTGTTTTTATAGATATGGAGACAATTAATCAGACGGCAGCTTCCGTGGAGAGCACGGTGGAGACTCAAATGATGCAGGAATCCATCGAGTTCTATCTGGAACAGCTTAAGCCGGAATACCGTGTACTCGTGGAGCTGCGCTGGAAAGAGGGTCTTTCCTATCGGGAAATGGCCGATCTGCTTGATACATCCGAAGAAATTGTGAAGCAACGTTTGTTCAGAGCCCGCGGAAGTATCAAGAAGAAATTACATAAGGAATGGGGTGGAAGCATTGAGCAAAGGCAAGTCCGATAAGCATATTGATTCATTCGATTCAGAGCTGGAAGACGATTTTTTCGATGCCGCGTTTGATATGGCTTTTGACGAAGCCTTCCATCAGGCTGTATCTGCCACCCCTGCTTCCAACACCGAATCCATGCGCCAATCCTGGCTCCAAGTTCAAAAGGAGATTGACCGGGTTGGCGTACGCAAGAAAAGAATGCGCACCATACGTTTGTCCGTCATTGTTGCTGCGTCCGTGACCATCGGCGCCGTCATCTTCAGTATGCCAACCGGGACGCAAGCCGTCTCCCCTTTTGTACAATCAATCAAGGACTGGGGCAATGGGATGAAATCCATTGTTATTGAGGATCGTACCACCCAACTAGGCGCCGATCCGTCGACTGCCAAGACGCCTCCACCTCCTGAACGAGGAGTTAATGAAGCTCCCAAATTCTATTCTGGAGACGAACCAGAAGAGGATGAAGATATTGTTCTCCCCTTCTATGAGACATCACATTTACTTGAACCTATTGTTGTAACCAAGGAAATAGCACGCTCGGGATTTATGGGTGATTTTTTGTTATCAAAAGCGATTCCCGAGCGGTTTACAAAGATCAAATTTGAGCTCATGCTGGATACCCTCAATCCCGTCAATCCGG
This sequence comes from Paenibacillus sp. MDV22-iso6, assembly GCF_058408365.1. Taxonomy (NCBI): domain Bacteria; kingdom Bacillati; phylum Bacillota; class Bacilli; order Caryophanales; family Paenibacillaceae; genus Paenibacillus; species Paenibacillus sp. MDV22-iso6. The sequence goes on along the minus strand of NZ_JBZVDZ010000001.1, from coordinate 852,121 downwards.
AAGATTATTACGAATCTCAACGAATGAGGGTTCGTTATAGCGGCGAAGGCAAAAATGGTGAAGAAGAAGTCATTCAGTTTGATTATGCCTATGTTTCGCCTGGTCAGGTCATTGAGGGGCCCATGCTTCGCGAAACAAGTATCGTCAAATTGGCTGATGGCAGCGATGCATTTATGTACCTCGGTCCCCCCTATAATACCTTTCAATGGATGATGGGTTCTGTCAACATGAGCTTATTCGGAACCGTCTCGGAAGAAGAGATGATTGCCATTGCCAATGACCTGCAGGAACAAAAATTTCCAGGTAGTACTCAAAAATAAATTAAAATAATACGTTGTTTGAAATATGTGTTGTCGTCTCAGGTTTGACCCCATCGTTGGCCGTATGAAGACTGACAACCCGATAGTAATATCCGGTTATAACGGTCCAGTTCGATTGGGCATTCAGGGTCTGCGTTTGCGATTTCTTCTTGGAACCGGATTGATAGAGTATCCAGGCCGATCCCGTCCAGCGCTCAAGTCGATAATCGACTTGCAGCGATTTCATTTCCGAGAAGGTCGTTGTTGTTGTATTTACAACCGCAGTCAGCCCCCCTCCAGGTGTAACCGTCCCCTCTGCCTGATAAATATAATTTGGGGAAGACAACATATTAACACTTGGTTCCAAGGGCGGTGGTGGTGGAGTAAGCGCGTGAGGCTGGATACTTGGACTGGCGACAGCTACCCCGGCGGTTGGTATAGCAAGAATTATGGGTGCCGATAGTGCTGCAACAATCATGACTTTCAACATGGACGTTATTCTTATTTTCCGCATAGGTATCCACCCTTCATTTTCCAAATTTGATTTTGTGTAAGTATTAAACGGATGTAGTGGTTAGAAGGTTTCAAAAAAATAAAAGACGCTCCGACTTACATGTCGGCAGCGTCTTTTGGTTCTCTGATGCATCATCGGGTAAATACATACTGAATGGATGAAACCTAAATAATTCCATTCCGTATCCATAAGATAACGTTGATATGAAATTATTCTCACATGCCTCAGACCAAATGACAGGCTACAAAATGATCCGCTCCAAAGTTCCGATACGCTGGAATTTGCTGCTTGCAGATATCTTCTGCCCATGGACAACGTGTATGGAACTTGCATCCAGTTGGCGGATTCACCGGACTGGGGATATCCCCTTTAAGCACAATTCGTTCCCGTTTCAATTTGGGAATCGGCACAGGTACAGCTGATAGCAGCGCTTTCGTATACGGATGCAGTGGATTGCCGAATAACTCATCTCTGGAGGCCGTCTCGACCATGGAGCCCAGATACATCACTCCAATGCGGTCACACAGATGTTCCACCACACTCAGATCATGCGAAATAAACAAGTAAGCAAGGCCACGCTCTTGCTGAAGTCGTCTGAACAGGTTGATAATCTGAGCCTGGATAGACACGTCCAGTGCTGATACCGGTTCATCTGCGATAATCAGTTTCGGATTTAAGATCAAAGCTCGCGCAATCCCAATCCGTTGTCGCTGACCACCAGAGAACTCATGGGGAAAACGATCAATATGATAAGATGACAATCCGCAGGCTCCGAGTACCTCCTTGACGAGATCACGAACCTCGCTTGCGGTAGCCAATCCGTGATCCAATACAGCCTCCCCGATCGCATCACCAATGCGAATGCGCGGATTCAGTGAACTGTAGGGGTCCTGGAAAATAAGTTGAAGCTGCGGACGGATCTTCCGCACTTCCTGCATAGATAACTGATGCAAGTCAACACCTTGAAAACGAATCTGTCCTTCCGTTTTTTCCGTTAAGCGCACGATCGTTCTTCCAACGGTGCTCTTGCCACTTCCGGATTCACCCACTAATCCAAACGTTTCGCCTTCATGGATTGTGATGCTGATATCATCGACTGCTTTCACATGGGCTACTGTACGATTCAATAAACCTTTGCGCACAGGAAAATAGGTTTTGAGATGTTCGATTTCCAATAGAGGTTCAGACATGACTCAATGCCTCCTCATACAGCCAGCATGCAGCCTTCTGTCCGGGCCCAAGCTGCTTCAGCGTAGGCATTTGCGTGGTGCATATCGACATACAGTGCTCACAACGATCAGCAAAATGACAGGAATCTTTTAAGGATAGTGGATCAGGTACATGTCCGGGTATCGAATACAATTCGTCCTGTCGTTGATTGATAATCGGCTTGGAGCGTAGTAATCCCTGGGTATATGGATGTTTGGGAGACTCGAACAATTGCACAACTTCCCCCTCTTCCACCACTTTGCCTGCATACATTACAACGACATAATCCGCCATTTCGGCTACAACGCCAAGGTCATGCGTAATCATCAGAATGGAGGTTCCTGACTGGGACTTGATATGTTGTAACATATCCAATATCTGCGCTTGAATGGTCACATCCAGTGCGGTGGTTGGTTCATCCGCGATTAACAGTTTCGGGTTACATGAGATGGCAATGGCAATCATAATGCGCTGCAGCATACCTCCACTCAGTTCGTGCGGATAGCTGTTTGCAATCTGTTCCGGTCGTGAAATACCAACTTCGGCAATCAGCTCAACCGCTCTGGCACGAGCCTTCTTTTTACTCATTTTCAAGTGTACAATCAGCGGCTCCATTAATTGCTCACCGATCTTCAGCACGGGATTCAACGAGGACATCGGTTCCTGAAAAATCATGGAGATGTCATTGCCCCGGATGGCACGCAGCGAAGATTTACTTTCACGGAGCAGATCCCGTCCATCAAAACGGATCACACCTCCTACTACCTTGCCAGCCGGTTCTTCAATCAATCCCATAATCGACATGGCGGTTACACTTTTGCCGCAACCTGATTCACCAACGATGCACACCGTCTCCCCTTCACGTACATTCAGGCTTACGCCGTCCACGGCTTTGACATTGCCTTCTTCTGAGTAAAAATGAGTTTCAAGTTGTTCAATTTCAATCATATTTTGCATGAGGCGTGCTCACCTTCTCTTCTGTTTGGGATCTAATACGTCTCGAAGACCATCACCAAAAATGTTAATCGCAATAACGGTCACGAAAATGGACAGCCCTGGCGGAATCCATAACCACGGATGCTGTTGAAAATCAATCATGTTGTTGGCCGCATCGATCATATTGCCCCATGTAGGCGTTGGCGGCATGACACCCAGTCCAAAAAAGCTGAGTACCGACTCGCTGAGAATGGACCCGCCGATATTCAGAGTCGCCATGACGATGAGCAGCGGGACAATATTGGGCAGAAGATGGTGAAACAGTTTGCGACGGTCACGCAAGCCAAGAACAACAGCAGCCTGCATGAATTCACGCTCCCGCAAGCTTAACATCTGTCCCCGTACCATTCGGGCCATACCGGGCCAGTTGACAAAGCTGAGCATCAGCATGACGATATACATTCTGGAATCCGGTGGAACTTTCCAATCCGATAACAACGCGCCGAAAATGAACAGCAGCGGCAATCCCGGAATCGTAAGCAGCAAGTCGGCAATCCGCATAATGACCTGATCAACAATGCCACGATAATATCCGGCGATGGCTCCAAGCAAGGAGCCGATAAATACGGATAGAACCATGGAAGCCAAACCAACAGTGAGCGAGATACGACCAGCCATCAGCACACGGGTAAGCACATCCCTACCAAGCGCATCTGTACCAAGCCAATGATGAATGCCTGGACCTTGTTTCATCGCCGCCATATTGATCTTGTTATCGGTATAAGGTGAGAACAGCGGTCCAATGAAACAAGCCACAAACATCAACAAAACCACGATGAATCCGCCAACGGCAAGTTTGTTCTTGAGCAGTCTTCGGAGCGACAATTTCCATAAAGAAGACTTGGTAGGAACCTTTAAAGGTAAGGCAGCTTCTGCGGCATTTCTCGTTACAGACGATGAAGAGATTGTCATTTTCATAGCCCCCTATTGCAAACGGACACGCGGATCTGCGATGTGATAGAGCACATCAGACAGTAGCGTTCCAATGACGGTCAGGATGGCGATAAACATGGTAAAGCCCATCAGCAGCGGATAATCACGCAGTGAGAAGGACTGCATATATAACTGGCCGATACCGGGCCAGCTGAATATTTTCTCAATAATCAGTGAACCGCCGAATAAGGACGGCAGCTCGAATCCAATCAGTGTAATTGCAGGTAAAAGAGCATTGCGCAAGGCATGGGTATATAACACTTTGCTTTCTTTTAAACCCTTGGCTCGCGCTGTTCGAATATAATCCTGCTTGATCACATCAATCATGTTGCTGCGGAAGTAACGGGTAAGTGAGCCTACCCCGAGCAGGGTCATGACAATTACAGGCAAGGTCATGTGCTGAATCACCTCTTTGACATAGGCCAGACCGGTGGCATTACTTCCTGTAGTCATCATGCCGCCTGGAGGCAACCATTTTAAGTCAACCGCCAGCAGTTTAATCAAAAACAATCCGATAAAGAAGGATGGCACGGACATGGCTGCAAATATGCCTATCATCACGAAGGTATCGAACCACGAGTACTGCTTATAGGCAGCGATCACACCGATAATAACCGCGATAAACCAGGTCAGGAACGTAGTCACCACAGCTAACAGGAATGAATTCCAGATATATTCGTTGAACAGCGAGAGCACTGGCTTTTGTTGTGCCAATGAATATCCGAAGTCCCCGTGTACAGCATTTTTCATCCAGATGAGATATCGTTCGATAACGGGCTTGTCCAGTCCATATAATTCGCGAAGTTCGGCCTTGCGCTCAGGACTCAGCTTAATGTTGCTGGAGATGTAGTCGCCAGGGGTAAGTGCGTACAGACTGAAAATCAGAACGGAAGCGGCCAGCAAAATAAGAACCATATATGTCATCCGTTTCACAATGTAAGTGCTCATATCAGGCTCCTTATCAATGCGTCCCCTGCATCTGCGACATCGCAAACACAAGGGACGTTTTGTTTATTTCGGTATTGATGTTTCTTAATTCATACCACCGCTTATTTCAGAGACCATTCCGGCAAACTGGTTGCAATCCCGCGGTATGGACTGACAGAGAGCCCATCGATCCGACCGTTATAGGCATAGACTGTTTTTTTGTAACTGGTGAAAATGACAGGCAGCTCATCGTTGAGCAACTGATACAACTCTTTGTATACTGCCTTGCGTTCCTCAATGTCTGTCGTAGCCAGACCTTTGTTGTACAGCTCTTTCACTTTGGGATTGTCGTAGCCCTTCAGCTCACCATCCACAAATTGCAGCACCCCGTCCGAAGGATCCGTTAACATCGGTGTAGAGAAGGAAGCCACGTCATAATCGCCGCCCTCTACTTTGGATACAAGTGAGTTGAAATCCGCGAAGACTTCCGGCTGGAACTGCACGCCAATCGCTTCAAAGTTTTCTTTGGCCACCGCAATGAAGATATCCGTGGCCGGACTCTTCGTTCCGAGGAAATGCAGGGACAACTTCTTCCCGTTTTTCTCACGGATGCCATCGGCTCCAGGCACCCACCCTGCATCATCTAGCAATTGATTGGCTTTGTCCGGATCATAGGCGTATGGATTAATACCTTCCTCCGTATATGACCAGGAAATAGGTGAAGTCGGGATGTTGGCAACAGCCCCTGCCCCTTGGTTGGCGTCCACATAGATGGACTGACGATCCAGGCCATAGGTAATGGCTTGCCGTACTTCTTTTTCCTGAAGCTGTTCATGTTCCAGATTGAGCTGTAAATATCCGTATGTACTTGGTGTGTAAGGCAGAAGGTTGAGGTATGGGATATTTTTCAGCTTATCAATATTCTCCTGGGTAGCCGTGAACGAAGTGAAGTCGATCTCTCCGGTCTCAATAAACTGCCAGGTGTCTCCTTCCGATGTTTTATATATGAAGTGCTCGGTTTTCGGTTTGCCCTTGTAGTAGAATTCATTGGCAACGAATCGGACTTCCTGACCCGGAATGAACTTTTCGAGTTTATAAGGACCATTGCCTACAGGTGTTGCATGAAGATTTTTAATGTATTCGAGCTTTCCGAATTGATAGTCTTTGCCGTAGTAGGCTTTGGACAACACCTCTGAGCCCAATGTAAGCAAAGCAGTTGCGTTAGGCTGTTCCAGCGTGACCGAGATCGTTAACGGATCAATGACCTTAATACCCTCAATATGATTTGCCTTTCCTTCGGTATACGCTTTGCCGCCTTTTACCTTGGTGGAGAAAATATCGAATCCACCGTCATACGACTTGTCATGCAGAATGGTCCATGTAAAAGCAATATCATCTGCGGTGAGCGCGGAGCCGTCACTGAACTTGGAATCTTTTCTCAGATGAAACGTGTATGTACGCTGATCGTCGGACACATCCCAGCTTTCAGCGAGATCAGGAATAGGCAATCCCTTCTCATCTACGGTCACAAGCGAAGCAAAAAGCAATGAAGCAACGTTGCCATCATATCCGCTCTGATGGAAGTACGGTGTGAAAGCCCCGCTGGGATCCGTAAGTCCCACAATCACCGTATCCGTCCGTTTTTTTGCCGTCTCAGGTAATTGATTCAAGTCCGTCGCCTGAAATGGTGCATCCAGTGCTGCTGAAACCGGAGTGGCTTGTGTACCCGGATTCGTTGTCCCGCTTCCAGCAGTAGTGGTCTCTGCTCCCCCACCTCCAGCACATGCCGATAACACAATTGCACTACTGATAATTAACGATGCCACGGATAAACCTTTCACTCTCATAAAATCCTCCCCAATTCATAAATGATCCATATTTTTCTCGCTCAGCCGTTCCTAATTCCCGAAATAATCCAGAATATATATAATTCCTATGAAATTAGTAAGGTATAAGTTCGATAAGCCCTATTATAAGAACCGCATTCGGTTCTGTAAATAGAGAACCACAAAAAAATATTTATATTAAACCCATTAATATCCACTTTAAAGCGATAAAATAGCCGTATGTTTTGCGCGGATTTCCTGAATAAATTTCAGTTCGGCCACAACAAACATACGGCTGTATCAGAGGAATACTTTTTTTCTAAAAACCACATTTTGATAAACGTTATTGTTCCAAATAATTCATCACATTCGGTAAAATTTGCTCCAGTGCATGAAGACGAAGTGAATACTCAACCAGGCTCTCTCCTTCAAAATGAGCATAGACCAACCCTGCTCCACGAAGCTTGGAAAGATGGTCATGAGTAATTCCTTTGGAGAGCTTCAAGTGACGAACAATTTCTATGAACGAACGCGGTCCCTGATGCAGAAAACGCATGATTTTCAGTCGGTTCTTCTCTCCCAAGCTGCGAATCACACGCAAATGATGGGTCGGAATATACTCATGGTCTCCCATATACAATCTGGAGGAATAATGGCACAGCAGAGTATCCCCAAAATGCAGGATGACATTTAGCGGCTGAAAATGAAATTGTGGTACAAGCAGCAGTCTCTCCAGCCCCTTTATGTCCCGGAACATCAAACCGTTGGTCGCATCGTCGAGTACTTTTTCCTGGGGAGATTGACTTAACTGTTCCTTGCGGTTCAGAACCTCCTGGCGCAGATGTTGTAAGATTACGGGATCAAGCAAGCGAAAATATTGCTCATTCCACCCGGTTAAGACATAGGTCATCTTAGTCTGGAAAGCAGCGATATCATCTGTATACGGGAAGCTGTACCGACTAAAAATGTCATGGAGTTCAAGCACTGTTCGTTGGCTGAACCATTCAATAAAATCCTCCGGCTCCTCGGCTTCCACTTGCAAACAGACAAGCAGATACATCCATTTCCAATCATCATCCACGTTCATATTTTGCAAGACAGCAGCAAGCTCAGGAGTTAGCTGTCCTTCTGTTTCTAGCGCCCAGGCTATGGATAAATCAATCTTTTTATGCGATTTTCGGCAAATATATGTATGCAAACTAGCCATGAATTCAAATACAGACGTAAATCCAACCTCAATGCGATAGCTCAATCTCAACCTCTCCTATCTTGCAAAGTCGTTCCATTATACCCTGTTTGCAGCCGTGCATGCTACGATTATAGGGTAAACAAAAAGCCGCACAGTGAAATATTCCACCGTACGGCTTCTCAATAGACCGGATCTCCTGTCTCCAAAAATAATACCTTGAATCAGGCTCCTTCGCCTTCAACCATCAGTTCCAGCTTAATCACATTCACACGTGAAATCCGCTTATGTTCGGTCTCTTGAATAACAAAGACATATCCACCATACTCTACCGATTGCCCCACTTCTGGTGGGATGGCCTCTACTCTGGAGTATAACCAGCCGCCAATCGTATCATAATCCGCCCGGTCCATATCCAGCCCAAAGCGTTCACTAACCTCTTCAATCAGCATGAGGCCGTCAATGGAATATTCCATCTCATCCACTTTCTCAATTGATGGACGCTCTTGGTCAAATTCGTCCTGAATCTCGCCCACAATCTCTTCCATGATGTCTTCAAGCGTTACAAGGCCGGAGGTTCCTCCGTACTCATCAATCAGGATGGCAATCTGTGTCTTGCTACGTTGCATCCGCTTGAGCAGGTCACTGATGGGAGTGGAATCGGGTACTGCGAGAATCGGCCGAATCACCGAGATGGTATCTGTAAGCTGAGATCGCATCAGGTCTTTAATGTGAATAAAACCGATAATATGGTCTTTGTCACCGTTATAAACCGGATAACGGGTACGCATGCTTTCACTGGCAATTTCCAGATTTTCCAGCATGGACTGATTGGCATTCAGGCAGATCATTTCCGTCCGCGGAATCATAATTTCACGGGCGGTTGTTGCCGTAAAATCAAATATATTATCAACAAGTGCCAATTCAGTATTGTCAATTAAACCGCTCTTATTGCTTTCTTTCATCAGAATGCGTATTTCATCTTCACTATGCGCTGAGTCATGCTCCGAGGCCGGTGCCATGCGAAACACTCTCAGCAGGCTGTTCGCCATACCATTCAATGCCCATATAAAGGGATACATTAATTTGTAAAAGAACGTAAGCAACGCCGCAGACCATAACGTGATCGTCTCTGATTTGCGGATGGCCATCGTCTTGGGAGCAAGTTCCCCGAGTACAATATGCAAAATCGTAATAATAACAAAAGCAATCGCAATGGAAATACCGTGTACGTATACCGGACCCATTCCAAATGCAGTAAACATGGGCTCTAACAGGTGAGCAATCGCTGGCTCTCCCAGCCAACCGAGTCCAAGTGAAGCAAGCGTTATGCCCAATTGACACGCGGATAGATAAGCATCCATGTTGCGTACAATATTGGAAGCATAAATCGCATTTTTATTACCTGTTTCCACCAAAGCTTCAATCCGGCTACCACGAACTTTGACCATCGCGAATTCTGCCGAGACAAAGAAACCATTCATCAATACAAGCAAAGCAATTAAAAATAAATTTAATATACTCGGTAAGGGGTCACTCAAATTATCATCCTATTCGCCGTCATTCTTCGGCAAATAGGTCCACCTCCTTCGAAAATGTAGGATATTTGCCATTCTGCCGCTCATATGCAGTTTCAACTTCCCAATGCGTTCACCTCCACCTTCTTCTGTCGATTAACAAGGATATGCTTCTTTTATTATATAATTCTACACTACACAGTCAATCCGTGTCCTATGACAACGAAATGATGCATACAGGCTATTTCGTTAACAAATGTACCGAATGCGCAGTTTTTTTTACGTTTTACTAACAAATATATGCATCTTCTTGCGTACGGTTTAACTTTTCTCTTACGCTCAGTTAATCATTCAGCGATATACTTCCAAATAGAACAACAATTTTTGATTCCGGAGGTATGTACATTGAAAAGCCATCATGCTATGAAATGGAATGCTCTACTACTCAGCGCGGCTGTTGCGATCACAGCAGTGCCCTGGCAGGTCCATGCTGAACCCGTATCTGCCCAGCTACAGACGGCCCCGGCCGCATTTACCATTTTACCTATCGACCGTGCTCAGATTCTCGCAGGCCAAAAGCTGGATTTCCGGGTTGAGCTGAACGGTGCCAAGCTGAATTCGAAAGACATTAAAATCCAGGTTAATGGTTTGTCACCGGACAAATACTTCGGCAAGTCCGGAACATGGACAACCAGCACCGACCTGAGTACAGAATACACCATACGGGATGTTGCCTTCAAAGAGAGCGATTCCATCGTGGTAACCGCCGAAACGACTGCTACAGGCAAGCGTACATATTCACGGGTCGTATACCAAGTGTTCGATCCTTCCAAAGACACAGCCACATTGACAAACGGTGAGCAAGCCAAAAATGTCGTTCTGATGATCGGCGATGGCATGAGTGCCAATATTCGTACCGCCGCACGTGTTGTATCCAAGGGTATTAACGAAGGCAAATTCAAGGGTTGGCTGGAGATGGAACAAATGGATGCCATGGGCATGGTCACCACGTCTGGCATGGATTCCATCGTCACCGATTCCGCCAATAGTGCTTCCGCTTATGCAACCGGTCACAAAACAGCTGTAAATGCCGAGGGTGTCTACCCAGACAATACACCAGACCCTTTTGACGATCCGAAGGTGGAAAACATCGTTGAGCTGGTGAAACGGACACGTGGCATGGCTACCGGCCTTGTAACGACTGCGGATGTGACAGATGCGACACCTGCTGCGATGGCTGTACATACACGTAAGCGCGGAGAGCAAGAAGCGATCGCCGGCATGTATCTGAATGAAGCCAATCGACCGGATGTAATTCTGGGCGGTGGACTGGAGTGGTTCCTTCCAGCAGCTGACGGCGGAAAACGCAAAGATGGACGCAATATTGTGGAGGAGTTCAAAAAAGAAGGATATACCTATGTTACAGATGCAACGAATCTGGACAAGTCTGCCTCTACCAAATCATTGCTTGGATTATTCCGCAAAGGCAACATGAACGTATATTATGACCGGGAGTATACTCAACCTAACAATGCAGAAATTGTGGGCAAGGATACCGATCAGCCAACGTTGATGGAAATGACCGACACAGCCCTTCAGGTGCTGGAACAGAACAAGAACGGATTTTTCCTGATGGTCGAAGGTGCATCAATTGATAAACAGGCTCACACGATGGATTTTGAACGTTCCGTATGGGATGCAATTGAATTCGATCAAACGGTTGGTCGGGTTAAGGAATATGCGAAGAAACACCCGGATACGCTCGTTATCGTCACATCCGACCATGGTCATTCCCTTACCCTCAACGGAACGTATAACACGGAATCCGCCAAAGGTAAATCGGGCGACGAACTCCGTGAATTGATCGGCACATATGCTGATTCCAAGTTCCCGACGTATGTGGATGCAAACGGAGATGGCTTCCCGGATAATCCGGATTCCGAGTGGAAGATTGCTGTCGGCTGGGGCAATATGCCGGATAACAACGAGGACTATCTTGCTAATCCGGTACCAATCAGCCCTACCATTCAGGACCCTAACGTCAAAGACAAAACATGGTATATCGCTAACCCGGACAAAGATCCGGACGGTGTTCACTACACGGGTAACTTGCCTCATGATGAAGGCCAGGAAGTCCACACATTCGACGATGTGCCAATCAATGCCTCGGGACCAGGGTCCCGTCTGTTCTCCGGCTATCTCGATAATACGGATGTGTTCCGTAAGATGGTAACTGCATTGAAGTTGGATGCGTCCAAGTAGCACAACGGTGAACTAACAAAAGAGTATCCTAGCTCATGCTCAGGCATGGCGGGATACTCTTTTTTCATGATTTTATGGATAATGAGGATTAGCTAGCACGTTTACTTAACGCTTTGCTCTACTGCTTCTACTGATTTATTCTCTTTCTGATGCCAACTCATTCTCTATAGGATCACTACGTTCCCATTAACGGTGTCCCAGCGCCACGGCGTGTCTTCCCCTTTGCCGATCTGAAGACCGCCAATCCAAGATGTATCATGTCTTAATAGTGCCCAATCTGCTTCTCCATTCAGCACCTGAATACCGAGTTTGGTCAAAGACAAGACACCGTGACGGAATTCATCATGATGCTGCTGGAAGTTAGGAAAAGCTTGTACACCGCTTAATTGAAGTAAAGCATGAGGTTGCTCCGTCATTCTCTTCAGATGAGCCCAGTACTCCAGATCACCCATTCCCAAGATATGCAGTTGATCTCCAACATGCTTGAATAATGGATAAGGGCTATCCACGCCCTCTCTTACGGCCTCCAGTGTGGATTGCTCAATTATGCCCAGTCCGTTCGATACAGAAGGCAGACGGGACAGGTGGGCCTTGAATGCAGCATGTGCAAAAGGGAGCACCGATGTATTTTTCAGCAAGTAGTCCTTGTGATACTGAATGTCAGAGGATGCATACGCACCCCAAAAATCGCTGCCAGCCTTGATTTCCTCTGCCCCCATCACATGCCAGGTACCTGATAAACGTCCGATCTGTGAGGGTGTAAGTTGCCCAAGTCCCCGAAAATGTTCAATATCTGGATAGGCATCGATGCATAACAGATTCAGCTTTGTATTTTTCAGGTCCTGTTCCTTGAAATAGTGCAGCAAATACGATAACATCGCCTGATCATAGAGGTCATACTCAAACCACAGGACGATCTCTTCGTGCTGATGGAATGACTTAAGCGTCTGCTCAAGTTCCTTAATTTTCAAATATTCAGTCTGTGGGATACCCAAGTGCTGCTGCAAATATTGTGCACGTCCACTTCGATCTTTCTCATTCCTCATATTTCTTGTTATCGGTCCAAATGTATAGAGCTCTCGCCAGACCAGAATTTCACCTTGAATCCCGCTTTGTCTTAATCGATCTGCCGCATGGTCACCATTCATAATGTGAAGCATCCCTTTTCCTCCTTCGTATAGATCACTAAATACTGAAATCACATCCGCCACAGGCAATGAACGTCTGAGCCTGGATCTGGCATCATACAACCGTTTCTTTAGAGCCGGAACATTAACCCCGAGGAATTCCGACATTTCCTTGAGCGAGTAGCCCTGAAAATAAAACAGTTCAACAGCAAGCTGCATGGAAGTTGGCAAAATGGAAATCGAATCTCGCAGGATACGATGCACCTCTCCTTTCAAAGCCTGTTCTTCAGGGTTATGAGTCTGATCCTCTTCTTGAATTACATCCTGAATCTCCAGGACCGGGACGGTGCCATGCTGCTTACGCCTCATTAGACGGTAACACTGTCTCTCCACGATGACTTTGAACCACCCGGGAAAAGCATCAGGGTTGTCCAGTTTGGACAAATTCGCAAAGGCCTCCGTGAATGCCTCTTGTACTACATCTTCGGCCAGGAACGTATCCCCTAATTTTTGATAGGCGACAGCCAGTGCCATCCCCCGAAATTGCGTCACCAGCTGTTCATATGCCTCGGCTTCGCCCTTGATTGCTCCATCGATCCATATCTTCAATATGTTTCGCTCCTTCCTGTGCGCTTGCTGCTTGATGTATTTATCTTTAAGTGCCCTGATTTGAGAAAAAGGTTACTTCTGCTTATGTTTAATTTTCTATTTGATTATGCTCTTTATCATCATATAGGAAAAGCTGCCCCGTTTGCGGAATAACATCCGCAATCGAGACAGCCTCTGTATGGCCGTATTATATTATGTTCTTTTTTTCCTACAGATTAACGTCTGCTCGGTTGTTGCGGATAGTTTCCGATCACACCTGGATATTGATACAACAACGGCTCATCGAATGTAGCGTAGTCGAAATTGACCATCAGAAGCATGATCCGTTTTCCGCTGTTCGGGTCACTGATGATGATATGGTCACGACCAGCGGCTTCCAGAATGCCTTGGAAAATGCGGGCATTCCACTCTTTGTTACCTTCGTATGTCATGTAGAATGTTCCACATTTACCCAGGTTAAGCCGTAAAATATTTTCGATGTAGGATTGTTCAAACTGTGGCGCAGTTGTGGTTACAACTCCACCCGTAGGTGTCATTGGAGCACCGCTTGATACAAGCGGTGGTACGCCTGTGGAGCTAGGTGAAACCATGCCTGGTGTTGGGGACATCATCGGCATACCGTTACCGATTTTATATGATGTTCCTTGAACTTGCGAATTGGCCTGTTGGCCCATAACCTGTGTTGGTTGATAAGGCTGGTTAATCATAATGATTCCTCCCAAAATTTAATATACGGTTGGACAGTCTTCGCCTGTCGGACTGAAGAAACAATGCGCCTTGAAGCGGCCTGTATTTTGCTGGTCATACCACGTTGGCGGACATTCTCCCACCGGACGGAAAAACCACAGGGAGTTGCTGGCTGGCCAGAAGCGTTCACCATTAATGACACGCTGTGCCAAGCGTATTTCCGATTGTCTTGCCCGTTGGTAGAAATATCCTTTTTGCGTAGATTCGAAGCCACCCGGGTTCTGAAACACCATTCGATTAATGTCCCTAATATCACCGAAATCCAAGCAATCGCCGAGCACCCGGTTTACACCCACATTGCCTACAAGCAGCATGCCTTGTTCGCCGTCACCTTCAGCCTCCGCTCTCATCAGTCTAGCGAGCAGCTTGACGTCTTCCGAGTTGGCTTTAATAACAGCCATATCCTGTTTCCTCCCTTGTTGAACCTCTTCATCACCGTATATCGTATTGTGCAGATGCCCATTCGGTGACACGATTTTATCTTTTTCTCATAAAAAAAAGCCCGGAACCTCACCCTATGTGAAGTCCCGAGACATAACATTTCCTATATAACCTGCCTACTCAGGGCTTGGCTTGAATCCAGTAATCGTAAGCATGTACGATATTGCCTTTGTAGGCTTTATACTCGCTTAACAGATCGGGAAGCAGTGCCAGCTGGCGTTCCATTTCCGCTGCTCCCTTATCATAAAATGAAATATGTCTACCTTCAAAATTCTCTTTCATCTCCACCGAGATCAACAGTGGTTTACCCAAACGATCCGCAATTTTCATTTCCTGACTGACGACGTCGGCAATTCCATTGGAGCCTTCAGCGATGTTACGGAATGCCATCAGAGATATGTGATCCAGCGTTGTGATCATGTATTCACTGACAGACATGTCTCTTCCTGGTAACGGGAACGTATCTAGCCAAACGGCCAGATCGGCACTCGTTTCGAGATCGCTGTCCTTTTTCGTCTCTTCATGGAAATAAGCAATATTGGCAGCCCATTCGGTCAGCAGCGTATCCCGATCATTTTCCCATTCAGGTAAGGTGTATGGTTCAATATCGAGATGGATTCCCTTAAAACGTTCATCCGGTTCAGATTCGGCGTTATAATTTTTCACATAATCGATCAAGCGCTGTATCCGTGGCCGATTTTCCTTTTTACCCCAGATTGGATGGCCGCCCATGGCATGAACCTCAATACCTTGAGCCTGTGCGCGTTTCACAAAACTGCGATAACTGGAGTACGGTTGATCCAAATCAAGCCGGACGTATAACCAATTGATGTTTTGTTCTTTGGCGAACTCCAGAATGTGATCTCCACCGTCATTCGTAACTTGAGAAGCCTGCCAGATATAGGTTCCCCGGATTTCCGGTTGATTGGATGGATTCTCCGGTAATGGTACTTCCTCTGGCTCCAGCTGCCCCCAGTACACGATGTCATGCACAGCTGATCCTGCGTAGGAAGCATGATCTGTGAATGCAGACGCCACTTCCTTTATGACACTCTCCAATTGCGCAGCGCCTTTTCCGGCAAACGTCGTGAACTCTTCCCCAGGCATAGGCTTGGTATTTACCCCAACGGTAATAGAACCATTTCTGGCGTCCGCCCACATCATTTCCTGTTCTACCAAACGTATAATTCCATTGTTTCCTTGCGCGCTGTCACGGTAAGCGAGCAGCGTAATATGATCAAATTGTCCGATAAACCAGTGTGACAACGACTCGTTATCCGCATCGTCAGTAGTTCTGCTGCCCGTTACAGTATAAGAATCGAGCCAAAAAGGCAAGTCGACATTCACTTCAACCGCCCCAGCCTGCTTCACCTGTTCCAGCAAGAGCTTCATATTGACAACCCAGGATTGGACCAGCGGCTTAGCATCTTCTTTCCACTGTGGCAGTACATAAGGTTTGATATCCAGGTGAAGGGCGTCAAATCGCTCTTCCGGCTTTGCAGCGAGGTTATAATTACTTACCCAGGACGCCAGTTTGAGCATTGGACCTTCACGACCACTCACTGCCCATGACGGATCTCCACCCAGAGCTTCAACCGCAATTCCAGCCTTGCTGGCTTTGGATATAAACGTATGATAGACATCCTCTGACAGATTCATATCCACATTCACATACAGTCTGTTAATCTTATGTTTAGCTGCATTGTCCAGCAGCTCGTTTCCTCCATCACTGACAGATTTGGCCTGCCATACCCAGGCTGCTCTTATGTCTGCGTCAGCCTCAGCAGTAGATTCAAAGCCTGTCATTATAATCCCTCCAATCAGCAGTAATAGCCAAAACACTTTCCGGGATGAGGTCCCGAACATATTCTCCCTCCATTCCTGTACTGTGGTAAAATCACATTTATTATAGCAACCGAGTTACCAAAAACAAATAAGCCCAAGTGCTTAACTTGGGCTTATTTCTGCTATGTTTTCAAAAGTTTACAATTGACCGGAGAAATCCCGGTACTAGTCCTCATATATCATTTTTCGGGTCATGCCCCCGTCAATAATCAGGTTGGTCCCTGTGACAAAGGTATTGCTCGGATCGGACAAATATAAACAAGCGCGGGAGATATCCGAAGGAACACCTACACGTCCTGCCGGGTGCTGTTCATGGTCCTCTGGCTTCAATTTCTCCACATTTCCTGTCTCAATCCATCCCGGACTGATACAATTGACCCGAATTTTGTCTTTACCCAAGGATACGGCCATCGCATGTGTCAACGCCACGATAGCTCCCTTGGACGCAGCATAGGCCTCTGTTTCCGGCTCTGACATCAACGCACGTGTTGAGGCCATGTTCACAATTGCTCCACCATTTTCGTTGTGCTTCATATGTTTGGCCGCTTCCCGGCTTGCGAGAAAGCAACTTCGCACATTGGTATTGAGTATATCGTCCCACTCTTCCAGCGTTAGCTCATAGGGAGACTTCCATCTGGAGACACCCGCATTGTTTATAAGCACATCAATCTGTTTGAATTCATCCATTGTCGTTTGAATGAGGTTTGTTATATCCTTCTCTTGACGTACATCACACTGGACAAAGATGGCTTCTCCGCCTTCATTGCGAATCGAAGCTGCCGCAGCAGCCCCTTCGGCTTCCTGATAGTCGGCAAGTACGACTTTAGCCCCTGCAACCGCATAGGCCTCAGCTACACTTCGTCCGATTCCTTGGGCTGCTCCCGTTACAACCACGACTTGATCTGTAAATGACATCATCATTTCCTCCTCTATTGGGATGGTCCATTCATTACATAAGCCTACATCAACTCACCGAATATGGACCATAAATTGAATAAAGTCTCTTCTTATATAAAAACACGTTAGCCCCATTAAGAAACGCTTGTCCATAAAAGAAATTAAAAAAAGCTTACGCCACTATGGCGCAAGCCAGCCGGTTTATCCGCGTACACGCTCTGAATACAAACGATTGTAGCGTTCAAAGCCTACATAACGCGTTCCCTTGAAAGAGAGTCGACCTTCATCTCCCTCGGCGCACAAGCCGTACTCATCACCATTCACCTTGAATTCGAGACGATCCCCGCTCTCCACTTCAAATGTGATGTAATAAAGCGTACGGGCTGTACTTCCTGGTTCGGAGTGCGACTGACTCATCTGCATTCTCCTGCTGGTAATCCGTGAAGGTACGGTAAGCAGAGGCTCTGAGTTATTACGACCCCATCTCCATACTTCTTTCCCTACCGACAGAAGAACGATACCTATAATCAGGACAAATACTACCGGAAAGACGGTTCCAAAAAAATCAAACATCCAGGATGATTCAATGCCCATGTCTCTCCCCTCCGTTCATCAAACCTAGGACAGCCGGAGTCTTGACCCGTCTTCTGTAATATATATGCACGTTAACAGGGAACTTGTTATTCGTATTCAAATCCAATATGTATTAACATATCAATGCGCCTCGTCCTAATCAAATCCTTGGCACCAACTGGGATAGCGCCTTGATGAATGAACGTTATCCCAGTTGAGGTACCCTACCCCCTCTCTATGCTAATTGAGTAATAACCAGATGTGCCGAAACTGGCCTTGTTCCTCCTGCGAGCGGAGTCATGGTTAATGCCGTTGATTCTCCAGCTGGATTGCGTACAGTGAGTATTGTATTAATTACTGTTGTTTGCACGATAGCCATTCCTGGCATCTGACTTGTACCTGTTGCCCGCCCCACAACTGAATTGGAGAGGTCAGCGCCATTAAGTGTTAACATAAGTTGCCCAGCTTCATTCATACTCCCCTGAAACAAAACCAGATACGTACCGATCGCAGCCAAATTAAATGTACTCGGTCCTGTACGAGTAATTGTAGTCCCACTTGTAGGTCCATCTTGCGGAAAACTTACATCCGCGCCCGGAGCAACCGTTGCTGCATTGTCTGGAGGCATCAGCGCAAAAAAATCGGCAAATCCAAGAACCCCTCCGGCTACTCCTGTAGCGCCAGTAACACCCGTTGGTCCAGCTACTCCCGTGGTTCCGGTGACGCCCGTTGGACCTGCTACACCAGCTGCGCCTGTCGCTCCGGTAGGCCCCGCTGGACCTGCCAATCCTGCAGCACCCGTGGCACCTGCCACTCCAGCTGCGCCTGTCACTCCGGTAGGCCCCGCTGGACCCGCCACTCCTGTAACACCCGTGGCACCCGTGGCACCCGTGGCACCTGCTGGACCTGCAACACCAGCTGCGCCCGTGGCCCCAGTCGCACCGGGAAAGCCTTGCGGTCCAATAGCGCCAGCTGGGCCCGGCACACCCTGAGGTCCTTGTGGACCCACAAGTCCTTGTTCCCCAGGAATACCCTGCACGCCCATCGGTCCGGCTGGACCAGCCAGCCCCTGTGGACCCATGGCTCCCGCTGGTCCAGGTTGACCTTGAGGTCCTTGTGGACCTGGAGGGCCTCCGGCCGGACCCTGAGCTCCAGGTGGTCCTTGCACCCCTTGCTGTCCTTGAATTCCCTGTGCGCCCTGAGTACCTTGTGGTCCTGTTGGACCAGTGACCGTAGGCGTAATAATTTTCACTTTAGGTGGCGGACATTTTACCTGAACTATTTTTTTAGCCACCTTCACTTTGCAATCTTTTCTTTTAGATTTGCAAGGATATGCCGTTACCTTTTTTCTCTTAGATCGCTTCTTATCTTCTGAACTGCTCATCGTGTGGACACCTCCCTATAGACATAGTTTAACGTACGTATGTGGTTAGTTTGGTGTATGGACGAAAAACCATATTCAACTAAACTACAACCTATATTTAGGAAAAAAAGGCTATTAACGTGGTAGATTGGCCCTTTTTAAGAGGAGTAAAGCAAAAAAAAGGCTCTGATCGTGATAGTATATAGTTTTGATTTATTATGTTTTAACCAATTATGTATCTTTCTCTTATAAATTTCTTTTGTGATTTGATTCCATAAGCAAGAGTCAATCCGCACAAAAAGGAAACATCCCCGCTTGGAGATGTTTCCTAACAATCTGACTGTTATATTCAGAACACTTAATATTCTTCCTATGAGTCTACGCGTACATCAGATCCATGAATCCGCGAGTGACTTCTTCACCATCCGCTTGCTCCGGTTCATCTGCCTGTGCGTGCTTCGCCATGCAGGCTTTGACTTCTTCCTCGGTGGTACAACGGTTGGCATCATCACATGTGTAGCATAATTGGAGCATGTATCTGGTTAACTCGTCCGCCTGCGTGAATTGAGCTTGTTCATTCGTTCTCATGTTCATCACTCCCATCTCTTCTTGAATTCAATATAACATCATTTGAAGGGATTTATTGTGATTTATTTCACAAAGTAATTAAAATGAAAAGAAACCCGTAGGTTCCTTTTCTTAAGACGTTTTATTCGAACGCAATTATAGTACTTTCCAACGCACACCGCCGTCTATGGTTTGCAGCAACAGTGATCTTTTGGCATCTGTATTTTCGACCAAAATCCAGCCTAGTTTCGAAGAAACCATTTGGAGCTTGACGATCTCAGGGTACTCTTTAAGAATGTTTTCTAGTACTTCACTTGTAGGAAGTGCTTTCCAAGTCTTGCCGGCATCTTTCGTGTAATAAGTCTTGCCTTTCTGCATGACCCAGCCTTCCAAGGGATTTAGAAATGTAGGAGTCAGACCGCGATTGATTCCGGTTTGTTTATTCAGACTGAACGTTGATAACTGCCAGCTCTCTCCGCCATTTGTTGTGAAAAACCCGTTGAATTTGGTGCTTTCCCCTTGAGAACAGGATATTGACATCCAGGCAGTTTGAGCTTCCCGTCCAAAAAACTGTGGCGAGCTGATGTTAAAATTACCACATCCGTTAAATTTGTTTCGGTCAAAGAATGACGGGCCCGACTTCCAATGTTGGCCACCGTCCGCTGTAACGTACAATTTCGGCGTACCGAACTCTAGAGCGGTCAAGAACCCGTGATCCGAGTCCGAGAACGTCATCCCAGTTGAATAACCCCGTGTAGGGATCTCTGCAGATGCTGGTTTACCATCTTCGTCACTCGAAGTCATCTGATTCCAGGTAATACCGCCATCTTCGGTAAGATACAATTTCTTGTCTTGCTTGCCAATGGAAGTATCCACTGTTGTCAGTATCCAGCCTTTCTCAGGAGAAACAAATGTAATGGCCGTCACTTTATCCGTCTTCGATAAGGAGGACAGACTCCAACTCGCTCCACCATTATTCGTGCGCAGCACCATCGTATCTGTTCCACCCATTCCTTCACGAACAATCCATCCATGTGTACTATCTACAAAATAAATGCTTTGTCCATATTGCGGATTAGCCGGAAACTGAACATTTTCCGAAGGTGAGATGTTGGTCCAGGTACTTCCCTGATCCTGAGTATAATACAGACGCAAGGCGTTCCGCGTCACTCCCCACGCTAATCCACCGTTACCATTAAGCAACTGGAAATCGGTTAAACGGGTCTGAATTTGATATTTGGCTGTATCCGAAGCTTGTGTACTGTTTGCGGGGGGAACAACAGTTAAGGTCTGGCCCATATTCCCGTTATCTTCTTGCTCCTGCGGCGGCTCTGCCACCGGGGTCTCTCCCGAATCGGTGCAAGCCGCCAGCAGAGCAGCTATACCGATAGACAGCAATGCTGTCTGCGCGATTTTGATCCATTGCGAACGCAAGTGGTTTCCACCTCTCTCATCCAATAAGCAGGCGCGCATGCCTGTCCATTCATGTTGTTTTTACGATTCATCTGAATCCACTGCTCCTATTCTACCACAAACGATGTCGAAAAGGTTCATCTCCACTCTCTGGAAGCAGACAGCGATCATTTTAGTGCATCTGTTTCTTGTATAAAACATAAACCAGGTTTTCGACGAAATCCTCCGTAAAAAGACATGAAATGTGAAAAAGTTTATAGACATGGCTCGCTTTTCGCACGCTTATCCCTTAATATGGATGGAAGTATACCCCAAAAAGGAGAGGATATGAAAATGGTAAACAGTGCAGCGCTCAAACCAAGTCGTGTCGTTATTGTAGGCATGGGTGCGGTGGGAACAACAACGGGATACACGCTGATGTTAAGACAGCGTTCGTCCGAGTTGGTATTTGTGGATGTGAATCATGATAAGGCTACCGGCGAAATGCTGGATATGAACCACGGTCTCCCATTTACCGGAGGCGTTAAAGTATGGGCAGGCGATTACTCCGACTGCAAAGACGCAGACATCATTATTATTACTGCAGGTGCTTCCCAAAAACCAGGAGAGACTCGCATTGATCTACTGAAGAAAAATGCAAGCATTTTCAAAGAGATCATTGAACGTATAACTGAGGTTAATTCCCATGGTATTCTTTTGATTGCAACGAACCCTGTAGATATTTTGTCCTATACTTCTTGGAAACAAAGCGGTTGGCCCGCTTCACGCGTAATTGGTTCTGGTACTTTGCTGGACAGCGCACGTTTCCGTTACCTTATTGGTAAAAACAAAGGAATTGATCCACGCAGTATTCACGCTCATATTATCGGGGAGCATGGCGATTCCGAAGTACCGGTATGGAGTCTCGCCAACGTTGCAGGAACGAATCTGGATCTGGATGAAGAAACACAACAAGATATCTTCGACCGGACTAAAAATGCGGCTTATGAGATTATTAATGCCAAAGGTGCCACTTCCTATGCAATTGCGCTCGCTTTGGACCGTATTGTGGCTGCCATTCTGGGCAATGAAGGCTCCGTACTGAACGTTTCCACATTGCTGGAAGATTACAATGGCGTATCCGATGTATATCTGGGTGTTCCATGTGTAGTTGACCGCAACGGCGTGCGTGAGATTTTGCCACTTCCTTTGAATGAGACGGAGAAAGTCGCTTTCCAAGCCTCTGCTAACAAATTGAAGGAACAAATTGCCGGACTGGAGTAAATCCAAATCCAGGCGTTTGACTAATCACGTTATTTTATAATGATTAAATAGCGTTAAGGTTGTATAACTAAAGGACCACCTGTATCTTCATTGCGAAGATGCGAGTGGTCCTTTGGTCTTATTAATAGCTTACACTGTTGTATATCGTTAAGTTTCAATTGAAGGTCATCCTCTGGCTAGTTTATCACCCTATCACATATGGGTAAGAAAAGTAAACATTGATTTCGATTTTTAGTTTACATAATAATTATTCTGTAACAATAAAAACGGAATTATTTTGTAATTTCAGATCGCCTCTCATTTTCCATTAAAAGTATTAATAATCCACTCCATCAAAATGAAAAAAAACCTGTCGTTTTGGACAGGCTTTTCTATCATTACTTTCTTCTAATATATAAGCGAAGCTTATCTTTTACATATCAGCCACAAACGCGGGAAGTTTGACATCCAACAAGGCCATCGCTTCCTCCTTCTCACGGCTGGTTACGTGGGTGTAAACCGTGGTGGTTTGAATGGAGGAGTGACCCAACAGCTCCTGAACCGTTCGCAGATCTGCTCCGCGTCTAAGCATCATGGTCGCAAATGAGTGACGCAGTTTATGACTGGAATAGTTCACACGCTGATTGGAGGCTGATTCCTGCTGAAAGCGTTCAAAGGTTTCGGTCGATATAAGCTGAATACTGCGAATCGACAATCGTTTCCCCTTTTGCGAGACGAATAATGCCTCTTCCTTCGCCCGCCATGGATCCAGCCGCTCCTGAAGAGCCTGGGATAACAGTCCGGCAACGGTCTCAGGCACAGGCAGTGTACGCCATTTCCGGCCCTTACCGAATACGTCCAGCGTTCGTCGTTCCGCATTATAGTCTTTGCAGTTCAGGGCATGTACCTCTCCGACCCGCAATCCCATGTATCCCATGAGCAGAAAAATAGCCAAGTTTCGTGTTCGATACTTACCCTCGACCGATTGCAAAAATCGTTCCAAACCGCTTTCATCAAGGAAGACGGGGGCACGATTTTGCTCGGTTTTGGATTTCTTGATTCCGAAAGCGGGGTTATTGGTCACCAATTCAAGCTCAATCAATGACTTATAAAAACAGTTCACCGCTGCGTGTTTCCGATTCCGCGTCGAGTCACTGACCCCTCTTTCCCGCGCCCGGGACAAGAAGGATAACACATGAAGTTTTTTGACCTGGTCCAGTGACTTTCCATGAATGGAGACGAGAAATTCGGCAACATCACCTGTGTATGATTTTACCGTATGTCCCGTGTAGCCCGCATCTTTCATCCATATGTGAAAAGCTTCAAGCTCATCGGCGTATTGCTCCTGAATTTCTTCAGTCATCATCTGTGTTCGTCACCACACTTCTATTTATTAGTCCACAATTACGACGTTGATTAGTGGGATGATCGCTTCGGGTTGTCCCTCACTGCGGGTGAGTACAAATGAAGGTAGTGGATTTTCGTGCAGTCCATTCACTGATTCACAGATCTGAACATACAAGTCCATACGCAACGTCTCGCCTTCACCCGCAACATCAATTACAGGCCATGCTTTCTCTGCACAGGATGGCCAGTATGCCAATTCGTTTACCGGCACGATACTTAATTGTTTAATTTCAGGATGCACACGGTATATCCCCGTGGTCTGAGGTTCATCACCCAGCTTGTCTACCGAAAGTATAGTTCTCGAATGTTCATCCGGAGCCGAATATATCGAATAACACCAAGGTGTTACTCCCCAGGCAATCGCCATGAGACCTTCCTCAAGCAAGGTGTCCGAAAGGTCACCCTCACTGAATTGTTCAATCAGATTATGGTTTCCAGAACCTATCAGATCTTCTACACGTTTCGCCATACGAGGCAGATCTGCGAGAATAAAGCCACCACTGCCGTAGGAGTCAAACACATGATTATCCCGTGTCCATACCGTTTCAAGCGCTGTATTCATCTGCGAAGCTTCGGCTGGAAACAGACATATCGCAACTGTTACCACCTGAGCGTATTTCACCATGGCATGCTGCTCGGGCTCCAGCGGTCCCTCTGCGATGCGGGGTGTTTTGACATGCAGTGAAATTCGCAGCTCGTATTCCCCTTCTGCAAAGTCACCCAAATTCAATACGATCGGATGATCTATTCCTTCAATGGGAGTGAGTGAGCATGTACTGTCTGGTCGCAGGGTAACTGCATATTGTGCAAATCCCAGCTCCTCCCCATATATGATAATGGCATCTTGTCGATCCAGCGGTGCATTCATATGTTGTGCAACAACCGATACTTTGCGTCCATCCTTCAAAAGGCGCTGCGGATCAATGTCCAATTGAAATTGTTTTGTGTCCTCTGGATGTGAAAGGATTAGCTTCGTCTCGGCAAGTACGGCTGAGTCAGCCAATGCAAAACCGAAATTCGAATTATGGTGATGTTGATTGGTATGTAATGGTGTGTTCATGATACATCCCCTCTCCTATGTCTGATGGCATATCACACCCCCAAATATATGTCATATTTGCCCTGACCGCAACCCCGGTTCCGCTCACAAGGATAGATGTATTACTTATTAGATACCCAAATATAGCCTTATCTATCTCTGCTTTTTTTCGCATTACATGAACTGCTCTCACAAAAAAAGCCCCATACCGCGCCGCTTTGGCGATGCAGTATGAGACAATGCAGTTGACTCTATTAACGTATAGTTTCAGTGTGACAAATTAATTTACTAATCTTTCAAGATATCTCTACAATGTAGGAATCAGCTATGACAGCTATTTCCCCTTTGTTGTTTTGAACGTGTCCGATATACGCCGTGCCGGATTCAAATGACTGTGATGACGACCGTAGGCAAAGTAGATGATTAAACCAATAATTAACCAACCGAAGAACGTAATCCAGGTGAGAGCTGCAAGACGTGTCATGAGATACATACAACCAACAGCACTCAGAATAGGAATCAATGGGACGAAAGGTACGCGGAATCCCCTTTTGAGTTCCGGGTTGTTTTTTCGCAATACGATAATCCCCAGACTTACCACCGCAAAAGCAAACAGTGTTCCGATGTTGGTCAACTCCGCCAGATGGCCAAGTGAGATGAAACCCGAGAATAAAGCGACGATGATCCCAGCAACCCAAGTACCTGTAGCAGGTGTTTGGCTTTTGCCACTGACTTTGGAGAACACCGGAGACAATAGTCCGTCTCTTGACATAGAATAAAGCAAACGTGTCTGACCATACATCATTACAAGTAATACAGTGGTAATTCCGGTAATCGCTCCAAGCGAAACAATCCAGGACAATCCTTTCAATTGCACAAACTCAAAGGCAAAGGCAACCGGATCACTCACATTCAGCATGTGATAAGGTACAATCCCTGTCAGGATCAACGATACAACGATGTAAAGCACGGTACAGATTGCAAGAGATGCAATAATACCGATTGGCAAGTCCCGTTGAGGACGTTTCACTTCTTCCGCAGCCGTGGATACCGCATCGAAACCAATGTAAGCAAAAAATACCGTTGCCGCCCCTGCGGTTACCCCTGAGATGCCAAACGGAAGGAATGGTTGCCAGTTATCCGGCTGCACATAGAACACACCCACTCCGATAAAGATCAGCACCACGATAATTTTAATCGCTACCATGATTCCGTTGGCACGAGCAGCCTCTTTCACCCCTCGGGTGAGCAGGAATGTAATGATTAACGTAATCACCGCTGCGGTGATATCAAAATAGGTTCCCTTTTCAGGACTAAATGCACTTGTGAGCGCATGGGGTAATTGCAACCCGAATCCGGACAATAACGTTTGAAAATATCCAGACCAGCCGCTGGCAACAGCCGCACTCGCAAATCCATACTCCAGAATAAGATCCCATCCGAGAATCCAGGCAATGACTTCGCCAAAAGCGGTATAGCTATATGTATACGCACTTCCTGAAGCAGGCACACTGGAAGCAAACTCCGAGTAACACAATGCAGCGAAGGCGCAGATAATACCTGCCAGCAGAAAAGAAAGTACCAAACCGGGACCTGCATATTTTGCGGCAGCAACACCAGTTAATACAAAGATCCCCGTACCGATAATCGCACCTACCCCGAGAGTCATCAGATCCAATGGGCCAAGCACCCTCTTCAACATGTTGCTTTCGTTATCTCCGGTGGCAATTGGCTTTTTTCTAAACAGGGAAGATCGATTCTGGTTTTGGTTCATACACAGTTTCCTCTCGTATTGAAAATGATGAATGTGTCTCTTTACTTAAAATATTTTGTTTGGGTCATCTGTTCTATGAAAAAGTCCTTTGTTCTATCTTACCGATCAACTACAAAAATCTATCGATTTCTACACTTTGTCGCGTTGCTTTGTTAAATTTATTTTTCGGATGAAGGTATATTTTGTGCGTTCTAGACGAAATTTATCATGATCTGTTGGACAGGGGAGAATATGAAAATCGATTTAAAAGAAAACTGCGTATAATTTATATTATGCGCAGTTTTTTAATAGCTTTTTTCTTAACCAAAACATCATAAACTCGTTGTTAAATGCAACTATGCTAATACAGTGCCTTTTCGCCTCTTTTTGCGGTTTATTCCTTGCTCCCCCTGTGCTGTTGCACGATAAACACTACGCCAAAGAGCCGCATATCCGTATGCGGCCCATCACTTGTAACGCTAATAGATCTATAAACGAGATAAGAACATCCACTCTATTCATTCCGGAAGAGAATCACTCTTTCACTCACACGGATCATCTAACTTATGAAAATACAATTCGCTCTGCATCCGACATCTGATATTGAGATAGCAGATATTCCTTGCTGTCTAAAGCCTTCCGCCGAACCTCGTTCAGATCGACATGCAGCAGCTTGCCTTCGCGCTTCACCGGCCGACCTGCTACAAACACGGTATCCACATTGGATGGATTGGCAAATTGAACGACGGCTCCAACCGGATCATGCACCGGGAACAAGTTAAGATCGGTGGTTCGGATCATAATCAGATCTGCTTCTTTACCTGGCGTAAGTGTACCGATCTTCCGCTCAAGTCCCAGAGCCTTCGCCCCAGCAGAAGTTGCAAATCTTAGAACTTGACCGGATTGCAGATTAAGCTCGCCAGGCATTTCACCCTGCAGCAAAAGTTGTTCATTTTCACGGGAACGTTCAGCTTGAAGTGCAAATTTCATCTGGGAGAACATATCCCCACCCGTCGATGTTACAACATCGACTCCGAGCGTTGGAGTTCCTCCGTTTTCAATGAAGTACCCCGTTGCCGGATACCCATGCCCCATCATCATCTCTACTTCTGGTGTGACGGACAGTGAGGCGCCGCTATCGGCCAACATTTTATACTCATCCGTATCCATCGTATTTCCGTGTACGACGTTCAGACCTGGGCTCAGTAAACCAGCCTCATACATTTTACTTATCGAACGATCTACGGATCCCCAGATTCCAAAGCCAACATGCATTGAACATATCGCATCAAGCTCTTGGGCAAGCTGAATTTCTTTCACTGTAGTATCCCAATGGCTGAACTCCGGACCACGAATTGCAAGGCCGAACGTGAGAAGCTGATCCCGTGAAGAAAAATACTGTTCCTTGACTCTTCTCACATCATTCGAATACGTCAGCTTGCTCTCTCTGTTCCAGTAGGGCGTCTCACCCGGTAGACCATAAGCGAAAACCGACCGAATACCCGCATCCTGAAGTCCGCGAATCAGTTCATCCGTATGCTCCGGGGAATACGGCATACTCCAGTCAAGCACCGTGGTCACTCCTGCATTAAGCGCTTCCAAAGAACCGAGAAAATTGGCGATATAGCTGTCTTGTGGCCGGAGTTTACTTCCCATCGCTCCATAGTAGAGATTCTGCAGATAGACCGGCAGTGACCAGTTGGTTCCCGCTGTTTTTACAAGTGATTCCCATACATGCCGGTGCGTATCTACAAGTCCAGGGAGTATGATCATCTCCGATGCATCTATTACTTCCGCTTCAATACAACTCAGGTCGGGCCGGATAGCAGTTATAAGAGAATCCTCAATAAGAACGTCCGCCCGTTTATACTGACCTACCGACGAATCCATAGACAATACACAACCATTTTTCAGTAGATAACTTGTCCCCACAAGACACATCTCCAATCATTGTTTTTTATTGGATATACGCTTGAATCCCGGATGTTAGTCTCTGATGATGAAATGACTAGCTGAAATATTTTAAGTATATAACCATTATATAGAAGAGGATGGAAACATTCAATTTTGATTACAAAAAAACCTATTGAACATTTCCCGGTTGTCGAAAAGTACCGCAAATCACTCTGTGCATACGCCGTACTCTCATACACTCTACTCTTGCTGCTGATCCTTCTTCTGTTTTGCCCGAAATCTTCTAACCTTCATCAGATTACCACACATCTTGTCATCACAATACTTCTGGGTTCTGCTGCGCGTATCGTCATAGAACATCCAACGACAATCCGTATTGTCACAGATACGAATCCTTCCCCCATCCCCTTCAACTACGGTGATGGCAAAATCGGCTGCTATCTCAGCCATGACCTGCTTCCATTGAGTTCCTACAGGAATAAGTGCAAGCTTAAGTCCCTCATTTCCAACGTTCAGTTTTCTTATAACTTGACCTTCCTTCATCATGGCGTTTAGCCATTCCAGGTCTTGGTTCGATAATGCATTTCCGTCAGATAAACGAGTTGCAAGAGCCTGCAATTCATTTCTGAAGTTCCTCAGTGCTCCCTCCTCTTCAGAAGAAGCAGGTACAGATGCATTCAGTTGCCATTGTTTGAGAAATCCTTGCTGCCATTCGGTTTTGCCAAGCCTGTCCTCTGAACGATCCCCGCCACGCCAGTCATGGTAATCACTGTTCACAAAATCAGTCCATAGTCTATCCATACGTACCTCCGCTAAAATGTAACTACCTAGATTAAAAAAGATAGTTACAAACATTCATGTTTGGGTTATATTAATTGTAACCACATTTAAGCACTTTAGCTAGTTACCATGAATTCATTTTAGGGAGGAAAAATCAATGACTACAACAGCAACAGAACTATTGCTCATTCAGAAAGATGATACCTGGGATCAATGTAACTGGATTGTGCCTTTATCCAAGGCACTCGAAGGACTGACTACTGAACAGGCAGCCTGGGTTCCATCATCCGGTGGATTAAGCATCTGGCAGTTGGTTAACCATATGTATTACTATAATCATCGCTTGTTGAGTCGTATTCAGGGCACAACACCCTCTGGTGCTCCTGCCGAAAACAATGAATCCACCTTCGGAGATCCGGGCGACCCTTCTGATACTGCTGGCTGGAGTGTACTTGTGCAAAATACAACGCAATTAGCCGGACAACTTCGTGATCAGCTCGCTTCATTAGAAGAATCCGATCTTGAAGCCCCGTACATGGATACAGATGAAAAATGGGCACATGAGCTTGCCCGCTGGGTACTCCACGATGCGTATCATGCAGGACAGATTGTATTATTACGCAGACAACAAGGAAGCTGGAATATCATATTCTAAAAAAACACTTGAACTGCTAGCGCTTACAGGAATAAGATGGACTTATTAATGTTACAGCTTGTTCAATACACAATATAATTGAATAGGATCTTCGGGGTAGGGTGCAATTCCCAACCGGCGGTGATGTTCTTCGGAACCAGCCCGCGACTCGCTGTTTGACCCGATGTAGGGATTCAGCGACTGACTTGGTGTGACTCCAAGGCCGACGGTAAAGTCCGGATGAGAGAAGATCAACACATTGACATGCCGTTACCGAAAGGCTTATTTTCGTACGACATGTCAATGATTGAGCCCCCGTTTATTTGGTGTATACCAAAACGGGGGCTTTTGTCGATTTTGCCAACTGAAGATTCCGTGTTCTGACGAAGGAGTCCTGAATATGGAAAAGACACAACCTGCATCAACAGTTTACCGCAAGGAACGAAGTAATACCGGATTCTGGCTCGTCGTGCTCGGCGCCGCCCTTTGGGGTGTAGATCCACTGTTCCGTATTATTTTGCTCAAAACGATGACCTCCACGCAGATTGTACTGGTGGAACATATTATTGTCAGCCTTGTGGCGATTCCCGTGTTATGGAAGTTCCGGGCCGATCTGAAAAACCTGCGTGCTCGCCACTGGATTGCCGTGATATTTATCTCCTGGGGAGGATCTGCTCTCGCCACGGTATTGTTCACCCTGGCACTTACGCATAACGATCCCAACACCGTTTTGTTATTGCAAAAGATGCAGCCGCTATTTGCGATTGTTCTGGCTAAGCTGCTGCTGAAAGAAACATTGCCTCGCCGCTTCGGTGGACTGTTTATCATTGCACTTGCAGGAACATACCTGCTCACGTTTGGATTTACCCTTCCCCTTGGCAACTGGGACAATTGGGTTCATGCAGGCAGCCTGTTATCACTGGGTGCAGCTGCATTGTGGGGCGGTTCAACAGTTATGGGGCGGCTGATGCTGGGGCAAACCCGTTATGAAACGGTCACCTCTCTGCGCTTTGTCGTAGCCTTGCCACTGCTGATCTTAATGACGTGGAACGAAGGTGCTGCCTGGACATTCCCTTCCGCTACAGGTGAACAGGCGGCTGTAGCACTTAATATTCTGGGTCAGGCATTACTGCCAGGGTTACTGAGTCTTCTGTTATATTACAAAGGGCTCTCCTCCACCAAGGCCTCAGTCGCAACGCTCGCAGAACTGAGCTTCCCGATGGCCGGTGTACTGGTAAACTGGATTGCATTACGTACATTAATTACATGGGAGCAACTGGTGGGCTTCATCCTCATCTGGATTGCCCTATTCGCCATCTCCAAACAGCAAGAACGATCAGCGACTCCGGCTGACGGTGCACCAAAGCTCCGTACGGATTGAATTTTATTTTATATAAAAGCAAATCAATTAAGGCACTGGACATCCTTTGAGATGTTCAGTGCCTTTTGTCTTTTCGCTATTCCGGTGGTACGATGACTTATGGAATAGTAGATTAAGTCAATTTAGAGAGGAACGATCATCATGTCTTCGTCTTCATCATTTTCGTATACATCTTACGATGCTATAGGTTTGGCTGA
This sequence comes from Paenibacillus sp. MDV22-iso6, assembly GCF_058408365.1. NCBI lineage: Bacteria > Bacillati > Bacillota > Bacilli > Caryophanales > Paenibacillaceae > Paenibacillus > Paenibacillus sp. MDV22-iso6. Next base: position 820,523 of record NZ_JBZVDZ010000001.1, on the reverse strand, counting down.
ATTGGTTCGCGCACGGGAGATATCTCCTGTCGAATTGCTGGAAGCGGCGTATGCACGCCTGGAAGAAGTGAACCCGCAGCTCAATGCAGTCATTCGTACATATGAAACACGTGCACGTCAGGAAGCGAGTATAGTTCGCCCGGGAGAGCAGCCCTTTGCCGGCGTGCCCTTGTTATTGAAAGATATCTCTCAATCCCTGGAAGGTGAAATTCTCACCTCGGGTTCTCGTCTTCTCAGTGAGCATCGGGCACAGCGGAATTCTAATTTCGTTTCCCGTCTGCGCGATGCAGGCTTCATTATCATCGGACATACCAATACACCGGAATTTGGCCTGAAAAATATTACTGAGCCCCGTCTTCACGGTCCAAGTCGAAATCCATGGAATACAAATCACTCGCCAGGCGGTTCAAGTGGAGGTGCCGCTGCCGCGGTAGCCTCGGGAATTGTACCCCTTGCGGGAGCCAGTGACGGTGGCGGGTCCATCCGGATCCCTGCTTCATTCAGCGGCTTGTTCGGACTAAAACCTACACGTGGGCGGACACCTGTTGGACCAGGAGTTGGTCGTCAGTGGCAGGGTGCTTCGATTGATTTTGCCTTGTCCCGCTCCGTTCGCGACAGTGCTGCTTTGCTGGATACCCTGCAAGTGATTCAACCCGAAGCTGCGTTTCATGCTCCCCTCTTTCCAGGCAGCTACTTGGCTGATATGAATTATCCTCATCAACGCAAACTGAAAATTGCGTATACTACGGATTCGCCTGTGGGGACACCTGTCAGCGCGGAAGCCAAAGAATCTGTATACAAGCTCGTCCGCTGGCTGGAAGAACAAGGTCATGAGGTTGAAGAAAAGCTGAGTCCGGTTAATGGAGTCAAATTGATGGAGAACTATTACATGATGAACAGCGGCGAAATGGCGGCGATGATCTCTTCGATGGAACGTTCTATGGGCAGAGCATTAACCTCTGCTGATATGGAGATCGAGTCCTGGGTGCTGGCTGAAGCAGGCAAAAAAGTATCCGCTGCCGAATTCGTACATAGTCTGGCCGAATGGGATGTTGCCGCAGCTCAGATGTCCACATTGTTTGAACGCTATGATTTTTATGTCACACCTGTCAATGCTTTTCCGGCACCCAAAATCGGCGAATTGACACCTCATGATGAACAAATTCAGCATCTGATGCGTATTAGCGATTTGGACAAGATCCAGCAGCAGCAGTTGATTTATGAGATGTTTGAACCAAGTCTTACCTACACTCCGTTCACTCAGCTCGCGAATCTGACGGGTCAACCCGCCATGAGTGTTCCTGTGCATCTGACTCCTGAAGGCCTGCCCATGGGTGTACAGATTATGGCAACGAAAGGCCGTGAAGACTGGTTGCTTCATCTGGCTGGTCAGCTGGAAATATCCGAACTATGGGTCGGCATGAAGGGTAATCCACTGTTTCCAGCATAAACGCTGAATACAACCTGTATCATTTTCAATGTGAGACTTATGTTTTCCAATGTGCATGAAAGCCATGTCAGCTCCGCATACTGAAAGCAAAAACAGCGGAGGAATGTAACGAATGAATATGAATACAACGCAACGCCATAAACAGTCTGTTCGTATCCCGGCCAAAACCGGTTATGCCGTCAAGGTAAATAAAGGTTCATTAATTCGGGTGACCGATTTGGAGGGGCAGCAGGTCGTTGATTTTGTTGCATATGATGCTCAAAATGCCAATAATCGACTAGACCCAGGTGTAACGATGGACGTACTGCGGTCCTACCGGATCAAACCAGGACAGTCTGTGTATTCCAATCAATATCAGCCGTTGCTTAAGATCGTTCGTGACACGGTTGGTGTTCATGATTTCTTCAACTCTGCCTGTCGTCCGGAAATGTATGAAGTATTATATGACAAAAAGGATCATGCCAGCTGCTATCATAACCTAAATCAGGCTCTTGAACCGTTCGGGATCTTGCCGCCGGATCAGCATTATCCATTTAATTTGTTTATGAAATCGGTCGTAGATGATCTGGGCAAGATTGATGTCGTAGCTCCAGATTCGCGCGCCGGTGATTATGTGGAGATGGAAGCATTGATTGATTTGGTTATCGGTCTGTCAGCTTGTCCTTGTGAAGAAAGCTCATGCAATGGATATCATTGTACAGCCATTCAGCTGGATGTAGAGTCCTTATCAGATTAAGCGACGCACAGCTTGTTCTAATTTGCTCCAGACGGGAATACGATGACTTGTACCCATATGTGTGTGTCTTACCGGTACAATTCGTCGAACTCGTTAAGGAGTGAACGCGTATATGTCTGTACTGTTTAGTTATATTATTCTGGGAATCTCACTATCCGCTCCAATTGGTCCGATTAATGCCGCTCAGTTGGATCGCGGAGCCCGCCACGGATTTATGCATGCCTGGATTCTGGGACTGGGAGCCATGTTTGCCGATTTGGTGTACATGCTTCTGATCTACTTTGGAGTTGCCCATTTTCTGGACACGCCTTTCATGCGCTCTTTTCTTTGGTCTTTTGGCAGTTTTATTCTGGTGTATACCGGTGTGGAAACACTTTCCAAGTTAAAAGACGGTATCCAAACCTCTTCTACAGCAGAAGCGAGGGTTGGGAAATCTTTTGTCTCTGGCTTTCTCATGGCCCTGTCCAATCCCCTGAATATTTTATTCTGGCTCGGCATTTACGGCTCTATCCTTGCTACAACCGTGAAGCATACCGACACCGCTCATCTGCTACTATACAGTTCTGGTATTTTCATAGGAATCCTTGTCTGGGATGTCATCATGGCTGGCATGGCTAGTCGATTTCATAAACGCAGCAACGAAACCGTTTTGCGCTGGATCTCCATTATCTCAGGGATCTGTCTGATCGGATTTGGCCTGTACTTCGGTTTTGAAGCTGTACGATCTATCTTTTTCTGACATAAAAACTACACTGGACAGTCACCCAACGCCATCCGCATTAATACGTTAACGGTATCATGTGGAATGGAGTTGGGGAATCCATGGCAGAGCTGTACAGTGCCGATGAAATAAATGCATCATTCAAAGGTCTGCCCGAATGGCAGCAGGACGCTTATTCAAAATTTTCCAATATGATTGCAGATGAGGATAATACGTATCCTTGTGTACCCGGACGGATGGGTTTTCTCTCCGGACATTTGAGATACGGATTCACCAGGGATCCGCGAACCCAAGCTTCTGCTGAAGACATGGCGGAATTACTTAGTCAATATGGACCCGTATCCCGGGATACGGGACATTATGCTTCTTTGGTTGTCATTTGCGAGACACCGGATGATTTGAGAAACAACACAACAGTTGAGCAGTATCAGTCCTTGTTCTGGGAGATGCTTAACCGGGTAAGTTCACTGGATACTGCCTCCTGGCCTGAACATATTTCGACTGATCCGCATGAAGCCACATGGGAATTTTGCTTTGGCGGGGAGCCTTACTTTTGTTTCTGTGCCACTCCCGCGCACGAACTTAGAGCCAGTAGGCACTTCCCTTATCTTATGTTTGCTTTTCAACCACGGTGGGTGTTTGAATCGATTAATGACAACACACCTCTTGGCCGGAAAATGAAAACCTTGATTCGTAAGCGTTTGGCAGCTTATGATGCCGTTCCGGCTCATCCTTCGCTCATGTGGTATGGGGAGCAGGATAATCTGGAATGGAAACAATATTTCCTGCCCGATGACGAGCAGACCCCTTCCAAATGTCCTTTTTTGCGCATGAAGCAAGCCATTAGCAAATTGACGAAATAGCTGATACCAGAGTCACCCATTCAGGGCTTTGATGGTTCAGTAGATGGCGAAGGTTGCGGTTTTCGTACTTTGTTTACAATGTAAGTAATCAAGGCTATCAATACAACAAGACCTATACTTGCCAGCAGACCTCTTCTGCTGGCTTTTTCCATAGCCGTGCCAGCTACTGCTGCAAGTATAAGGACCATGGCGATCCATACTTTGATGCGATTCCAACTTGTTGGCTTCATTTTCTTGATATACGTGATGCAAATCAGAAGCCAGGTATACATTAATACCAAGCTGCCTGCGGTTGTTACATATTCAAATAAGCTCTTAGGCATCCATAACGCCATGAGAGTAGAAAGAATTAATCCGGCCGCTGTGCATCCTAATGCATATAGGGGCATGTTCTTTTTTCCCCAAGTCTTCGTAAACATCTTCGGTGCATCTCCGTCTTCACCCAGTTTAACCAACATGGACGTAATCGCATAGATTGAAGCGACCATCGTGGAGAATCCGGCGATTATCAAAATTCCATTGAGAATATGAACCACGACCGTAAATCCAATCGATGACATCGCTTTGACGAGAGGACTCTCGTCTGGTGTTAACTTAGCAGCAGGGACCAGTAGCAGGATCAAGGCAATCGCCACAACATACAGCGTACTGACGGTTAATAACATCACTCTGCCTGACTTCACAGCATCCTTAGGTTCTTTCAGCTTGGCTGCCATTAAACCCATGACCTCAATCCCGGCAAAGGCAAAAAAGGCATAAATAAACCCGGTCCACACGCCTTTTATTTTGTGAGGGAACCATTCATTCGTTATTTTCTGCGGCGTAATCTTCACATCTAACCAGCCCAGACAAGCCGCTGCTGCAATTGCGATAAAAGCAACCGTTGCAGCTAACTTGATTACTGCGAGTACATTTTCTGTTTGAGTTAACCCTTTGGCTCCCAATGCGGCGATGAACAATCCAATACATGCGTATACTGCCACAAACACCCACAACGGAAACTTGGGAAACCAAAATTGAGAGAATAATCCGAGAGCAGTTAATGAACTGCCCATGATCAGCATTTCGGAAGACCAATACATCCATCCGCTTCCGAAACCGGCCCATGGGCCGAACGCTTCACCGGCATATGTTCGAAAAGCCCCTTCTTTCGGATCTTCTGCCGTCATCTGAGCTAATGCTCCAAATACAAAATAGGTCCCCGCAGCAGCCAGCACCAAAAGTACAAGCACGGATAAACCGGACCAATGAATAGCCAGACTTGTTCCGAGGAAAAATCCGGTTCCCAGCGTACACCCCGCTCCAAATAAGGAAAGACTAATCCAGCTCAGTTTCTCTTCTTCTTTTTGATGCACATGACTTTTCATATGTATCCTCCTTCATGCGTACCCCATTACGGTTTACATATGATGGAGGTTTTATGTCATTAAGGTAAAAAGAAATAAAACTGACTTAAATAAGTTTACATAATAATGTTTACGTTAACTAATATCATTACTGTTGATGTGTCGATACTTTTGGTAACAGATCTTAAGTGATTCTTTAAACGGCTATAATTAAAGAAAAACCCTTCGAACTGTAAAAAAAACAGTTTGAAGGGTTTCTTGTTAGTTTCTGAAAACAAACTTCTCGTTTAGTATGGCGAATCTGATCGGTGTATGTTCTTATCGGTAATAACCTGCATTATGCAGTTTCTATTTCTTGCCTAACAACTGTTGAAGCTCATCCAGTTCTATCTTCGCTTCCGGTTGGAAGTCCTCACTTTTTACATATTGTGCAAGGCTGTAAAGTAACTGGCGCCCTTCTGTCTGTTTAATCAATTTTTCATAATGTAGTGCTCCAACCAGCAGCTTGCCTTTTCCAACTTGGCATTCAAACAGCAGCCCCAGCTTATGATTACGTTCAAAATTATCGATGGTTTGAACGAAAGGTTGAACATTCTCTGCGACTTTATCCAAAATAATAGACCGTGAATTCATAACGATATGCCACCAAGGATAAGTGGAATGGTTCTCACTTGGAAAGTGCTTCAATGCCGGGTGTGAGTTATTGATTAGAAGGCCTAGTGTGCCGACGGGAACTTGCTTATTCATGCTTTCCGAAATGGATCGGAACATCGGATAACACCAGAAATCGGTACAATATGTGCCTTCGACTGAACTGTCGTTATCTTCGAGTGTTGGGAGCAGCAGCACGCTCTCACCTTTTTCAAGTAAGGCAATTACTTCATCGGACAATTCCTTATAAATATAGTCATGTTCAATAGCTGTCACATCATGATCAGGGTATACCCATAGGTCATATTGTTTCCGAATATCGGTACCTGGAATATGCAGGGATAGAGTGATTGGCGTCATCTTTTTCACATCAGGCAGCTTGAACTTTATTTGGCTAATCTCAAACCAAGTTTCTCCAGATACAAAGGAAATCTCGTCTTTTCCTTGTGCAATCCGCTGATCCGAATCACGCATTTCCCACTCCACAGTCTGACCCCTCAATGAATCTGTTCGGTAGTACCTTAATTGAATAAAGGCATTGAAATCTTCACCCGAATTGTAGTTAAATTTCTCGAATCGGGCCAGAAGTACTGCATCGGAGCAATACGTCCTCCACTCCTCAGGAGTAACCAGCCCTTTCGGATCCATGAAGGCATCCAAAATACCTACCAGTGCGGTCCCCTGTCCACTAAAGTCCTGAAGATCGAGCAATTGAAATCCTGCCAGATGATTGGATCGAAATGCCGCCTCAAGCTCCTCCTTATAGCAGGCTACTGCAAGTTTGCCAGAGCTTTTGAAAAAGGGTTCAGCCAGATGTCCCATTCCTTTGGATTGCAATCGTTCCCGAAACACCTCGAAGTTTTTTGCCTTCAGCGATCCGGTATACTTCTCGATCTCTTCATAATTGGGATACATGGCATATTGTCCAATCTCATGGGAGATGACGGGTAAATGTGGAATGAGCTGTTGTTCAACAGAAGCGGCTTTCACGATCTTGGCCTCCGTGCCATATTGAATTTGAATTTCAGATTCTTCTGCTTGAATTCTCTCATTCTCTGAAACTGTTCCAACGGGCAAAATCATGTCGTTGTAGTCCTTCAGAGTACCAGGCACGTCGGTTTGAACATGACCCAACGGGGCATCACACATGGCATAAGAGCCGCGGAAAAGTCTATCTTTGGAAAAACGTACGCCACAGTAAAAATCTTCTTCCTCTAGAATCAGCGGAGTGAACTGAAAATTGTTTGAACCCTGGGTGTACAGAGGGCGTGGATCAAATGCTCTATACGCTTTGATAATGGCATTCAGTCTTTCTTTGCTGCCCCAAAGTTCATTACCGAGTGACATCATTACAAAAGAAGGATGATTCCCATACGACTTGAGCATGGCAAAGCCTTCACGAATAAGATAGTCCTGTTCAGCCTGATTATGCTGTGGGTCAAGTTCATCCGTGATTGTTCCCCAGAATGGCAATTCAGGCTCCATATAGATGCCAAGCAGATCTGCAGCGGTGAACGCTGCTTCAGGCGGACAACAGGTATGGAAACGATAATGATTTATACCGTATGATTTGGAAATGCTCAGGATTCGCAGCCATTCATCCACATCGGTTGGCGCGTAACCTGTAAGTGGGAAGATTAGACCATCATGTTTTCCACGAAGAAAGGTCTTTCGACCGTTGATGGTAAAAGCATCTCCATTCGCTTCAAAATCTCGCAGTCCTGTTATGATTTCAGTTGTATCCAGCACATCGCCATGTTCACCCATCAGAGTAAGGGTCAGCACATACAGATGTGGGTCAGAATCACTCCAGAGAAATGCGTCGTCTCCCATGTTGTAGAGCACATGAACTTCGTCCTGGCTACATGGATAGGTTTGCTCATTCACCACATGATTTCTGTCTGATGCCACATATCCATGAGTCTCTTTTAAGAGGGGCTTGAAGGTTTGCGCAGTAACGGACAATACAGTACCTGGTATCGATTTGGACAATGTACTTGTGATTCTGAATGTTCGCTCTTTAGCATTGGGATAGATCTGTACCTCACCCAAGTGCACGTCGTGGTAAAAATGAAGCTCCAGCTTCCCGGTAATTCCGTTCCAGTTGGTCTGAGTATCGATGGATGTAAGATGTCCGCCTTTCGTCGGATATTCCGTATTATCGACTCGGATGGTGAGGGTGTGTTCTCCCTGCGATAGCCCTTCCGGTAAGCTGTATATATGGGGGGTGTTAAGACTATCCTGTGCTCCAACTTCTTCACCATCGACCCATAACTTGGTTATGCGCGTGCGTTCCAGATACAAACTGCATTTCTTGCCAGCAAGCGTTGAAGGTATATCAATCTCCCTTTTCAGCCACACCCATCCTTCATATGCATATTCATCAGTCAAAGACCCGATGTGAGCTACATCATTCTTTCTTCCTTTGCGTGCATGAGAAGTCGTGTTCGGCAGCGTTATGGTATGGTCAAATGGGCCTTGAGCGCCTTGTTTATGTTCATCCAGTTGAAGCTCCCAGCTTCCCTGCAAGTTCATTTTGGTTAACATGATCTTAGCTCCTCTATACTTTATGTATACAATCTATTCTTCTGTTTACGTATTTCTATTATATAACTGTAATCTTAGTCCACCCATATAATAAAATTTATGCTGAGTATAACAATATGGAAATAATCCAAAGGTTATCGCTGACAAGTTCGTCTCTATAATGACTTAGAAATTCAAAAAAAAGTCGCCTAAAAGGCGACTAGTGCTACTTATTTGAGTAGTCAATTCTCATACGCTGTTAGATCTGACAGTCCCGGCATGTTTACTTGGTTGTATAGGCCTCTGATTCCTCATACAAATCCGCTGGCAAGGCCTGTATGAAAGGCGACCAATCGCCCGCCATGTACAGATGAAGGCGATGCATAGCGCGCGTACAAGCCGTATAAAGAAGTTTGCGTTCATTGTCGCGGCTATAAGCTCCAGACGAAGCATCATAGACCAAGACTGCATCGAACTCAACACCTTTGGCAAGGTACACAGGAATGACCATTACACCTTTTTCGAAGTTGAACGTTTCCTTTGTAACGAGCTGTAAAGCTTCGCCTCCTTGAATCTGTAACGATTCATAGGCCTTGTGGCTTTCGGCGGCGGTCTTCGTAATAATAGCGATGGAATCAAAGCCCTCGGCTCTTAGCCCAGCGATATCTGCCACCATTTGTGCATCCAGCTGCTCTCTGTCGTTGCTTCTCGTCAGCAGGGGCTTTAGGCCTTTTCTTTCAAAGGGTACAATTTCATCTCCGTCTGGAAGCATCGCTCTTGAAAATTCAACGATCTCCTTCGTTGAGCGATAACTGCGTACTAGGGAGAAAAGACTTGTTTCGGCTTCACCGTAGAGACGGACTAATGGTGAATCAGCTGCGGCTAAATTAGTAGCCTGCGTGAAGATCGCTTGCCCGAAATCGCCGAGCACGGTCATACGGGCTCGAGGAAACAGCTTTTTGAGATATTCATATTGAAATGTTGAATAATCCTGACCCTCGTCAACGAAGACATACTTAATTTCCGTGTTTGTCCGGACACCTTCAATCATTTCTTTTACATACAAATAGGGAGTCGCATCCTCATGGAACAACTCGTTCCGGAGCAGGCTTTCCTTGGTTTGACTACATATCTCAGGCCATAGCGAGGGGATAACCGTAGCATTTGTTTTCTCCCGATAAGTGGCTTCGTCAACAAACAATTCGCCATATATGCCTTTGATATCAACAAACGAGAATTTCTTGATACCTTTTCTTAGTGGGCTAAACCGTTCTTTCACGATCTTGCGGCCGAGCAGTTCCTCCTCCTTCTGGGCAAAGTCAAAATCACCTTCATCTTCTCGACGCTTCTTGCTTATTTTCTCGCGAATTTGGGCGTACTGTTCTGCGATATCAAATACTTCCTTATCTTTATGCAGTACTTCGAAGATATCCGCATACTGATCGTTGTCGAGATAATTCAATTCTTCCTTTACCCATGATTCTTCACGTTCCATACGTTCCAGGGAAGCCAGCTCTTTCAGCAGCCACTCCTGCAAGAGTACAACGCGATTTAACAAGGGCAGGGAACGATCATAACCGTAAAATTTGGCTCTCATTTGCTCCGCCGTAATCAAATTACGATTTCGAAACCGAATGCTGTTGAATCGCATGCCTTCCTGCCCCAACCAGTTTCCATAGTTCTGCAAGGCCTGCAGAAAAGCATCTGAAGCTTTATATTCGATTCCCTGAAGCCGCGCCTCATAGCCTGGAGCTTCATGCGCGGTCAGTACATATTCAATCTGATCAAAAACATCCTCCGGACGCAACGAAGAGCCGAGCCAATAGTCGAGAAATTGTTGAAAAGTGGTCTGCTGCATATTATCTTCACCGAGCTCCGGAAGGACAGTGGAAATATAACTGCCAAACATCGGATTCGGTGAGAACAGGACGATCTGATCAGCACTGATCGTCTGGCGGTGTTTGTACAATAAGTACGCCACCCGCTGCAAGGCTGCGGAAGTTTTACCGCTACCGGCTGCTCCTTGTACTATAAGCATTCGGCTTGTGTCGTTACGGATAATGGCGTTTTGTTCCTTCTGAATGGTTGCCACGATGCTTTTCATTTGTGAATCCGCACCTTTGCCGAGCACTTGCTGCAACAATTGGTCTCCAATCGTTTCGTTTGCATCAAACATGTTGCGGATTTCTCCGTTATGGATCTGAAATTGCCGTTTGAGCTCTATTGTGCCATCGATTCTTCCGATCGGCGTCACATAGGACGCTACGCCGGGGGAAGAATCGTAGTACATGCTCGCGATCGGTGTACGCCAATCATAGATCAGAAAGCTCAATCCATCTTGGTCGACAAAAGAAGATACGCCGATATAGATCTGATCGGTGTGGGCCAGACCTTTCTCCTGAAAGTCGATGCGGCCAAAATAAGGGGACGGGAGCAAACGTTTCATGTTATTCCATTGCTGCGTCAACCGCATGTGACCACGTTCCCGCTCGGCCAATACCGCGGACTGCTGGTTAATGGTGTAGAAAGTCTCTTCGAAATCTTCATGGGTGCTCGTGTTGATCGTAACTTCTTCCCAAAAGCGCTTGCGAATTTCCGTAGCCTGGTCATGCATTCCGGCAACCTTTGGCTCCAATTCTGCGATTTTGGCCTGCAGTTTGTTCCTTACAGACTCCAGCCGTTCCTGTTCCAGCTGCCAATCTTTTGTTTGCATCTCTCTAACCACTCCTTTTCCTATTTTTGGATGAAAAAGAGCATTGACAAATCAAAATTCCAGATGTAAAATTAAAGTAGGGATAAAAATAAGTACATACTTTAATTTTGTTTGTCAATGGCGCTAACGATTATATCATAGCGTTATTTTTCGTTCAATTCTTTTTTTCGTTTGCCAAAAGATGGCCTTTGAATTTATCAGGGGGTCATCTTTTTTCGTGTGTATTGGGTTTCCCTCTCCCTCTTTCCCTAACCGGACAAATGAAAGCACATAATGACAGGTTCTTGAATCAGTCTTCATCTATTATAAGAATCAAGGAGTGGTTAACCGTATGAACTGGATCGAATCATTACAGCTAGCTATTGCATATATGGAAGAACATTTACTCGAAAATATGACAATGGAGCAAATTGCAGCACAAGCTCATATTTCTCCCTTTCATTTTCAACGTACGTTTGCCTTATTAACTGATGTTACCGTAGCCGAATATATCAGACGAAGACGATTAACATTGGCAGCAAATGAACTTATACAGAGTGATCACAAAATCATTGATCTGGCGCTCAAGTATGGCTATGACACTCCTGAATCTTTCTCCAAAGCTTTTCGGAGGCAGCACGGAATTGCCCCCAGTGAAGCGCGTAAGAAGAGTACTTCTATCAAATCGTATAATCGTTTGGTTATTCAATTAAGTCTAAAAGGAGCAGAACCGATGAATCACAGAATTGTTGAACAAGCTGCGTTTACATTAGTAGGGATAAAGCAGGCTTTCTCTTATATTGATGGGGAAAACTTACGAGGCATAGCCAAAATGTGGCAGGATGCGTATACGAGTGGTACAGAAGATCGTTTATTTGAATTGAATAATGGTGTAATTCAAGGATTATTAGGTGTCTGTGTGGATCAGAACGAGATTCAGGAGAAGCAGATGGAGTACTGGATTGCTACGTCGTATGATGGTGAAGTACCTGAAGGATTATCATCCTTTACAATTCCAGCTTCCAAATGGAGTGTCTTTGAAGTCGAAGGTCCAATGCCGGAGAGTATGCAGCGTTTATGGAAGCAGATTATTTCTGAATGGTTCCCTTCCAACCCTTACAAGCATGCGGGTATACCTGAACTTGAAGTATATCCAGGACCTCATCAGCCGCCTCAAATCTGGATACCGATAAAATAAAGAGAATTATAGTATCCGTTCTTGCCCACCATTCGGACAAGAACGGTATCCATCTCCATTGAACACTTTACTTCATTTTAACGATGACCTTTCCTTTAGCACTTCCACCTTCAAGATACTGAAATGCTTGCCCGACATCCTTGAAATCATAAACCTTATCAATCACTGGTTTAATGAGACCTTCCTCCAAGTAACCCTTTATTCGCTCTAATTGCATCCCGCTTGGTTTCATAAACAGAAAATGATATTTTGCTTGGTTTTTCTTCTCAAGAGTTGTTATCTTATGGCTCACAATCGATAGCAGTGTGGTCTTTAACCAGCCTAAGTTGGCTTCTCGCCCGAATCTCGCGTTCGGCAAACCGGAAATAGATACTATTTTCCCATTCTGCTTAAGTACTTGGAAGGATTTTTCCAGCACCTCGCCTCCTATCGTGTCATACACCGCATCATATCCCGACAGTATTTCTTCAAAATTTTCTTTACGATAATTGATAATACGATCGGCACCAAGGGATTGGACCAATGCGTAACCTCTATCGCTGGCAGTAGTGGCAACATAAGCTCCCATTAATTTGGCCAACTGAATGGCGAACGTGCCAACCCCTCCTGATCCTGCGTGAATCAAAATTTTTTGGCCTTTCTGAAGGTTCAAAATATCGTAAAAGGCTTGATATGTCGTAAGACCGACCAGTGGTATGGATGCTGCTTCTTCAAAGTTTAAGTTTTGGGGCTTCAGCGCGATGTCTTCTTCATGGACAGCAATGTATTCAGCCAATGTTCCAATTCTGTCTTTACGAGGTCTGCCATATACCTCATCTCCATGTTTATAAGCGTTTACCTGTTTACCTACCTTGACCACAACACCGGAAAAATCATTTCCAAGGATCAATGGCATCTTGTAATTCAGCAGGAGCTTTACCTTGCCCTCTTTTATTTTAAAATCAATCGGATTTAAGCTTGCTGCATGGATTTCCACCAATACATCATGATCTCCGATTTGAGGAATAGGCATTTCTTTCTGTATCAAGGGAACATTCTTCCCGTATTTCTCAATTACCATGGCTTGCATTTAAATCACTCCATTACGTTTAAGAGTTTAAACATATGAACATATTATAACTAACACGTTAACAAATCAAGCATAATATCGTGATATCCAGACTGGAAGCTGGGATAAGGCTTACCTCTCTTCCAGTCTGAAGTCAAAATCCATCATAATATGCGTTAAATAACATACCCTAATCTTAGGAGACAAGGACCGCTCAAATCTTTTTAATTCGGGTCAGTTAGCGGTAAACATCCTGTCAGAACTGCTCCACCGTCAGGGTGGTTACTTACCATAAGTTCGCCTCCATGTTGCTTCATCATTCGTTGTGAGATCGTTAATCCTAATCCACTGCCTCCAGTTGCACGACTTCGAGACGTTTCCCCACGATACAAAGGTTCAAAAACGCGCTCTAATTCTTCGAAAGAGAAACCAGGTCCAGTATCACGGATTGTAAACCTGATTTTCTTGCCGTCTTTACAGCATCGGACTGTTATTGCGCCACCTGATGGCGTATATCTTACGGCATTCTCCAATATATTGTTCATCGCACGCTCCAATACATACGAATCTCCGTTAATAAAACAACCGTCAGTTAATTGGTTTAAGATAGAAATATGTTTCTGCTCAGCTTGTGGACTCACACTCTCTATCGACCTTCGGAGGATCTGTGTTAAATCTAGCGTTCTTGTGTTAAGTTCACTTTCCAAGTACTCCATTTTTGTAAAAGTGAAGAGGTCCTCAACCAATCGATCCAATTGAGCGGATTTCTCTTTGCATACGGCAATATATCGGGTGACCTTCTCCGGTGACTGAGCTATTCCTTGTTCCAATCCATCCAAATACCCCCGCAAGGCAAACAACGGTGTGCGTAAATCATGTGCAACGGCTGCGGTGACAAATCTGCGTTCTTCCTCAAGCTCCACTTGTTTACGGTGGGATTGTTCAAGCCCCTTCACCATAACTTCGAATCCATCACGGACTTCGGCAATTTCCGTGATTCTGGATTTAGGTAATTGGACTTCCCAATGTCCTGCTGCAATTTTTCTGGCCGCCTTGCTCATTTTCTCAAGAGGTTTAAGAAGGAATCTTCTCATTTCAACTCCAACCATAAAGAAAGAAAGCAGCAGTCCGAAAAATGCAGCAATCATTGGAACTCCGTTGGATTTAGGCAGATAAAGAACAACCCTCCCCAGCAATTCCCCATCCTTTATGACAGAGAACTGTTCGGTCGACGAGAATCGACTGTGACGCTTCGGGCTGGAACGATATATTTCCGCATTGGACGCAGATTCAATCTCCACATCCATCTTTGCTTTGCTCAACTCAGTATGAAGTTCGTTTTGCCAACCGGTATCCGTCCATTTATCCGTACCAACTTCAATCATGTGGATCATCTCACTGAGATGTCTTTGCAGCGTTTCATTTTGCTGTTGGCTTGTAGAGATGCTAAACGACTGAGTGTCCATAAAGTGAGCCGTGACAAAAAAGATCCAAGGCAATGTAAGCAAGAAGAATAAACAAAGCATAGTAAATGTACGAATACGGAGTTTTCTCATGTTACACTCCCTCAAAACGGTATCCTACTCCCCACACGTTGATGAGGAATTGTGGGTGGTTTGGATCGGATTCAATTTTTTCGCGAAGCCGGCTAAGATGAACCCGAATGGTATGCCTGTCGCCTACACCTTCCCAAAACTTTGCAAGCAGTTGTTCGTAGGAGAAAACCTGCCTCGGGTGCTCCGCAAATAATCGCAACAACTCATATTCTTTAGGTGTAAGCTCGACTTTTCCCCCTTCGACCAGGACTTCTCTTGCAGTCAGATTTAACTGGATGCGTCCATAATCTAAGATCTTCCCTTTCATGGGTTGCCTGGAAGTAGTGCGCCGTAACACGGCTTTCACTCTGGCAACAATTTCCCCAGGCGAAGCCGTTTTGACGATATAATCATCTCCTCCGAGCGTAAGGCCACGGATCTTGTCCACATCATCACTGCGAGCACTCAAGAAAAGGATTGGAACATTGCTGTCCCCTCGAATTCTACGGCATAGCTCAAATCCGTTTTGTCCCGGCATCATAATGTCCAGTACAATGCAATCTATGGAATGCTGTTGCAGTATGGCCCAAGCTTGTTCCGTATCACAAGCAGTCTTTACGTGAAATTGGTCATTCTCTAGAAAGTCCCTTAATAGCTCGACGATGCTCTGATCATCATCTACAACAAGTATCGTATGATACATACTCATGCTTATCCCACCTCTGCCATCTAGTTTATCATTTTTTCTTCCTTTACCAAGTCGAGACTAAATTCTGTGATGATTTGTTTATCGTTTTGTGACCTTTTTAGGACTTCCTTTGAGATATTCGTTTGTTACGATTCTAACTGTGAGTACGGACGACTTAAAGATAAGGGGATGGATGAAATGTTAACTGTTCAAATCGTGTTATTTGATGGCTTCGACCTATTGGATGCCGTTGCACCTTACGAAGTATTTTGCGCCGCTTCCATGCATACCGACAACGCCGTAAGAGTAGAGATGGTCACGGCTGAAGGTCCAAGACCAGTGACTAGTGGTATGAATGGTTTGACAATTGAAGCGAACAACACACTTGACCCGGAACGTGGGGGTATCATACTTGTGCCTGGTGCAGCCGGTAATGTTGAAGGAGATGGTCCAGACTCGATTCCTGCCATTCTTGGTAAAGCCATGAATACGGAATTGACTACAATGATCAAGACAGCTCTCGACCACAAAGACATCTTAGTCGCTACAGTCTGCGGTGGTTCCCTCTTGTTAGCTATGGGAGGACTCCTGGAAGGAAGATCTGCTGTAACACATCGTTTGGGTATGGATTTACTTGGTGCGACTGGGGCAATTCCTGTCCCGGCACGCGTAGTGGATGATGGTAATCTGGTTACTGGCGGCGGTGTGACCTCGGGGCTTGATGTTGCGTTGTATCTGGTCGAACGTGAACTGGGACCACGTATCGCACACGAGATAGAGCAGTTGTTTGAGTATGAGCGTAGAGGAACCGTTTGGAGAGCAAAGGGCATTGCGCCCACCACTCACAAGTCGTTGACGGACAACGAACCGAACATTGTAATGAATCAAACGGTAGTGACCTCTGGCATACTGCTTAATGAGAACACTCAGACAACCGTCTTTGATGGGAATTGGGACACAACAATCGCTACACCTGTCGGTAAACTGGAGGTCAAACTCTACATAAAGACAATTTCTGATGTGATCCAGGGCACAGCAACACAAGGTAACGAAACAATCCCATTTATGAACCCTGTACTCTGCGACAACAAGTTGACCTGGAGCCTGTCAATTACTAAACCTATGCGTTTGAATCTGAAATTCGAAGTTGCCGTGGATGGAGATCAAATGAATGGAATCGCTAAGGCTGGCCTTCTTCCTGCTTCCAAATTAACAGGAAAACGAATAAACTAGCCTGGTTAGCTATGTGCACAAAAAAGAGTTTCGGGGGTTGTAGTTTGATATGAAGAAACGAGGAACGTTATACGGATGGCTGGCCTGCGTCAGTATTTTCTTTATTGTGTATGCTCTAGTGAAGAACTATTGGATAGACCCTGAAGCTTCAAGCTTTTTAAGCCATAAGACCGGTTCGAAGCGTGAGCTTCATCTTCCGATCTGGCTGAATGTCATGTACGTTCATGTTGCGTTTGCATGTTTGGCCATGGTGTCTGGGTTACTCAACTTCTCTAATCGGATTTTTGAAAAGAGCCGCAGGTTCCACCGTATAAATGGTTATGTTTACATTGTGTCCGTAGCGCTTGTTGTACTGACTTCCGGTTATATGGCCCCTTACGCTACTGGAGGGAAAATAAGCAGTATCGGTTTCAATGCGCTTAATATCATCTGGCTATTCATTACGATTACCGCTCTCATTCAAATTAAACAGAAACGAATGGTTCAACACCGGAACTGGATGATTCGAAGTTATGCCTTTTGCTTCACGAACATGTTGATTCACCTCATCACTTCCCTTTTTCATCTGGGATTCGGGTTGGCTTATGTTACAAGCTACACTGTAAGTATTTATGGCTCTATTGCTTTGCTGCTAGTTATTCCAGAATTCATCATCAGAATGAACTTCAAATCAAGAACAGCCCCCGAATAATTTTTCGGAGGCTGTTCTGCATTCTAGGTTGCATCTGCCCTGAGTGGAGCTTTACTTAGTTAACATCAGCTTACTGCGGCAGTCAAACGGATCACGGTTAACTCCGGTTTTGCGAAGAAGCGCAGAGGCATTCTGGTGGTTCCAATTCCTCGGTTGACATATAGCTTTAGCGGCTTGCTTTTGCCTTGCAAAGAGTATAGTCCTGCGACATATTTGTGAGCTAATGCAGTTGTGATAAGCGGTTTAATCAAAGGAATTCTGACTTGCCCTCCATGGCTATGGCCGGACAGCTGCAGGTCAATCGGATATGCGCTCAATTGATCCGCAACATCCGGTTCATGAACGAGTAGCAGGTTGAAATCCTCATTACGGAGCGATTGCAGCGTACGCTTAACTTGCGGCTTTCCAAGCAAAAAATCATCGAGTCCGGCTATGTTTATTGTATCCCCTGTGGTGGTACGGATCGTGTGCACCTCATTGACCAATACGGTAAACCCCGCGTCCTCCATGTATTGCTTATACTTTTGGCTGCCGCCGCCTCCCCTGTCGTGATTTCCGTAAACCGCATATTTTCCGAGAGGGGCATTTATTTTCGCTAACACTCGCTGTGCTTTCATTCTATTTTCCGAGCCAAAGCGTGTGTAATGATCCATTAAATCTCCAGTGAACACCACGATATCTGGCTTCAGACGATTCATACGATCAACTAAAGATTGAAGCTGATCCACCGAATAATTAGGACCCAAGTGGGTGTCAGAGAATTGCACGATTTGAATTCCATTCATTGATATTGGCACGAATTCATTGTCGATATCCAGGCGAGTTACTGCCAGTGCTTTAGGTTCAATCTCCCTTGCATAACAGCCGATTCCTAATAGAACAAGCAATATTGCAATGGTGATCTTTCTCCATTTCACTTCGTCAGGCTTTCCTTGATCTCATTCCAAATCGGATTGTCTGCCGTACCGCGTGCTGGCTGCTCTCCTTTTTCAATGGCATCCCAATACTTCAAGTTGGGCTTCTCACTGCCTAATTCATAGTCCATCCCATCCCATGTATCTTCACGAAATGCATAGAAAGCCCAATGCCATCCGTATTCATTAAAGATAGATATCAGATCCGCCATGTAGCGATCTGCACCTTGAACCATTCGGTTCGTTCCGAATTCCGAAGCTATAATCCGGTTCGCAGGTATGTTATGATCAGAAGCCCACTTGGCGACAGGCTCGACAAATTGTTTCAGAGTCTGACGGTTAAACTCTTTTTCCGTCTCATCATCTCCAACCTTTACGCTCCCCGGATAAGAATACGTAAATCCTTTTTTCTTGTTCTGGCTTGTCATCTCATAAGGCTCATACATATGAAAAGCATACAGCACATTAGGATCATCAATCGGTTTCAGATACGTAAAAGCCCAAGGTGTTGCGTAGAGCCCCGAATCCAGAATGATGGGAGTTGTCTGGTCTACCGTCCTGATCTCTTTGGTTATCGTGTCATAGAGTGAATTCAGATCAGCTGCGGTATGTTCCACTTTGGTATACCACTCTGAATAATCCTGCGTCCAGAAGTCATGAAAACCCGTACCCGTTTCCGGATGAGGCTCATTAATCAGGTTATAGCCGATGACGGCAGGATGATTCTTCAATCGTTGTGCAAGATCCTTCCAAAACTGAGCGGCCTGCTTGTGATATTCAGTATTATTCCAGATCCGATCATCATTTTTGGCCCCGTTGAACTGCCGCCAACGATCTCCTGGTAAGCTAAGCACCGTAATAATCACTTTCATCCCTTTAGCTTCCGCGGCGTCCAGATCCGCTTTGAGTCGGGCAAAATCTTCTTCCACGATACCTTCGTACTTATCCGAGCTGCCTATCAAAAAATCTGCGTTGATATTGGCATCTGGCTTGTCGTTAAACAAAAAATCTCGATCCTTACTCCACTTATCGGGCGCAAGCCGTACAAACTCTATGCCCTGTTCCTTGGCTGCTTCATAATTGTCAGGGAGGGATGTGGAGTTCATAAAATTAGTCCCTTTTCGCTGTTCATTCCAATAGCTCATTTTCTCCGAAGGAACGGCCTCCTTCTCCTCCTGACTGCTGTTCATCCCTGAAATCTCCAATGGCTTTGGAGAAGCTGAATTAGAACTGCATCCAGCTAGTGCAATCAAAATGGCCGCTGAGAGTAAAACATTTTTTCCGATAGGCCAACTCGATTTGGTTGATATTTTCTTCAAAGTCAATCACCTCGATAGCCATCTTACCCGTTGTCTGTTACGCCAATATGACAAAACGAGCTATTATCCAATCGGAGTTCCATCGGGCAGTTTGATATCTGGTTTTAACAGAACGACATCCCCTTTTTCGGGTATTCCTCCCAGAACCAATACTTCTGATTTAAACCCAGCTATCCGGCGCGGTGGAAAGTTGACTACTCCTATGATTTGTTTCCCGATCAGTTCCTCGGCGGCATATCTTTTAGTAATTTGTGCACTTGAATTTTTTATTCCAATGTCTTGTCCAAAATCAATCTCAAGTTTGATCGCAGGCACTTTCGCTTCTGCAAAAAACTCAGCTTTTGTAACGGTTCCGACGCGAATATCCAGTTTCAAAAAATCATCAATGGTAGCCATATATATATTCTCCTCTTCTACTTGTCTAATGGTTAGAATAATTCCTGTAAATTCATGTCAAGTTCGATACTCAGAAACGTTAGAAATGGTATAAGGCAATGATTTTGCCCAAAAATAAACCCCCATGCCGAGTACGGTCATCATCCCGCCTATAAACTGAAACAGAGAGATGGTTTCTCCCAGAAATACAAAGGCGAGTATGATGGCAAGAACAGGCTCTCCAATAATACCCACAGATAAAGTCGTTGCGCCTAAAGATTTCAATAATAGATTAATTAGTAATTGTCCAAAGATGGTTGGAATTATGGCAAGCAACAAGAAATACATCCAATCTGAAGTGTTATATCCGGTCAGGGAGATATGATTGAATAGACTGTAGATAAGCAAGACACTTCCCGCAAGGAAGAAAACAATAACGCTGTACACATTTGCATTGATTTTATGACTTACTTTTTGTCCAGCAAGCATATATGCCGAAACCGCGATTGTACCTAATAAAGATAATCCATCTCCGATCAGTGCCTCTCTTGACACCCCGATGTCGCCCCATGCGATAATGACTGATCCTGCAAGAGCAGTGACCATGCATAGGATGGTAACCATGTTTGCTCGTTCCTTGAAGATGAAGTATGACCCGACCATTACAAATAAGGGCTGCAACGATAAAATGACCATGGAACTTGCAACAGAGGTATGCACCAATGACTCCATCCAAAATAAGAAATGTAACCCGAGAAAGAGTCCGGCTAACAACACAACACTCCAATCTTTTTTGTTCATCTTAAGGTTTCGAAGACTTTTCCAAGGTACAAAAGGAAGCATTAGTATTACGGTTATGAACAATCTGTACATCCCAGCTACAGAGGTTGGCGTCTCTGAGGACTTTATCAATATGGAAGAGATTGAGATGGACAAAATGCTGATAAATAGCAGCATGTACGGATGAGGCGGATACAACGATTTATTCATTTCTAAACTTGCTCCTTCAACATGTTCTATCCAAATTCTGTGCACAGGATTATAGTGATAAAACAAAGATTGGATATAATAATATCATCGTTAATGTTTTAATTGTGTAATAATATCGCTATATTATATATAAATATCATCATTCGAAAGGACACATTTAAATGTCAAAGCAGCTTCACGAGACGATTCTTTTCCCTGATGCTTCATTTCCATACATTATGTACACAGCTAATTCCGAGAAAATTATTCCTGAAGGTAGAGGATTTAATGACCTGCATTGGCATGAAGAGCTACAGATTACATTGGTTACTCAAGGAAGGTTAGTTATACAGGTAAACGGTGTTGATCATGAGCTATTGGCTGGTCAAGCTATCCTAATTAATAAGGGAGTTCTGCATGTTACGACGCATCTGACCCACAACGGACAATATGTGAGCTTTAATTTCCCTGAAAAGCTATTAGCCTTCTACGCGGATAGTGCCATGGAGAAAAATTATGTATTACCTTATACGGACTCTGCCCTGGTATCGCTGGTAATCAAGGGCGATGTAGAATGGCAACAGATTGTGCTAGATATGTTATGGGATATGAAAAAGAGATTTGATATGAAAAAAAAGTGGGGATGGGAATATGAGGTTTCCATTAAAACCGTACAATTGTGGCTAATATTGATTCATAATATTACGCTTTCCTCCGAGGAAGCGCCCAAATATGTAAAACTTCAGCAAGAGCGCCTTCAACTCATGCTCAGCTTTATCCATCAACAATATTCAACGAATATCACACTGCAAGAAATTGCTGATACAGCACATCTGAGCATCTCGGAGTGCACACGGAGTTTTAAGAAGACCATTCATATGACACCGTATGATTACTTAATTAAGTACCGGATCAAAAAGAGCATGGAGTTATTAATTTCAACCGATTATACAGTAACTGAAATAGCTCATAGGGTTGGTTTTAACCATGTAAATAACTTCATTCAGTCTTTCAAAAAACATCAAAACCAAACGCCTAAGGGTTTTCGGAATTCGAGTAATGAGATCAAACAACAAAGAAAGAATTAGTCTGTTTTCTCTGTTGTTCTGCTCAAAAAAAACCAATCCGCTTTCCGGATTGGTTCTTCTTCTTACATTACTTAAATCCAATATTTAGTCCATATACCGGATGAGGTACATACGGCTCTTCCAAGCACGCTATTTCTTCTGATGTTAATGCAATCGACAGAGCTTCAGCTGCATTTTCGAGATGGGATGTCTTCGTAGCGCCAATTATCGGAGCCGTAACCGGATTCTTGTGCAGCAACCAGGCAAGAGCGATTTGTACACGGGGAACGCCGCGTTTTTCGGCGATTTCTGCAACCCGCTCTACCACCAATTGATCGGTGCTGGCTGTCGCATCGTATTTGGCCTTTTGAACCTGATCCGTCTCGGAACGTTGTGTTGTTTCCTGCCAATCCCTGGTCAACCGACCAGAAGCAAGTGGGCTGTAAGAAATTACTCCGATTTTCTCTTCCTGACAAAGAGGCATCATTTCCCTTTCCTCTTCACGGTAGATCAGGTTATAGTGGTTCTGCATCGATACAAAGCGAGTCCATCCATTTCTCTCGGCGACATACAAAGCCTTTTGGAATTGCCATGCTGACATGGCAGAAGCACCAATATATCTTGCCTTCCCTGCCTTCACCACATCATGTAATGCTTCCATGGTCTCTTCAATAGGGGTATGGTTGTCCCAGCGGTGAATTTGATACAAATCCACATAGTCCGTTCCCAGCCTCTTGAGGCTCTTGTCGATCTCACTCATAATTGCCTTTCGAGAAAGTCCGGCGCCATTCGGACCATCATGCATGCGGGAAAACACTTTTGTTGCAAGGACAATTTCATCTCGATTAGCGTAGTCCTTGAGAGCCCGACCGAGGATTTCCTCACTTGTTCCGCCTGCATATACATTTGCTGTATCAAAGAAATTAATACCTAACTCCAAGGCTTTCTGAATGACGGGACGACTATTCTCTTCATCCAGCACCCATTGATGAAATCCATGCCCTGGTTCACCAAATCCCATGCAGCCAAGACAAAGTCGAGATACTTCCATGCCTGTATTTCCTAATTTCACATATTTCATTGGTTAATCCTCCTCAGATATTTAGGTTGAGACAACGTTGTAACGCATGAGACAAGAATAACAAGAAAATAGATGCATTTCTTTGCTGCTAAGCTCATTGGATTTGTTTATTTAGCTCATTTGTCTCAAATAATGAAAAGAAGCGTTTCACGATATTTTATCGCGAAGCGCTTTACTCAACAGTGGTACATAGTCACTTATGCTTAAAGTATGGACCGATTAAGCTGGCTTTATGTTGTTTTTCCCTCGCTTCGTTTGCATTGCTGTCTAAACTCCGAGGGCGGAAGCCCGACCTGAAGCTTAAACACTTTGGAAAAATGAGCAACGTTTTCGAAACCTGTTGAGAAACAGACATCGGTAACGGACAGAGACGTCTCGGCCAACAGTTTCTTGGCTTTATCCAGCCTCTGATTACGAATCCATTTCAAGGGTGAAGTGTGGTAGAGGGCCTGAAAATCCCTTTTGAAGGTAGACAGGCTTTTGCCGGACAAATAAGCCAGATCACTTATGGAGATGGGATTGGTGATATTCTCCTCCATTATTTTGCCGATGTTACTGTTTTTATCATGATTCGGTAGCAGAAGTTGGTGTAAGAAATGATCATTGGCCTGCGCCAGATGAAACAGGAGTTCCATGAATTTGAGGCGGATCAGACCGTCTTTTACCTCATCTGGATTTTCGAAATAGGGTTTCAATGACGCTATATAAGAGCGAGTGAGTTCATTGACCGGAATAATGGACACCGGCATGATTTCATTCACGGTATCCGTCGGTTTGAAGCCAGAAAACTGAATAAACTCCGCAAGCATATTTTCGTTCAGGAAAAACATCATATAGTCCAGTATGAACTCCGATCCTTGTTCACCCGACTTTATGTAATCAATGCGAATTGATTTGTGAAGAAACACCATTTCATTACTGCATACAGTGTACTCCTGATCCATGAATCGAACCGTGTACATGCCTGATATAACGAACAACAACATATGATCTTTCAGAAAATAGGAGCCTGTTGTCCCTTGTGTGTGTAAACAGAATTGAATGACGGATAACCCATTCTGCTTTAAGCTTCCTTGTTTGTCTGGTGCACGTTCCAGTCCTTGTGGTGCTTTGATTATCTTCCCGTTTCTCATGGACATGAATAGTCCCGCCTTTTTAGCTTTTAATAATAGAATAACAGGAAACGGAATTCAATGCATTTTGGGCTCTCTAACCTACGTTAGTGCTCTGACAACTTCTCCACTGGAGCCATTTTCCGTCAAGGGAGCAAGATTAACAATTTTATCAACAACTGAATCCGGTTCCTTCTCACCCCTTGGATTTTGTTCAGTTCTCAAATTGCCCGGATCGAACATATTAACCAATATTCCATGTTTTGCTTCCTCAATTGCTATCGTTCTCATTAATGCCTCCAGCCCGGCTTTGGCAGCTGAATATGCCCCGAATCCCGGATAGTTCAGATTGGCCATTATGGAAGTAATGGATACAATGCGTCCATAATGCTGAGCTCTCATGATTGGAAGAAATGTTTTGGTCACCAAAAATGGACTATATAAATTGAGGCGGATGTTATCATCCCATGTTTCCAATGTCATATCATGAATGGGGATGTGCGCACCTGTACCCCCTGCGTTGTTGATCAATACGTCTATCCGTCCTGTCTGCTCCAGCACTTGGTCACGGAGGC
The DNA here is from genome assembly GCF_058408365.1 of Paenibacillus sp. MDV22-iso6. Classification (NCBI taxonomy): domain Bacteria; kingdom Bacillati; phylum Bacillota; class Bacilli; order Caryophanales; family Paenibacillaceae; genus Paenibacillus; species Paenibacillus sp. MDV22-iso6. The sequence goes on along the minus strand of NZ_JBZVDZ010000001.1, from coordinate 795,733 downwards.
GCTGAACGTCATCCTGATCCGTTATATCCGCAGGAATGATCAAAGATTGGCCTCCTGAGTTTTTTATGATCTGTGCCACGTCCTGCAATTTTTCTTTTCGACGTCCAACTAAAACAACTTGTGCTCCCTCTTCAGCCAGTTTTATCGCCACAGCTTTACCAAGGCCGGTTCCTGCACCTGTAACAATGACTACTTTATTCTTCATCAATACCATCTTCAATCCATCCTCTCAGATTGTTATTATGAAGCGAACAATTTGAATCATTTTCTAAAATGGCGTACTTAAAGGATAAGAGGAGATCTCTCCACTTAATCTCTATTAAATATTAAACGGAGAGTTCTCCTCTTGTCAACATTGTGACTTTAAGACAAGTGTCAGATATGGCGAATGTGATGGATGGTTTCTACAAAAAGAAAAACAGCCCCGTGATTAGGGCTGTAGGGCTGTTCATTGAAAATGTATGTGCACTCATCGTTCAGAAAGGATCATCTGCGAAACAGAGTCACGTTCGACACACTGTATATTGATCCTGTAAGTAGACTCAACAGCCTCTCCTTTTAACATTTGAATGAGTACATGTCCAGCAAAGGAGCCTGCGTCTGTTTTGGGTTGTCGAAAAGTCGTAAGAGGTGGATTTAAGTATTCGGATACATGTATGTTGTCAAATCCAATAATGGATAGATCTTCGGGTATGGAGACCTGATGTTCTTTAAAAGCCTCTAAGCCTCCAATGGCCATTTCATCATTCGCAAAAAAGACTGCCGTTGGAAGCTCTCCCTCCATTAGCAACTTGGCTGCGTTGTAGCCACCTGTTTTCAGAAATTGGCCGCCAAGTCTCCAATTCTCATTCTCTTCCACCCCTGCTTCATGCATAGCTCTCAGATAACCCTGATATCGCATCAGATTACAATCCGAACTTAAAGGCCCGCTAATATAGGCTATTGCGCGGTGACCTTTATCCAGAAGAAAACGGGTTGCCATATAACCACCTTGCTCATCATCCATCAGAACATTTACAATATGCTCACTATCGAGTTCCCGGTCCATCACTACAATAGGAAATCCCGTTTCGGCAGCCTGCAACAACAACTCATCTTCAATATTTTCAGCGATTACAATCACGCCGTCCAGCCTTCTCTCCCTGATAAAGCGTGCAGCTGTCGATCGCTCTCCGCCTAAAGAGCTGCATACGATCAAGTCGTATCCCTGACTTATGGCGCTGGATTCAATCCCACTCACCAAGTCTGAAAAATAGGGGACGGACATATCATGAACAATAACACCAATCGTTTGTGTGTTTTTTCGCTTTAATTCGGATGCGGCTCCATGCTTGATGTAATTAAGCTCACTTGCTGCTGCAAGTACTTTCTGTCTTGTGTGCTCACTTACATGTTTTTTGCCGTTGAGTACATAGGACACGGTTGAACTCGCGACACCCGCTAACTTTGCTACGTCTTTAATCGTTATCATTAAATACTCCCCAAGAAGACTGTTATTGGTTCACTGACACATGAATTCTTATATCTTTCACCGCATTTTAACACAGTCATCTTGGAAGTGCACAAAAAGTTACAATACAATCATTCTGAAATTTCAAAATATATTATCGATCAGGTCCAAATACAAGATTGGCAGATTGTTTGGCTTGTTCAATAACCTCCATCACCTTCTCGCTATGCTCAAGCATAGCTGTGACTTTCTCCAGATCTTGTTCACGAATCATACGCTCGAATTCAACAAACTCGTCATACATGCGATGAGGATGATCCTTAATATCTACCCGAATCGGCGTTTCCTTATGAAGCGCAAGATCAAAGGATTCACATTTGTTGGCCGAGCTCGTCATATGGATATATCCTTTATTCCCTTGGATGTTCATTGCATTGGAGGCTGTGCTGTCTTTGGAGCCTATGCAAACACACTTGAACTCACCGTAGTCCAAAAGCAACATGCCTGAAGTGTCAATTCCGCGTTCCACGTTGGCCCAGTATTCCACCTTCTTCGGGCTTCCGAAAAGCCCTACGACCAGATGAATATTATACAAATTAATATCCATCAAGGCTCCACCAGACATTTCCGGATTAAATGCTGGCAGCACTTCTCCAGCCTGAAAAGCCTCATAGCGGGATGAATATTGGGAATAGTTACACTCCACAATTTTGATGTCACCCAGTTTGCGCAGATTCTCCTTCATAGACAAATAGTTCTTCAAATATTGGTTTGTGATGGCTTCGACCAACACTAGCTGTTTTTGCCGTGCAATCTCTTTAAGTTCAAGAAATTCTTGCAGGTTGGAAGTGAACGGCTTCTCACAGATAACATGTTTGCCGCCCAATAACGCTTCTTTGGCATATGCATAATGAAGATGATTCGGAAGCCCGATATAGATCGTATCCACTTCATCATTCGTAATCATTTCGCTATATTCTAAATGTATTCGAGCAATTCCATACTGCTCTTGCAGAGTCAGCAATTTATCCAGATGACTAGGTCTGGAACATATGGCCTCCAAGGTAATCGCTGGAATTTCATGAATAAAGCTCAATAGATCCTTTACAATCATTCCAGCTCCGACAATTCCGAGTTTCATATTAGTTACACTCCTCCATACCTTTTTCTAATATTTCCATAACCGCGATCGTTTCTTGGTCTTGAATCACTTTTTCTTTGCCATGGTTGATGGCTTCATAGATATCGTCGTACACTCTTGCATAATCGCCTTGTTCAGAAGTTACTTTTTCTTCATGATAGATTCCTTCTTCATCCAGATACGTCAGTACGCCATAGTGCTGAGGCATATCCTTACCAAAATCGGGATGTCCTTTGGGAAGGTAAAATAACTTCAGATGTTCCTCTTGACGATCCTCAGTTTGTTTTACGAATACCCCCTTTTTGCCGTATACTACAAAACTCGGGCGTGGCTTTAAGCGGAAAAAGCTGGATTTGACTGATACTTTCAGCGAAGAATAATAAAAGTCTAGATCGAAATAATCATTCATTCTGCCAGGACCCAGCAATTGACGAACATCGTAATGTATCTTGTCCGGTTGCCCGAAATAGGATAATACCTGATCAATGGTGTGAACACCGTGCCCGTATAAATAACTTTTGTATTTGGAAAAATGGGTGGTAGCATTCGGAATCTCCGGTCGATAATAATCGTAATGCATCTCCACTTCCAGCAAATCGCCAAGCTTTCCTGATTCAATCACTTTCTTGGTCGTCAGAAAATCCGAGTCATATCGTCGGTTCTGATAACATTGAATCAAGAGATTTTTTTCTTTGGCGTATTGGAAAATGGATTCGGCTTCTTCTTTGGTCAGCATAAAAGGTTTTTCAACAAGTACATGTTTTCCGTGATCAAGTGCCCTCTTTGCATACTCATAATGGGATTCGGTATGTGTACAGACCACGACCAACTGAATGTCATCGTCATTCATTAAAGCTGCAAGATCATCTGTATACAGAACACCAGGAGCCTTCTCCCACTCTGTTTTCTCCGGATGACGGGCGTATATCGTTTTTACTTTCAAATGATCCCGATTCAATGAAAAAGGAAGATGATAACGATTTGTACTTTTGCCATTGCCAATATAACCGATGGTTAACATATGAATTCCCCCTTAGGCTCTTTTTCATTTATTATAGAAGAAGAAAATCCTCCGGAGGAGCTTTGAAGAAATTACGGTACATTTGACCAATAATTCGTATTTCGGATGCCCTCTCTTTAAACAAAATGTTTACTGGACGCTCTACATCAACGTTATTTCAATGAATCCGGGGTGAACCTGTTGAAAATATTGACCCAATTAACAGACATGAACAACTTTACACCAAATGAAAAAAGCATTGCTTCTTATATTCTGACTCATAAGGAGCTAATGCTTCACTTGAATATTCAAGAGCTTGCCAAAGCTACATACACGTCACATTCTGCCATCAATCGATTGACTCATAAGCTTGGACTTTCGGGGTTTAAGGAGTTCAGCATTAAGCTTGCTCGAGAGTTTCAACAAGATGCTCAGAACATCTCCAATATCGATCCCAATTATCCGTTCGCTCTCGGTGAATCTTCACTCCAGGTGGCAAAAGATATAGCTGAACTAATGAAAGAAACGATTGAGAAAAACTTTGCTTTTATGGATGAAGCCTCTCTAACAGAAGCAGCCCATTTGCTCGATCAGGCGAAACGAATCTTCATCTATGCGTTGGGGGATTCTCAGATTCGCGCGAAGAGCTTTCAGAATAAATTGATTAAAATCAATAAATACGTCGTGATCACAACAGAGCTATCTGAATGGGCCTACCACACCATAAATCTTACCCCACAGGATTGCGCCATTTTTTTGACCTATCATGAAAAATCGCCCATTTTCCTAAAGGCAGCCCAACATTTCTCGCGTGAAAAAATTCCATTTATCACGATTACCGCGAATCATCAAAGTGAGTTGGCCAAAATGAGCACGATCTGTATCCAGGTGCCGAATGACGAAACAAAACATGCAAAGATCGGTACATTTTCATCACAAATTGCCTTTGACTACGTATTAAACGTGATTTATTCCTGTATTTTTCAAATTGACTACGCCAATAACATGCAAATGACTACTTATTCGTTGAAGAATTTCAATTTGGATGAGTGATATGAGAGGTCCGGGTGTAAAAGCAGGTAATTACAACATACCAAAAAACCTTCAAGAACGAAGCCTTGAAGGCTTTTTGGTATGGTTTTAGAGTACTTTCTCCAGGAAGCTGATCGTTCGTTCATTTTTTGGATTTCCGAATATTTCATCAGGCGTGCCCTGTTCTACAACATATCCACCGTCCATGAAGACAACCCGATCCGCAACTTCACGGGCAAACCCCATTTCATGGGTCACGATGATCATCGTCATACCTTCGCTCGCAAGATCCTTCATTACACCAAGGACTTCGCCTACCATCTCGGGGTCGAGTGCCGAAGTTGGTTCATCGAATAACATTACGTCCGGATTCATGGCAAGCGCACGGGCGATCGCTACGCGTTGTTTTTGTCCGCCCGAAAGTTGGTTGGGATAGCTGTCTGCTTTATCCGACAAACCAACCCGATCAAGTAAACGAAGTGCCGTATCACGTGCTTCCTGTTCTTTTAATATCCCAAGTTCTCTGGGTGCAAACATAATATTTTTGAGCACGCTGAAATGAGGAAACAGGTTAAAGTGCTGAAATACCATACCTATGTTCTCGCGAGCTTTGTTAATGTTCGTTTTGGGATCATTTAGATCCCGATCATCTACGATAACCCGTCCTGCTGTGATCTCATCTAACTGGTTAATGCAACGCAAAAACGTACTTTTACCCGATCCGGAAGGTCCAATAACACAGACAACTTCACCTTCGTTAACCGATATATCGATGCCCTTCAGCACATGATTCGTGCCAAAACTTTTCTTTAATCCTTCAACGTTAATTTTACCCACGACGAACCCTCACCTCCAGGTAGTCAGCTATTTTAGTCAATGTGATGATAACAATCAGGTACATAATCGCAACGGTCAACCAAATGTCGAAAGAGGCGAAAGTTCTTGCGATGACAATCTTACCGGATTGCGTCAACTCCACCAGACCAATGACGGACAAGATCGACGTATCTTTCAATGTAATAACCATCTGATTAATAAATGAAGGAATCATAACCCGTATGGCCTGAGGGATTACGATCTTTATCATCGCTTTGCGATAAGGAAGTCCCAATGAACGGGCAGCTTCCATCTGTCCACGATCAATCGATTGAATACCCCCGCGTATAATTTCCGTTACGTACGCCCCTGCATTCAGACTTAACGTCAGAATGGCGGCCAGGAACAGCGGCATGGTGAAGCCCATCGCCTGAGGAATCCCGAAATAAATAAAGAATGCTAGGACGATCAACGGTATCCCGCGGAAAATATCCACAAATACGGTAGCAACAACACGAAAGAACTTATTTTGACCCACTTTCATAAAAGCAAAAATCAAGCCGATGATAAAGGCGAAAAACAGCGAAATAATCGTATACAAGAGTGTTTTCCCCATACCTTTGAACAGCACAGGTAGAGATTTCTGAACTAATTCCCAACGACCCTGGTTTGCGACAGTGGCATTCTCGCCAACATATTCCTCGGTAATGCGCTTAAATTCACCATTAGCCTTGATATTCACTAATCCTTCATTAAACATCTTTAGGAGTTCTTGATTCTTCCCCTTGCTTACCGCAAATCCATAGGAAGCTCCGTCTTCTCTATCGGTAACGGTTTTCAAACCGTTATTCTGTTTTATCCCAAATTTTAGGACAGGTTCATCTTCAAAACATGCAACCGAGTTTCCAGTTTTCACATCATCATACATTTGCGAAGAATCGTCGAATGGAACAATGGTAAAACCATATTTTGAGGCAATGGATTCAGCAAAGGTGTACCCTTCTGTGCCTGTTTTCACGGCGACCTTTTTACCGCGGAGATCTTCGTAGCTTTTTACGGTATCGTTATTTATGCTAACACCCATTACGACGCCTGATTGATAATAAGGTTCTGAGAAATCAAACTTTTGTTTTCGTTCATCTGTAATACTCATTCCAGCAATAACGCCATCCACCTGATTGGACTCAAGAGCTTGCACAGCCGCATTAAATCCCAGCGCTTTGATTTGATAATTGAAGTTCTGGTCTTTGGCGATCGCATCCAGCAAATCCATATCGATGCCTACATAATCCCCGTTTTCATCTTGATATTCAAATGGTGCAAATGTGATGTCCGTACCGATCACATAGGTTTTACCTGAATTGGAGTTTGCATTGGCATCCCCCGACCATCCGGATAACCCCGCCACTAGGAGCAGAATTAGTGATAGTACATAAAATGAGACCTTGGTTGTTTTCATATGTCCTCCTCATCTCGGTGTTCTCCGAATCCTAATCATTTTCTTGTCATTGATGTTACTGTCGTACATTTTTAGGTGTCTTTGCACATTATATTGTTATTATTTGCAGTATATTAACAATCAATGCTTTCCCTAACATTCTTCACTTTCCTCCGCAACGTTTTATTTGACATCCATTTAAAGATCCACGTTATATTTACCCTTCAGGACAGGTTTTAAAAACCTAAAATGAACTTAAATAAAAAAAGTCGCCATATAGGCGACTCAATAACAGACAATATGATGATCTTCCAATGACAATTGCCAAAGGGAATTTAATCTTTCTTTAAAAGAATGAACACTTCGGGTTATTCCTCAGCGAATAATTTTGAAAGTGGATTTTCCACTTTTTTATCCAATGTTACCTTGCCAGTCTTGTTCAACACATAATACTGATAATAAGCGCTGCTGAATCCAATGGATTGCTGCATCTTCATCATAAATGGTTCAAGACTCCCGCTGCTCAGATGATCTTCATTCCAGAAGTAGTGCAGCATCAAACGATTTTGATTATAAGGGTGTTTGATCACATAGGCTCCAGCAGCAGACGGTTGGTTCATAGTCGTTTTCCATTTAAACCCGATATGGGTAGCACGGTCTATAATGCTGGATTTTAATGCTTGTACAAAACCATTTGATTTGGCGTTGCCAAGTACAATCAGGTTGCTGGTAGCCAGTTCTTTTTTCATTTTTCGCTTCAACTCCTGCCGGTCCTGAATCAGGTCATACTTCACTCCGGTTAAATCCAGCAGAGTTGTCAGTTGGTTTACCATAGCTTCCTGTTGTTTGTTCGCTGCCTTGCTCTCCTGATCACTGAGCACAATGGCTAATGGCTCACCTTGAAGGGCTTTATCCATCACACGGCTCATCGTTTCAAAAGGTAAATTCGGAACCTGAGTTAATGCTGATTCATACAACGATTGAAACTGATCATGCAGATATGCCGTTTTCTCCTCATTCGACAGTTGATATTCGGGCTTCAGCGTAAAATTAGGCTCATATAAAGCCGTCTTCATATCATTACACGCCTCTTTCCCCAGTACATCTTCTATCGTTTGCAGAAGTCCGTCAATCGTAGCATTTTGGTACACATAGCGTTTAAAATACTCTTTCATAAAGGCATCGAATTTCTCTTCCCCGACGGAACGGTACAATTGATATATCGCTTGACGGCCTTTATCGTAATAAACTGGGCTTGCCCAATCTCCCACCTCGTCATTAGTTGAAGCAATAGCCTTATCCACAGTGGAATCGTCAAATTGGATGGACTTGAACCCATTCATCGTATCTCCCTGCTTCTCAGAAAAATACACTTTGGAGAAATCTGCAAAGCCTTCGTCCAGGAAAGACTCTGTCTCCGAATTATTCCCGATTAATGCATGAAACCACTGGTGGGCGATTTCATGCACAAATACGGTGTCTTGTTCTGGAGCAGAATTTATTCCGATTTGCCCCATTTGGATAAGTCTTGAATACTCGATAGCTACACCTTCTACATACGATTCAACAATCCGGAATTCAGGATAAGGGTATTTACCGTATTTATCACTGAAAAAATCAATGGCTCTGAATGCTTGATCCACATACCCGTCAATGATCTTTTTCTTACCTGGCTGGTTATCAAAATAATAATACTCTACGGTAAGGCCATTCCGGGTTACGCTGTCCACTTTGAAGTTCGGGCTGGCAAAGAAAGCAAACTCCCTCGTATTCTCGGCTACGGTGGATACCACTTTGCGTCCAGTCTCTGCATCATCCCGTGTAGTTATCGTACCAGGCATAACTACCTGATATTGATCGGGAACATTGAACTCAACTTCATAATCCGCGGAAGTATAATAATCTGTTTCAAATGTTTTACTATAAGGTTTGCTATCCCATTCATGCTTGGCCTCATCATAGACTGACATTACAGGGAACCAATGAGCCCCATTGATAATATCTTTGTAATACGATAACCGCTGTGAGCCATAGGGAATCTTCAGATTAAAGTGGACTTGAACCGACACGGATTCACCAGGCTGAAGGGCTTGCTCTAATTTCACCGACATAGCTTGGTCTTTATTACTGAAATCAAGGGTTTTTCCGCCGGTCGTCACCTTCTCAATATCAATTCCTCCAAGAAAGTCTTCCGGTTTCTTATCAAGGTTATTTTTGCTAATCTCTTCATTGGAATGTTTAAACATGGTCGTCTGCGTCGATTCCGAAAGGTTGGCATCAGCATAAGTATGAAAAACCAGTTGCTTCAATGTATCTTTGCTTGTATTTCGGTAAGTAATGGATTCACTCCCCTCTATGGTCATCTTCTTCTCATCCAGCCGTGCTTGAATTTGATATTGGATAGGCACTTGAGCCTGAATATCTTTTGTGGCCTGTGTAATCGCAGATACAGGAGCTGCATTAGCGGCAGCACTACCCGTACTTATGATTGGGCATGCGGTCAGAATCATAGCGAGTGCGCTGATGGCTGTTATTCTGATTCGATTTGATGTGTATGAACGTGAATGATTGATATAAATCTCTCCCTCGAATGATTTTTGAAGCTCAGAGGCAAGTATAGAAGATCAACCTTACACTGGATTAATGCGTATCTTAAATTTCGTTTAAAAAAAGAAGCTGTTTGTATTAAATGAGCACGCTATATCGGATTGTCTCCGCTTCAATTTCGAAAGCAATATATGACTACGTAATGATGTGAATTATGAGATTCGACACTATAACGTCTGCGTTGCCGATGATTTCTGGCGTCGTAAGGTCATCATGATTAAAGATGCAGCTAATACCGTCAGGATGATTCCGAGCATTTGAAATCCTATAAAACTGAATGTGTCTCCCATGACAATTCCAATCAACAACGATGACAAAATGGTCCCCAGATATCTCGATGTATTAAAAATACCTGAAGCGACACCGATCATATCTTTGGGTGTGCTCTTAAACAAAGCCGCCTGCATACCAACACTGTTGAGCCCATTACTTATACCAAATACAGCTAAGGGCAATATGACATTCACCACTGGTGAGCCTTTATCCAATGCCACAATCAAGATGGACCCGAACGTTATTAACACCGCTGAAACGATCAAAGCTGGCCGCGTACCTGATTTGTCAATCCAGCGTCCGGCGAGAGGAGAACTGATGAGTGAACATAAACCAAGGGTTAGCATCAATAGTCCTGTATGAACTTCGTTCAGATGGCGTACCTGCTGTAAATAAGATGGCACACCAAAAAACAGAGCGTAAAACAGAGTGTTAACCAGCATAAATTGTACATTCACCCAGGTCATTTCGGGATATTCGGCAAATACCCTCAGCGGAATAAAGGGGGACGCTGTTTTCAATTCATGTCGGATAAAACTTGCTAATGCAAGCAATCCGATCCCTCCTGCCATAAGGTGCCAAGTTAAAAGATGTCCGGTTGATTTAACGGAAAGCACGCTCATTAGGAGAGTCACCAATGCGACGGTGAACAAAAGTATGCCGGGCGCATCAATCAGCAGGAACCATTTTCTGATGGACATGTCGCCATAGTTGGATTTGAGGGTCGCTTCTTTGGGAATAGTTTTCCAGGCGAATATAAAGCTTGCGATTACCAATGGAATATTCACTAGAAAAATACTTTGCCAGTCCCACCAATGAATCAATACACCGCCAATAAAAGGGCCTACCGCGGCTGCACCAGACAGGAACATCGCAAGGATAGACAGGGCAACAGTCTGCTTCTCAGTAACGTGGATTCTTACAATCGCCATTCCGACGGCTACCATCATGCTTGTGCCAACAGATTGAATGATCCGGAATACGATAAGCCAAGAAAAGTCTGGAGATAACGGAGCTAACATGGAGGAACCAAAGACAACAACCAGACCGATAAGGAATATCTTTCTGCGGCCGAACAGATCACTGCACTTGCCCATGACCGGTTGAGCCACAGCACTTGCAATGTAAAAGGAAAAAATAATCCACGACACGGTCGTAACATCAAGTATAAACTCCTGTTGTAGTCTTGCAATCGCTATAGATATCATGGAGGAATTGAGCGGATTCAGCATGATTCCCAAGCCCACAGATATCATTAACCATATATTTCGAGCATTCATTATGTATATCCCTCCTTCTTCTGTTGTCATCTTAATGGAATCCCTTTATTTATTCCAACGCATTTTATGTTATGATTTGATGAACTAAAAGGAATAAGAGAGTGGTGCAAAATGGAACTTCTTCAGCTACGCTATTTTCTGACGTTAGCCCGATGTGAACATGTTACAGAAGCTGCGGGTAAGCTGCATGTCACTCAATCCTCACTGAGCAAGACGATACAACGTTTGGAGGATGACTTGGGTGCACCGTTATTTGATCGATTGGGCAGAAAACTGCGGTTAAACGAATTCGGAAGAACATTCCTTCGACGGACCGAAAAAGCCCTATTCGAATTGGAACAGGGAAAACAGGAAATTGCTGATCTCTCCAACCCGGATCACGGTACACTTCAATTGGCAGTCACTACAGCAAGCACATTACCAGGAATCTTGCGGGAATTCCGAAAAAATAAGCCGAATGTTCAGTTTCATGTACAAATGGTTACGTTGGAAGACATGTGCATCCTTCTCCACCGAGGCGAAATTGATTTTTGCCTGTCTTCCCCTCCAATCCAGGGAGATGATATCGAATGTCAGATGCTGTTCCAGGATCCGATTGTAGTAGCTGTGCCTCTCGGTCATCGATATGCGGATCGAAGCAGCATCACATTAGAGGAGCTTAAGGATGAGTGGTTTGTGGGGGTGACAAAAGGATATGGTATTCGTGATCTGGTGGACTCCAAATGCCAATCCATCGGATTCGTACCGAAGTATGTTTATGAAGGAGATGAGCCTGCAAGATTAACTGCACTTGTGGAGGCGGAGATTGGGATTGCCTTTATACCCAATACAGCAAGAAACCCGCAGGAACGCATTGTATATCTCCGAATCGAGGATCAGAACCTTGTGCGGGAAATTGCATTATTGTCGCATAAAAACAGATATATCTCGAAAGCAGCTATCGCGTTTCGCAGCGTAGTCATAGATTATTTTAGTGCAATGTGCAAATCAATTGCTGAATGACCCATTACAAAGACCCCGCTCACCGACGTAAGTGAGAGCGAGGTCTTTTGTTGTAGGCTATCGATCATGCCTATTTCCGCCAAAAGGTTGAACAGTCTGCTTTTTCCGTAATGTTGAAATCAATCATTCGTTCCAGTAATGAAAAATCAACCGGCCCATCCCACCGGATACGCACCAACTCCTTGGTGTGCTCATAACCGGCCTTCACAATTTCATCGGAAAAATGATTAATCCCTGCCTTTTCAGGCGCCACAGCCAAATGATGTTTGGATACACTAAATCCAATAATAAATGTGCCATGATCGGTAAACATGGGCTGATTCCACGCTATTTTAGGTACTAAATTGGGGTATTTCTTGATAATCCATTCTAAAACTTCTTCCGTACGATCCCGATGTCCCAGGTTATCAATTCGTGCTAGATATTCTGCAAAAACGTCCATATTATCTTCTCCTAACCCAGATTTATTTCGCATACTTCATCTCATATTATCATGAAAATGAAATTGAAAAACCCTTTGGGCCAGATTCGCCAAAGGGTTGAAAAAATATATATTACTCAAGGACTACTTCACCGAAAGCAGGCTGTCCGAGATAAATTTCAGCTGACCTTCAAGCGATACAGGGTCGTTGTATGTATCGGAGGTCGGATCAAGCTGGAACACATGGCCCTCTTTGACCGCAGTTAGATTTTTCCACACCGTATTATCATAAACAATCTTCGGATCGGTTGTATCTCCTGACCACGGGCTGGTGAAAATGATGTCGCCTGCATATTCCGGTAACACTTCCATCGAGATTGATGCCCAGCCTGTGCCACTGTCAATTGCCTCTGTCTGAGCCCTTTTTGGTGCCTTGAGGCCAAATTCGTCATAGAGTATTTCACCACCACGACCGTAATTATGCCCAAATACAAATAATCCTTTGGCGTATGGATTCAAAATGGAGACTGTACGATCTCCCACAGCGGCAATTACTTTTGGCTTGAGCTCATTGATCTTCGCTTCCCATTGCGAAATCCAGTCTTTTGCCTGGGCTTCTCTATTGGTTAGTTTACCCATCTCCAACATGAGATCCTTGAAATTGCGCTTACCATATTGTAACTGTACCACTGGTGCAATCTGCGACAACTTGTCGAGACCCTCCATACTGGTGTATGCGATGATCAGATCAGGCTTTAGGCTGATCAGTTGCTCGGCTGTTGGCTGCTCTCCCAGATCTGTTGCCCCCTCACTTTTGAGCTGATCCTTGATGTACTTGTTGTTTATAGCGCCTGACGTTGCACCGACGACTGGAGCATCAAGTGCGACAAAGTACCCTGTTGAAAATGCGGTCAGATCGATAATCCGCTTCGGATCCACAGGTACTTCCACTTCACCTGCATCTGACTGATATGTAACGGTCTCTCCCTCGGCACCTGTTGTGGTAGCGGCATCAGACGCAGAAGTGGAGTCGGTTGATGATTCAGTGTCCGCAGCACCGGTTGTTGTTGTCTCCCTTGTATTGCTTGTCGTTGCGGCCTGACCGCATGCACTCAGTACAAGCAATATAATGAGAGCAGACAAAAGCCATATCGAGTTTCTTCGTTTCAGCAAAATAAACCCACCTTCTTCAAGTGATATTGATAATCGTTATCAACGATACCATGCAATATTGCATTTGACAAGATGCTTTCATATTCGACAAAAGACAAAACAAAAAAACACCCACTAAGGCGGGTGTTTCGACGCATAAAAATGATTTTCAAAACAAACTGCTTCCCCGGTACATTAACGGTTTAATCATTTAACCCTTTACCATCCAGAATTTGCTGTGTAGATTTCTCAACCCTTGACACGCGTGTTTTGGATTGCTTTGGTTGCGAAAAATAAAAAAGGTATGCCCGTTGACGTCCAGGCGTCAATGCTTCAAATGCCGTTTTCAAAGCAGGATTTTCATCCAGTTTAGTTTGAAACTCTTCTGGAACATCATATTCTGTATTTTTTTTGAGTTCCACTTTCAATCCGGCCTTTTCAACCTCAATGGCTTCAAGAATGTACTCTTTCAGGATAGTTTCCATGTCAACGATTTGTTGAAGATTGGTGAACCGGATCTGGCGAGCAGCTTGTACATTTTCTGTTTGTTGGATTAGAATACCTTGCTTATCCTTTAACAAGGCTCCTTTATGGAAAAGAAGCGCACAATACTCCTTAAATCCATGAATGATAACGATGTTTTTATTCTCCAACGTGTAACAAGGATGCATCCATTTATAGTCTTCTGTAAGGCCACAGGATAGAACGATCTCTCTTAGCTTCTCCGATTCTTCTTTCCACTTCTTTGCTTTGTTTAAATATTCATCCACCTTGGGATTTGTTTTATTAATTGTCATCAGGGACCATCCTTCATCATGCTAGTCATATTATTGTGTTTTCTAAAATAATTCTTCTCTTACATATGATTGCCAAGAGAAAGCAGTTAATTTCATTCGAACCCATGTAGTGTCGCTTAAATATTATGACACCATTTGGCGTCTGGTCAACACTAACTATTATTTAACTCATATACATATGTCCTTTGTCCCACCTCTTATCCCTTACTAGAAAGCCGATTATAAAGAAATCAAAGTGAGAAAGCCCCTAGGATTTGGCGTATTGTAAAATTGCCGCCGCTGCACGGATTCGCAGATCTTCTTCTTCGCTATGCAATGCCTTTTTTAGAACATTGAGCGCTTCTTGAATAGTACCTTCATCTACTCTAACTGAAGAATCATTATCTCCTTCAGTGGTTTCAGAGGTGATCGAAACCCAAGGTTCCAGTTGAGCCTGAGAAATTGGATGTTCGAATTTCGCAATGATTGAATAATGACTTACAAGTGCAAGTACTTTGTCACTTAACTCTGCTAAGGGAATACGTCCCAGCCAGGTAACACCTCGTCGATGACATATGTATTCCTCTCCGGTTCCGTTGGAATCATCGTAAAAATAATCGCCCAAATCCCCAACATATGCCCATTGATCATCATTTATCAAGACATAATCCCCATCCTGCATGACGTAGACAAAAGTATGGAGCGTGTCCAGGACATCACGAAGTTCCGCCTTTCCTATCCTGTAGCGTTGAACTAGTTGCGCTTTCCATTCTTCTGTAGACTCGTGCTCCAAATCTCCTGTCGCCGGCCAACCAATGCCGATAAAGTTATTCTCCAGGAACGACGCGGTCCAGTCGACCTCTTGCAATGTAGATTGTATATGAAACAGATTCATATGATTTCTCCTCTATAGTGATTTCAGGATTTAAGACTAAGTATATACTCCAGACATTCGTCTCTGCATTAAAATCAATCAAAGATTGAACTTACTATATATGTTCAACTAAACATTTACACGATAACGGAGAGGACAGAAATAACCTGAAGAAGCGAAGCGTTCGCCTTTATCCCCGGATTTCCCCTTTTCAAAAAGGAATCAAAAAAATCTGGGGATAACAGCGATCGGAAGGTTGTTCTGTCATCGGAGTGTCAGTGTAAATATTCATTAGTTGAACTTATATAGCTATTACAAACCTGACTCTGGTTCCGCAGCATCCATTCAATACTTGACTACCTACTACACGTTGTAGTAAATTGTATCTACTACGTAGTGTAGTAATAACCTTCGATATGGACGCATAACGAAGTTAAGGAGTGTTCACCGTGAACCATCTTCAAAAATTATCGGATACTGAAATGGAGCTGATGGAAGTGATCTGGGAGTGTGATCCACCTGTCACCTCCACCGAACTGCTGAACATGTTTTCCCAAAGGGGTAAAGCATGGAAGGCGCAAACCATCTCCACCTTTCTCTCTAGGCTAGTAGACAAAGGGGCCCTTACAGCTACAAGGGATGGACGTACCAACAAGTATGTTCCCTGTATTTCGCCCGAAGACTACAAGCTATTGGAGGCACAACAAGTCCTGGATGGATTATATCAAGGCTCTGTAAAAAATTTGATTTCAGCTTTGTATGATGGCGACAAGCTTTCTGATCAAGACATTGCAGAGCTGAGACAATGGTTTTCAGAAAAGTAGGTGTAGTCTATGGATACCATTCTTGTATTACTGTCTACGCTGACTGTTGCCGGAAGTGTCGTTGTCGCTTTCATTCTGTCTTTGCGCCTTGCTCCCTTTCAAGTCATTCCTGCAAAATGGCGTTTTGGAATTGGGAAAATGGCTTTAGTTTTGTATCTATTGCCCATCTTTCTGGTCTTTAATTGGATTTTTTCGTTGTTCACATCCAGTACTACAGTAAACGAGTTACCCTTAAATGTTCAACAAGTGTTACCTGGAGCATTCAATACGACTCCTGCCATCCAGGTACAGACCATTTCAGCAAATGTAGCTCTCGCTTTAATATGCTTATGGGTAATCGGGGTCATAGCTTTTGCAGCATGGCAAACATATTGTTATCACAGGTTTCTCAAGACATTAAAACTTACGCGAACTATCGTTCCGAAGAACAGTGAAGTTGCGATGCTGCTCCCTGTAATCAAGGAGAATCTGGGTCTCAAGAGAGAGGTTCGGCTTGCTTACAGCACTCTAATTCGCAGTCCTTTTCTAATTGGATTGAGGAAACCTACTATTTATCTGCCTCTAAAGAATTCTGAAAGTGTGGATATCGGTATGGTGTTCCATCATGAACTGATCCACTTGAAAAGGAAAGACCTATGGATCAAGGCGCTCATATTAGTAGCCCGTGCATTGCATTGGTTCAATCCATTGGTTCATATGCTTTCCAAAGATATTCATACATGGAGTGAACTGTCCTGCGATGAAGAAGTTGTAAAGGGAATGACCCTTGCGGATCGTAAACGCTATGGGGAAACCATCCTGAACGTAGTGGCAGGATCAAGGAATTTACCTATACAATTCTGCTCCTCTTTATCCGGGGACGGCAAACAACTAAAAAGGAGATTAACTTTTATGCTTAACGTAAAGAATGTGAACAAGAAAACCTTTGTTATAGCGATATCGACGTTATTTGTTGTTGGTGCAGTTAGTACAGTGACAACGGCTTGGGCTTCGAGCAATACTCCGAGGGTGGTTGCGAGTGAGGAAGCTTCCGCGGTAACGCGTCCATCGCAGCAAACGGCTGTCCGTGAAGAAGCTCCTGCAGTAACACGTCCATCAGCTCAAGCGACAGCTCGTGAGGAAGTTCCAGTAGTAACACACCCATCAGCTCAAGCGGCAGCTCGCGAGGAAGTTTCTGTGGTACCACATTCGGATGACCAAGTGGTAGCCCGTCAAGAAGCTCCTGTAGTAACGCGTCCATCAGCACAGGCGGTTGTGCCTGAAGAATCTCCTGTAGTAGCACGTTCGGCAGCACAACCCACAGTTCGTGAAGAAGCAGCTGTAGTAGCTCGTCCCTCGGCTCAAGCGGCAGTTCGTGAAGAGGCTTCTGTAGTACCCGCGCAAGAATCTTCCCGTCATTAAAAGCATTTTCATGAAATTACAAAATAAATAGGCTTGATATAAAGACTCCAAGTAGCCTTCGTTCAATTGTTGAACGAAGGCTGCTTCATTATTGTAGAAAAGATTAGTTTCGCTTGAGACTAACCGGCTACCTTCTCAAACGACAAAGACCAACAACATTTTGTTGTTGGTCTTGCCTGTCTTTTCTTCTCCGTTCAGCTTGCCTTATCACCCATAACTATGGTGAATGGCCTCGACACGACCCCAATCGCGGAAACGGCTGTTTTATTACTGTTCTTTATACACACGTACATAATCCACTTGCATAGTTGCCGGGATATCGGACGCGTTCGGAGTACGGCCACCGTCGAAGTTTCCGCCGACTGCCAAGTTCATAATGAGATAGAACGGCTCATCGAAAGGTGCGTTCGGATTGTTCGGTGCAGCTGTGGAATACCACTGCTGGTTAGTGACTTTATAGAAAAACTTGCCGTCGACATACCATTTAATGTTGTCCTCTTCCCAGACAACCGAGTATACATGATAATCATTGGCAAAAGTTTGCCCTTCTGGGAAGTGATAATCGCCACCCGAAGACTGGTTCACCGGCCATTGTCCGCCAAAATGTACGGTACCGCTTACAGACCCAGGTAGACGTCCTCTTGCTTCCATAACATCGATTTCACCTGATGCAGCCCATGTGCCGTATACAGAATCTTTTGGAAGCATCCACAGTGCTGGCCAAACGCCATCACCTGTAGGAAGCTTGGCACGAAAATCTACTCTGCCGTACTTCAAGGAAAGTTTATCCTTGGTGTTAATCTTACCTGAAGAATACTGTGCATACCGATTCGGATCCTGCGGGAAAGATTTGCTATCATTCATGGCTTTGATATTCAGCTTCCCGTCCTGTACATAAACATTTTGGGTGCTGTTCGTGTAGTGTTGCAGCTCTGCATTACCCCATCCCCAAGTAGCCGGATCGTTATTGAGATAATATCCTGTTTCATAGTTCCATTTACTTGTATCCAGCGTAGTTCCGTTGAATTCATCCTGCCAGATGAGATTCATGCCCGCGATAGCTGGGTCAGTTGGTGTTCCGATGGAGATATCCTCTTGATCGGATACATCCGGACGCGGAGCATTTGGATTACCGATGAAGGTATAGTTGACAAAGTTGTTGCCAATATTTCCACCCGCCTGTCCGTTCAGCGGATATCCGATACGGATTTGCATATTTTCCTGGATTGGCTGGAACCAAAGACCATAGATATAATCGGCCCAGTATCCCCACTGGTTGGCATCAGACATATTGTTGTAGCCATTAGCGGAGTATGCAAACTTGCTCTGACTGGAGTTACTCAACTCCACCCATTGCCCATTGATGTTAATCTGGTATACAAAGTTGCCCAGTTCCTTGGCGATTGGCGCACCCCCATCAATTTTGGGAAGTGGAATTCCAATGGAACCATTCGCATCTGCTGTGAAGGTTGTTCCTTCGTATGGCGTAATGACATATGAATTTCTTGTAGGTTCATTAAACGTAATGGTATAAACAAGGTTAGCTGAAGAAGTCTTTGATTCCAATTTGACGTTGATCGACTCCGTTACGTTAAACCAGTACCCTCCACCACCGTCGGTGAATTGGCCGAAGTTATGATCATAAATCCAGCCGCTAGCTGCATTATTGTCAATATCAATCCATGTGCTGCTGTTTACAGGTTTTACATACACCTTCAAATCATCCGCTACGGCTTCATAGGTTACCGCAGAATCATTGTTGAACGTTGGATATGTAAAGCCTGCACCGCCTGTGAAACTTGCTGTAATTTGCGGCCCTTGTGTCGGATTCATCGCTGTGATGGTTGTTTTGTTAATATTTTGGAATACAAGTTGATATTCAAGCTTAACACCATTTGCTTTGGAGTACAGTTGAATTTCGGTTGTTGCGGAAAGGGTGAACCAATAGCCATTGAAACCACCATCGCTCCAGTGCCCCCAGTTTTGGTTATAGATATAACCTCCGGCTTGATCAATATCAACCCAGTTGTTACCCACTTTCACATTGACACCCACATCACTGTAGACATCATTCCACGTAGCGGTGCCCCCATTGAACTTAGGCATAACAAATCCGTAGCTGGCTTTGCCAACCCCTGATTTTGAAATAACAGGTCCATCTGCTGATGAGAAGTACTCCATTGAGGTAACTGTCGTTCCAGCTGCTTGAACTTTTGAAGTTGGCAGCACGCCAACACTAGCCAGCATCACAACCACTAAGAACAAACCAAGTACCTTTTTCATAAACCGTTTCTCCGTAAAGTGAGATGGTTTCATAATTGCCCTCCTTTGATAGGATAATAGTTTCACCCAATCTATGCGTATAAAGGTAATCGCTTACATCGGGGAATATCTTTATTCTATCGAATAGGATAATCTGCTGAAAAGGTACAATTATTTTTGTTATATCCCATTTTTTTGGGTTTTGATTCAATTTATATATTTGTACTGTGATATTGCACTTCACGTTCTACCTTTTGGCGCATCATTTGTCGATACTCTGTGGGTTGAATTTCCATCACAAGGCGGAACGCTCGCGTAAAGCTTTTGTAGCTTTCATAGCCTACCATAGCAGCAACTTCAACAATCTTATGATCGGTTTCGGCTAGGAGACGCCGTGCTTTATCCATACGTACATCTCTCAGATATTCGGCAAAACCTTTGCCAATGTTCTTCTTGAATAGATTTGAGAAATAGGCGTAATTAAGCGACACATGATTGGATACCATCGCGAGGTCCAGCGGCTTATGATAGCTCTCGTGTATAAAACGGATGGCTTCATTTAAATCCTGAGAATTGCGATAACTGTGCTTATATTCAAAATAGAACTGATTCAGTCGAAGCAGCTGCTGTTGCAGCGCTTGAATATAATCGCGCATCCCCGGATAATCAAAGAGATTACGCAAAGATTCAAGATCCAGCGCTTCTTCACCCATGTAGGGGCGAATTACTCGTTCGTATTCCTCCATCATCTGCACTGTGGCACCACAGAGCTGTTGGGTATAGCCAATATGATAGCGTTGAAGCACATTTTTATGAAATATTGCGGAAATGCCCTGAGCAATTTTACCACTATCGTCGGTCCCAACAGACTGGAACAGTTCATACAGTTCTTCATAGGGAAGTTGCCACTGCTGCTCCATATGCTCAATAGCTGCTGGCAGGATGATATATTGATCTGGAAACAGATAACTATGGTGGAATAGCTCATGTACTTGTGTATAGCTGCCGGGCAACATCTTTAATCCTTGCTGCGGGTCAGTCATAACGGTTATGGCATCGATCATTCCTTCCTTGAGTGCCGCTGGCAAAGCATCCGGATCTATCGCTGCATCCACTGCAAGGATCAGATACGGGCTGTGTTGCAGGCAAACGCAACCTTGTCTACCGAACACACTATAAGCAATAGCTTCCATGCTATGGACGCTGCTGGAACCCGGCTGGTTGATCCAACATTTCTCTCGCAGCAAACATAAGCGATAATTGTGCCAAAGCGAAGGATTTTGTTCCTGGATTTGGAGGATCCAGGCCTCATCGTTTAACGCTCCCTGCATAAACATTCGTAATTCTTTACGATCTGTCTCTCGGGCGAGACGGGAGACATGCTGCATGTTGTACGTAAGCGTCTGCCGTGTCTGGATTTCTTGCCATACATGCTCTAGTGAAGTTTGCAGATCCTCTCGCTTCAGAGGTTTTAACAAGTATCCCTTTGCCCCAAGTTCGATGGCTTTTTGAGCATATGTAAAATCACTATAACCGCTAATAATGAGGTATTCCACCTCGATGCGCTCCTCTTTGGTCTTTGCCATCAGTGCGAGTCCGTCCATGTCCGGCATCATAATATCAGTAATAACGATGTGAATGTTATGCTGGCGCAAAAGGATTAGCGCCTCCATCCCACTTGCGGCAGAGTATATGTTGTTCAGCTCCAGAGGAAATTGATGCAGCATCGCCTGCAGACCGTCACGTATGTGCTTTTGATCGTCCACAACCAGAATATTGATCACTCCTACCACCCTCCAAGATTTACATTTTCCCAAGGCAAATGTATCGTTACACAGGTATAAGCGCCCTGAACACTATCAATCCAAAGACCGCAATTCTCTCCATAATGAAGCTGCAGCCGCTTATTCACATTTTCCAAACCAAGTCCGTTCTTGCTGGTAACAATCGGCGAATCCGAGTCTCCCCGCAGTGCCGCTTGCAGTCGAACTAACATCTCCGGGTCTAACCCCTCTCCATCATCTTGTATGTTAATAAGCAAGCGTTCATTCTCCACTGAAACGGTGATCTGAATACACACACTCCCGCCTGATGGTGCAGCGTGATGCACTGCATTTTCAACGATAGGCTGCATGCACATTTTAGGAATTGCATAGCGGAGCACCTCCTGCGGGAGATCTGCCGTCAACATGATGCTGCCGCCTTCCATTAAATTAATAAATTGAATGTAACTTTGAATGTTGGCTAGTTCCTCGCGAAGCGCAACCGTATCGCTGCGCCACTGCATGCTGTAGCGAAGTTGCGAACCTAATGATACCAATGAATTTGCAATAGCGGGTTGCCGTTGAACCTCCGCGAGCATTCGAATAGATTCCAATGCGTTATACAAAAAATGAGAGTTGATCTGCGAATGCAGGGAATGCAGCTGTGCGTTTTTGGCGATTAATTGTTTATCCACGACCTGTGTCATCAGACGTTTAACCTCATGTAACATTTTGTTGTAAGACACAGCCACCTCATCGATCTCATCCCCTCTTTCGTTCTTATCTAGGCCGGTATCAATCGTTGCATCCAGTTCTCCTTTTCGTACCTGACGCATTGAAGCCAGTACGCTGTCCAGTCGTCGGAAAATGCGCCGAGTTGTATGTGATACGAGCAGCATGATGAGCAGCAGAACAAATAATGTAATCGTTACCACAAATGCATACCAGCTGCGTGGCCCCTTCATTAATGCCTGATGGGAGGCGATATCGACCACATAAGTATTTAGCGGAGCGATATATCGGTACAGTGCATAGTAGCTCTGATCACCTACCTTAATCTTAACGGGACTTTCCTGTGGCATTACATCCAGCTGGCGATGAATACCACCAAGGATTTCGTCCAGTCCTTCTCCGGCTTTTCGAGAAAACTCATGCTGGGGGTTATAAACATATTGGGGAGGATCGCTTTCGTTCATTAAAACAGAGAAGAAGTCTCCCTTGCTCTCCTGGAGCAGATCGCTGAAAAACATACTGTGTGGAACGCGAATTTCCATAATACTAGGCCTTTTTTTCTCCTGACCCTGAAGGCGAACCAGCCGGTAGTATGATAGCGTATGTTCACCATCCTTAAAAGAAAATAAGCGGTAAGCCGCACCACCTTCATCCCGAAGTTTAGCCCAGTAATCTTGCGGCCAAAATTTCTGATAATGATAGATTTCAGGCCAGATTTCATACAAGTTCGGGTTATCCACGTAAAAGCTGAGCTCACTGATCATCGCATTACTCTGAATGATATTTTGCATTTGCTTAAATTTCACCAGTCGTAGTCCATCCACAAGCATATTGGAATGAATAAAATCCACAAATGACTTTTGAGTGAGTGCCGTGTTGGAAGCGTTCTCAATGATATCCATTCTGCTGCGCAATTGTTCGTTTAGCCATGAAACGTGGCTGTTGCCCGCTGACATAGCGTCCTTGTATAGCTGGGTTTCCTGCATGCGAATATATAAAAAGGATACTAAAATAACGGGTATGGCAATCATCAGGCTAAACGCCAGAAACAGCTTTTGGGATATACGGGCATTGCGGTAAAGTTTCCTCATTCTAGTAAGTAGGTAATTCACTCTGAAATCCTCACCACCTTTGTTATACCATATATTACAAGTTAGTCGATAGAGAGCGAGGTTGTTAGGGAATGATTATTCAGCCATCTTGGCTTTTCTCGCTTTCAGCTCGGTCTGAAGGTATTCCATTACCTGATTAAAACCGTAATTCACACGACGGGCCAAGAAATTTTCGAAAATTTTATCAAAAGCAGCTTCATCTTTGGCAGTAATCAGTTCAGGCAGAACTTCTTCCCAATTCTGAGAAATACGCGACCAGGATAAGGCTATATCGGAATCTCCTATAGGATCTATTCCCTTATAGATGCCGCTGTCCATATCCGCCTGTTTGTTCGCGAACTCCTCCATTTGCTTAACGGATGGCGCCTTTTCTGGTCTCCACTGGTTAACGAAGGCAGGGTTGCGCAGCATCCAGTAGGTATCCATGATACCGTATTCCTTTTCCAGACGCTCCCTATCTGTGTCAAGCAATTGGACCATTTCCGCCGTCAACTGCGGTTTGCCATCCCTCATCGCCCATGTTTCGCCTTCTTTACCCAGAAATACATCCCTTTGGCCTTCTTCACTCGCTAAATAGCTCAAAAATCGGATGGCTCGTTCAGGACTCTTGGTGGATTTGCTAATCATCGTAACCATCCAACCGTCCATGTTACCAGGGAACAATCTGGCGGAATCACCGTGACTGTTTTGCGGGCCATCCACAGCGATGTAGTATGAGTTTGGATATGCACCTGCCGCCAATATCGGATTGATAGCCGCCATGCCAGTCCACTCGCGAATCATCATAAAATAACGGGAATTACTGGTTTTTTCCTCTACCTGAGCATTCGAATCCACCAGAAAATCCACATTAATCAGGCCACGCTCATAAGCTGTACGGAAGGTTTTCAACCAGGTGATATAGTCTGGGTCGGTCATACGGTCGTTAAATTTCCCGTCCTTTTCATGCGGAATAGCCAGCAGGTTTTGCAGGTACTCGGTCATCCCATAAGAGACATTCCCCTGAGCAAAGAAGGGACTAATGAGCTGACCTTTATACACAGAATACTGATCTTTTAACAATTGCAATGCGTTCAGAAAGCCTTCCGGAGTGCTCAAATCGGGTCTACCCATAGCCTCATAGAGATCCTTTCTTACCAAAAAGGTTTGGTTCGCAGCCGTCAAACCGGTTGTCTGCATTAGGCTGGGGCTGTATGAATCATTTGGAATGCCATATGTATTGCCGTTTTCCTGACGATACCACTTCAGTGTACCGTCCCCCGCGACCTTGAAAAAGTAGGGATCATATTGCTCCGCCAGTTCATTTAAGGCATACACCTGATCCCCTTCCCACAACTTATTAATCGCACTTTCCCACGAGCCTATTGTCATCAAATCAGGCAGCTTACCGGAAGTCATCATGAGCGCAATTTGTTCGCTTGCTTCACCCGATGGTACTTCGAATTTGATGTTAACACCTGTTTTCTCTGTTACAATTTTGGAGGTCATGCTCTCACCCCATGTGTGCCCATACCAGTTCGCACCTACAAACCAGGTCAAATCCACAGGCGTGGTATCAAGCTTCCATGCGGGTTCATCAGGGTTCAACTTGTATTCAATCGGCTGTTGTTTAGGATGAACGGGCTGTGGGAGTGATGGATTTTCACTTTGCTCTGATTGGGAACACGCGGCCAAAACCAGCATTAAGATTATGGTCCCATAGATGACCATGCTGTGCTTAATGGAACCGGGTTTCATTCCATATCCTCCTTTCTTGACTACAGTTGTGAATTAACCTTTGCATTAATCATCCTATAACCGATTTTACTATCCTTGGATCGAAATGGAAATGGCGCTGACTACCTAAATATTGGTTTAGATAAGTTCTAACTCAGGCACGGCTATTTAAAGAGGATTATTACTCTTTAAATAAAATAAAACAAAGGCAGCTGATTACTCAGCTACCTTTGTTTTATTGCCTTCGGGAGAGTCTTCCCGTTAGGTTATAAGTCTCACTCGTAAGCGCCGATATTCACAGCAGCCCCCTGTACTCTCGGTTTCCCCTCAATGTCCAGTGTTCCGATAATTGCGTTGTCCGTGTTCCCGGCATCAATCGCTGGAGATGTAGATTGAAGATGGAAATCGTATCCTGAAGCATTCACAAATTTGGGATCGATGAACAAGGAATGCGCGTCATTGCCAGTTCCCGTTTTATAAGCGGAGAATCCTGTGTAATCTTTATTTTTCCAAGTCCAGCTGGCTCCATTGCTTCCGGCAGGGGCAAAATAAAGATTATAATCCACAACGTTTCCGGAATTTTTGGTGTATTCATTGTAAATCAATACATCTGTAGAGCTGGCTACGAAGATGTTGTTCTTAATTACGTTATTTTGTGTGTCGTATTGAACGTAAAGCTGGCCGCTGCCATCGCCAAGCGTGTCATTTTTGTATACGGTATTGTTAACGATCTTACAGTTTACGGTGGAGCCGCGTTTGGTATCATACCCGCCCATCGCGATGCCGGTGAGTCGGTTGTTGTAGACTGCGTTGCTGCGAACAGTAATATTGCTGGTAGATTTACCGGCATGCTCGGACGCAATCTCGATACCGATATCATTGTTGTAGCTGTAGTTCTGTTCAATAATACTATCCTTGCCACCATCGACATAAATGCCATCGGCCGCATTACTGTTATTCGGAAGTGACTTCCCATACGAAGGATTATTGTTGGAAGTGATATTGTAGACTCTGTTGCCCTTCACGAGTCCGTTCCGTACCTGATCGTAAGTCGTATTTGGCGCTTTACCCTCATATCCGATGAGATCAATGCCGATGTTGTCGTTATCGTGGATGACATTATTCGTCACCGAGAAGGTGTCCACGTTACCGTTGAGAACCAGGGATTCGCTGGAGCCGAGCACAAGATTATACAGTTCATTACCATTAATCGTAATATCGTGAATGGATTCCGGTGCCTTTGTTCCATATACGGCGATCCCATGTGCGTCACGGCCAAGGAGATCACTGCCGGTTGGGGTGGCCGTGTTTTTGATATCATGGACTTTGTTACCAGACAAATTGATAAAGCTGCCTGATCCGTGAACATAAATGCCTACGGGCATGACGTCCTTGGTAGCTGTAGTATAATTGCGAATTTCAAATCCCTGAAGGGTAACGTAATTCACATCGGTCAGGTCAATCAACCCTTCAATCCCGCTAACCGAAAGTCCTGTACCGTCAATAATCGGAGTCTCCGTGCCATCGTTAGTGAATACAATCGGCCCCTGTGAAGCGGAGCCTGAGCGGGTGATCTTCAGCTTCTGGTTGTACACACCGCCACGAACATGCACCGTACTGCCTGCAGGAACAGCATCCGCTGCGTGCTGGAGCGTCTTCCATGGCGCGCTGCTCGTTCCCGCACTGGAGTCATTTCCGTTTGTCGCTACGTAGTAATCTGTGCCTGCTGCGGCAGCAGATGAGGACCATTCAATGCCTGAAACCAGTCCTATCCCTACCGCCATACTTAATCCCACCAGCAATGTTTTACCGAATTTCAACATATTCTCAACTCCCTTTGATCAATTTGGTTGTGTTAGATTAAAACAAGGATTTATTGTTCATGCTCAGCCTGCAAAAGAAGAACAGCCTCCATTGTCGGCAAACTCCCTGTGCCACCAATGCCAAGTGTGGACAATGCTCCACATGCATTGGCAAATCGCAGCAGTTCATCACTTCGCATCCCAAGCAAGTATCCATATATAATTCCTGCGTTGAAACAGTCTCCTGCCCCTGTCGTATCGACGGGTGTCAAAGTGTAAGATCCGGCCGATATTCTACTTTCGTCCAGTTGACGTAGTGTAGCACCTTTTGACCCTTGTTTGACCGCTACAATTCCTGCCACATCAGGAAACATGGAATCAAGCACATGGCTTAGCCCAGCGGCAGGGAAAATGTGCAGCAGTTCATCCTCGCTGGGAATAAACAAATCAGTTACCGTCAGTAGTGCACTTATGCCCTCGCGGTCCCATTGATTGGATACATCCCAGCCGGTATCAAAAGACGTGCTGATTCCATCTGCCCGCAATCTTGTAAAGAGCTCTCGCCAATGAGGTCTCATTCCATCCTGCAAATAATAGGAACCAAAATGAAGATGTGAGGCCTGCTGTAGCAGGGACTCCGGGATATAATCCGGTGTTAACAATGGGATACTGCCAGCGTAAGTTAACAACCCGCGGTCATCGGGTGTGGAGAGCGACAGAGTTACACCTGTCTTGATGCCAGACAATCGGGTAACATGCTCTGTATTTAAGCCCATACGCTGCAGCTCAGCTATACAGAATTTTCCGAAATCGTCATCTCCCACTACGCTAACGAATCTCACATCCGCTCCCAGGCTTGCCAGCGCACAGGCCGTAATTGCTGAAGAGGAACCAAGTACAATCTCGAAGCCATCAACCATTTTCTCCCGATTCCATTCCGGCATGACATCCGTTCCCGATACAATGACGTCTACATTTAGCTCGCCAGCAATGACAACAACGGGACTTGTTTGTTGTCTCTGCATCATTTCAATACCGGAACAAATCCCTGTTCCGCCTCATACAGTTCATCGAACATACTTCCGATCTCCTCCAGGGAGCATACAGCAGCAGTTAGTGGATCGAGCATCAGTGCATGGCGAGCCATTTCCCTGTCACTCCTCCTCACAGCTTCCACTGCCAGGTCAAAAAAAGCCATGTTCGAGCGGCACAATGCGGCCAAATGCTCGGGCAGTCTTCCAAAGCGACAAGGCTGAACGCCTTTCCTATCAACGAGACAGGCCACTTCCACCACACCATCAGCCTGCAGATTTTCAATCAGCCCCCGGTTAGGAACGTTACCATAAATGACCTTCGGCTCATTCTTCAATACTGCTTCGATAATAATGGCTGCATATTCATTACTGGATTTCAGCTCAAGCGGTGCCGTTCCCTCAAGCTGTGAAACGATCTGCTCATCATTCTCTCTCCGCCAGATCGGCCAGTTGTCAGCGTAGAATCCCGTAGCTCCGTTATAACCTGAGTTGCAGTGCTGGTCGATAAGTGATTGGCGTTTACGGTAATACGGGATATATTCCGAGAAATGGCCGCTGGATTCCGAAACGAATGCACCCAGGTATTTCATCGCATCAAAGCGGACCGGGTCCTGCCGCAGCAGTTCAGGAGTTTGTATTTTCTCCAGTAATACTGGATACAGATCTCTCCCGGCGTGGGACAGCTCCACGAACCAGGACATGTGGTTAATACCTCCGGCTTTCCATGACATCTCTTCATATGGAACTCCTGCATATTCAGCCAGTTGAGCCGACGTGTTCTGGATAGAGTGGCATAGTCCCACCACCGGAATATCCGTAATGCGGGAAGTCAGGAGTGTAACCGCCGACATCGGGTTGGTATAGTTTAGAATGATGCAGTCTGGGCAGAGCGCTTCGATATCCCGCACAATCTCCATCCAGCTGGGAAGGGTACGGAGTGTCTTGAACAGTCCCCCTGGTCCCAGCGTATCGCCAATGCACTGCTTTACCCCATATTTCAGCGGAATTTCATATTCATAACGAACCGTCTCCAGCCCGCCTACTTCAATTTGATTAATCACGAACTGTGAACCGCCGATGACCTCTCTGCGATTTGTAGAGGCAATCACCTCCCACGTCTTCCCTGTCTGTTCCACGATCTGAAGCACCAGCCTGCGTGCCAACTCAAGCCGCCGCTCGTCAATATCAACCAGGGCAATAGTTCCACCCTCCAAGCCTTCAATCAGCAGGATATCCATAGCGATCTCTCGTGTAAATGCACTGCCTGCTCCGATAATTGAGATTTTAGTCATAACTCTTCTCCTCACCCGTTATTTCATGCCCGTCATAGCTAGGCCTTTAATAAATTGCTTCTGGAAGATCAGGAACATTATAATAACCGGTATTGTAATCAATACCGCAGCTGACATGACGACGTTGTAATTGACCTGGTGCGTTCCGTTAAAATAGACCAATGCCAGCGGAACGGTCATCTTGCTCTCATCATTTAATACAATCAGTGGCCACAGATAGTTATTCCAGGAGTTCATAAACGTGAATATTCCCAACGCTGACAGCATCGGCAGAATAAGCGGCATGACGATGCGAAGCATCAGCCTGAATTCGCCAGAACCGTCCATCCTTGCTGCCTCCAGCAGCTCCTGTGGAATCTCTTCTATGAATTGTTTAGCCAGAAATACGCCGTAGGAGCTAACCAGATTGGGCAAAATAATCGCCAGCAAATGGTTAACCAGTCCAAGCTCAGCCGTGATCAGATACGTGGGAATCATAATAACCTGAAAGGGAATCATCATGGTTGCCAGGATCAGAATGAACAGCAGTTTCTTACCTCTAAACTGATGCTTGGCAAAGACATATCCGGCTAGAGCGCTTGTAAACAAGGTCACCACCGTTATGATGACGGAAGTCATCAGACTGTTCAGCAGCCACGTGACAAACGGCGCCTCGCTAAAAACCGTTCGGTATCCGTCCAGACTCGGCTTACTTGGTAAAAAACCGGCGGAACCTGAGACGATGTCCATGTTACTTTTCAGAGATGAAAGTACCATCCAGACATAAGGCAAAAGCATAACACAAGCTATAACTGCAAGAACTGCGATAGTAAACCCTTCCCACAGGCTGAATTTACGCGGCATCGGATTCTACTCCCCTCTCCTCTTAATGTTCCCATTGCGTGCGTCCCCACCGAAGTTGCAGCAGCGTCACAAGCAGGATGATCATTAGAAATACGGTTGCCATAGCAGATGCGTACCCCATATTGGAGCTGGAGAAGGCCTGTTCATAGATTTGCAGTGACAGCACTCGTGTTTCGTTGAAGGGTCCGCCCTTGGTCATAATCTGAAATTGTGGGAAGGCCTGAAAATAGGAAACAACTGTCGTGATGGAAACAAACAGCAACGTTCTGCGCAGCAATGGCAGTGTGATGTGAAGAAAGACATGCCATCGGCCCGCCCCCTCCAGCGTCGCTGCTTCATAGTACATATCCGGGATAGAATCCAGTCCAGCAATGAAAAGAACGATATTATAGCCAATATCAGCCCACAAGGTCATCATAATGACGGAGTAGAGCGCATAATGCGGATCACTGAGCCACTGGATCGGCGCCATATTCATCTTGGCGAGAATCATGTTGAACAAGCCGTCATTGTAATTGAACATGGTATTCCAGACGATGGCCGTTCCCGCCAGCGGAGCGATCGTGGGAAGAAAGAATATAGTCCGAAAGCCATTTTTAAGCCACGGGATGCGGACTCGCTGAATCGCTGAAGCAATCAAAAGCGTAATGACAATGTTGATCAATACGGCGATAAATACAAATTTGAAGGTTACCCACAGTGACTTCAGAAAGATGGAGTCCTGGAACATGCGAATATAGTTTTCCGCCCCCACGAATATCGCGTTTGAGCTGAGCGGGTCATACTTGAATGCGGATAAGCCCAGGCTCCATGCGATGGGAAGGAAAGCAAACACCCCGAACAGAAGCAAGATCGGTACGAGTGAGATGATGATGAACCTTCGTTTTGCCCTGTAAGCTGTTGACTTTACCGCTGGGTTAACCTTGTCCGCCTTGTTGGTAGATATAGCAGTACTCATGCCCCAGCACCCCTATCACTTATGTTGATCCTGATTATCATTGATCGTCTGTTCAATGTTCGCTAACCCGTCCTGGACACTCTGCTGTCCACTAGCCATCAGCTGGAAATTGTCGTTAACCTGCTTGAAGAAGAAATCCCGGTCTGCTATAGGGCCGATCCATTGACCTAACGCCAATATGTCCAGCGAAGGCTTTAGATGAGGATTGTTCTTCAGGAATTCCGGGTTTTCGGCAATTTCTTTTTTGGCTGGTACGGTAAAGGTATCCGTATTCCATGTCGAGAGGTTGTCCTTCTCCGAGATGAATTGGATGAAATCAAGCGCAGCCTCCTGCTGTTTGCTTTTCTTGGATACCGCAAGACCCCAACCGGATTCGGCAGCAAAAACGGGTGGATTTTCCGTAAAGGAAGGCACGGAAACGTATTCAAAATCATCAACCTTATAGTTGTTCTGTCCCGCAGCAATCGTCCAGGGACCGCGATAGGTCATGGCTGATTTCCCCTGAAAAAAATAGTCAGAGGTATCCAGCTCACCGCCGAACGTGGTTAAATCCGCAACTTTGTCATCGGCCACGAGCGAGACCAAGGTGGACATCGCTTTCTCCGCCTCCGGTGAGTGGAAATTAACATGTTCGTCTTCACCCATAAAACTTGCACCTTGCTGCAAAATAAGGGATAAGAAAGTAAACGTAATATTGTCTGCTGATACAAAATCGAAACCTTTGACTTTGATGACATTGTTCTCACGGACAGTCAATTTTCTGGCGTAATCCACAAGCTCTGTCCAGTTGGACGGTGCGTGATCGAAGCCTTGGTCTTTGAGCATTTGCGGGTGAATCAACATGCCGCCGTTCTCAATGTTGTATTCAAGTGGCAGCCCGTATAACTTGTTGTCTCGCAAATATCCCCCAAGGGGAGCATCATAGTACTCTTTTTTTACATTTTCACTATCAGGGATTTCGACAAGCAGATCGTTCTTGGAATATTCGGGCACCCACGTACCGAAAAATTCGGCAATATCGGGTGGTTTCTTCGCGGAGAATGAGGCTTTCAGCTTCTGGCTGTATACATCATATGGAAAGGTCTGATACTCGATCGTTATATCGGGGTGTAAGGTCTGGTATTTGGATATTAATTTCTTGTATGCGCCCACAATGGCATCTTCCTGATGACTCCAAAAGACCAGATTCACCTTACCTTGCGGGTCTGCGGATGTATCGCCGCCTGAAGAGGAGGAGCTGGAACAGCCCGCTTCAGCGAATACAACACAAACCATCGCAATGATCAGCATAAACTTGGAAAAATGCATTCGCATATCCTCCCTTGTCCTGCAAATTAGCCAGCATATGAAGGGAAGGGCGTTTGAGTATTACGCGTATTTAAATAGAAGCAATGTGGTCTGTAGTTGTATGTATCGCAATCTGATGCTCCTGGCACGCCTGCTCAAACCATCCCTCCGGCTGTTTATTCGTAATTACCCCTGTCACCTGAGTTAAGGGAGCAATCGTAAACAAAGCACTTTTCTCAATCTTGCTTTGATCGAATACAGCATAAACTTCGCTGGAACGTTCCATTGTTAATTGGGCAATACGAGCTTCAAGCTCGGAATGCATCGTAAAGCCAAAATTCTGCGTTACTCCGTCCACCCCGAGAAACATTTTCGTAATGTTAATTTTGTCGATCACACTTTCTGCCAGCGGACCGCATAACTCGTAGCTTTTAGACCGCATAACGCCGCCAATGACCACAACCTGAATATCTTCGGCATCAGCCAATTCATAAGCAATATTCACCGCGTTGGTGACAATCGTAATATTACGATGCTTTTTGAGTGCTTTCGCAATAAAGAACGTCGTTGTACCGCCCGTCAGGCAGATAATGTCTCCCTCTTTAACAAGGGCAGCGGCCGTGGCAGCGATCCGTTCCTTATCCATCCGTCGGAAATCGCGTTTTGCTGCAAATGGTAGCTCCGATACCGCCGACGTCAGGCCCCCTTCATATATGGCTCCCCCATTTGTTCGAATAATTTCGCCCGCTTTTTCAAGTGCGTCCAAGTCACGTCTTGCGGTTGCTTCCGAGCAGCCAACCGTCTGGACAATCTCTTGCAGCGATATTTTTCCATGCGATTTAATCAGTTCCAATGTTTGTGCTCTGCGCAGTTCACCCTTTGAATATTGCATAAGTCTCTCCTTTAATATGTCTGGGCCTGCATGATATCCGTTAACTTCAGCCCGTGCTAGCTCTATTGTGTAGGATGAAAGGATGGATTGCAATATGTCGACGTGAACTGCATCCCATAAGAAAAGTATCTCTCTAACGGTTATTCATGAGGGATATGAAGCTGATTTTCAAAACCTTCAACCATCATAAAGGTATAATTTGCACCTGATGTTCGTACTCCTCAAACAGAACATAGTCGATGTCACCTGCTTTAGAAGACATTGCATTCGTAGCAGCAGCCGCGACAGCCGTACGCAGTCTGGACTCATCCGAATCGCCGCGCTCTCCTGCATATGCCATGCCGGCAACAAAGGCGTCTCCGCAACCTACCGTATTCACAGGCTGAATGGTTGGCGGCTTCACCATATATGCTTTTCCGTTTAAAATAGCCAGAGCACCGTCACTGCCGAGTGTTATGCACACCTCATCAATGTCTTGATCCGCCAACCTGTGCGCTGCACGGGCCCATTCGCTCACGTTTCTTGGCTTCTGCCCCAGCCATTCGGCCAGCTCCTGCTCATTCGGCTTCACGAAATGGGGTGTTGCACTCAGCCCAATGGTGAAACTTGTTCCACCTGTATCCAGAAAGGCTCGCGCGCCTGCTGAACGAACAATACAAATCAGTTCTGCGTACAATGTGTCCGGTGCACCTGGGGGCAAGCTTCCAGACATAATAACTGCACTAGACTGGATGGCGAGCTCCTGTACTTTTTTCTTGATCGCTTCAACTTCAGCTTCTGACATATTTGGACCCTGCCCAAGCAGCTCGGTAGAGCTACCACTGGAATCATCCACAATGTTGAGGCAGACTCGTGAGTCTCCCGCTGATTGGATAAAAGCAGTCCGTATCCCTCGTTCAGTCAGATTTCTCTCAATAAATACACCGTTATTGCCGGCAATAATGCCTGTAGCTGTGACTTCACCGCCGAGCTGCCGGATCACCTTGGCTACGTTATTGCCTTTGCCGCCCGGCTCATTAACCTGTCTTGTCACCCGATGCATTTGACCTACGCCAAACTTGTCAACGTATAATGTCCGGTCGATGGCCGCATGGAGTGTGACCGTGGTAATCATCGGACTACGCCGGCTTTGCCAGTGCTTCCACATAACCGTATTTTCTCCATGGCAAGCCGTTTAACTGCTTCCTTCGCCGGAGCCATGTATTTACGTGGATCATTCTCTTCTGGATGGATTAAAAATACATCTTTGATAGCTTCGGAAAAAGCAATACGCAGCTCTGTGGCTATATTTACCTTGGACATCCCAAGTGCAACCGCCCGATGAATCTGTTCAGCTGGTATGCCCGAACCACCGTGCAGCACCAAAGGAACCGATACTCGATTCGCAATGGTTTCAATTCGTTCAAAATCTATGTTCGGCTGTCCCTTATAAATACCGTGTGCGGTACCGATTGCTGGAGCCAGTGTAGTTACACCAGTACGTTCAACAAACTGCACGCAATCTTCCGGATCTGCTAGGGAAGCATGCTGTTCCTCGACGACAATATCGTCCTCAACGCCGCCAACCTTACCAAGCTCAGCCTCCACGTTTACGCCAGATGCCTGAGCAACCTCCATCACTTTACGGGTTAGGTTCACATTTTCTTCAAAAGGATACATGGATGCATCGATCATAACGGAGGTATAACCTGCTCGTATGCATCGGATAATCGTTGAAAAATCAGTGCAGTGATCCAAATGAAGTGCGATGGGGATATCCGTCAAGTCCGCTGCGGTTTTAGCCGCATGAGCAATGTAATCTGGTCCCAAGTGGTTGACTGTGCCCACCGTGGTTTGAATAATGAGCGGTGATTCGGTTTCTACAGCCGCTTCAACGACAGCCTGAAGCATTTCCAGGGTATGAACGTTAAATGCAGCGATGGCGTATTGATCCCTGCGAGCTGTTTGCAGCATTTCAGTGGACGAGATCAGTGGCATATCCATTCCCCCTTTTAAGGTTTCGTCGTTACATAGCGACGATTTGAACGATCCTGCACCTCCCTTCACGGGTCAGATGAGTATGGGAAACATTTGATGATTTCTAGCTTGTGATCATAATAATCTTTTTATTTGATTAAATCAATCATTATTTTGGAAAACTATTGCAATTTACAGGGATATAAAGGCATAATTATGATTATCACAATCATTTAACTATATATTTGATCGAAAAGATCACAAACTGAAGCTATCAATCTAAATCATTCCCGGGAGGTATTTTTATGAGTTTGACGTATCTTGAAGTAAAAGAACAATATAAGGCCCTACAGCAGACCTACAACTATTTACTGGCCAAGCGCACGGAATTTACTGCCTTTGTCCAAGCTCAAGCGATTACCTCCGTAACCTTTGTTGGCGCCGGGTCCAGCTATTGCTTGAGCGAAGCGGCCGCTTTTTCCTTCCGTTTGCGTGCTGGCCTGCCTGCAATGTCACTTGCCGCTGGTGATCTCATGCTCCATGCAGAACGCTATCGTCCCATGCTGGAGGGTAGCCTGATCATAGCGCCGTCACGATCTGGCAGTACGAGTGAGGTCGTTGAAGCATTGCGTTTACTTCAGTCCGATCAACGTATTCCATTATTAACGATTTCTTGTGTAACGGGCTCGCCGTTATCCAAAAACGCTGATTTCCCTCTGGAACTGCCCTGGGCTTTTGACCATAGCGTTTGCCAGACCCGCACAGTAACCAATCTGTATGCAGCCAATCTGCTGCTTGCCGCTTTTCTTGCTGGTGATGAGGAGCTGATTATCGATATGCAGGAAGCGATTCATCAAGGTGAAGCCTACATGGCATGTGTAGAGGACAGCATCCGCCGTGTCTCCAACTTCAATTGGACGAATACAGTCCTGCTTGCAGACGGTGAACTACAAGGCCTGGCAGCCGAGGGTGCCATCGCTTTGACCGAAATTGCCAAGACACAAGCCCACGCATACCATCTTCTTGACGTTCGGCACGGCCCGATGGTCACCGTGGGTTCGGATACTTTAGTGATTGCTGCCTTGTCGGACAGCGGTATTGAGCATCAACGCAATCTGTTGAGGGATATTAAGGAGCGTGGAGCCACCATTATTACATTTGCCGATCGGGCGATGGGCATCCCGCAGGAGTTCATCGACCTTGAAATCACAACTAGTCATCCGCTTAATACAGCGGTGCGGGGTATTCCTTTCATCTTCATCTCGCAAATCGCTGCTTTGGCTAATGCCGAACGCCATGGTATTAACCCGGATCAGCCCGATGGGCTGGTGGCCTGGGTCAAGCTATAAAAGATAGCTTTGTTCTTTCAATTGGCTTGGAAGGTTGGAAAAGGGGATTTTCAGAGGGAGATTCAAAGACTTCTATTCAGCAGAATAGAAGTCTTTTACTTGAAGGTCAAAAATCAATTTCATGCGTCCCGTGAGATAATTAGGCAAACATTTGATATGAATGATATAACGCTAGAATGATGATTTGGTACATAATAAACCTATAAGAAGGAGGGCTTTAACATGGAAAAAGTAATACTTAACAATGGTGTGGAGATGCCCATTATGGGTTTTGGTGTTTATCAAATTGCAGATCAAAATGAATGCGAACAAAGCGTTTACGATGCCATTATGGCAGGATATCGCCTGATTGATACAGCTGCCTCATATCTAAACGAAGAAGCCGTTGGTCGAGCCATTAAACGAAGTGGTGTCCCAAGAGAAGAATTATTTATTACTACAAAGCTTTGGGTTCAGGATACTGGATATGAAAACACTAAAAAAGCATTCCAAAAATCTCTGGATCGATTGCAATTGGATGTGTTGGATCTGTATTTAATTCATCAGCCTTTTGGCGATGTGTACGGCTCTTGGCGCGCTATGGAGGAATTGTATCGTGAAGGAAAGGTCCGTGCTATTGGAGTTAGCAACTTCCAGATGGATCGTCTGATCGATTTAATCATTCATAATGAGGTAGTTCCTGCGGTAAACCAGGTTGAAACACACCCTTTCAATCAACAAATCGAAAGTGCTGCTTTTATGAAAGAAAATAATGTTCAGATTCAATCCTGGGCGCCTTTTGCTGAAGGAAGAAATGATCTTTTCCAGAATGATGTATTGCTATCCATTGCGAAAAAGGTGAATAAATCTGTTGCACAGGTCGTTTTACGCTGGTTGACACAAAGAGAAGTCGTTGTCATTCCGAAGTCTGTTCGTAAAGAGAGAATTGTTGAGAACTTCAATATCTTTGACTTTGAATTAAGCCAAAATGATATGGAATCAATTACTGCATTAGATACGAAGCAAAGTCTGTTCTTTTCTCATAACGACCCAGAAATGGTGAAGTGGCTCGGTACACGTAAACTTGAAATCTGACCCTTTCTATCGATAAAAAAGTCGCCATTTCTGGCGACTTTTTGTGTTCATGCCCTATTGAACTGTTTACTACAATCCAATAAACATATTTCTACTGAACGGTCCCCAATTTCCACCAGTGAATCCGGATCTCCCCTCCAAATTGACAAAGCATGGAAGCAAAATATAAAGAACACCCATAGTCGCGTTAACATTGAAGGTTATAACAAATCTCGTTTTGGAATTATTAATAGGAGCTATCATCCCCCGATCAGCACGAATCGTGTTTTCTTTCGTGATGGCTTCTCCCATTCCTACACTGGCTATATCTGATGGACTAGACATATTACTTCTTATCCAATAATTCGATATGTTTGTTGCTGATGCTAAATCCGCTGGCTGATCGTACGTCACTACAATCTGATTGGATGCGACTTGCCTAACCTCCACAACTACAGGATGAGGAGTCATAGCTTCCCTTTCTCTCCCGCCCACGTTCTCGATCCAATAAGGATGTGATGTATTCGAATGATGATTAATTGACATAAGATTAAAACCTCCATGACTGACTTCAATAGTCATTTGTCCTGAGATAATGTATGTAGGTGAATGACCAATGGTGTCTTACAATGCACCCCAGATCACCAGCCATAGCTTCAAATCATCAGGACTCAAATGTTATTAAGTTTTTATCTCACGTACAGTCACAAAAAAATACACTTCACACAATGATAAAGTGTCTGAGTGTATTTTTTATGGTCAACCTATTATTCTAGTATTATAAATCCGTTGGTGAGTATATTGAATGATATTATATATTTAGAATAGGTATTTCCCCTAGCAGGTTCTTCAAGTTGATTGAATCCCATGGCATATGCTCGGTAATACCCAATCCCACAACATCTGTTTCTTCCGACAATTCTTTGAGCAGATGAAGGAGCTGAGGAATTTGCAAGCTTCCCGCAGGAGAGTACGTATAAGGGCCTTCAGGATTAGCGAATAATAACGAGCGAAAAGCCTTAGGATCAAGCACATCTAGATCCAGGTGAATAGCCAGATGTTTAATGCCGCTTTCTTTGATCCACTGTTTGATGGATGCTGTACTTTTCGTTAATTCTTTGACTCCGGCAGTTTTAATGCCAAGTCTTTGAATCATTTCAGTATCTGATTCTGCAGTCGTTATACCTAATCGTTTAAAAGCTTCTGAGATCACTTCGTCTTCCTGTTCTGTAGGTGTTGCCAACCCCGCGATAAAGACATTTTTAGGTTTTAGAGGGATTTTTACATGTTTTGCAAACTCTTCATCCCCTTCTCCCAAAAGATTACCCAGAGGTAGCGTATGTCCGTTATCATAACCCGCGTAACCAACCAAATCACTGTGCGCATCGATCCAGATCAAGCCTAATTCTCCATTATACCGTTCGTTTAAATAGGCAAACGGAGCTTGTTCGACCAAGCAGTCTCCACCAAACATAACGATGCGGTCAGGCTTGTGAGCATGAATAATATGCTGTGCTGCTTCCAATTGTTCAATGAGCTGTTTTCTCCCATTTACACCATTCTCGTTTTCCAGTGGAGTTCCATCATATGCTTGTACAGGAACTTGGATCAGGGGTTGATCATTATCAGGAGCCAGCCAGGCAAGCAGTTCCGCCCCAAAAGAGTAGTTAGGATTATTTCCCCCTTGCCATTGAGGCATTAACAGACGTATTGTTTTTTGATTCAAGTTTTTCTCTCCTTTACTTCAAAGTAAGGTTAGTATAAACTGAACGCAAATCAAAAAGTAGTACGCACTATTATGACAGGTACTACCCGAAAGGATAGCATAAATATGAGCATGGCTGAATATCAAGGTAAGGTTAAACATATTCAAGATACGCCTTTTGGCTATACATTGTCTGTCATTGGCGGCAAATGGAAGATGGTCATTATTTATCTTTTGGCAGAAAACCAACCGGTACGCTTTAATGAACTGAAAAGACAAATTGGAGCGATTACGTTTAAAACACTGAGTTCACAACTAAAAGAATTAGAAGCGGATGGTATGGTCGAACGGAAAGAGTATCCACAAGTCCCGCCTAAAGTCGAGTACAGACTGACCGATAAAGCGGAAACGTTATTGCCTGTTCTGGAAGGTTTATGTGAGTGGGGAGTACAAAATCAAAGTGAAAGAGATGTGTTGGAGGATGATTAACTTTAGAAATAAAACCTATAGCTGTACCTCGGAAATTGTCATGAGCTTACTTAGCGGTAAATGGAAAATTTCTATACTCAATCACTTAACTAAAGGTCCCATTCGGTTTAATGAACTTCAGCGACTTCTTCCGGACGCAACTCAACGCATGATTACAATGCAGCTCAGAATGCTTGAAAGCGACGGTTTGATTATTCGCAAGGTCTATCCGGTTGCACCGCCAAAAGTAGAATATTATTTGTCCGATCTGGGCGAGGAACTGGCCCCCATGCTACAGATGTTGTGCAAGTTTGGTACGACTTATATCGAGAAATTCCCCGACGAAGTATCTTGCGACAATGATGACTCTCGCCGCGACATCGCTAATGTAAATTAAAGTAGTCGTAATTAGACGGCAGCAGCTCTGTACGAGTACGCTGCCGTCGTCATATCATCTGTCACGAATGGTTTATAGCATTACAACACCAAAAATTGCGTTCCATACCCCTTCCCAGAAACCAAAGCTGCTTCCAGCTCCTCTTGATCTCCTTTGTCCACTAACACCACATTTTCGGGATACAGCTTGCCTAACAAAGCCCACTGTACAAGTTCATTTCCGCCTGTTGGTATGACATGGACTCCATTGTCCGTATTTGTCACCAATCCGGAATGCGACAAAATGTCTGCTACCTGATGAATGCTGGTCGATGTTCGCTTCACAGTAGCATCCTTGGAATGGTTGTTCTTTTCAGGCCGATATGAAAATCGATGTCCCCTGAAGAGCTGACCGAGATCCACACTAGATTCTACACTAGATGATACATGACCTTCCCTCTCCAGTCTGAAACGCAAGGTCGTTCGATCTGAATCTGTATTCGGAAGCAGCCGTGCGATGGATGGAAGATCACTATGATCCTCTGAAATGTGAAAGTGATCCTTGCTGCCAGGTATACCCGTTCCTGCTTCGTCGCGTGGTGCAGCATAATAATCGTCATATTCATATTCGAAAGAGATGGCAACTAAATCTTTTGTATCTTCAGTCTCAATGGTTTGTACCGGATGCCACTTCAGAAGATAA
Source organism: Paenibacillus sp. MDV22-iso6 (assembly GCF_058408365.1). Lineage (NCBI taxonomy): Bacteria > Bacillati > Bacillota > Bacilli > Caryophanales > Paenibacillaceae > Paenibacillus > Paenibacillus sp. MDV22-iso6. The sequence goes on along the minus strand of NZ_JBZVDZ010000001.1, from coordinate 754,944 downwards.
CGTGCAGCCGTACCAGCCGACTCTCCCAAGCCAGCGGGCAACACAGTTCCCAAAGGATATTGAAAGCCGTAACCAGCAGAGGTCAAACTCGAGCTAAGCACACTCTGTGCATATTGAACAATCGCCTTGTGAGTTAATTCCTTCCCGAGCAATTGAGTTAAAAAGACCTTACGGGCAGGCTCCAGAAAACGTAATCCTTTGAATTGCGTGTGTTCCATGACTTCAAACGGTACTTGTTCCCAATTGGCAAAGGGAAGTAATGCATCCCGCAGCAATACAAATTGGTGCAAGTATTCATTATATAACTGCATAACTCTTGGTCCCCCAGCGGGACCCCAAACCTGAGCAATAGCTTCCGGTATCAGGGTATGACCATAGCAATGACTTCTAAATTCCAGCTCTCCTAGAGTTTCCGGTCCATATTGTGCCAGTGCCCTCTTTTCAGAATTAATCTCTCGTGCCCAGAGAACCAATTGTTCACCGATACGTGCCGCCTGTGCCGTAACTTCAACACCTGCCTTATCCTTCAAAGCCAAAGGTCCAAGCGGTAGTGATGAAAGATCACCGGAGATCGCCAAATTGGCCTGAAGGCTGTCCAATAACACCGAAGGATTACCTTCTATCGGTTCGCCCAGCTGAACCAGTATCGCCTCAAACAGTTTATCCAGCTCTATGACGACCTCTTTTGCTCTATATATGCCATTAGGCAATTTCCAATCCAAAGCCGCATTCTCTCCTGGTCTAATTGAATCCTGTGGATATGTGCCAATGAGAGACTCCACATCTATTGCGTTTCCCCATACGATCCGTTTATCTTTCAAGTGAAGTTGATACGCTGGCATTTTTCCCACCCCTTCAGTACGATTTTTATATTGAACTACAATTCAACTTGCCCTTCGAATGTTAGATTATCAGGTGCCCTGATCGTTGAATAGTACGCACTTTTTTGTATGATCCGATCATTTTTGTGTCGTAGGATACTTTTTGATCCTGCAAAATAAAGGGTCGATTTGTACGACAAACAATGCATCACCTTTCCGATCCTGTGCATTAGAATGAAATACAAGCATTTCAAAAAGAGATGCCCCGGCTAATCTGCATTAGCGTGGGCATCTCTTTATGTTCAACGACCTACTTTGCAGCATATAGGGCCGTCTTAAACTATTTGGGTACTTTACAACGTTTCGACTATTCTCCGCGAACAACACGAAACCCCTGATCCAGACCAAAACCATTTGCATCGAATTTGCCTCGAAAAGCGATCTCGTTATTGTTGACACCACCGATCCAGCCCCCGCCTTTTATTACCCGAAATGAAGCCATTTGGCTCTCAGCATCGCTGTACCAGTCCCAGCACCATTCTCTTACATTGCCAGACATATCGTAGATTCCAAGCTCGTTGGGCTGTTGGGTACCAATCGATTTGGTTTTGGTTTTGTTGCTCTCTATGGCAGGCCAGTTCCAGTCTCCAGTTAAGATTTTGTCCCCGGCGTTCTTCCAATACCATGCGACTTTGTCGGCGTTGTTGCTGCCGCTGTATGTGTAATTCTTGCTCTCCTGACCTCCGCTTGCGGCATATTCCCATTCCGCTTCTGTAGGCAGTCGGTAACCGTTAGTTCCCTCATTAATCGTTACTATCCATTTAATATTATCGTTCTCATTCTTATTATTAAGGTCTTGGGTATCCTTATCGATGTTGTAATGCGGCTTCAAGCCCTCTTGTATACTTCTTAGATTGCAATACTCTATCGCATCATACCAACTCACCATTTCTACCGGTAATTGATCTCCTTTGAATTCGGAGGGATTATTTCCCATGACATTTTCCCACTCTTTTTGAGTTACCTCATATTTTCCGATATAAAAGTTCGAAAGGGTCGCATTTCTTCCAGCAAAATTGGACTTGTTACTCTTAAACATTCCACCTTGCACGAATACAAGGTTATCCTTCGGTTCGGGTTTATCCTGCGAGCAGGCAGTAATCCCTAGCATTGTTGCTATTAAAAAGAACATTAATAGCTTTCTCATTGAACAATCTCCTTTAAGCGAATGGAAAATAAAAAATGGCCTATGATACCTATCATTTCGTATCCGGCAACGTCGAAGGCCATTTGTCTGGCTGAAACGGCCTTCAACATATCCGGACTGAAAGTAGAACTGAGGAAAAGGCATTGAGCCTGTCCTTAATGTATAAAAATCTGTTTTACTTACGTTAAATGGGGTTGCTTACCGTGGATTACTTACCACACCGTTACGTTGGAACTTCCGCTGCTTTGATATCCTTCTGTCGCTAACACCTGGTATGACCAACTGCTACCCAGATTCATTCCTTTACTTGCCCATGCGTTCACATGGTTGCTGAATGTAATAGCGGAGTTAACCTCGGTCGCTCTCTTCGATTGTCTTACGCTCCAGTACTGGGCAAAGGTTTGTGTACCGTCAATGGAAGGTGCATTGTATCGCATCGTTGTATAGATGTCATAGGTTCCTCCATCACTGTTGACAGTACCTTTAAACGTTCCGGTTGGTCGGTATGTGCCCCAACTATCTACAACGTAATATTCAATAAGTGCATTTCTTGTCCACCCGTAAAGTGTCAAATATCCATTACCGGATGGAGACCAAACCCCAGCATTATAGTTAATTGTCCGGTTTGGAGATCCAACATTCCAGCCTTTACCAACAACAAAGTTCCCCGTATTCTGCCATGTCACACTGTAATTGCCGCCTGATCCATTCACGGCATTAACCGTACCGCCGCCATCGGTCCAATTCTGCCAATAATCTGTCGCTGCACTTGAGGTTGCTGCAAACACGCCAAAACTCATGGAAGCCGCAAGAATGACCGTCATCATTTTTTTGCTAAATTTAAACATACTCTACCTCCCAATATGATTGTATTTGCCCTATCGACTGCTTTCGTCTGATTCTCGGTTGAAGTTTTCAATTACCATTTGATGCAATTATTTTTTTTACTTCCACCTCCTTTCTGACTAAATTATAGAATGATAGCGGTTACATAAAAACCTGACAAATTAAAGATTAATCTCTAATATGTTTAGATCTATATCTGCTTTCCTTCTAAAAATCGACTTGTACCTATAAGAAAACAAATATGCAAAAAGCCGCCCAGAAGGGCGGCTGTGAAAGTGATGCTGAGGATATTAGTGATGGATAGACTACACATTAATAAATTATTTTAGCATTACGGACCAGTCCGGGTCTTTGTACCTTTTATCCACTACACGTCTTACCAGGATAAGTTCCTCCGGAATGTCGTCTAACCCCATAATCCGATATTCATAAGGCTGCTGCGTATCGCGATTCCCCATACTAATAAATCCCTCTCTCCAATTATTAGAAAGCGTATTTTTTAAGGTTGAAATCCCCCACTTACTAACGTCATACTGCTTGCCTGATGAATCGTATGCTTTCCATTCTTCATTGTTTATTTCGTTATCCATTTCCCCGTAGAACGATACGGCTGTTTCAAATGTGGCATCAGGGTTTTGTGAGTCCTCAAGCGACGTCCCAACCAACTCTATGCGGTCTGTTAATATTTGAAAAGATTTGGGTTCTATCAGCTCCGATGGCCTAAAGGAAATTCTGCTACCGTCTGTTTCCGCGACCGAGTAACCATCCAAAATAAAACGATATGGTTCATGCTCTGGCAAGTACTTGAAAATATAACTCCAACGAATCTTCCCGTCTCCAATGACTGCATAATCAGTAGACATCAGACTAACCATGTCACCATTCTTTCTCGAATTTACCGAATGAATTTCTTCATTCTCTTTAGTTTCAAAGTGAAAGCTCAACATCTGCTTTTCCCATAAATCACCGGGTGACCTTGCCATTGCAGCATCATTAAGTTCAGTCTCCAGTTCAAAACGGACTCCTTGTACCATTCTCGTTAACCTCTTTAAAGTGACTGTCATTCCGTGTGGCGTTGTGTAGCTACCTGATAATTCTTCTATCTTCGTTTGCTGGTTAGCCTCTCTCATATCTATATCAAAGCTAAAGTTCCATTCTCCTTCAATGGAAGGCTCGTTTCTGTTGCCAAGCGTCCCAATATTCCCTTCTATCGTAATCTTGTCTGTCTCCAATGGCTCATTGAAGAAAGCAACCATATAATAAAAATCATTTGTGTACCCCATATCGTACATGGTGTCCAAGTCTTTACCGTTAGCATCTTTGATTGTAATGTTGTTCAGATCTCCAAGGAGTAACTTATAGCGATCGTGCTTACCTTTTTTATCAAAGAGTTGAAGAGCCATCGTCACTCGGGTAGGGTCTGCAACTGCTTCATCAATTACCAGCGTATAACCTTTGTCCTTGACTTTAATGTGAGGATTATGCACTAGTCCCAATTCTTGTGCCCGCAAAAGTCCAATATCCGGGTTATCCTTGGCAAATAAAGACCGGATCATCTCACCAAATGTTGGTACGGAATAAATCGAAACCGCTCCTAGGATGAAAAAGAGGGCTAAAGCTGCTGCTGCCCATCTCCATTTTTTATGGGGATATTTCTTTTTTACCTTCTGCTCCGAAATGGAGGAAAGTGCGTTCTCCATAGCAAGTTGTACTTTATCAGGAATGATCAGGTCTTTTCTTTTAGCATTTAATAATTGCTTGATCTCACGGTCAACCGGATCATGAAAATTCATATTTGCCCTCTCCTTCCTCTAGAACGAGCTCTGATAATTGTCGTCTGGCCCTGAATAACCTTGACTTTACTGTTCCTTCAGAAACTTCAAGCACTCTAGATATTTCCTTGACCGATAAGTCCTCGATATAAAAAAGTGTCACGATGGTTTGAAGCTGTTCATCCAATTCGTCAATTACCTCAAACAGCTCAATTTGTTCAAAATCCCCCTTATAAGATGTCTTTCTCATATCATAAGGGACAAGGGATACTCGCTTTTTTTTCTTAATAATCCGATTACACTCATTGATTAAAATCCGAATGATCCAAGTTTTAAAATAAGTTGGCTCTTTCAGTGTATGTACATTAGAAAAAGCTTTAGCAATGGTCTCCTGTATCGCATCTGCACAATCTTCATCCGTTTTAACGATTGATCTTCCTATAACAAATAGGCTTTGTTGAACAGCACGTATTAAAAATACAAAAGCTTCCTTATCTCCTTGCCTTGCAAGTTCGGCTTTTTCTGATAAATCCACCAATGCTCCCCCTTCCCTTCATTCCTTCTATTCATTAGATCATCCTATACTTGGTTTGGTTCACGAGAAAACAATAATCTTTTTTTCCAATTCTATCCCGTATCTTTTTAATGACTTGATTCGTTTACAAAGAGATACTTTATTTATAAATTTCTTTCTACGGAGGATTAATATTATGGAAATTTCAAAGGGAGTCGAAATGCTCCATCTGGACTATCATGGGAATGTGATACACCCTATTCTTTTAAAGGATCAAGAAATGACTATTCTAATAGACACTGGTTTTCCAGATCAATTTAAGGATTTACGTGTGGCAATGGAGAAGGCTGGCGTTTCAATAGACCAATTAAATGCAGTTATTTTGACCCATCAGGATGTCGATCATATAGGGAATCTACCGGAGATTTTACAGACGCGTGGCAACGCTGTTTATGTATATGCACACGAATTGGATAAGCCGTACATCCAAGGGGAACTGCCTCTGATAAAAGATGGTCACCTGGATAATCCGCCAAAGGGCACAGTAAACCATACTTTAATAGATGGTCAGGAACTGCCGTTTTGCGGCGGGATTCGCGTTATTCACACGCCTGGACACACACCCGGTCATATCAGTCTTTATTTGAAGGAAAGTAAAACGCTCATTGCCGGGGATTCCATGTACAGTGTAGAAGGTATACTTGGTGGAATTCACGCCCCGACTACACCGGATATGAACGCAGCAAAGCTCTCGTTGAGAAAATATGCAGATTTCGATATTACATCTGTCATTTGTTACCACGGGGGATTAAGTAATGTAAATGTGAAAGATCAGATAGCAGCACTCAACCAAGATTAAATTTTCAATATACACTATCGGTGAGTATTATTCAGTTATTTTAAAACCAGACTGCTCATTTTGCTGTCATTATAAATCATAAAGACGCTTCTTCAGGTGCTCGCCACCCGTGGGAACGTCTTTTTTCGTTGAAGAGAATAAGCAAATCATTGGACATTTTTGTTGCAAACCCATGATTGTTCGTATAAAATAAAACAAATTAGTTGTTCTATAAACATAGAACAAGAAAGAACAGGGGGAAATTCGAGCTATGAACTACAAAGTGGAAGTTGATTTCGCGCCCATTTATGAATGTGTAAGCAGCCTGACGGTTTTCATGAGTAAACAGAATCATAATGCTCTGGATGCTGGAAAACTATGGGTCAGAGAAGTACAAGATCGGTTCGCACCTGCCAAACTACAACAAATGCGGGAGACGATGAAACTTGTAGATGATTTTAGCCTAGCACCTTATATTTGGAGTTGTCCTGGTGAACGCTCAGTGAGTAGTTTTTTGGATTGGCTTGAAGACCTAACCACGGGCCAGCTATATGACATCGCTGCTAATGTGAAGTTGTCCGTTCCCTCCAATCTCCCGGAACTGCGCAGCCGGACATCCGAAGCGCTGCGTGAATGGGATACCCACTATTTCAGCCAAATTGATTCGGCGATTATCGAAGGTCTCGCCTTAGAAGCTGAAACCAGACGGTCCAGTTTAAACGGAACCAATGACTTAGAGGTCTATGAGGAGGCAACAGAAGGTATGCGTCTATACCCCACCCCTCTGCTCAAACAAGTGATTCTAATCCCTCAATATCATGCTCGTCCCTTTGTCACCTCAGCCATCTTTGATGAAGTGATTTTCACAAGTTACTCTGCCGATATTCTCCCACCAGCAACGGGTCGGCCTGAACATCGGTTGTTGCGTCTAACGCGAGCTTTGTCCGACGAGACCAGATTATATATCCTCCGCCTGTTGGCTGGAAGGCAGTTAACATTCACTGAGATCGTTAGCGAGGTTAAACTTTCTAAAAGTACGGTTCACTACCACCTGATTTCATTAAGGGCAGCGGGGCTTGTCATCGTGCATTATAACCAGAAAACGACCTCTTACAGCTTGCGTTTAGAAGCTCTCAACAAGCTTTCGGAACAGATTTCAGCTTATATTGAAGAATGATGATCATGCCCTTTAACCTACGCACACGGAGGAACACTCATGCTTAAGCGCAGTTATTATGGTTTACTAGCGACTGTCACTCTGAGTTCATTTGGTGACGTATTTGGTCTTCTGGCTATGGAATGGCTTGTCTATGAAATAACTGCATCTAAGATGGCCATGGGTGCGATGGCACTAAGCTTTAGCATTCCAGAAGTGGCCATTCGGTTGCTCGGCTCGCCGTTATCCGATCGGTTACACCGAGGGCGGTTCATGGCAGTGCTTGCTTCTGTTAGGTTGCTTGCTCTCTTATTACCGCTGAGTCTGGGACTCGCAGGCCACTTGCAATTATGGCATCTTTTCCTGGCCGCAGGACAAAGCGGGGCATGTTCTGCCCTATTCATGCCCACCGCAATGGCAATTATTCCAGGATTATCAGATAAACACAAATTGGTGCGTGCATTCGCGGTAATCGACGGCTGCCGTAATGCAGCTGCTTTGTTGGGCCCAGCCTTAGCCGGAGCTCTTACTGCCGTAGCTGGGGCGTTGCCAACGCTGGGCATCAACGCCGTTTGTTACACCGCCGCCATTGCCACGTTGCTCTATCTGCCCACAATGCAGAAGCCAGTAGCAGCTAAGTCCTCATTTTCAATTAAGGCTTATTTCAGAGATATCCATGAAGGTTTCTCCTTTTATCGTAGTTTCCCGGCCATGCTTTCGATTATGGGAATGGTTTCGATCAGCAACATGTCTTCTGTAGCGATCTGGACGATGATGATTCCTTTTGTTCGTGAAGTGTTAAATCGGGATGCCGCTGCTATGGGTACACTCACCACTGCTTCAGCATGTGGCACATTAATAGGACTTTTGGTCATCTCGTGGATGGGTGAAATCAAAAGACGACGGACAGTTATGTTGTGCAGCCTAGCCGCCATCGGGCTTTTTAACGCCTTACTGGGCCTATTCCCGAGTTATCCGTTTGCGCTCGTTGCCTTATGTGCCGCTGGTGCAGCAGGACCTTTCTTTGGTTCTCTCAGTTCAGCTTTGCATGGTACACTTGTCCCCGGACCTCTTCAAGGCCGAGTCAACTCAATACGGTTCCTCATTGGTGGCGGACTACAGCCTGTAGGTGCTTTTGCAGGTGCAGCGGTTGCAGAACTCTATGGTCTGCCTTTCTTATTCTTGTCTTTGGGTCTGCTCCCCTTGCTTTGTTCGGTCGCCGCAGCTTTCCTTCCCAACCTGAAGAATTTAGATGGTGATTTATCTACTTTACAGAATAGAACACAATTCAATTCTCATAACAAGGTAATTAACACATTATAGGAATATCATTTTTCTAAAATAGGTGAATCTCTGGATTAGGTGTGTGTATCCGCTATAGCTGACTTGTAATCTACAAATCGGATACACACCGCACAAAAAAGAACGACAATCCCGATCAAGGTTTTGTCGTTCCTCATTCATTTAAATTTTCTTTCCTATATCTTCTCCGCTACAGCAGTTCGAACTGAAGCTGAGGTTCTGTTATCTCAGTTTTCCCTTCCAGCTGTACAGCGCCATATCCCAATTCCAGAACCGCAGCAATTCGCTCGTTGCCTAACACGCCAAACTTTTCAGCACGACTCCGGTCGTACATCCAGTCATGCAACGTACTGCGCACACCCAGGCCCTGTTCATGGGCAAGCAAACGAAAATTTTGGATCAGACAGCAGACAGCTGCAAAGTCCTCTTCCCGCTTATGATGATCCGCCTCTTCCTTCACCAGAACCAGAAGATACGCTGGAGCGTGCTCCTGCATTCCCTGCATGAGTTTCCCATTACGATTATCGGCAAAAATAAATCGCCACGGCTCACGAAGTCCATCATTTGGCGCCCACACGGCGTGATTGAGCAATTCAAGGATTAGCTCCTGTGATACCGGTCGATCCAAAAAATATTTCGGACTGTGTATGCCCCCTTGCAGATCGGACAATTCCATATTTACATCCTCCCTTCTACGTAGTCTGACCCTGAAATACAGTCCACTTTTGCTCAGCTGGTGTTCTTTTCCGGCTTCTTGGCGCTTTGTCGTAATATCCCATATGAAGAATGCCAACAAATCTTTCATCCTCACGCAGTCCAATTCCTTTGAAAAAGCCTTCATTCTGAATCATGGACTCTGTATCCCACAGCATTCCTAACCCTTGTTCCCATCCCAGCAGTTGGAAGCTCTGCATCATCCCGCAGGCAGCCGCATAATTGCGGTCATTGGTCAGACGATCCGGTCCTACAGTCGACATAACAATGACATGAGCAGGAATATCGGTAAACCTCTTTTTAAACACATACAGCAGTTTTCCCGGAATCAACTTGCCGAGCTTGCTCTGCGACATCTGTTCCAGCATGCAGTCCACCAACCGTTTGCGTGCTTCGGGGGTTCCGGCATAAACAACACGCCATGAGCCAGCTTCAACAGATGGTTGAAGCCGCGTAGCCTTGTGCAGCAATTCAACAACCAACTCCTGTTCCACCGGTGTAGAACTACATTTACGAATACTTCTGCGTTCCCTGATTAATTCTGCCAGACTCAAGTGTTTCACTCTCCTTCAGTTTATCTGGATTCCATATCCATGCTGCTGTCTTGAAGAAATTGATGTATTATTTTCAGCTCCGGTTCCGAATATTTGTCCAAAGAACGATAGAACCGTTCAGCCTCAAGTACATGTAAACGTTCATGTAGTTCAAAAATCTTTTTGCCTTGCGGTGACAACCGGAAGTAGCTCTCCTTTTTGTTGTCATTCATTTTCGTACGTTTGACGAATCCTTCCTCCAGCAGTTTGTTGCCGATCTTGGTAATACTCGCTTTGGACAAATTCATCGCCTCAGCAATACCTGTGTTGTTTATAGGCTCATGCTTGCCAATGCAATCTATCATATGAACCGCGGTCAAATGCTGAGGGATTTTGTCCATGCTTTCCCGCTGGGCGATACTTAGAAAATGTTCAATTTCCGTATCCTTGTGATTCTCATATACATGTAAAAACCGGATAAATTGGTCATACAGTAACTGTTTTGTTCGATCGTTTGAATCCATTCTTCAATCGCTCCTTATTTACTTATAAACAATAAAAAAACCTTGAATGATTAAACTAATTCAGGAAATTAATCCGAAATAGTTTACTTGTTAACAATATATCACGAGTGAGAACAGTTATCAACTATTTCCTCTGGTAAAAGAAAAAAATTAGAATTAAGCCCTAGGCTACCTTACTGCTTGGGAAATGGCATCTTACATACAGAAACATTTTCTATTTTGATAACGTCTACATATTCAAATAATTAATCCTTAGTGGAGGAGCCTATGTTTAAAAAAATCACTATTTCCTTGCTGACAACGACTCTGCTCATCCTGCCGAGCTTTGCGGCTACCGGGGAAGCTGCAAACCAGTACATCACAATGGATACTGGCATGCTACAAAATAATCGTGTTCTAATTCCGTTACGGGCAGTGTCCGAAAACTTGGGAGCGGAAGTTAACTGGAACAAAGAACTAAAAAATATCACCATGACCAAAGGTGAAACGACAATACTTTTGACCATTAACTCTAAAAAGATACTGGTTAACCAAGAGGTAGTTTCTCTGGATGTTCCTGCGGAATTAAACGATAACACCACCTATGTCCCGGCGCGGTTTATCAGTCAAACTTTAGGCGCTGACGTGCAATGGAATCAACAAACCAGCCAAGCAACTATTACTCTTGATGGTAAGCAACTACAGGTAACGATGGCAAAACCCAAAGTGCAAGTGCCCAATACAAAGAGAATAACGGCCAAACAACAGCAAATCTTCGTTGACAAATTAAATGAAGCGACAAATCTGTCGTCGATTAAGCAAATTCGGACGTACTTTAGCACCTATTTTACAGATCGTTTTATCAATCAAATTATTCAGGATAAAGGGCTGGAATATGACTTTAAATTCAAAATCATTAGCCAATCCAGCCTGACTTACCCTGACAGTAATACAGCTAGATTAAGTCAATACTCGGGTTCTAGTTCCGTTTACGGTAACAAGGAAACACTCTACCGAAGTGCCACACTCGTCTATACAAATAAGGGCTGGAAAGTAGATCGTGTTGAATTTTCATTAATAGACGAGATACTTAATCCTTAAGGTCATCTCTCTTGATAAGAGAAATCCAATAACTATTGAACAATTTTGCTTTTTCAAGTACTATCAATCTAAACAATTTAATCGATCATATGTAACTGGCGAACACGGTGAACCGTGAGGGAGCATATGGTTTAGTAATAAGCCGTACGCCTGGGCAGAGGTAAGGAATATTTATTTCCTTGCCTCTTTTTTATGTTGAAAGGGCGATGTGAAAATGAGTACTGACAAACTGATCTTGAATGGACAAACGGTAGCGGATTTTATGAAGGAAGACATGGCCTCGAAGGTTGCCATTCTGAAGGAAAAAGGCATTCAGCCTTGTCTCGCTACAATTCTCGTCGGAGATGATCCTTCTTCAGCGACTTATGTGCGTATGAAAGGAAATGCTTGTGCTCGCTTAGGCGTGCAATCCATTAAGGTCGTTCTTTCTGCGGATACCACCACGGATGAATTAATTCAAGAAATAAACAAGCTAAATGATGACCCTTCCGTACACGGTATTTTGCTTCAGCACCCTGTCCCGAATCATATCGATGAAAGAGCAGCTTTTGATGCCATTAGTATCGAGAAAGACGTTGACGGTGTTACGACTCTCGGTTTTGCACTTAATGCTTTTGGAGACGCAGAATTCCCTTCCTGTACACCACAGGCTATTATGCGCATTTTGGATTTCTACAATATTCAGATCGAGGGCAAACATGCAGTTGTCATCGGAAGAAGTCCAATTCTGGGCAAACCTGTCTCAGCCATGCTGCTAAACCGGAATGCAACGGTGACGACTTGCCACTCCAAAACCGTGAATCTGGAAGAAATCGTGAAGCTTGGCGATATCATAATTGCAGCCGTGGGCAAACCGCTCTTTGTTAAAGGAGACTGGATTAAACCAGGTGCTGTCGTTATTGATGCAGGTTATAACAAAGGCAACGTCGGAGATGTGGACTACGAAGCTTGCTTTGTTCCTTCTTCAGCAATCACACCTGTACCGGGCGGTGTTGGTCCTGTAACGATTGCGACGCTCATTGAACATACGATTAAATCTGCCTACAAGCTGTCTGAAAATGCATAATTGAATTAGCCAAAAAACAAGGTCCCTCCAGTTGACGAGGGGCCTGTTTTGTCTTTGAATAAGCTCGAATTGAAAATAAGAAAATATATAGATCTTTTTTTCTCTTTTTACAAACCGACCAAATATATATTATTATGAACAAGGCTTAGGAAGGAGATAAACATAACTTGAAACCTTTAGTACAGCTCCTGCATTTTGGTTATCATCAGGCGATGAGTTGCATTTTTCCTGTGGCGATCTTTGGAACGTTGGCCCTTTCTAGCGTAATTCAGATACCCTTTCTTTATCGCTATGATGCCATTCTGCTTGTTTTATTAGCAGTACAATACCTTATGTACCGGAGCGGATTGGAAACACGTGATGAAATCAAAGTCATATGTATATTTCACGTGATTGGATTGGTACTGGAGATGTATAAGGTGTGGATGGGATCCTGGTCATACCCTGAGCCTGGTTATACCAAGCTCTTTGGCGTTCCCCTTTATAGCGGATTTATGTATGCAAGTGTAGCAAGCTTTATGTGCCAAATATGGCGCAGATTGCGTATGGACATGACAGGCTGGCCTGGGTTTGCATCTTCGGTTCTGTTAGGAGGAGCCATCTATATCAACTTTTTCACACATCATTTTATTCCCGATTTTCGTTGGTGGTTGACCGCTCTGGTATTTATTGTTTTTCGTAAAACATGGATTATCTATCGGGTACGATTAACTACCTATCGAATGCCGTTAACGCTCGCTTTTGTCATCGTAGGTTTTTTCATCTGGACTGCTGAAAATATAGCTACATTTTTTAACGGCTGGAAATACCCTGACCAGCATGACTCCTGGCAACTGGTCAGTTTTAGCAAGATAAGTTCGTGGTTCCTTTTGGTGATTATTAGTGTCATCATTGTGGCCCAACTGAAATATGTCAAAGCTAATCGAAAATAATGAGTAGGAGTATACAATGGAAGACTTTATTTTGTGGTTGAAATATGTGTTATTAGGTATCGTACAAGGGGCTACAGAGCCTATTCCGGTTTCTTCAAGCGGACATTTGATTATCGTTCAACGACTGCTTGGCATGCAGCAGAACGGATTATCCTTTGAAATTTTGACAAACACAGCCTCACTGATTGCCATTATGTTTATTTTTCGGGAAGATATCAAAAAACTTATTGTAGGAGGCTGGCGATTTCTAGTCTCTCGCAATGCGGAGTACAGAGCAGATTTTATGTTTTGTCTATACATAATCATTGGTACCCTGCCTGCTGCGATCGGGGCTGTGCTATTCAAGGATAAAATTGAAGAAATATTCACTTCTGTCTATACGGTTGCGATTAGTTTACTGATCACAGGGGTTGCGCTGTGGCTTATTCGAAACCTTCGCGGGCGCAAAAGAGATGGGGATTTGTCTGCGAAAGACGCAGTACTGGTGGGTCTGGCTCAAGCGGTGGCTCTTATTCCGGGAATAAGCCGCTCTGGTGCAACAGTGATTGCATCTATTGCTGTCGGGATGAAACAAGAAACGGCGTTGAAATTTTCTTTTATGCTCTACATTCCGATCAGCATTGGCGGGGTAATATTAGGGGCTTCTGACATTGTAACCGATCCGCACCGAGCGCAGTTAGCTATACCTTACATTTTAGCGTTCATTACGACCCTTATCGTAACCTACTTTTCAATGAGATGGTTCATGGGAATTATGGCAAGAGGGAACTTGATTTACTTTTCATACTATTGCTTCGTAGTCGGAATTCTTTTACTTATTTTTTTGTAAACCCGAATTTTCCTTGTAACGTATAAGGGAACAACCCTAAACAGTGGGTTGTTCCCTTTTTATTGTCTTCCAGACTTGACGATCTCGCCCTACTCGCAGGTTCCGTACGAACACTCTTTAACGTTCTCCAAGAACCATGGCGCCCATGCCATTCGGATCATCAATTTGTTTATGGGTTACGATTTCTCCTTTATCGTTGAATCCCTTCATTTCATACGGAATTGTTGCAGACGAGGGCAGTGATACAAACCAGATTATGCTTTCCGGCCCCACCTCAACCAACTTGGCTTCGGCAACTACTGGTTTCTCATTTCCCTCAAACTCGACTGTTACACGCTGAATAGCCGGGTCTAATATATGTCCAAACAGCATAGGGAAAGGTGTCGATATGTGACTCAATTCAGGTATGCTCATGTAATCCAGTGCAGACGTGAATTGAGATGATTCACCAATGGAATATCCGCCACCCCATGCCCACTTCCATCCGAATATTATTTTCCGAGCATACTCCATCTGAAGATTGCTGTTATTTTCCTGACCCGTTTTTTGTTTGAACAAAATTATGCCGCCGTCTACCGGTTCTTGATGAATGATTTGTAATGAATCATCATTATTTCTAAACTTTCGGATCGCTTCTTCAGCAGTTTTTCCTATAGGAATATGCATGGTTTCACTCATTCCCATTGCTTTGGACATGCGCCGATCGGCTAGTCCGCCAGGTCTGTCATTAACATAAACAAATGCGATGCACGTTATGAGCAAAAGTAAAATGACTATCGCAGTAATTCGAATGATTCGTTTTCTTCGCATTTTTGGCATTACGATGTCCATTCACTCCTTAAGATGACGATGACGACTATTCGCCCTGAACCGTAGATAAGGAAACAAGGACCGGACTAGCGAAATCGGAAGCTTCTTCCCCTTTGGGATTGTGAAGACGGAATAAAAAAGCGTCACCTTTTTCTGATTTCCAGACCATATAATCGTTTATCCCTTTTTCACCTGAAGCTTGAAGATATAGCTCGGCGAAACCAAGCGGGTGCTCAATCAACTCGCCACTATAATCAGTCACCGCACCGAATTTTTCCAAGTTCTCTTGACCAGTTGTCTTAAGCTTTTCCAGATCATAATCTGAGGGCAGTGGTTCAATATCCACATAGTAGTCCGGATTGCTTGTCAGCGACAAGCGGCCTTTGGCAGCATCAAAAGAAAACTTCTCGAACACGTACAATGTAAAACCTTCCCCTTGATGCAAGGTGGCCGTTTGTGATGAATTCCCCTCCCCTGTCATCAAATCAAAACTTTCTGTTTGCGGTCTTGTCGTTGCAGATGTTTCCTCATTTTCTGTGGTTGGAGCTGTAACCGACTCATTTGTTGGTGCTGATGGTTCAGAGGTTGCAGGCAGCTCTGTTTCTCCAGAGCAAGCTGTAAGTGCAACAAACATAACGAGTATCGGGATTTTAATAAAAACAGAACGAAGTTCTTTCAATTGTATCACTCCTTACAAGTTTAATAGTCAATATGTTATTACCCATGGAAGCGCATGGAAACCATACGATTGCCCCTACTCACTCCATTCTCCATCTGAACAATATGTTATGTTTAAAACGAAAAAAAGTCGCCATAATGGCGACTTTTTACGTAATTTAGATTGTACAGATTGTAAAATTAATTGAACTTATAGGTCCAAAATGCTTCTCTTCCAAACCGATTTCGGATTTGTTCATCGTCCAATTTCCCCTTGCCGACAAGTTCCGGCGCTTGGAATTGTGAACGGTGAGCTCGAATCGACGCCATTTTCTTGGCAAGGAATCCGCTCACGTCTTCAATCACATCCGCTTTCCCGATACTCTCTTCGTGATTGTTCGAGAATGCGCAGCAGTACACAATAGGTCTCTCCTCTGCGGGCAATCGACCAATCGTTCGCGTAACCGCGGCTCCGGTTGCATCATGATCGGGATGCACACTATACCCCGGATAGAAAGTAATGACCAGTGAAGGGTTAAGCTCCTTGATCAGGGCTAAGATGTGGCCATCTAGCAGCTCAGGGTCTTCAAACTCGATCATTTTATCATGAAAACCGAGCATCCTTAAGTCTTGAATACCAATCGCATTGGAGGACTCTATGAGTTCATCCTTACGGATTATTGGCAAGGTGACCCGGTTGGCAAATGGAGGGATGCCCATATTACGTCCCATCTCCCCTAGAGTCAGGCAAGCATAAGTGACTTGAGCACCGCCTTCTATGTACTTCGCCAACGTTCCCGAAGCAGTGAATGCTTCATCATCGGGATGGGGAAACACAACTAAAATGCGCTGATGTTCAATCTGTTTGTTATTCATGCTTATTTGATCCTCCGCTTTCATCAGAACAATTCCCGACTAAGTTGTAAAGCTACAACCAGCTTTCCTTGACTATCGTGACCAGCCAGAATGAGTCGTTCTTGTTCCAGCTCGTCAATGTGTGTAAGTCCTTCAGCGTATATCCAGCCGTGAGTGGTTTTTAAACCAACTCGGTATGGGCCTGTGCCCGAGATAGATCCTTGCGTATATCGTATGACCGCATTGGAAATGAATGCCGACCCCGGATGCCTTGTGCTATCGAAGTGACTGGCGTAAGCACCTGACGTGAGTTCGAGGTGTAAATATAGGTCCTGATCGAGAAGTTGATTGATCCGGTGTTGGATGTCTTGAGGCTCTATTGGCTGCATGGCGGCCTCCTTTTTAATAAAAAGTAACGTTCTACATCCATTTTAACATATGTCCCGTGAGAATAAACATGGAATGAGTGAGCGAATGTTTGGAATACTCTCTATTTACTGTTTTCTAAAGAATCCTCTTCCTTCTGCACGGGTTCGGAGCACTCTCTTCTTAACAGGGCAATTTCATGTCGATAAGGTGCACTTTTATATTTTATTTTGCCAATCGACGGCGTCTCAAGCAGTTTCGGAATTGACACGAGCTGGGGATGATGTACGATATAATCCAAAGTCTGAAGTCCGATATGTCCGTGCCCAATGTTTTCATGGCGATCTTTCCTCGATCCCCGCACATTCTTGGAGTCATTGATATGCAGTACTTTTAATCGATCAAGGCCAAGCACCTTATCAAACTGCTCAAGTACCCCATCAAAATTATCAACAATATCGTATCCGGCATCATGAACATGACAAGTGTCCAGACATATGGAAATCCGTTCATTCCGCTGCACGCCATCGACAATCTGTGCCAGTTCTTCAAAGCTTGTTCCGCACTCTGTTCCTTTTCCCGCCATCGTCTCCAACGAAATCTGTACCTCCGGGTGATTATCGTCTTGTAATACTTCATTTAATCCCCGGATTATTTGTCGAATACCGATGTCCAATCCAGCATTTACGTGGGCCCCGGGGTGAAGAACAAGCTGATTTGATCCAAGTGATGCCGTTCGTTCAATCTCGTCTCGCAGGAATTGTACGCTAAAATCAAACACCTCTCGTTTGCAACTATTCGCCAGATTAATCAGGAATGGAGCATGCACGACAATATTGGAAATGCCATGCTGCTTCATGTGCAAATGACCTGCTTCTATATTATATTGCGAAATAGATTTTCGTTTCGAATTCTGCGGTGCGCCAGTGTACATCAGAAAAGTAGATGCACCGTAAGAAGCGGCTTCTTTACTAGCCTGGAGAAGCATCTCTTTTCCTCCAAAGGATACATGCGATCCAATCAGCAGATCACTACTTTTCATCATTACCAACCACCCTCTCCTGTTGAAACCATCATTTAATTATCAATGAAATGGGTTGGATTGGCTAATGGGAAATGACGGTGGTGAAGGAGATCAGAGGAAGGCATCATTTGGTCGCAATAGCTTACATGTTTAAGGCAAAAAAGCCGCCAATTGGCGGCTTGATATGCATTTCAGTTCTCGTTACAACCATTTTCATTCTCAACGCTTGGCTTCCGGTTCAGGGAGTAACCGATACGTTATCGAAGTGTGTATGCTTGTTTGCCGTTCTAACACCGATTTTGCCATGCGTGAACGGATTCAAGCTGTTGTCCGTATAATCGATCTTCGGAGTGACCATATCATCCACATAAACTTTGATGTTTGTACCATTAACGGCAACTTTCATATGATACCAGGTATTGGTGGAATATGATTGCGCGTTGCTCTTGAGGAGCGCCCAATTATAATTCATCTTGCCCAGACTAACTCCGCTTGTGGTCAGATAGGCGTAATATCCTTGTAAAGCATCATAATTGTTCTGACCTCGTTCTGTGCCGTGGGATGGATTGGACACTCTGACAAGTAATCCCCCATCTCCCCCTGAGTCAATCATCTTAATATCCGCCTCGACCGTATAATCTGCCCATCCTGAATCTCCAAATGTAGATTTGGCAGGTCCGGTGCTCGCTGCACTGTATTCACCATTCTCTACAGCCCAGGTTCCTTCAAACCGTGTCCATCCATTATCGTCGCCGTCGTTAAAATTATCACTTACACTTGTCACATCAACATTCTTCTGAAACGTCATTCTTGAGAAATCAGCCTCGCCTGTTACGAATTCAACCTTTAATTCCCGTTGTCCAGCATTTAAATAAACCTTTTTCTTGGAGATATTTTTCCAATTATCCCATCCGCCCGTATTAGATACATTGACGATACCCGTTAAGTCGGTCGAACCATCCCACACTCGGATCTGAGCCCCGTCCAACGAGATAGCCATGCGAAAATCAATATCGTAATATCCACTTGACTCCACGTTTACTTTGTATTTATACCATTCTCCCGTCTGATTCCAGCCTAAGTTGAACAGTCCTTCGTTATTCAGGCGAATATCCCCGGCATCGGTACGATAAGCCCCGCCCAGGTTCCCAGCCGTTGTATCGTGATAAGCGACACCTTCGCCTCCTTTCATATAATGAACGACCTCGATTGTTCCTGGAATCGGCTTGGAGGCATTCCATGCACTGCTTCCGTTCACATCATTGTTAAAAGCAGTATAGCCGAAGTCCGCATGTGTATCCTCTGTCAGAACACCAATTTTGCCTGCTCCTACATTGGCGGTACGCGTTGCTTTGAACATACCATCTACGTAGTATTTAAACGTTGATCCCGATTTTTCTATCCGTATGTTATGCCATTTCGAATAATTGAAGTCGCCAGGCAGATCGAATGTTTGCCAAGCCTGATCCACACCGTTAATTCGGAAAAATGTCTCAAGTCTTTTGTTTTTCGAACTGATCAGCGCAACACCGTAGTTGTTCTCATTCGTATAGGAGAATGTAGCGCCGTATCTCGGATTGGTGGACGTTCCCCGATTCATTTCCTTCATGTTAAATTCAGCCGTATAATCCGATGCGCTGCTCGAAGCCGTCACTTGTTTATACCAAGTTGAGCTGCCCATTGAATTTTGCCACATGAGTTCCTGATTGTAGATGCCCCAATTACCACCGTTCACGTTGGACCAATTACTTCCGATTGCAGTACGATCGAAGTAGTCATAGAAAACAGGCATTTCTGGATTGGGTTGATCCGTTGAAGTCGGACCTTGCACGATCATCTTGTCGTTATTCCATACAATTCGGTCCATGTTCAGATGCCGCAGCGGTCCAATGATTCCGTTACCTTCCAAATTGTGATACATCATATAGTGAGTGTCCAGATTAGGTCCTGTTACTACAGTGTTGTGTCCTAATCCCACGGTTGGACCCTCTGTACGAATTAATACCGGGTTTGTGCTATCCGTAACATATCCGGACCTCGGACCTGTGGTGCTAACTGCCACATCCACCCGATATCCTTTGCTAAATACGTGGTTACCTGTATAGGTCATATAGTATTTTCCATTTCGTTTGAAGACGGTTGAACCCTCAGTCCAGCCTCCCATCCCCACTCCTGTAGACGCACTCACTCCGATCTCAGTCGGACTGCTCATCGGTGCTGCATCTATTCGGCCCTGTGCTGCGTGATAGAAGCTGAACGAGCCATCATCGTCAATGAACACATTACCGTCAATCGACTTTCCAAGGTTGCCCGTTACTACATTGAAGGGTCCGGTAGGACTTGTGCTGCTCAGCACGTAATGTCCTTTTCCGGCAGGTGATGTATACATGTAGAACATGCCATTCCAGTAAACAACTTCAGGAGCATAAGCTCCGTGCGTAATGGGATCTGTTGCAGCTAATCCACGGTACGACCAATTCACCAGGTCTTTGGAGCTCCAGACTTTGACACCGTCGTCCGTATCTCTTGTGCTTACATACAGGTAATAGTATCCATTAAATTTCAATACATAGGGGTCCCCGAGTCCATATTGTCCCCATTCATCCGGTAACGTTTGCGGATTTTGATAGGCTGTGGCAGGGAGTGGCACTGACGAAACCATTAATAAAATGACCAACAGCGTGAACATGAATCGACGACTCTTCCTCACATGATTTCCTCCTAGTCTGTTTTTTGTTACCGCTTACAAATACATCAATGTTCTCTACTTTCGCTTCTGTCTTACATCCGAAGAACTTGTTTTTTCTGCACAACGGTTAACCCTCATAACCGTATGTACAGACATAATCCAGTCTATTCATCGGGTGTTGAAATCTAGCATAAAGTAAGCAGTTACAAATAGAAATAACATTTCGTTGTCATTTATTTGGCATTTTGTTGGAAAAAAGTGCTTATTTTTTATTAGAACTCACTCGTTCATATTTACAAGAAAAAACCTCAGGAACACTCTCCTGAGGTTTAAACGTCTATCCCGTTTCTTACGTATTAATCCAACAACGGGGTAACGGTGAGACTTAAAAGATTGATCTCGCCATGTCCACCTGAAATTTGGATTGTGTTAACATTACCTGGCTCCAAATGAACGGTGATATTGGTGATTCCGCCGAACTCCTGCAAACCGCCAGTGGATAGCGCATTCAGCAAGGAATAGTCCTGGTCATTAATCGTCAGATGCAATTTGGCCAGTCGTTCACCTGTCGCATAATGAAGCTCAATCGATGCTCTGCCGCCTTCGCCTCCATCTATATTCTTAAACAAGGCGTACGCTTCTGAGGATTGAAGATTCCCGACCACGGTTTGACCGGATTGCAATATCCTGATTTCAGCTCCACCAAAAACCTGACTTGCTGCACCTTCATAAACCTTCTGTTGCCGTGCAGGAACCGGGGCTGGACCAACGGACGACACACCTTCTCTTGTCTGAACCACAGGCTTGATGGAACCATCTTCATCGAACTCCAGATAGTCGATACATACGCTGCGCAGCGTACCTTCTCCAGAGATCGCTTGATTGTGATAAAAAAGATACCATTGCCCTTTGAATTTTACTACAGAGCCATGGGTCGTGGAACAGCCGGTCGGCTCCAGGAAAATGCCACGGTACGTCCATGGACCAAGCGGATTCTCGCTTGTTGCGTATCTCATACGGTTGTTGTCTTCCAGATTATCCGCATAGGTAAGATAATAAAGATTGTTTCTTTTGAACACCCAGGCAGCTTCGTGAAAATCCTCAAGTCCTTGCATTTCTGTCATGCCGTTCTCCAAGGACATCATGTCTTCATTGAGCTTGCCTCCCAGACAGACACTGCCGCCACCATAATAGATATAAGCGCTGTTGTCGTCGTCTACAATTACGCACGGGTCAATCAGTGCAAACCCGCCAAGTCCCTCGATATACCCTTGATCCGTAAAGCCATGCGCTGGATAGCGACTGGTGGCAACCCCGATCTTCCAGGAATCATTCCAGTTCGAATCACTTGGATGCGGATAATAGAAGTAATAGGTCCCATTCTTGTATGCACAGTCAGGCGCCCACATGAAGCCGCCCTCCGGTCTGCCCCAGGAAACGTCGTTTGAACGGAGTATTTCCCCTTCGTCCAACCAGTGAACCATATCCTCCGAGGAGAAAACATGATATCTGTCCATGAGATCGCAACCTCTGGCTGGGTCCATATCATGAGATGCGTAAATGTAAATTTTACCGTCGTTCCATACATGGGCCGAAGGATCTGCTGTATATATAGATGTGATTGCTGGATTCATGGATGTCGTCTTTTGGCGTGTGGTTTCGAAGCCAATATCATTAGTAGTCATTTTTAATCCTCCTGAACGTATACGAACTTGTTAAAATCATGCCATTTGGGCTCTATTGATGACTTGTTGGATGGTTTGCCGTCACTGGAATCTGGTTTTTGAACATGCGATTGATATCCCCTGCAAGTCGGAGATAAAAGTCTGAAGATACGGCAACACCGTCGGCATCCAGCGTTAGAAAATATTGATTGGTTGGAATCATGGAGCTGTTCTCTGCCATCTTGGCAATAGCCGTACCTTCATCGTACTCGTCAAACATCGCGATATATCCGGTATTGATACCGATGCTCTTCAGATTGTAGGCCTGCCTCCACATGAAGTCTCCATGCAGACGCGGATTCTCGTCTCTTGGGCCACCAGTCATGTTCGACCAAGCCGAACCCGGCCAGATCACTGGCTGATAGTCAATTCCATTTTGCTGTGTGAAAACCAGATCAGGTTGAAGCTGATTGGTTTTGAAGCTGTCCGCTTGCTGAATATTGCCGAAGCGGGCAACGGACCAAGGCGAGATCATATCCAACGATTTGTAGACGTTCATAAAATCAGATCGAGAGTCGTTATTTCCCGTTCTCCAATACGTAGGTACGCCACCGATGACATAGATCCCCTGGTTTTTGAACCAACCGATCAAATCGGCCGCCTCTGCTGCAGTACCCGGCCGATCCGTGAAGCCAATACCCCAGATGCAGACAACCATTTTGCCATTCTGCTTCGCATAGGCCGAAGATGATGGCAGGTGCATGTTGTTCATAACATTGGTCGTCCAGTCATGCTTAACTGCCTGCACCCAATTGCTCGCATTCATGCCCGTAATGTCATACATGACATAGAACTTGCGATTATAAGATTCCGCGGCATTTTTAACCTTGACGGCTACGCTGTCCCGGTTGCTTTTCCAGTTGTTAGGTGTGTCACTCTCATCTGCGCCGAACCGTTGCAATGCTGCACCGTCGATATTGTAGCTTTGCATCCACTCAAAATGTTTGTTGACCGTCTCCTGATCGTAAGAGGAGAACAATTTGGCAGGAGAACCATTACCGAGGTTCGCCAAACTTGTCTGATACAGCTTTGAATATTCGCGAATGTCTGGATACAACTCGAAATTCACGTTGCCACTTGCTGATGGCGCACTGCTATTTTTGGACCAGTGCACCCAGCCCCCGTTCGGTGAACCGTCTCCGGCTGCGTTGAACCAGCCTTGATACCCGGCATACAGCTTGCCTACGACATCGCCACCGCTGCCTGCGGCGGAAGCACTGAACTTGAACCAGAGTAGATTGAATAAATTGCCGGTTCCGCCCGTGAATTTAAGATAGACTGTGTGTACACCAGTGGCACCACTGATTGACCCGGACTTCGTTTGCCAGGATTGCCACCCGCCCGTAGCTGGAACAGCAACAGTTCCCGCGAGTGTCCCGTTTAGGCTATCCAGACGGACCTCAATCGTACCGCCACTGTTATTACTGGCTACTCTCACGTCGATTGAATTGGCACCGCCGCCAAAATCCACATTGTTGAATACAATGTAATCGCCGTTGTCGATAAATGCGACATTTTGCCCTCCCTCGCTGGAACTTTCCAGTTGGACTCCGGATTGACTGTTATAACTGGAAGCCTGCGTTTGATTAAACGCGGAAGCTGCCGATACGATGGAAGGTGAAATAGACAAACACAACGTAAGAATCAATAATGCCGCACTTGCAAAAGCCAA
Source organism: Paenibacillus sp. MDV22-iso6 (assembly GCF_058408365.1). NCBI lineage: Bacteria > Bacillati > Bacillota > Bacilli > Caryophanales > Paenibacillaceae > Paenibacillus > Paenibacillus sp. MDV22-iso6. The sequence continues at coordinate 731,013 of NZ_JBZVDZ010000001.1, read as the reverse complement.
AACCTTCTTGTTTTTTTGCATGAAATTTAGCATATTATCCCCCTATTCATTTTAGTTGCGCATAAGCTACTCCTGTTCTTCATCCGCCCACGAATGCTTCGGGCCCCAGGACAGAAGCTCTTTCACCATTCCATTACTAACAATGGCTTCTCGACTAGAGAAAGGTGTCCGTAGATCTTTTACATCGGGATAAAAGGTGGCGAGCAATTCTGTCGTTTGCCGATCACTTAACGTATCATTAGCGGTAACATTAACGTGAACAGCCCCATCATAATCGGCGTGCAGAGCAGCCAAACAAGCATCCACGGCATCCCTGATATCAATGTAGCTCCAACATATGTGCTTGAACGTTTCCGCCTTCGCAATAGCCAGATGTCTGTACTCTCCCGGTCCCACAATCATTGAAAAACGGAGGGAAATCACCTGTATCCCACTTCTCCGATGAAACATCTCTGCAGTGACCTCATTAACGATCTTGGACAGGCCGTAACATTCCTGCGGCTGTTGCGGATGCTGTTCATCCACCGGGAAATAATCGGGAGAGAAGGGTTTGTTGGCCCAGGCAAATCCGTAGGATGATTCACTGGAGCCCATGACCACTTTTTGTATACCAAGCAAAGAGGCTGCTTCCAGCACATGGTATCCGGAAAGTGTATTATTAGCGAAAATGTAGCTGTGAGGGTAGTGAAGCGGCGCAGGAATTGCGGCCAGATGGATGATCGCATCCACTCCGGCAAGTGCTCCCACGACTTGACCATAATCGTTCAGATCGACAATAATCTGTCTGCAACGCACCCGGTCAGACAGGTGTTTATCCAGCGATACGACATCATGACCTTGTAATTGCAGCTTCTCAATGACCTGTGAACCCAGCTTTCCGCCTCCGCCTGTAACTGCAATCGTCTTCATTCCTATATCTCTCCTGTCTGTTCTTGTCACTTCGTTAGGGTCGCACCAATGTCCCATCCGCTTTGCGGTCTAGAGGATACGGCCGATGATATTTGTTGTGATCCCATGAGTCACTTAGTAATGATCTGGCCTTCACTTCATCCAGTTCAATGCCCAGTCCCGGTTTATTGGAAGGGTATAGATATCCGCCCTCTCTGACGATATGTCCGGGGAATGCCTGCAACTCATGAGGTTTAAAATGATTGATTTCCTGGATACCAAAGTTCCACAGGGCCATATCCAGATGGACAGCAGCTGCCTGGTTAACAGGATCATTCTCCCCACCCTCCTGCCAGGCTGTTCGTACTCCGTAGGCTTCGCCCAGCGTAGCGATCTTGCGACAAGCGCTGATTCCGCCTGCTTTCGATACCCGAACTCTGATAAAATCGATCAACTTCTCTTGAATCAGACCCGTCCACTCCTGAGGATTAACAAATAATTCTCCCACTGCCTGCGGCGTAGCACTCTGTTGACGAAGCTGTCGATACCATCCGATCTGTTCCGGAGCAAGTGCATCTTCCAGAAAGAAAAGATGATAAGGTTCAAGCCGCTTCGACAGCTGAATGGCATGAATGGGGGATAAATGCTCATGCACATCATGAGTAAACTGAATCCCATTACCAAATTCCAGGCGCAACTTCTCGAACATGTCAGGGATGGCATGCAGATATGCATGTTCATCGAATACAGGACCGCTGCTCCAGGGCTCGCGTGGCAAATTCGCGTCCTTGCCGCTGACAAATCCCCCGCCACCGTAACCTCCCATCTGCACTCGAATGACCGTGTACCCTTCTTCCATAAAACGAGAAACATCTTCTTTCAGCTCGCTGATATCAGCACCTCCGGCATGGCCGTAACAGGGAACTGCCGAACGGCAGGCCCCTCCTAACAATTGATATACCGGCAGATTCGCTTCCTTGCCCTTGATATCCCACAGGGCCATGTCAATTCCACCAATGGCCGTATGAAGTATTGCGCCATTTCTCCAATATCCGCTCATATGCATGAGATGCCACAAATCTTCAATCTGGGATGCATCCCTCCCTATGAGTAATGGTGCCAGCAGTTGTTCGATGACCTGAACCACCGCTTCGGGATTATAAAGATCGGAAGCAGAACCCAATCCGTAAAGACCATCCTGATCCGTCGAAATCTTCACAATGGTCCAGCTTCCGTCGTGCCTTGTACGTATGCATTCTATCCGTGTAATTTTAGCCATGCGTTCACTCTCCTCATTTGCTCCATTTCGATCCTACTGGAAGATTTAAGGCAAACGGTTGTATAAACGATACAGCAGCACTGCGGTCTCAGCACGTGTCATTGTATCTTCCGGATGGAAGCTGCCATTGCTTCCTTCCATCATTGTTGATCTGGTTAATGAATCAATGGCATCGCGGGCATATGCCTTAATCAAATGAGTATCTTTATAGTCATTCAGACCGGATTCACCTTCAGGAAGAGGCTGCATCCCTATAACTTGCATAGCTCGGTAGATCATAACCGCTGCTTCTTCCCGGGTAATTGGAGACGCTGGCGAGAATCGATCCGCGCCTGCCCCTTGAATGACGCCCAGCGTTCTTGCGGTATTCACGGACTGTTCGTAATAAACATGCTCAGGTACATCCGCGAAGCGTTCCACCTTGCTTCCCTGATCAGGTTGTAATTCTAAGGCATTGGTAAGCAGAGTTACGAAATCCGCTCGGCGGATCATGGATTGAGGCTGATATTCTGTCGGTGTCATTCCACGAATAACCCCTTTGGACACTAGAACTTCGATGGCATGGTGGGCCCATGATAGCTGCTGTATATCCTGGAATGTTCGATTATCCTGAGTGATTGCATAAACTCCGTTTTGCCGTGTTTTGAAAATCATTTGTTCCGATTTTTTATTGAACTTCCCATTGGGAATGGAGATCATTTGCCCGTCATCCGAGATACGTCGTACTGCGAGTTTTTCCGAGTCCAGTAGTTCAGTTACATTAGGCTGATAAGGTAAACTTACAGTGATTGGCGTAATGGAATTTTGCCATGCAACGGATTTGCCATCCGATATCACAGATAATGAAATCGCGGGCCGCTCTCCTAAGTCTGATTTCATCTTGGCACTCCAAGGGCTTCGGTCGGCCTTACTTAATACCAAGGTAATACGATCTCCAATCGTTCCTTGGGTATTGGCCAGCAAATTGCTCGGAACCTGCAGCACTCCCCATGCTGTTCGAATCTCCAACCAATGGGTAGATGGATTTTCCTGCAAAAAGCTGGATGGAAGTGTCAGAGCATACCCTTCAGCACCATCCACGGATTCAATGTCTACAATCAGCTTCTTTTTCCCGTCCTTATTAGGGGTGATGCGGTTGAATGCATCCTCCATCATCTTGTTGGTGAGCTCGGCTGTTGCCAATGCAGCAGCTTTATCCAGCTTGGGCTGAATCTGCATTGTAGCACCAGGAGCGGCAGGTGTTGGTTCATTCTTCCCTCCAGTCGTAGAGCCCCCTCCAGCACTTGGCTGCGAACCCGAGCCAGGCTGTGGATTGGGTCCCCCAGGATTCGGATTGGAACCTGATGTAAGAGCAGCGAGTCTTACGAGTAATGAGGACTTCAACGTACCGCCCGGTAGCAGAGTGACGAAGTTGGCTGCTGTATCTATAGAGGTAACATCTTTCTTTTGCTCCGCAGTACGAACACTCGACTCGGCCGATAGCTCCAACAATGTCACGTAATCACCCGTAAGCAGATACAAGTTTCCGAATAATCGTGCATCTTTACTTGAACCGATTCCTCCATTAAACTCCATAAATCCTGATCGTCCTTCGCCATCGTTTTCATTGACAAGTAATGCAAAACCGATAGGTTTGTCAGGTTGGAATGAATATCCTTCCTGATGAAGTGCTGCAAAAGGTAGCGTAATTTGATAATGAGTAGTATGGGTCGTCTCGTCCCGGGTAATGTTTGCTGAAGCGGATTCCAATAATCCTGTAGCAACCCCTTCTGGAGCTCTCCATCTCCATTTCGTGATGACACCTTCCTGATTCAGTGCAAAACCAAGCTCATTCACCTGTTTGCTGGCCGCACCATCCTCTTTGCCAAGGTCAATACCGAGCTGTAAGCTGTCTCCTTGCCATATATCGCCATTGGTATTGGATTGATGGTGAATATCGTCCTTGACGTCCACCTTGAGAACCAAATTTTCCGTATCCCAACTTGCTTTAGCTTGAATGCTGAGGTCATTCGGACCTCCCCAGCTTCCACCGACACTGTTGTAATGCTCCGGACTGGAAACCTCAATGAATGGCAGCGTTCCAACAGCATTTTTTTGTGCCGCAAAGGATTGTGACAGCTTGACTGAAGTCTCATAACGGAACCCATTCTCAAGCGTTATTCTGAATTTGAGCAAGTCACTTGATATATAGGGAAGCGCCACATCCATGCTTTTCCCAATGCCCAGCCCCTCAAATCGTACTGGCTTAAACATCCCATGATACACACTCGGTTCAATCAGTTCGATCTGCCCTTTAAGCAAAGCCTCACCTGCAACATTAGTCAAAGTCAGCATGCTTCCGGGATCACCTGGTCTGGATGGATCATACCCAAGCTGGTTCAGTTTGAGTGCCAAAGGAAACAGATTGGTACCCGTCACTTTTCCAGGTGGGGCTTCATTCTCCATCTGAAAACCGCCATTAAACAGGTTGTTGGATATCACCATCTTCTCTACGTTTGGACCTGCAACCACATGATTCGTACGTGGCTGTTGAAAATAGGAATTGTAGAGGGTAATATCACCACCGATTGCGTTAATACCGATTTCACCAACGTTCGTGAAGTTTCCTTGCTGTATGCGGATATCTCCTCCGTGAATATCAAAAGATCTTGTTGTGTCTCCCCACATGGACGTATTGAAGAACACCGCTTTGGAACCAAAGTCAGGCCCAACCTCCACGTATACCTTGTCTGTTGTACTCATGGAAACAAGCTCTGTGTTGATAAACGAAAGACCTGCTGTTCCCGCATGTTGTAATACGGCTCCCTTTTTGCTGCCATCGGTGCCATGACCAATAACGACGGCTTCAGGCCCTCTTCCATTCTGTTCTTCAAAATGAATGCCGTACTTTGAACCGTATACAAATGTATTGAAATTAACCTGATTTGTGACATCCCCAATACGGAAGGCGTCCAGATTCTCTTTTTGATAATTCCAAATTTGATTAAATTCTTCATCATTCGATGGATGATTCGGATAATTGTTCCGACCATAATAATGCGGATTGAACTGCACATTCCGCATGTATCCTCCGTCTGACCCGCCACCAAGATATATGCCTTCCTTGAGCGGTGATCCCGCTACATAATCGATATAATGACCACTTGTATCATAGGTGCCGAAGTCGACAGCCTGATAGGGATTAACTAAGGTTGTATCGATCATGTATACGTTTTTCCCTTGACCTTGCACAGTCCAGGCATAAGGCTTCACCGGATTGGCATCAGACCATGTTTGTTGATCGTAATAGACGGATAATCCTCGTAATCCCGCTGCTTCCTCTAGCTGAATGAAGGCATCGGCATCCGGAGCATTTTCTCCATAGTTCGTAAAAATAACGGTTCCATTCCCGATCGTATGATGAGGTACATCATAATTACCCCGCAGTTCTACAGTAGTCGGGACCACCAAAGCCTGCTCAACGCGGTATATGCCAGCCGGCATATAGACCGTTCCTCCTCCTGCTGCTTCGGCATCATTCAATGCCTGTTGAATGGCTTGGGATGAATCGGTATTCCCTGTGTTATCAGCCAAATAGGGCTGGCTCACTACGTTAAACAACTCGCGAGTACCCGGCTTGGGCTGCACAGCAATATCCACTGAAGGAACATTAGGGATGGTTTCCAACACCAAATTTTCTTCCTGGTGGATGTTCAGTTCCGCCGAGGTACTTTCATCGTTCACTGCAAGGTTGCCTTCGTGTCCGGAATGTATGGCATTGATTGTGGCCACATCTCCCTGAAGAAGCAGGTGCCGATCCGGCTTGGCGAAGGTAGAACTACCCAGTATAAGCGAACCACTTTTGGCAACAATGGCATAATCTCCGCTTCCTTCACCCCAATTCTCGAAAGAGCTGCTCTCAAAGGACAACGTTCCACGCCCTTCATTCACCACCGCATGTTTGGGCTCCCCGCCCACCGTTACGCTGTTAAACTGGGCAATGGAGTGAAAGCCTTCCGTTGCATAAATGGCAACAGGATTCGGACCAGCACTCGCTTCGAATTGGCTATCTGTCACCAGCAATCCATAATCATTGACGCCTTCAATCTTCAGCGCTACGTTGCAGTCGTCGATCTGAATTTTGTACAGCTGCGCATTGGCTGTTTCAAGGCTTCCTGTTCTTGTCGTGATTCGTATCCCTGTCTTATAACCCGAGATATGAATATTCGACATATACTCCCAATCCGAGCGCCCCATTACGATACCTTCTGATTGCTGTATCATATATTCACGCAATTGAGATTGCTCAGGTGCTCCTGGTAAACCAGAGTTCGCCCATACATTCGGGGAAAGGTGAAGCTCTTCCAGTCTCCCAATGTCTGTTGTGAAATCCAGAAAGATACCGGTTTTCAGTGTGGTGCCGTATACATCCTTCACATAATGAAGTTCGTTCCATTCCGGGCCAATCTTAATCCCCTGGTACGCATTGACGAGTGTTACATTTTTCACCGTGGCACTGTCACCTGGAAGCTGTTCCATCGTCCATGGATAGGCCACCGGGTTATTCATATTCTGTTCGGGATACCAGATCGACACATGTGTTACCCCACTAGAAGGTTCCATCTTTATGAAGCTGTTCCCGTTAGCTTGACCTTTGCCGCCGTATACAGCAAGGATCGTACCTTTGACTAGCCCGCCATGCTCGTCGGGATTCCCCCAATCGCCGCGAAGCGTAACGCCTGTTGGAATAACCAGCTCTCCGGTTAATTTATAGGTTCCAGATGGTACGAACACAACTCCCCCACCTTGATTTCCGGCTACTGCCAGCGATTCTTTGAATGCTTGAGTATCGTCTGAGACCCCGTCCCCTATTGCTCCATAATCGGTTACGCTTCGATCTGCAATGACGATATCTGATGTAGGGAATTCCGTATCATAGACCTTGGTCTGAATACCCGACTGCTGCTGAGGTTGCTTATGGACGGTTACTTTCGCCAGATGAAGTTCCGGATTGTTGGCTGGTGCCCCTGCGCCACTAACCCCGATTCGGAAATCCGCATCATGAGTGCGGTTACCGAAATTGGCATCGCTGAGCTTGAAGGTATGTGTCTTCCAGGTTCCCGTATTTTCATACCGGAACAAAGGAGCATCCTTGAAATTGGATTGCTTCGAATCGTATTGCAGAGACAACGCTCCACTATCGCTATCGTAATATTCAACAGTGACGAACACGTCCTGATCGGTATTTTCAAACAAATATTCATCCGCAACATTGAAGTAAAAGTACAGGATGTTATCGGCCGGATTTGTTGGATTCACCGTCTGATTGGTTTTCCAATAATCCTTCCCGTCAAACGTCCCCACTTGAAGACCTGCTGGAGGTCCATCGCCGGGACGAGCCGTTATGCCCTGCTGCACAGGAGTTTCCCCCAACGTAATACTTACCGAGTCAGATGACACATCATTTGGATGGACGTCTCCCTGTTCAGTAATATCTTCCCTCTCTGCTGCCGCGTGTGTGGTTGCTGGTGTGATGCATAGCCCTGAACATAACATGACAATAGTCAACAGCACTGAAATGGTACACCTGGCACCTAACCATAATCGTTTGTTCACAATCGTACCTCCCATTAACTTGATCATGTAATCAAGCTGCACGAAAACAGGGTTGTCGTATGTGGAACATGATGCATCCGTTTTCAATTCGCAGCAGTGGAGAGAACTCCAAGACTGAATTGTTTATTTTAAACGTGTTGTGGGTTGAATGCCGATCGTCTGAATTTTTGCTGATCCCACATTCAAAGCATAACTTCCCTCATCCGCTACTTTCATGGCTTCACCTTGATCTTCAACAATTGTACTTTCGTACACTTCCTTAGCCTCAAACGAAGGCGTTACCTTCAGTGAAGTCGTCTCCGATGATACATTGAACACCCTGAACAGCATGTCATCATTTGCCTCGCCCCGTTTAAGCGCACTAAAAGCAAGATGATCACCCTCCCATTGCAAAAACTCGTGGGTAACGGGTAACGTACCACCATGTACCCCTGTCTGTTGAACGGTCCAGGGAACCGGGAACTGATACGCCTGCACATAAGCATCGGACTCAATAACATCCAGATCATGTGAGATGAGCTCCATTTCCAGAATGTGCTGTCCGAGACATTGGGCCTCCGGCGTTGCAAATACTCCCCAATCCCCAAGCTCGCGTACCCCACGCAGCAGTGTCACAGCAATGGTATTCTGATTAGCCAATACTTCGTACTCATTAAGACCTTTATTCGCAATCGTTAGCCCTTCACGACCATTGCTGATACTGACAAATGCATTTTGATGCTGCGCATTGCTAGGATTTCTCCATTCCGCTTCCGGCTGTATCGGGCGTTGAGCCAGTTCGTAAATAGAGTCGACGGTAACATGACTTGCTTCGAGTCCCGTTTGGAACAACATGCGGATACGATGATCCTGAACCGTGTTATCGATATAGCTTTTAATGCCAACCGAACGTCCCGTTTTTTCAAGGATCAGCTCTGTACGAATGCTCACTTCTCTAGTTTCGTCCAGCCGCCGGGATTTCCGGTAACGAAATGGAACCATGGAACGGATCTCTTCATCCAGCAGTTCATCAGCGCCTACCGGGAGCTTCCAGTTATGCACGATCTCATAAACGGCTTTCAGGGGGGTATGATGTACCAGCTTAATCTGGGCAGGCAGTCCCTGCGTAGTCAGCGGAGCTTCCTGATCCGGTTGTCTGTACATATACTCATTTCCGATATCCCCCGTATCCTCATAAATACCAAGCCCTGTATAATTACGACCGTTCACTTTATCCAACATGGTAAACGATCCATCCCCCGCAATCTCGATCCGCACATAATCGTTCTCCATCACTTGCTCTTCTGTAACAAGTTCAGTGGTAGTCAGTTCGCTAAGCGCATTCTCTCCAGAAACACTCTTAGGCACAAGAGCAAAAGTATGATATCCAAAACCCGGGATGTTCTGGACATGAAGCTCTACATCCACTTGATATGCCCAGTAAGGTTGACGGAATCGATTATCCGGCAAATCATATCCAAATGTCGGTCCAATGGGTGTGATCACGGCTTCTACTTGCAAGCCTTCCGCGTTCATTACAACCCAATCGTTCGGGTCAAAGGCTTCATATTCGCGCTTAAATTCCTGATACTTTTCATGCGGAGGCTGGTGGTCAAAGTACCGTCGCTCAACATCCATTCTATTTACAATCACATTGGATCGACGATGTCCCGAAGTGTTAAACACTACAAAAGGCAACGCACAATCTGCGTCAAAGCCTGATGTATCCACGGATTCGGCTATTGTACGAGCACTCTGAACCGATATGGCTTCAGCCACTTCTTGCGATTTGGCAAATCGGGTCATCATTTCCCTATGAACCTCGTCAACACTGCACCCACAGATGCTGTCATGAGGATGATTCTTCAGTAACGTCTTCCAGGCATATAACAGCTCATGCCGTGGATAAATGCCTGTGGACAGAGAGGCCATGACTGCCAATGGCTCAGCCACTTTCTCCAGTAGCGTCTGGCTTTTTACATTTTGCTGCTTGATATATACCCTTGCTGAAGCAGTATTTACAAGTGTGATCCAGCCGTCGGTCCATTGGCTTCGAAGTTCACCGCGAATGACGTCCAAGGATTGGGGTTTCGCTTTTTGAAAAGCCTGAATGTACTCGGGAAAGCTGGAATGACGAAACGTCACATCTGGCATAATCTCGGTAGCCATCTTTAATGCTTGTGTCAGATCCTTCTGGAGCGGCTGATGATCGCATCCGTTCATGAACAGGAGTTCCGAACTTGAAGCAAACTCTTCTGCTGCAGCCAGCTTTTTGGCCCAGTAAGCTTTGGCCTTCTCTGGTTCCACCGGAATTTCCATGCCATTGTTGTACCAATTGGCGAACAGGATCGCCAGTACACGAGTACCATCGGGTGATTCCCAATACATCTCCGAGTATTTGGAGGTATGTTCATTGCCAGACTGAATTTCGTTATTGAATCCAACTGGCTTCACTCCACGTCCATATACAGCTACCTCAATGCCTGCTTGGCTAATGAGTTGTGGTGCCTGACCCATATTGCCGAAGGAATCCGGGAAATATCCGATTTTCGCATATCCTCCCATTTGTTCTGAAGCTTGAATACCAATTAAAAGATTGCGTGCATTGGCTTCACTGCTGACGAGGAATTCATCTTGAAGGATGTACCATGGACCGACAATCAGCTTGCCCTCTTCAATTAACTTGCGAACCTGATTCGACCTGTGCGGCATGATTTCCAGGTAATCCTCCAGCACAATAAACTGCCCATCCAGATGGAAATTCGTAAATTCCGGGTCATTTTCAAACGTCTCTATTAGATCCTCCATAAGCTGAACAAGCAACATTCGGTGCTTCTCGAAGGATAGATACCACTCCCTGTCCCAGTGAGAATGTGCGACAATATGTGCGGTTTTTGTAGTCATTCATTTCATTCCAATCTTGTATGGTTTGGTTGTTGTGTAATTACATTTTTACTGAACCTACGGTCATGCCCTTGACATACATCTTCTGCATGAACGGGAAGGCTAGCAGGATTGGAATGACCGTAATCAAAGCCCCTGCCATGAGTTCATTCCATTTCTTAAATGAAGATGAATCCAAATACATGAGTCCCATTGGTAACGTAAACATATCCCGGCTATCCACGATGATCATCGGCCACAAAATATTGTTCCAGCTTCCGATAAAGTTCAGAATCGCAATGGTTCCGATAGCTGGCAACGCTAATGGCAGATAGATTCTGTAGTAGATTTTGAAATTGTTGCATCCATCCAGTACGGCGCTCTCGTATAACTCATGTGAGATTGTGCGGAAATAACTGGTGAACAGGAAAATGGCGAAGGGTGCAGCACCATTAATCATGGGCAGAATCATGCCAATATACGTGTTTTGCAGCCCGAGATTGGTCATGTTGATATAAAGCGGAATCAATGTGGTTACACCTGGAACGAGCAGCAAGGCAATAAACGTGTAATAGATGAATTTTTTGCCCCGATAGACAAATTTGGCAAACGAATAGGCCATCATGGTATAGATGAGAATAACGCCTATAATCACGACCGCACTTACGATCACGCTGTTGATGAAAAACTGATAGAAATTCAATTTGTTCCATACGTCACCAAATGTGGACCACATCGGTGCAGCTTGTGGAAACGGACTCTGTGGATTGGCTAGTGCATCCTGTGATGTCTTCAGCGAAGTGCCGATCATCCAGACAAAAGGATACAGGCAGGTCAATCCGTACAAGATTAGAATGATATGCTTAATATATTTGACCATGTGCTCCTCCTTTTAGATGTCTGCCTTGAATGAGCGAATACTGAATATGGCAATGGCACCTGTAATCAGAAATGATACCCAGCCGATTGCGCTGGCCAGACCATAATCATTGTTTAGAAAAGCTGTGCGGTACACGAGTGTACCAATAACCTCCGAACTGCCAGCCGGTCCGCCGCCTGTCATGATGAACACATTCTCAAAAGCCTGAAAGGCTCCGTTCACCATCTGAATGACGGCAATAAGCGTGATTGGCTTCAGTAACGGCCAGGTAATTTTCAATATCATGGTTGTTTTCTTGGCACCATCCACACTTGCTGCTTCATATAGTGTCGGATCAATGGAAGTCAGACCAGCGTAGTACAGAATCAGCGTTCCAGGCAGACCGCCCCAGATTGATGTCAAAATAATACCGAGTAAAGAAGTAGACGAACTCCCCAGCATTCCACCAGGTACAGCAAGGAAATCCAAGCCCATCCATAAGAAGAGTGAGTTGAATGCTCCACTAGGTTCAAACAAACCTTTCCATACATAAAAGATAGCTACGCCAGATGCGATCATCGGCAGAAAATAAATCGTCCGGTACCACGTTGCTGCCTTCGTATTTTGCAGCACAAAAGCCAGCACAAGTGCGATTGGAACGACGACCACAACCTGTGAAACGGCAATAATCAGATTGTGCAGAACGGCATTATAGAAATTCCGGGTTACAATCGGATCATCACCAAGCAGGAACTGACGAAAATTCGCCAGACCTTCAAACCTTGCGGTGGAAAAATCGATCCCGGACCAGTTATAAAAGCTGAGCATGATCGAGAATCCGACCGAATACACGCCGATGGCTAGAAACAAAAGCACGCCAGGCAGTAAAAAGAGATACGGCATCCACTTATTTCGACTTTTTATCATGATCAATCACCTTTTGCTCTCAATTTGGCAATCGACAGCCCCTTACGGGGCTTGCCAATTGCTTTGGTGTTCTAGTTCCCGCTCGCTTTCAGACTTTCCATGGTGTCGTCGAACTTCTTGGCGACTTGTTCAGCAGTCATCTTTTTCTCGATCATGGATTGCATGGACTGGGCATACACTTCCCACTCTTTGTGCTTGCCACGATACGTATTGATTGCAGGTGAAGCTTGACTGTAAGGACCAGGTTCGGCAGCGAATGCATCTGAAATTGATTTCAGGTTCGGGTCCAGATCATTTGCACGATCGCCCAGATTCAGCGCAGGTACTGTATACGCCGCATTAGCAAAAGCAACAGCAGCATCCGGATCACCGGTGAGGAATTTAATGAAATCGAGCGCTTCAGCCTTGTTCTGCGAATCTTTATTTACTGACAACATCGTTAACGTGAATGGATCAGTCGTCCAGCTGTTAATTTTCGATCCTTCAAGCGGAGGTACCGGGAAGGTGAAAATATCGTCAGGACTCATTCCCATAGCCAGTAGCGTAGACATTGTGAAGGAACCACCGAGATCGAAAGCGGCTTTGCCAGCAGCAAACGCCTGGTCTGCTCCATCAATATCCGTTGACAAAATTCCCGGCATAAGCAGATCTTTGTTTGCCAATGTCTCCATCGCTTTTACTACCGGCAGATTTGAAGGGTCGCTTAGTTTGGACTTTCTTTCGAGCAGATCAATATAACCTTGAGGTTCGTTCAGCATGATGGACAGTGCCGAACCGGCCCAGTTCTCCCACAGATCAGGCAACTTGGCACCAAACACTAGCCCAGGAGTACCTGTTTTCTCTTTGACAGTCTCCATCATGGTGACGAACTCTTCCCACGTTTTGGGCGCTTCGGCTGTCAACCCTGCTTCTTCGATCAGCTTCTTGTTACCATAGAAAGTAAAGAATCCTCCGATATCAAGCGGCAGTCCGTAGAACTGGCCAGTCTTCAGTGACTTTTGAATTGTGGTGGCGTTCTTGTCTTCTTTCCAGGAATCAACCTGGCTCTGTGTGACAATGATCGGGTCCATTGCAGCACTGTAGTAGCTGTTCAACAGATCATCGTCGACTTCACCTGACAGTTCGAGCACTGAGTTCTCGATGGAATCGCCTGCCGTTGCCCACCAGTTCACAATATCCGGCAAATTTTTGGAGTTGGCTGCCGCCTGGAATTTTTGGCGATACGTATCATCTGGTGTAAAGGTCTCGAGTTTGACTTTGATTCCTGTTTTCTCTTCATACAATTTCGCAGCTGCTTCAATCCCTGGCGTGTAAGCAACCTTCCACGTCCACATCGTCAGCTCTTTACTCGCTTTGGGTTCCGTCCCCCCGGACTGCGCATCACCGCAAGCGCTTACAATGAGTGAGAAAACAGTTATCAAAGTAACGATCATGCTTGCTCTTTTTTTCATCCTTTAACCACCCTTATCTTTAATTTTTGATCTTTCCTAGCTTAATGAATATTCCACAGCAACCAATTAGTGTTAAGAACCGCTGCACCCCCTTTTTCGAATTAAGGAACACTTGAGAAAAAATTTGTGGCATAGATAAGATTGTCAAGGCTCATTGGAAACGCTTTACCCAACAAACTTTAAAAACAATATAAACAACATACTTTTACTTGTAAATGTTTATTTTTAGATACAACTTAACAGAATGTATTCCTAATAAATTGTTTATTCATAAGGTTTTTTCATCATATTTGTTCGTATTTTCAATCTTCTTGTCTTACTCACTTGTTATTGATTTTTAGAACTTGTATATGTTGTATTAATATAATATATTTAGAACGAACTAATAGTGAAATGGAGATAAAATGCGATGGTGAGAACCTTCAAGCCAATGTACAAGAAAATCGAGACTTATATCATTGACCAGATTCGAAGCGGAAATTGGAAACCGGGCAGCCGAATTCCATCCGAAAATGAACTGGCTGAACAATTCAGTGTGAGCCGTATCACGGTGAAAAATGCCCTTACTGCTCTAGTTGATAAAGGAGTGGTCTACCGCCTTCAAGGCAAAGGAACCTTTGTTAACGATCACAGTCCAGAGGAAATTCATAACATCACTTCAGCGGTAAAAGAGCAGCTCACAGTACCAACAATCGGGTTCCTTCTCCCCCGTCTTGACAATAGGTTCACCGCCAATCTGCTGAGCGGAATTGAGGACACCCTTTCAGAGAATGGCTATCAATTGTTATTTGCCAAGACGAATGATTCACAAGAGACAGAGATTCTCAAAATTCAGGAAATGAAACAGGCAGGCGTCAGAGGACTAATTATCTATCCCGTTGAGGGTGAGCACTATAACAATGAGATTCTTGCGCTTACGCTAAATCGCTTTCCCCTTGTCCTTCTGGACCGCAATCTAAAAGGGGTGGAGACCAACTCCATCAGCTCGGACAACCATGAGGCAGCTATTCAGGCGGTTAAGCATCTTCATGAGCTTGGGCACAATCGAATTGGCTTTATTTCCACTCTTGCTGAGGGGACATCAAGTATTGAGGACAGATTGCATGGGTATGAGAAAGCCTTGGAGGACCGTCATATTCTGATTGATCGCAGTATACAGATGACACGTCTGGCCATGAGTGCTAGCGATGAAGAGGTTATCATGATGATTCAGAAGTTTTTACAGGCCAATCCGCAGATGACGGCCCTTCTATCCTCCAATTTCAGCCCTCATGTTATTCAAGCGGCGATGCAGATGGGAATCTCTGTACCAGAAGATTTATCTGTCGTGTTCTTCGATGATGTCGAATTTCCGGATTTCTGTATCATTCCGCCCACGGCTGTTGTACAGCAGGAACTTGAACTCGGACGAGAAGCGGGCAGAGTCATCCTGAAACAAGTGGAGAATCCAAACAGTGAGTACCTTCAAGTTAAATTACCTACGATGCTTATTCCCAGACAATCAACAGCAAAGGCGAAATCATAGCTACCGTTACATGGTGTTCAACAGGATGAATTTTCTGAAAACGTTTATAGTGGCATTAGATAAAGCCATTTCAATGCCTCAAATTGTTTTCCACATAAATCGAAGGACCCTTCCATTTCAGAAGGGTCCTTCGATTTATGTGAACCATGACTATTGTAAATTTGCGGAAGTAACATTCTTCCAATGATTATTCGTTCCTATTTCAGCATGCTTTCCAACAAAGGCCATGCTTGCCTCCGAATCATTCATCAATTGATATCTCATCCAAGCTGTCAAATAACCTCTATGCTGCCCGCCATCCTGCTCTATCGCTGTATGTGCAGCGCCCTTAGCCATGGCCATCAAGACCGGAAGATCCGGACTGGTATTGTTCAAGGCCAATTTGTTGGAGTCTGACGGGGAGATGATGAAATCTCGGGTTCCTCCTATAACAAAAAATGGAACCTTCAGCGCTGATGTATCATACACGTCCTCTGGATCACAATATTTCAGCTCAGGCAGAGCAATCGATACAACCGTTTTGATGAGATCCCCGTTCTCAAAATTCGTGTGAGCGTTAATCACACCCGTTGATCCCTGCGAATGCCCTGCCGCACCGACCTGATCTTTTTGAATCCTGTGATAGAACGGGCTGACCGTCGCTTCATTTTCACTGAGCATATATTGGATCGCAGCCATAATTTCTTTTCCTGTACCCGTGGTTTGACTGTATGTATCAATGACAATAAATCCCCAACTGGCCAGGTGTCTTAACAACTGATCATAATTGTCAGGTAATGCTCCGGTTCCGTTGCCCCAAGCGATGAGGGGATGCAAGACATCCGTTGATTGCGGAGAATAAATCCTGTACAGCTTCTCGCCTTGCTCGTCCTTGATCTCCAGCGTATCTACCTCGTACGTGCCGGGTAGAGCATATTTTTCTTCAACACTTCCGGCTTCAAAAGTAGCCGATACCGAATTTACCAGGAAGAAGGATAATACGCAAAATGCAGCGATAAAAATACCGATAACACCTGTTATCCATAGAAACCACTTGCTCCGAATTACTCTTTTCACTTGTGGCATACAATCTCCTCTCACATTAAAGCGGTATTCGTACGTAAAACATACCACAGGTATAACGCTTTTTGTTTAGAGATATTTTTGTTACATCAACCTTTTCGCATTTCATAATAAAACACCCACGAAAAACTGAACATGTCTTCATGAAAAGCCTTCGAAATGATGTTTCTTAGTTAATGGTCAATACTCCAAATGTATAACTTGCAAAATTAGGAAAACGTGCTAATATAAATTCAAACACTGTTTAAAACATTGTTTGAATAACTTTATTGGAGGTTTTACATATGGAACCAGACAAGAAAAGTGAAACAAAAGAAAAGATTATGCAAGCCACACTAGAGTTCACCAAACAAAGTGGATTTGAAGGCATCACCATACGAAAAATTGCCGAAGCCTCTGGTACAAATGTATCCCTGGTTAATTATTACTTCGGCTCCAAAGAAAATTTGATCAGTGAATCTATTAAAATGATTCTGAGTAGCTTTCAGCATACCTTTGTTATACTCGATGAATTATCCATTCCCGCCCGAGATCGATTAAAGCAATTCTTAATGGACTATTTACAAGTCATCCGTGAATATCCCGAATTGTTATCCAGAATTATTCTTATGGGTTCAGCAGATTTCTCATCTCAACAGGAATACGGTTCATTCTTAAATTTATTGGGGTTCCCCAAAGTTCAAAATACGTTAAAAGAGATAACCGGAGAGCAACAACCGGAACGACTGACCACAATGATGACGCAAGTTTTCGGGGCGCTTTTTCTCCCGGCACTTATGAGTCCTATTCTGGAAAAAGGCGCTTCTGTGAAGATTGCTCCGATAGAAGCACAAATTGACTTGCTCTTTGAAAGATACTTTCATTAAACAACATTGATGGAGGCGATTCAGTTGAACATGTTAAGAAAACATTGGCAAGACTTGGGATCGATCATTGCATTCCTTGTATGTATTTATCTCATCTTGGACTGGGGAACACTTCCGCGCATTAACAGCATTTTATGGTTAAGCTTTATTGCCATACTCCTGCATCAATTTGAAGAATATCGATGGCCGGGTTACTTTGCAGGTTTGTTTAATAAAGTTTTGTTCCAAAGTAAAACACCTGAGAGATATCCGTTAAATCAGCAGTCAGCCATGATTATTAATCTGATTATCGCCTATGTGTTTTATTTACCGCCTGTGTTCTTCCCTTCCGTTGTATGGCTGGGTCTGGCACCTATATTAATGGGATTTTTCCAGATTATCTGGCATGGCATCTTCGCTAATATAAAAGCAAAAAGCATATATAATCCCGGATTATTTTCAGCGATATTTCTGCATTTGCCAATTGGAATCTGGTACATTAAAAGTGCCTATGAACAGAATATGTTAACACCAACAGACTGGCTTTGGAGCATGATTTACTTTGTCGTAGCTGTCTATGTTTTAATTGTTAAAGGCAATATGTGGCTAAGAAACAAAAACTCCGTTCATCCTTTTTCACAAAAACAATTAGGATCTTATACTAAAAAATAAACCTTTGACTTCAATATAAAATAAACGCATCGCGTCTATGGATTCGATGCGTTTTACGTTTCTCTTTTGAAATGATTATATTTCAACCTTGAACTTTTCTGAAACTTCCTGAAGACGTGATGCCATGCGAGCAAGATAAAAAGCAGTAGAGCTGATTCCAAGACATTCATTTAAGTAACTTCCTGTACTTCTATCCCATTGAAAAGAAATGGAGCATTCATTAAATATTCTCTGATACACGCTTGTGCGTACGGCTGCTCATCAATTAATCGTGATGCTTCTCTAGGATCGGAAGAGTGGTGGCTGTAATTCTCAATTATGCACATGATAAAGAAACTTTCCAGAACCTCAACATAATCTGTTGGCAGTGTCCTTACACTTTCATAACCTCTGATGAACTCCAAACGTTGTGCGGGAAAAAGCCCTAATATTGTGTTTGCTATATCGTAAAGATAATATCCGTAGCCACATCGTCCAAAATCAATTGGATTAGGTTGTTCATCGTTGAATACGATGTTACCAATATGTAAATCTCCGTGGATGATTCCGTAATGCTGTGGATTCTGATCCAAGTCTGCAAGTTGGGATAATATTTTATGGGATGCTCTCTGATACGTCTTCCATGCCTGATCGGATAAAAACCTTGTATAATAACGTCTCAGTTTGGTCATATCCACTTTAAAACTCTCTTCTCCCCATATGGGACGAGAAAAATCAACAGATGGTACAAAACGGGTAATTGCTTCATGGAGTTTTGCGGCCATAGAGCCCATACGGTATGCACAATGTTCATTAACCTCATTTCCATCCATATGCTCTCCGTCCACCCAATTCATCATCGTGACATAAAAGTACATCCCCTCTTCTTCTGCCTCTATGAACAAAACATACGAGCCATCGCGACTCGCCACACCCTGAGGTACGTGGAGATCATCAGATGTGCCCAATGATTGAAGCAAAGTAAGTTCTGAACGGATAGACTCTTTACTTAGCCGATTGGAATGAATGCGAAGCAAATAGCTTTTCAATGGAGATGTATCGATTTTGTACGTGATGGTATCTGACAACTGAATAAAATGTATACAATCCCATGCTAATTCATACTGATCTAATGCCCTTAGACATACACTTCTCGCCTGAACGAGCAAACATTCAAGTTCTTCATGTGTCCCATTTTGAAAAAAAGTCATCATTGTCCTCCTCATTCATCATCCGCAAGCGAATCCAGATGTACAACGAATTATACAGAACAGACCATTGGGGGCGTATATAACAAACGATTTTAAAACGTCTTTTACATAACGAAGGGCATTTCCAACACAAAAAAAGCCGCCATTTCAGGCGACTTTCCTCATGAACAGAAAAAAAGATCTTAAGAGGTTGGTAGATCCGTTTGAGTCAACTGGGCTGAAACTTCCCATAGACGACGGGCTTGCTCAGGGTCGATAGCATAGTCCTTGACTCCAAAGAAAGCTCCGTCCGCAGGAGCTGGCTCACTGATGTCACAATCCTCGCAATACACTCCACCTTTTCCATCAAGTTGTGGAGATGTCGCTGCCCATACTTGCGTTGCTGCCCCTTGCTCAGGTGTTTTAAAGTTTGGATTAGCGACTTGACCAGACTCATCAATCCAGCCCAATGCGATCATTTCCTCTTTCGGCATATGTCGTTGCAGCGGCGTCAGAATGCCACCGGGATGTACAGAGAATGCACGCACGCCCTGATCTGCACCACGTCTATCCAGTTCGACGCTAAACAGAATGGTTGCTGTTTTGGACTGTCCATATGCAGGGAACTTTTCATAGCCGTTCTCAAATTGCATATCGTCCCAGCGAATTGCTGAGAAATGATGCCCTGTTGATGCAACGGAAACAACCCGTGCTCCTCCATGGCTGACGAGTGCCGGCCATAATAAGTTCGTCAAGGTGAAGTGTCCAAGATGGTTCGTAGCAAATTGAGCTTCCCAACCCGGGCCTACGCGAGTCTCTGGACAAGCCATAATTCCCGCATTCAGGATCAACATGTCGATACTGCGGTTGCTTGCCAGAAAACGATCGGCAAAAACACGGACACTAGCGAGATCTGCGAGATCCAGTTCATCGATCTCTACACCAGCTAGCCCTTCAAGAGCCTCTTTGGCGATGGCTGGCCGACGTGCGGTCACAACAACCTTGGCTCCAGCACGAACGAGTGCACGTGTAGTTTCCAGTCCCAATCCGGAATATCCACCCGTGACGATAGCAAGTTTTCCTGATAAATCCGTGTTATTCAATACTTCCTCAGCTGTCGTGCGATGGTTGAATCCGGAACCGATTTTATGTTGTAAGGTTTTTGAATTATTATTCTGGTTCATCAAAATAATCTCCTTCCAGAGGGGTCTTCTTCAAGTTTACAGCTTAGACTGTACTCTAAGTCAAATATTAACGAATCTACTTCAATGCCCCAAACCTTTACTCATACAAAAAAAGCCCGGTTCATCACCGGGGCTTACAATCAAAAGTATAAGGTTGTATTTCAATTATATTTTTATATACTTCACCCATTGCTCATGCAGTTCAGTCTCACTGCATTGAAAGATCCCTTCGAAATCTTGAGGACTGCGGATTAGTTTGTTCAATGCATCTACTCCGTATCGCTCAACCACAAATTCCACCATCATGTAAGAGAACTGAAAACCTTTCATCGTTTCAAAATCCCACGTATCGTTATTTAATTCATCAAAAGATGGAATCGACTGATTGCGTATGCTATCTTCCGTTGATCCTTTAATGAAATCTTGGGACATCTGTTTAGCTTCATATCCACCAATGCCCTGTCTTATCCATTTGGGAGCTGCAGGATTAATGTCGCTGATTAGCCACATGGCGAACAAGTGGACTGTGCCTTTCAGAATGGATTGATACGTATGCTCCGGTCCCGGGTTCAATGGAGAAACAATCTTCAGAGTACGCCCTTCATATGTGCCCATAAACCAATTGGGGGCATCTGTTTCGCCGACGGCTTGATGGAATGTTGGTAGATCAGGATAAATTTCAATAACTACCTTTTGTGATGGATGATGTTTATATTTGGTCGACACTCGTTCAACACTATTATTGAGTTCATCGAACAAATCTTGATGCACTTTCTTCGTACGATCATTCGTATCATGGTTTTCACCTTTATTTACAATGGAAATCAGTTCATGAATAGACATGATGGCAATATCCCCCCACTCTTTTAGTTCTTTTCTTAATTTCTCCAAAGCCCTGTATAGTCTGTTCTTTACTGCACTTTCCCGTCGTCCAACTATCTTGGATATTTCGGGCAAGGTGCAGTCAACGAAAAAGCGTAATGCAATAATTTCCTGATCAATCTCATCCAGCTTTACTAATGCAGAGCCAATATCAATTCGAATATCAACATGTTTCGTAAATTCAAGAGAGATCGATTGCGATTCATAATCTGTAAAATCATAAGGAGATTCTTTTTGTCGCGATAACCTGCGATATTCGTTCTTCACCGTGTTCTGAGCAATCTTAAAGATCCAGGTGAATAAATTAGAGCCTCCTTTAAAGCTGTGAATATTTTCGACTGCTTTCAAAAATACCTGTTGGGTCAAATCATCTGCAACCAACGGGTTCAATTTCAGTGAGAAGTATTTGCTGATTCGTTGACGATATTGCTCATACGTGTTCTCAAAGATGGTGATGCTTTCCTGTTCATCCGGATAAACAGGTTTTGTGTCATGAGCTCCTGACATGGTGGGGAACCTCCTCTTGATTTACATATAATTAGACACCGGAGGAAGCAAAAAAGCCACGCATGAGAAAAATAACTTTTGACTACCCACCTCTTTGATATGAATTCTGCTAACTTTTGAAGTTGAAAATAAACAAAGGCAGCCGATCGTACTGATCGGCTACCTTTGTTCTTTAATGAAACATAAATTTAATCCTTGCTTATTTCAGCTCGATGAAGCTTTTAGTTGAGTCTGCATGAAGACCAGTTCCTCAGCCAACTTTTCCAGCCGACTTAGTGCTTCAGTATCTTTAATGTTATTCTCAGCATCAAAATGATCACTATTCAGATATACATAGCTTGGGGCGACATAAGAGCGGAAAAAGCCGGCAATCGGTTTTAATTGATTTTCCACTACCAAATAATGCTGATAGGTGCCCCCGGTTGCTATAAAACCCATCACTTTATTGTAAATGCTCTGCACGGGCAGAAGGTCGAATACATTCTTCAGTACGCCTGTCAGAGAGGATTGATATATTGGTGTGCCGATAACGTAAAAGTCAGCATCAATCAATTTTTGGACCACCAACTGGGTGTCTTCATTGTATTCCTCCAACTTGCGACCATCGCAAAATTCGATCCCTTTATAATCTCTTAAATCTATGAGTTCCACTTCAATTTCTGGATGATTATTTTTTACGAATTGGAGTACAGCATCCACACCCACTGGTGTCTTTGATCCAATCAGTGACCCGGATAATCCGATTAATTTCACAACATTAACCTCCTATGATTTCTTCTTCATCATCAAACTATTCCATGGTTTCCAACGCACATTCCTTCATCACATGAAGCATGCTGCCTAGGGTGATTTTTTCTAACTGCTGCATTAACTGTTGTTCACTTTCTATGAAAATGTTTGCGAGCTGAATATCTACCTCTGCAGTTAAACTCCCTTTTTTCATAATGGATGGTTTGGGAATCTGAAGCGGTTTGGAAGACACCAGGGTGTACACATCTTTCAAGGTTATCTCATACGGGTCTTTAGACAAAACATAACCACCGTCAATACCTTCTTTTGACTTAACGTATCCCACTTTTTTGATCGAGCTAAGGACTCGGCGTATCCTCGCCGGGTTCACCCGAATCCTTTCAGAGATCTGAGTACTGGTTAGTTTCTCATTTTCATGTGAACTAAGGAGAACCAGAATATAGATGACAACACTTAGCTCACTGTTCATAGCTGCCTACTCTCCCAAGATAATGACTTCCGTCTCCAATTCAATATTAAATTGATTACGTACTGTTTTTTTAATTAATTTGATTAATTCTAAATAATCCTCAGCAGTGGCGTCATCTGCATTAATGATAAAACCAGCATGCTTCTTGGAAATTTCCGCTCCCCCAATGCGAGTGCCTTGTAAATTACACTCTTGAATGAGTTTTCCGACATAATGTCCCTCTGGACGTTTGAATACACTTCCGCAAGAGGGAAATTCAAGCGGTTGTTTGGATTCCCGTTTAAACGTTAAATCCTGCATGATACTCGAAATGACATCCTTATTCCCTGGTTTAAGCTTAAATTCCACTTCAAGTATGATGTATTGATCCGTTCGAAAGATACTGTTTCGATAACCAAGCTGCATGTCATCTCGGACCATGTTTATCAGCTCTCCGTTTTTAGTAACCACTAGCGCTCGCTCAACGACCTCATCCATCTGACCACCGTAAGCTCCCGCATTCATATATAAGGCGCCACCTGTACTTCCGGGTATTCCACATGCAAACTCCAGACCTGTTAAGCTGTTATGCAAAGCAGTACGTGACACATCAATAATGTTGGAACCGCTCTGCGCGACAATCTTGTCACCATAGACTTTAATCTGATCAAATTCGCTCAGAGAGAGCGTTATTCCACGCACGCCCTGATCTTTGATAATGACATTTGATCCTTTTCCAATAATCGTTAGAGGTATTTGATGTGTTTTTGCAATGTTAACCACGTTAATAATTTCTTCTTTCGTTGTGGGATGGATAAGTATGTCTGCTTTACCACCCAGCTTTATATACGTGTGGTCTTTTAATGGCTCATTCCATTTCAATTTTTCCAAAGGTATGTGATTCTCAAAAATATTCATGACATTCTCTCCCTGAGTTGAAAAGACATGATTGCACGATCGGCAAATAGAAAGCTCCTTCATTGTATGTTTAATATGAGATATTGGTTGAAAATATTCCGTCATCCTGACAATTAATCACATTTTTTGACCTCACCACGGTAATTCGCCATTCGGAAACTGGCCCCGCATCCACATGAAACTTTTGCATTAGGGTTATTCATGGTGAATCCCCCTAACATTCCACTTTCTTCGTAATCAATCTCAAGTCCTTCAATATATGGAACCGTATTGGTGTGAACCAATATACGAAATACACCTTTATCTAATAAGATATCCCCTTCTGCTTGCTGTTCATCTACGATAAGGCTATAGGATAAACCACTGCATCCCCCCTCATCGACCCTGACCCGAAGGAAAGAATTCTGGGTATCCGTACTTGCCAGGATTTCAACGATTTTTTCTGCTGCTGCTTCACTGACCTGAATCATTGTTATACCTCCTTGGAGCGTATTTTTTGGCTAGCCGGTTGTTTTTCAAACGCAGCCCATTAAAATCTTAATGATTTCTTCAGGACTCGTATATGCATTAAAATAACGACAACCTGTTGATTGCAGATGGATAGGAATATCCATAAGTTCCAGCGACCCGCTATACAATATCACTCGATATTTCTCGGGAAATTGTTCTATAAGCAGCTCAATATTGTCCACATTCATATCTACGATGATCACAGAATTATCCGGAAGTTGATCCATGTTGCCGATCACATCACGAGGAGCCTCCAGTACATGTAACGACGGCTCGGTTTGAATCAACAAACTTAAACTTTTAACAATGTGATGCGTATCGGATAGGATTAACACATGGTTCATTCAGAAAACCTCCGGATAAAATGATGGCAATCGCAGGATATTCCTTTGCGTTAATTCATGTTTGTAGTAAACCATTCCATCAAGCAAGGTATGAAAGCAGCTAGAGCGGCCCCTTTGGGTGTAAGTTCATACATGATCTGTATGGGATGTGTTAGGGCTTTTCTCTTCACCAACTGATCATTCTGAAGATCTTTTAATCGTTTGGAGAGGATCGCTTCTGAGATGGAAGGCACATTTTCGTAAATTTCGCTGAATTTCTTAGGACCTTGCGAAAGAGTACATAGGATATGGATCGTCCATTTCGTTCCGATAATACGATAGGCTGTGAAAAGTTTCTCGGTATCCGAAGTCAACATCGCATGAACACACCTTCCTTGGCTTACCCCCGTTTATTTGTTTTTCAAGCCTAACGATTGCAGTCCCGTTCTTATTTGGTCTGTTATTGGTGCAATTCGAGTACTGGCAATCAAGCTCAAGACGATTAACACCAGATGAAAGCCCATCGTTACGATTAATCCTGATTGCAATGACATCCCGCCAGCTTGACACACCACCAGGATAGAACCACCGATCCCGATGACTACGCCCGGTGTAAATGAATCTGCAAATTGCAGATTTGCCGAGGTTTTGCCAACGCCTTCCTCTCCTGTTTGGGAAAACGCAACAACACCACTAATCGGATGTGCCAATCCAATTCCTATTCCAGCTATGATTTGGCCTATAACCGCTACGGTAACGGTCACAACAGGAACCCAAAATACGATGGTAATTCCGATGACAAGCAGGAGTACACCAATAATAATTCGTGTATGACGTCCTCGACCCTGATCTGCCGAGTCCCAACGCCCTTGCAAATAAGCAATGACACACCAGCTCAGTGCAGCGCTTGCTACAATTAAACCAGCCTGAGAAGGTGTAATGCCTTTCACCTCAATTAAAGCCAATACCAAGAAATTTTGTGTACTGGTATAAGCAGCGAAGAACAGTCCACGCGTAGCGAGTATAGCGGGCATACCTCTTCGCAAAGCAAGGGTTCCCTCCGGCAGCAGTTTGCGCAGTGGGTATACCATCAGTACTCCCCCAATAAAGACGATAACAAATCCAATAATTGACGGAAGCTTTCCAAGTCCCACTAATAAAGTCCCCGTACCTATCGTTAATAGCAGTGCCATCCAAGTAGCGGCAGCTCCATTCTCCCCTTGTGCAGGCTCTGATTTTAATTTCGTAAATGCAGGTAGGCTAAGGAGTGCTGAAATCAACAAGATCGGTAGAATCCCCCAGAACACAAAGCGCCATGACCACTGATCTGCAATAAGGCCTGCAATGTATGGACCAAGCATGGACGGAAGAACGTAGGCTGTACCGAATGCTCCCAGTATTTTGGCACGTAATTCGTCCGGATAACTTAAGGAAATGGCCGTGTACACGCAAGTCATCATAGCTCCAGCACCCAAACCCTGCATGGCCCGTGACGCGATCATGGTATACATATCTCCTGCAGTTGCGGCTGCGACCAGCCCGACAATAAACAATAGAAGTGCGAGCGTAAATGGTACTGCGGGTCCCCTTCTATCAATAATCCGACCAACAACCAAGGTGCCTATAATCTGTGCAAGCAGATATGTACTGAATATCCAGCCAAACAGGTTAAGACCGTTCAGGTCTCCAGCAATGGAAGGAGCAATTGTCGTTACCGACAAACCTTCAAATCCAACAGCCATTACTGACAATATAATTCCTATGGATAATGCAAAATAACGCGGACTGAAAATACTTTGTGAATGGGACGACATGGTATGTGACCTCCAAGAGAATTTTATGTATACATCGTATCCGGATACTTAGTAAACATTTTACTTTACAAAGTTTAAACTACAGTTCGCCTTTGACTTTGTCAATGTATTTGTTTAAAATGTATGAAATAATGAAGATTCAGTTGCTTAAAAAGGAGGTTCACCATGAGCCGGGATCAAACGAAAAAGGATGCCTCAACCAGTACCCGAAAAGCAATCATTAACCTGCTTAAACAGCAAGGTGGAATGGATGTTGTGGCACTCTCCTCCCAATTTGCGTTATCTGGAATGGCTATCAGGCAGCATTTAAATGCACTGAAAGAAGAAGGATTGGTTACTTTCGAAGAAGAAGCTCGTCCCATGGGTCGACCAACCAAGCTATGGAGATTAACCCCCGCTGCTGATCGTTTTTTCCCTAGTGGATATTCGGAGTTATCCGTCAGTCTGATCAATTCCATGAAAGAAGCTTTCGGAAATGAAGGGCTGGACAAGCTCCTCAATGTTCGGAATAAGAACATGCAAGAGCAATATCTACAGTACATTGGCGATACATCCGGCGTGAAGGAAAGGCTGGAGAAACTGGCTGAAATTCGAACAAATGAAGGCTATATGGCCGAGGTTAAGGATCAAGGCGATGGTAGCCTCTTATTTATAGAGAAGCATTGTCCCATCTGTGAAGCTGCAGCAGTATGTACCGGCTTATGTAAGAATGAATTGCATTTATTCAAAACGGTTCTGGGGGATCAAGTTCATATTGAACGTGGAGAGTATATTTTGGCTGGAGGAAGAAACTGCATATATACGGTTAGAGAATATCATTCGTAACCAAACAAACTTGCATAACTATATAAAAAGCCGCCAACAGGCGACTTTCTGAATGGTTACGTTTTGTTCCCGTTAAATCCAGAAAAGGATTGTATGAGAAATTAATTAATGGAATGAATAAAACGATGAAGATGTTCAGCTAATAACTTTGGCTGTTCCATCGCAGCGAAATACCCCCCTTTATCCGCTTCCTCCCAGTACGTAACATGATACACACGCTCTACCCAGCTTTGTGGAGGCATCGGCAACTCCTTGGGAAATACGGAAACCCCTGTTGGAACAGTAATGCGCTGGCCTTCCGTGAAATGCAGTGGCATTTTGCCACCTTCAGTATAGATTCGCATGGAAGATGCAATTGTATTGGTAAACCAGTATATCGAGATATTCGTGAGGATATGATCAAGTGAACAGGAACTCTCAATATCTCCTTTACAGTCACTCCACCCCCGAAATTTTTCTACCATCCAGCTGGCAAGACCTGCCGGGGAATCACTCAGTGCAAAAGCCAAAGTTTCCGGCTTGGTTCTATGAAGGGCGCTATAAGCGCCTTCTCGTTCCGACCATTCCGCTACGGAGTCAAGGTATGTGCGCTCTTCTTTGCTCATCGAAGGTGTATTCTGAGTAAGTGGTGGCCTGTAGCTTCCAGGAATATAATTAAGATGAAGTCCTCTCACCCGCTCAGGGTAGATGAAGGCTAACCACGTTGAGACTCCTGCTCCAATATCCCCTCCCTGTACAAAATACCTTTCATAACCCAGACGATCCATCAGTTTCGCCCAAAGTGTAGCTACATATTTGGAACCTACCCCAGGCTGAGTGGGTTTACTCGAAAATGCGAATCCCGGCAAAGAAGGAATAATCACATCAAATGCGTCTTCAGCCTGTCCACCATATAATGATGGGGTTGTTAGATAAGGAATCAGTTCTAACATTTCTACGAATGATCCTGGCCAACCATGAGTCAGTAGCAGCGGCCGTGATGAAACTCCTTCACCTCGAACATGAACAAAATGTATATCGAAACCATCCACGTTCTCAATATATTGCGGGAAACGATTCAGTCTTGCTTCTTGCTCGCGCCAGTTATACTCCGAACTCCAGTAATCCACTAATCGCTTCAAAAAGGAATGATCTGTCCCCAAAGCCCATGGTTCTTCAGAGAATCGAGAGGGCCATGGAACCTGTTTCAATCTGTTAGATAAATCATGTAATTGTTGCTCTGGAATAGCGATCTTGAACGGTTTCATTTCAATTATCCTCCTACGTTTTGAGTTAAATAAAAATACGTATCGCTGAGTATGTCAACAACAGACACATCAGCAATCGAAATGACCTGTCATGGACAGTTAGAAAGGTTTTGAACATGGAGCCAAACCCCGACCATACAAGTAACGACAACCATCCCAGAAGGATCGATAAACTCAAATAAATAACAAGACTCCCGCCAGAAGGTGAAGAAGGCAAAATGAAAGCACTCATCACCGTTAGAAAAAACAATATACTTTTGACATTGATAAGTTGGAGCATAACACCGGATAAAAATGACGATTGCACATCCCTCGAATCCTTTTCCGAGCTTTTATTCCCAATCATAAGCCACACCAGATAAAGCATATATGCTGCACCAGCCCATTTAAAATACGGCCCTAAAACTGGCAACCAGTGATATAGGCTTGTTGTAAATACGCCGCTTATGATCCCCAATAAGCCAAACCCCGCTAAAATACCACCATTAAATCTCCATGATCCAATAAAGCCAAATTTCCGTGCCTCATTCATCATCAAGATGTTGCTTGGTCCAGGTGTTATGGAGGTCACGATCACATACGTTAGAAATGCTACAATATTCAAGCTGTACCCCCCAATGAAATCATTTACGATCTGAAGGACTTTATTGTATGATGAATTAAACCCTTAATAAAATCGAAATTATTAAAAGCATTATCATTTTTATCGATACATGTCTCAAGCTAAGGAGAACTTGGATGGAAATTAGACATCTTGTCACATTTCAGACGATTGTCGAGGTTGGAAGCTATACCGGGGCCGCATCCCAATTGGGCTACACACAATCCACGATCACGGCTCATATACAGTCCCTCGAAGAAGAGATTGGCGGGGAGCTTTTCACATACGAAAAAAGACAATTGAAGCTTACGCATCTTGGGAGGGAATTAATACCACTGGCAGAAGATTTGCTGGCAACTCATGATCAGATTAAAAGCATAAGAAGCGAACAGGAAGTTAAAGGTATATTAAGGGTAGCTGCACCAGAGTCTTTAACAATTTCCAGATTAAGTCCGATCATCAAGGAGTATTCATAGAAATATCCTCAAGTTCAATTCATCCTTACCAACGGTACATGTGAGCAAAACCAGGTTGATTTGATAAGTGGGCGTGTAGATGTAGCTTTGATGGTGTACCCCGAGCTGCATCCGGAAAAATGCATTCATTACCAGCTAATCGAGGAAAAAATAGTACTGGTTTCCAGCAATGACGGCCCGGAACATTTTGATGCGTATAAACTGGAGAACAACCCCACCTTTTTTATCACCAACGAAGAAGGATGCAGTTATCGAACCATGTTTGAAAAATATCTTGTAAAACATGATATTCCTCCGTTTCAAACGATGGAGTTATGGAGTATTGAGGCCATCAAACAAACCGTTATGAGTGGACTCGGCTTTTCTTTTTTACCTTACATGACAGTTAAAGAAGACGTGGAACGAGGAAAACTTAAGATTGTGAGTCATTCCGAACAGTTTGACCTCATTTACTCCCATATGCTGATTAAAAAGAAAAAATGGCTATCTCCAGCCATTAAAGCTTTCAGTGAGCTTGTTATAAAATCAATCAGTGTATCAGAAAACGAATCGGATTTGATCCATTAAGCTTATAGATATATAGAAACAAAAAAAGAACCTTGGGCTTCCCTCAAGGTTCTTTACGTTCAGTTGTATAGTGAAAAACAAAGTTTAGAAGATGGTTGGCACCATTCCCCCATCCATACGGATTGGAGAACCTTTGAATGCCGATGCATACGGACTGCATACAAATGTGGCCAATCTGCCAATTTCAACAGGCTTGATAAATCGTTGGATTTCGGATTGAGGCAGGTTTTTGCGCATAAAATCCTTCTCTTTTTCTAAAAAAGTCATCGATTCATCAGGGTAGATGCTCTCAATGATTTCTTGCACATTTTCAGAGAGGGTTGGTCCTGGCATGATTGTATTGACGGTAACTTCTGTTCCTACCGTTAATTTCGATAAACTTTTGGACAACGATAATAACATGGATTTGGTCATACAATACTGAGGCATTTGTCCTGAAGGCATGATGGCTTCTTCACTCGCAATAAAGATCATGCGGCCATAATCATTTTGCAACATTTTAGGCATGTAAAACTTGGACAATGCATTTGCAGTGAGCACATTCGTACGGAAGTATTTCTCCCAAACCTCATCGCTGATATCTTCATATTGCATCATTTCATAAATCCCCATATTGTTCACTAGGATATCAATTTGGGGGTATTTTTCAAATAAGGCTTCTCTTTGACCAATGTCCACCAGATCAGCTGTAGCTTTTTGAGGTGAGGTAGCGGGAAACTCGGACTTTATTTCATGAACCGCGCGCTCAACCTCTGCATCATTTCGTCCATTGATGAGCACATTAACCCCTTCTTTGGCAAGTTCAATGGCAATGGCTTTCCCTATCCCCTTCGTCGATCCTGTAACCAAAGATGTTTTACCGTATAAACCCATATCCATATCACACTACTCCTTTTATTTTCTTGTAGCGGCAAGCTGAATTGTTATCATGTTAAAAACAGTCTTGTGCTCCGGATAGGATTTATATTACCTTGTCTACATTGTCCAGTAACTAGCGTGTTGCGCCAAAGTTCTTGCATAACACGCCAAATGGTATAAAGCATTCAGTTAATGAAGCCTTGATGATTCTGGCGGTCCTTCGGATAGCGAATTCGTTCCTAAATATTCCGTACGCCAATTCGTTGGCGTATCCCCTTCCCATGAGCGGAAGGCACGGTAGAACGAGTTCTGGTCTTCATATCCAATTAAGAAAGCTACTTCTTTAATATCCAGTGTAGGGTCTGCCAAGTAGGCTCGTGCCTGCTCATGTCTGGCTTGCGTCAATAGATGCTTGAAACTTGTATTCTCTTCTGTAAGCCGGCGCTGCAAGGTCCGATCG
The DNA here is from genome assembly GCF_058408365.1 of Paenibacillus sp. MDV22-iso6. Classification (NCBI taxonomy): domain Bacteria; kingdom Bacillati; phylum Bacillota; class Bacilli; order Caryophanales; family Paenibacillaceae; genus Paenibacillus; species Paenibacillus sp. MDV22-iso6. Next base: position 699,509 of record NZ_JBZVDZ010000001.1, on the reverse strand, counting down.
CTCATACCCAATTCCTTGGCAACGACTTGAATGTCGGGGCGACCTCCTGTGAGACTGCGTTTCATAATCCATTTGACCATGTCTGTAATAGAACGACTGCCCTGCTGTTCATCCAGCGATCGGTCCAGGGCGGGAGTAAGGATCTCCAGTAACTCTTCGTTGTATGAAAGAAACGGACGGTCCAAATCTTTACGATGTAAGGTAAGCCGGTTACAAGTTGCACCCATCCGAATTGGGCAGCCAAAATAAGTCTCAAGGGTTCGAACATCGCCCATGGTGCGCGAAAATTCGACAAGCCGCGCAGTCAAAGGTTGACCTGTTCCCCGGCGCCCGAGTTCGAGGAGAAATGCCAGTGTGACTCCAACCAGCAATGACGGACCTGGTTGTTCGTTAGACCATTTCAGTTCAATTGAACAATCATCGCCCTCCTCAGTAATACGCAAGCTTTCAGGGGGACAAAGTTTTTTGTAGCGAGCCATTCGGTGTAATGCATCACGGTAGTCACGCGCATGGTAGGTTGCTAAGACACTCGGCGGGTATTTCCCCGTTTCAAAGACGGTCGCAAGCTTGATGATTCCTTCGGCAGTGTCACCGACGAGATCAGAATATGCCTGCCAGATCGCGAAATATTGAGCAGTCGTGACGGCTGGTTCAGTCATAATCGTGAGCGGCAGTTGTGCTTTGCGAGCTACATCGTGGGCCGCAATCCCTAATTGATGCAAGCTTGTCCAAAACCCTGCCGGGAATTTAATACGCTCAGAGGTGTGGGACTTCATAAATACCCTCCTTCTTGGAGTCATTGTTGCTTAATGATTCATCCACTGTACAGGGACTCTGATTCTTTTGCAATGTCTCTAATATTTCCCGGTCTCTAGAATAAAACAAGAAACCAATGCGGGAACGTCCCGCATTGGTTTCTTGGAAATTAGGTTTAGCGTTATTTCGATTGTTCAAGAAGCCCAACAATAAGTGTAACTGCTTCAGCACGGGTAGCTGTCTGCATCGGAGCAAATCGATTGCCACCTACACCGCCCACCAGACCTGCTTCCACAGCAGAAGCTACATAGGATACTGCCCATGCTGGGACATCTTTTGCATCTTTGAAATCCAGTTTCGCATTGGAATCCGTTTGGATTCCGCCAGCGCGTGCAATCATAGTTACCATCTCCGCCCGGCTCAGCGTCTTGCTAGGGCCGAACGAGCCATTCTCGTAACCATTGACAATGCCAGCGGATGCAGCTGCTGTAATATAAGGCTTCGCCCATGAAGGAATCTTGTTATCATCCGTATAGTGAATACTCTCGCTTACGGTATTCAGATTCAAGGCACGGCCCAGCATCGTAATGAACTCGGCACGTGTGACTTTCTGATTTGGACGGAAGGTCTGATCGCCATAGCCATTGACGAATCCAGCCGCCAGGGCTTTATCAATTGCAGATTTTGCCCAGTGTCCGGCTGTATCTTTCAACGCTGGCGCAGTCCCTCCGTTTCCGTTATTGCCTGATCCAGTATCCGGTTTGTTGCCGGAATCAGTTCCGCTACCACTACCGCTGTTCGAACCGTTACCGGTAGTTGTATCGCCACCGCTTCCTGAGGAGCCATTACCGCTGCCAGATCCATTACCTGAACCTGAACCCGAGCCGGGATTCGATGTTCCCGGATTGGAAGTTCCTGGTCCTGGATTCGATGGTTCTGTCTTCTTCACGATACCGAACCGATCAACAATGAACGGGGCTGCTCCGTTTTGATTTTGGTCAATTTCATACGTTATAGCTGTCAATTTGCTGCCGTCAATCGTAATGCCCACAAAATTTTGTACCTGACTGCGCATTGGACGACGGTTGTCATTCGGATCAGGGCCATATTTGGCTGCATGATTCTCCTCTGCCAGTTCAAAAAGATTGTAATAAGCATCACCGAGACTTGTGCTCGGATTTTTGTAATACACTTTTGGACCAGCTGTTGCCGGAATCAGATAGATCGTGCCATCCGGATTCACAGAGTACTCGATTTTCTGTCCGTTTTGCATCTCCGTGATCATTTCTGGCTGACGCGCTTTCCCCTTCTGATCAATCGGTTTTGTGCGCGCATAGATGTGATCATGTCCCTGGAGTACAAAATCAATGCCAAGCTCCGCCATGATCGGTGCAATCTTGGTACGCACACCGTTTGCTCCCATGATGTCGGAATCCGTTGCGTGATTTGACGTCGTGTACGGTCCCTTGTGAATATTGACGATTATCCACTGGGATCCATTCTTCTTGGCAGCCTGAACATCTTTCTTCAGCCACTCGACTTGCTCTAATGAGAAGTTGTCATACTCATCCGAATCCTCATTGGAGTTCAACACAACAAAATGCGCATTGCTGTAATCATAAGAATAGTAAGCTCCCGTCTCCGTAGCAGAATTTACCGGTGACTGGATGTTGAAATGATCGATAAACGCATAATTTTCGTCCTCGTGGTTCCCTGCGGATGGAACGATGGTTATATTTAAGAGGCTTTCCTGCGAATGCCCAAGCAGCCAGTTCCACTGCTCCTCTTTCACACCATTATCCACGATATCCCCGTTATGAACGACAAATTGTGCATCCGGTACTGTAGCTAATGCTTTGGCCAATGTCTCAGAGGACAGAATTGCCTCATCCTCTTCCTTCGCTTGTGTATCCGCCAGATCAATGAAAGTGAATTTACCTTTCTCCGGTGCTGTACTGAAGGTACCTATCTCGCTCCATACTTGCTGGGAAGCATCCCCTACACGGAAATAATAGGTTGTATTAGCTTTCAGATCTGTCACTTCTGCTTTGTGCATCAGTTCTGTAGGAGCATTCGCAGGTTGTGCAAAGCGCCCTTGAACCGATTTGGCTTGCGTGAAATCAGGTGTTGCAGCTGTTTTCTCCACAACCTGAAGGTCGCTATTCGTTACTTGATCGGAAGTGTACCATGTGAACCCCTTGCTCTTGGTAGGATCTCCATGGAACGTTACCGTTACCTTGTTTACCTGTTCTGGAACAGAAACTGTATCCGATTCCTTGATAATCCCGAAAGTATCCACGACAAATGGTTCTGCATTCTTATTTTGGTCAATCTCATACGTTATGGCGGACAGCTTGTCTCCGTCAATAGTCAATGAAACGAAGTTCTGAACCTTCCCTCTGGCTGCGCTCGTGGTGTCGCCATATTGCCGAGCGTGGTTTTCCTCCGCACGCTCGAACAAATTAAAATATGCATCTCCTAATTCAGTTTTCTGGTTTTTGAAATATACTTTAGCCCCGGCGGTAGCAGGAATCATATAAATGGTTCCATCCGGTTTGACCGCGTATTCGACACTCTGTCCATTGAAGGTCTCCGTTATTTTGGACACATCTTCAGCAGTACCATCGCTCTTGATTGGTTTCGTCCGTGCATAGATATGGTCATGTCCCTGAAGGACTAGATCAATCCCCAGTTCGTTCATGAGTGGAGCGATTTTTTTTCGTTCACCGTTCGCACCAATAATGTCGTTATCCGTGGCGTGATTGGATGTCGTGTACGGACCTTTATGGATGTTCACGATAATCCACTTGGCTCCTGCGGCTTTTGCTTCCGCTACATCCTGCTTCATCCATGCGACTTGCTCATTCGAGAAGTTGGCGTAATCCGATGAATCCTCGTTGGAGTTCAATACGATAAAATGAGCTTTGCTATAATTATACGAATAATATGCGCCTGTTACCGTTGTAGCACCGTCTGGCTGCTTCACATTAAAATGCTCGTAGAACGCATAATTTTTATTCTCATGATTGCCAGCAGACGGTGCAATGGTCGTGTTCATAAGACTGGCTTGCGAATGACCAAGCAACCAATTCCATTCTTGCTCTGAAGTGCCATTCTCCACAACGTCTCCGTTATGGACGACAAATTCAGCATTCGGAACAGTCGCGAGTGCTTTGGACAGAGTAGATCCGGACAGGATCGCCTCATCCTCTTCCTTCGCTTGTGTATCCGTCAGGTCAATAAAGGTAAATGCTCCGTCAACCGGAGCCGTTTTAAACGTTCCAACCTCACTCCATATACCCAGATCCTGATCACCAACACGGAAAGAATAAGAAGTGTCAGGGGAAAGGCCTGTCGCTTCCGCCTTATGCACCATTTCTCCCGGGGAGTTGGAAGCGACGGTTGCACGCCCATTGAAAATTTGGGCCTGACTGAAGTCGGCAACGCCTCCTCCTTGTTTCGGCACCACTTGAACAGTGCTCTGTGCAGATGCAAGAGGCGTATACCAAGTGAAGCCTTTGCTACTTGTTGCATCTCCATAGAAGGTAACCGTTATTTTGCTGATATCCAGCGATGGCGCATTAGCCAAGGCTTTAAGCTCCATGTCAAAATACAGGTCCGAGCTGCTGTCGCTCTGTTGATGCACTTCGACCGCAATTTCGTTTGAGCCTTCATGCAAATTGGCTTTCATTGGCTCAGTCAGGTCGATATTCTCATACATTACCGGCAAGTCCTTATTTGAGGTTGCTTGGGTGGAGTACACAATTTCTCCATCCGGCATGCCAAAACGAATGACTTCCACACCATTCACATAGATCACTGCACCGTCATCAATACCGAATGTGCCGAGAATTTGCCCGTAACCGTCAATTTGATCCTTGTTAACGTTAATGTTTGTCCGGAAATAGGTTGTGCGGGGTTTATTTTTTTTGTCCAGACCGTAGCTGACTTCCGTTTTGAGTGATCCAAAATAGGAAGTGCTTACGCCATTACCGTTGTCTTTGTAACCAAATGGAGCCTGTCCCGAATTCCAGGACGAATCATCGTATGAAGCGCGCCATTCCGCTTGTAGATCCTGACCCTGATCGAAATAATGCCAATTGGCATTACGCTCTAACAGCATCTCAGGCTCAGACAATGATGCGGCTTGGGCTGAATTAACTCCCCCAAATCCCGCAAGCCATCCGAATACCAAAGCAATCGATAACAGGATGGATAACACTTTTTTGTAGAGGTGACTGATCATAATTCTCTCCTTTGTATGTATGATTGGTTGGCTTATGTAAATCCAAACAGGCCTAGCATAACAAGAGAAGATCAGCATTCAGTTAGCGGGAAGTAAAACTTATGTAAACTCTTACATTTATTTGACTTATAATATGGACAATGTTTTTAGTTAACATAATAATTAATATGGTTTTCCTCCTATTTGGATCAAAATATACAGACTATTTTTAAAGGTTTGATGAATTGGCTTTTAGGAAGTAGACTAATGAGGATAGACTATACAAAAGTTAACATGTTCTGGGAAAGGGGAATCATAATGTCATCTAGTGTCATCGACATGCTGCAGCTTGAATATCAACGTTTTTCAGCGAAAGAAAAGGAAATAGCTGATTATGTGATGCGTAATAAATCATCCATTAATAATATTAATATTAGGGATTTGGCTGCTTACACCAATGCTTCCATGTCAACCATTACTCGATTTTGTAAAAAAGTAGGTTGTTCTACCTTTGTAGATTTTAAAATTCGACTTAACCGTGAAGTGGATCAACCCCGCAATCAAACGGATTTCTTTATCAGAACACAGCAGATCCACAATGATATCATCAACGCTACCGCAGAAATGCTGGATACCGACAGAATCAAACAAGTGGTCCAGTACATAAAAAAAGCTCGCAGAATCTATGTTTATGGTTTGGGAAGTTCAGGTTTATCTGCTCTGGAGTTCAAATACAGACTAATGCGGATGGATATCGTCATTGATGCGGTGACGGATTCACACATGATGATCATGAGTGCTTCTCTTTTGGGCGAAGATGATCTGGTCGTAGGTTTATCCAATTCAGGACGAACCTTAGAAGTCAGTGACGCATTAAACGCAGCCAAAAAAAGAGGAAGCAAAGTTGTTGGAATTACTAATTTTGATCACACACCCCTGTCTGAAGTCTCGGATTTGTGCATTTTCACACCTGATATCGGGCGAACCGGAGATGTGAGCTTCATCAACAGCCAATTAGCCATTATTTACATCCTGGATGTGATTTCTCTTCTATTACTTGAGGATGAACATTTACTCCATGCGCGGCAGCAAACGTTAAAAGCTCTTTATTCTGCTGAATAAATAAACAGCCAACCTATTTCGTTGGCTGTTTTGTTGATTTCTTCTTTTTTTATTGGACAGAAGGAGAAGGCTTTTTCAATTTAGCAATTTCTGAGACAAAACGTTCCGTAATTTGTTGAGGACGCGTAATGGCTCCACCAACAACAACACAATAGACTCCAGCTTCGAGACACGTTGCTGCCATCTCCGGGGTCATGATATTCCCTTCCGCAACAACAGGCGTTTGTACGCTAGTTAGAATTTCTTTCAAGGCTGCAAATTGATTATCATACAGTTTAATCCCTGCTGTCTCCTCTGTATATCCGACCAATGTAGAGGAGATCAGGTCAAAACCAAGTCGTTCTGCATTGATGGCTTCCTCTTTGGTTGAAATATCCCCCATTAATAGAAGTTGAGGATGTTTGGTGCGAATTTCATGTACGAATTCATCCAGTGATTTACCGTCCGGCCGTGCACGTAAAGTGGCATCAACCGCAACAATCTCTGCTTGGACCTCGGCAAGTTCATCTACTTCCAAGATCGTTGGTGTAATAAATACGGGATTGGTTCCGTAGTTTCTTTTCACTATACCTATGACGGGCAGATCAACCTGTTCTTTGATCTCTTTCACATCTACAGCAGTATTCGCACGAATACCGATCGCTCCTCCCTCTTTTGCTGCGACTGCCATGCGTCCCATAATCAGCGAACTATGAAGTGGCTCGTGCTCCAAAGCCTGACATGATACAACGAGACCACCTTGTAAACCTAATTTATCTAATTTATCTAAATTCATTGCAATTACTCCGTTTCCATAATTTCTTCGATTTCATTTTTGATCACGGTAACCTGAGGGCCATAAATAACCTGCACTCCGTTACCGACAAGTACTACCCCTTTGGCTCCAGTAGCTGTAAGCGCATCCTTTTGAACCTTCTCGATATCCTTCACAGATACGCGAAGCCGTGTTGCACAGCAATCCAATTCGTTAATATTGTCTGCACCGCCAAGTCCATTCAGGATAGCGATGGAGCGTTCTTCACCTTTCGTTGATGCGGGTGTATTGGAGGGCTGACTTTGCGTTTTGGCGTCTGCCTCTGATGTTACTTCTTCCTCACGTCCAGAAGTTTTTAAATTGAGCTTCACAATCAAGATTCTGAAGGTGAAGTAATAAAGGAAGAACCAGACCACTCCGATGATGGGAACGATAATCCAGTTCGTTTTGGCATTACCCTGAAGTACCCCGAATAAGATAAAGTCGATTAATCCACCTGAAAAAGTCTGACCGATTGTAATCTCAAAAATATGTGAAAGCATAAATGCCAATCCATCAAATACGGCGTGAATGACATACAGGATTGGAGCAACAAACAGGAATGAGAATTCCAGAGGCTCCGTAATTCCTGTCAAGAACGAAGTGAGTGCCGCAGACAACATCAATCCGCCAACTACTTTTTTACGTTCAGGCTTGGCCGTATGATAAATAGCGAGTGCCGCACCGAGCAAACCAAACATCATCGTGATAAAACGTCCTGACATAAATCGGGATGTACCCGAGAAGAACTTCTCGGTTGCAGGGTCTCCCAGTTGAGCAAAGAAAATATTCTGTGTTCCTTCGTAAACTTTTCCCGCAACGTCCATTGTTCCTCCGACTCCCGTCTGCCAGAAAGGCAGATAAAAGATGTGGTGCAACCCAAGTGGACCCAGCATCCGTAAAATAAATCCATATAACAGTGTTCCGATATACCCAGTTCTATCGACCAAACCTCCAAGCTGCGTTATGCCGAGCTGGATGGTTGGCCAGATCAAGAACAAAGCAATACCAATAAAGATGGCCGCAAAAGATGAAACGATAGGAATGAAACGTGAACCTCCAAAGAATCCTAAGAATTGAGGAAGTTCTATTTTGTTGTACCGATTATGAAGCCATGCGGTAACCAATCCGACGACGATCCCTCCGAGTACACCGGTTTGCAGGGTTTGGATTCCAAGTACCATACCTTGACCGGCACTAGCCAAATGATCCGCGGCAAGTTTCCCCGAATTGACCAGCATCGCATTGATCGATGCATTCATGACCAGATAAGCCAGTCCTGCTGCCAATCCTGCTGTACCTTTGTCCGCTCTGGCGAGTCCAACAGCCACACCAATAGCAAAGATCAATGCCAGATTATCAAACACAATACTTCCTGCACTGCTCATCACCGTAAACACTTGCTGCAACCATGTGATCTGCAAAAATGGATACGAGTTAATCGTATTGGCGTTGGACAAGGCCCCTCCGATCCCCAGTAATAGACCCGCCGCTGGTAAAACAGCAATAGGAAGCATAAACGATTTACCAAACTTCTGAGCCTTCTCAAAATATTGCTTCACAGTGATATCCACCTCTCTAAAACTATTTTCATTTACATAATAATTATGAAAATGGTTTTCGTCAACACAATTTTAAATCGCTTTCATTACGTATGAGGTCTAATCATTTGATGAATAACCCGGTTCAAATATAATTATTTCCAGCGAAGTAAAGCTCAGTCTTTTTGTTCCAATGCAAAAAAAGCCGCCAGTTTGGCGACTTTATCGTGTTCATATTCTTCCCCCGCGAATCCAAAACCTAAACCTGAATCATGCATTATTTTATATTTTAGTTACAAGTTTTACCTGCCCATACATGCCCGAAGGTAGTGAAGACTTTCCATATAGATTCTCCAGTGTATTAGCCACATGAATGTCGATTAAATTATTACCTCGAAGCATGTAAGACGTGACGTTCCAATGATAGGGTGGCCATAACCGGACGCCAACCTGCTCCCCATTCACATACAGGCAAGCCGTCTCTCTAATATCTTCCGCTTCCAGCCAAATTTCATTTGCCGAATTCAAGCTGAAATCAGACAAATCCAGTTGCTGCGAGTACACTCCTGCTCCCGAATAGAAAGGATAACCTTCAACATTCCAAACCCCAGTCATTTGTTCAGGTTCAACGGTTAATGTAGTCTGATTTTCTACAGCAAATGAACCAATCAGATAAGCAGGAAAGGAAATGGCTGGCATCGGTTCCAGCAGTGAAACCGTGAGAACTTCAAGCTCATTCTCGCCTTTAACAAGCTGTTTGGTAATGTCCACACCAGCGTAATGAATATCTTGCCACAGTGAAGGCTGGAGTGCTTCCATCCGTACTCCATTAACAAAGATTTCAACATTACGTCTGCGTTGGAGGAAACCAATATGGGATGGAATTTTTTGCTCGATATCGTCAAGGATTAGCTCAATCGTGAAGATCCGCTCATTTCCAGCTTCGTTTAAATGGACTGCATCTTGCTGTAATTTCGTAAACTCGATCCATTCTTCAGTTACGACAAACGTCGTCCGGTACGTGTTGACTTGGCCTGGCATCGTTGCATTCATTCTGGACTGACGGTCATTCAATGTGACCTGCCACTGATCCAACACAAGCACATTGGGTTCGACGGTCTGAAACTGCCAATGATCACCTAGTACCAACACATCGGAGGTATCTTGCACTTTATGATTTATAGGCTCTTGCGGTTTGGGATGTGTCGAATCTTCAGTGTGAAGCGGATCAGGTAAATGATCAAGTCTAACGGATAGAAGACGAAGCTCTCCCGGTACAAATGTTAGAACAGCATCATGACTCAACGGGTTTATACTCCCGTTTTCCAAGTTCCATTCTTCCATCTGTTCTTCTATGTGTTCTTTCACAGGGTTCTGATGGAGTTGAATGGTCACGGGCTGCTCCGACCAGTTCATCAGCCATGTGTGCACATGATCTTCAATTTTGCGTTCAACGCTAATGAGATCCTCAGCTTGCCCCTCGATCTGTTTCCAGGCAATCGCTGGTGATGATGTCGTTAACTCTCTTAACTGAACACACAAGTTCATAAGTGTGTCGTTATGAGCTGTGTTTTTCATGGAATAGAATAAGCTGTACCCTTTGCCAACCGCTTGTAATTTCCCGTCTTGAGGATTGGAACCATATAGTTCGTTCATATACTTCCGTAATTCCGGATCTTGGCGCTGTCGCTCACTGTCACAAGGAATTGCCCCAACCGCAATAAGCCTTCCACCACAGTTTACAAAGGTAACAAGCTGTTTTGCGATATCTACAGACATGACCGTAATTTCCGGCAAAATCAAAATCGAATATTCGTTTCGTTCTCCGTTAAACTGATATCCCCCAGAATGAGTAATCTTTGCCTCTCTGAGCTGATACTCATCCACATAATCGTAATCAATAGAGCTGCGCAGCATGCGGTCTGACAATAACGAAAACAGTTGATCCGCAGCTGGATGCTGGTTCGATTCACCGGATAAGAACATATGCTCATATACCGTGTGGATAGGTGACAACAGAAGTACTTCAGGTGTACGCTTCGTGAAAGAACCAAGTACACTCAACCGACCAAGATAATCGGCAAAAGCCCGATAATGTGGCCAATGCGGTGCATGCTTGAATTCCGTAGGTGGAAAGTCTGTTTTCCGATACCCTGCAAACGAATAGTAAAATGCATGCGGGATAAACAAATTAACACCCAAAAATGCCATAAAATTTGCATCAAGCCGCCTTTGTCGCATGGCATAGGCATGACCGCTTGCACCAAATGACTCACAAATAACTCTTTTTTTTCCATCCAACTGTGCGACAGACCCGGCCGTCTTTACGGATACGATACGATGTGGATTCTCCTTTGTACCGATTCCATGTGTCAGGTAGTCCACACCTGCATAATGGAACTGCTGCAATACACGGGTTTGATTACCCTGCGACCGAGCCTGCCCCCAGACGGGTTCTTCCAGCGTATGGCCGATGTACAGCAAGCTGTGTGATTCACACCACGAACGAATAGCTTCATGATAACCTTCCACATACCAACGGGTAATCGTATCATAATAGTCCTGCCTCGCAGACCTGCTGCCATCGGCCATACCATATAACAACGCGCCTAATCTTGGAATCAGATCATATCCGTTCTCCTGCTCATACCGCTCCACCATCCCATGTGTCCAAGCGAATACGATTCCGGGCAGAGTTGCATTCACATCCTGAACCGACGTTCGGATGGCTTCGACTCCAAAAAAACCGTCGTGGATCATGAGCCCAGGTTCATCCGTGAATACACCTTGAATGGTCACTCCGAAATGAGGCTGAAATTGCTGAAACGGCTCATATGCCGACTGAATGAAAGCCTGCACGGCTTCCGGGTTCAACGTGTCCAGATAATACCCTTTTGCAAACGTGATCCCTTCAGCAATTTCACAGGACCAGCAGGCAAGTATAATATAATCCTCGTCGTTATCAGGCTTCCATTCCTGTCCGCATAACTCTGTAATATCCTCAGGTTGATCATAGATCAGCCATTCCCCTTCTTGCTGGATGGCACGATAAGCGAGAATTGCGATGAGTTCATTGTTAGCGTAGGTGGCAAAATCGAGAGATAACATTTCCTGCTGTGCATCGTGTAAATATCTTCGTTCCTCAACCCTCAAGTATCTCATACGATATTCGGGATACTGCCTAGTCAGTTTACCTCCCAGTGTTCCGCTCGGCCAATTGTCCTCATCATACAGCCAGACCACCATATCACGCTTCTGGCACTCTTTTGTGCAGAAATCCAGCGTATCCATGAACTCTTCTGACAGGTACGAGGCCTGCATCCCGTGACGTGCATGCAATACAACACCGCCAACACCGGCTTCAACCATGGATTGAATTTGGTTTTCTAACTCAGGCTTGCTAAAACTGTGGTTCAAAAACCAAAAGGGCTGTGGACGATACGTCGCCTCAGGATTTTTGAACTGCTGTTGTAATTTATGAATATCCGTGATTTTCAACTCCAATTCATCACCTGATCTCATCATGATTTTGATACAGATGTCTTTCTCAGCAAAGGAATGAAAAATCCACCGACAACCGACCGATTTTGAAAATTCAACTGCTTTCCGGTGATGGTGTCATACCAGTCTGTTACAGGTACACGGCTCGATGTTTCATTCATAAAGTCCCACAGAGGAGAAATCATCTGTTCGAACTGAGGCTGCGATTCGCTCATGGAGGCACACCATACGAGCCAATCAGACTTGGTGTATGTCTCACGGCTATCCAGCGGTATGCCATATCGATTCTGTTTTAGCTGATAATAAGCCAACTCTTTAGCAGCCACTTCTTTTGAGAAAAGGTTGAAGTCCAACAAACGATCCCACACCAGATTGTATTTCATGCTCCATGACTCATCCGAGCTGTCAAAAGTCAGCTTGTAGTGATCACCTGCTGTCGCAATGGATGACCACTCCTCTGCCATTTTTTCAGCCGCTTCACGATAAACGGCACCATCCGGCAAACCAAGTTCATCACACATATACGCATAGGCGGCAATGCCTAATATCGCTTTAATCGATAAGTTCGCATTGTGCGCTAGATGTCCGGCGAAGTCGTCCGTGCACAGTTGATTGTCAGGGTCCAGACCATGTTGCAACAAATATGAAGCCCAAGTTGTTAGAAGTCCCCAGTGCTCACGGGCAAATTCCGCATGCTTCTCATATTTGCATACCGTTGCTGTCATCAGGAGCATATTGCCACATTCCTCGATGGGCATCTGGTATTCGAGTTTGTTCTCTCCGTAAACCTGGCCGTTAGCTTGGGGGTAAGTCCCCACGTCATGTGGAGCAAAATCAAACGTCCAATCCGTGCTTTCGGCATACTTATAGATTGGACGCATCATACCTTTGACCAATTCGGTGTTATACCTCAGAAACAACGGAATCGAGGGGTAGCTCACATCCACCGTCGCGATACAGCCGTTACTAAAATTCTCTTTGGAGAAAAATAATACTTCTCCTGCTTCATCAGCAACCAATTTATGTGCAGCAATCGCTTGCCGATAGGTCAATGCCAGAATGTCTCTATATTGGTTCCCACCTGTAGCCTGACTCTCCGTTAAGAGTTCCCGATTAAAGCGGTCGCATCGTTGTACTACCTCTTCATATTGATCCGCTGCTTTTACCAGCATTTCCTCAAATGTCACACCATCTTTCTTCCAATACGCATTCAGTGGTTGGTGAAAATATTCAATTGCATGAATATCATCATAGGCGAGCATCAGGTAGCGGGATGCCGACTCTTCATGGATAAGACCCAAATCCAGTTCAGTTGCCATAATAGCCATATCGCCAGATATGGATTTTGGCTGGATAGAATCATCTCCTGTCTTAAAAAGACCTGACCGGGCATACTCCTCACGCTTGGATACCGCATGGATGACCGCTTGAGATTGATGAGATCGCTGAACCACCAGATACATATAACCCCAGTCTATTCTCGTATCATCTCCGGCACGTTTTAATATAGGTTGTTCCACCGTTCCTATAGACATGGCGTGTAACTGTTCATTAATTATATGAGACTCCCAGGTGACTTGCTGATCAGGAGTATGTACACACCATTCACCTGTCACATCAAAATAGATTTTCACTTGATGGCCTTGACCATCTATCGCTCGAACATGGAACGTAACATACGTCACTGGTCTGGATAACAGTTCAAGATCATCGAGCAATAGCGGTGTGGTAAAATGAACCTCAAGTTCGATGCCTTCTCCTTCAAAGGTGTAACGGGTAGTTACAGGCTCAACGGTTAGATTCGTCTGATTGAGCACATCAGGCTCCTCAATGGTTGAATTTTCGTGAACGCCTACTTTCCCCATAAACCTTCTGATTTTGCCGTCAATGACAATCATGCCAACCATACCTTGAGTTTTATTCGTCCAGTGCCTAGTGTGATCATCATAGAGATGGTCAGCAGCAGACCATACGCTGAAATAAGGGTCTACCGTGACCAAAGGTACGGATGGTGGTCTAAATGTCGTCATTTATTTCATCTCCTTCAATTCATTTTTTCAACGAAAACGGTACATCCTGATTCAAAAGGGAAAGGCTTCGCTCGCCTTGTTGACCAAGGCGCTGCAAAGCCTATTTGATTTCCGTGATAATCGTTAACCTAACTCTTCAGCATCAGTTCGGCATTTGAACAGTTACGATATCTTTTCCTTTCAGGTTCTCATTGGTGAACTGCATCGCTTGGTCGTATCCGGTCTTCCGAAGCTGTTCCCTGAGGTCGTTGATAATGCTAAGGGCTGCTTCATCCGATTTTGCGAAAATAGCTTCCTTCCAGGCATCTCCCATCCGGTCCATGGAAGGCTTCAACATTTCCCATTCCGGTGATTTGGTGATCACATCGCCCGGGTTATAGGCTGTGATTACATGAATACCGTTTGGACGTAAGATTTTCCGGGCATTTTCCATGGCATCGAGTCTTTCCTGGTCTGCCCAGATGTCGCCGCCTGCTGCCGAATTGATCCGGTCAAGCCCCGTGATCGATTCCAGCCCAATGGAAATGCCCTCGTTTTTGCGGACTTTACCCGATTGATCTGCTGTAAACTTATCGAACCATTCTTGATTCGGTACAGGTTTACCATCCTTCATATCCCAGTGAACCCCTTGAACTCCGTACCGGGCCAGCATGAAACCTTCGTCAGAAGCCATGTAATCGAGAAACTTGAGCGCTGCATCTACACACTCGCCCTTGCAGCTACTGGTGATAGCCGTTACGTTGTTTCCTTGAATGCCAAGATCAACAGGCCGGCTCGGGTCAACATCTGCCCGCTCCAATGGTCCGATCGGGATGTAATCGCTTCCAGGATGTGAAGTAACATATTCTTTGGAGGCGTCCAAAATGGCCGGATAATGTGCGGCAAGGATAGCAATGCGTCCTTGATTAATTTTTTCTTTGGCAATAGGATCCGTCTGAGTAAAGGCTTCGGGGTCCATCAGCCCTTCCTCAACCAGTTTACGATAGAACAGCGTGTATTCTTCGTATCCTTTGGTGAAAAAGTTATGTTCTACCGTTCCGTCACCTTTGTCTACATAGCCTGCTCCGGAATAGAACATCGTGTTTCCGATGCCTACGGACCATCCGTTACTAAATCCGCCCAGTGGAAACACGGGCTGACCGCTCTCCTTCAGGTTGGCATCTTTGATTTTTTGGAGGAAGTTATAGAAGTCTTCCTTCGTCACGACAGACTGAGGATCCACGCCGACTTTCTCGGCTATGTCTTTGCGAACATAGAAGCCATATAGCCAATCCATGCCATCTTCGTTCGTTGCGGGCTGATTTTGTAAAAGTAAATATTTCTTGCCGTCATACGCATCTATCGCTTTTTCATACAATGCTGGCGGAACATTCTCTTTCGCGATGGATTTCGCCAGGTTTGGGTAATCCCCCAATTTATCGGATATATCTACCAGCTGTCCTTCTTTGGCAGCCTTGATGATCCCGTCCAGCTCGCCGCCCCATGCAGGTCCGGTGTAGATATCCGGCAAATCCTGTGTGGCGAAAATCTGGTTTACTTTCTCCGTCTCGCTGCCTTTCGTATATTCCCACTCTAATGTGACGCCAGTTTTCTCTTTGATGACTTCCTCGACAGGGGTTATCCCATTATCCGATCCGCCTGAGCCATTCCAATTGTGCAAGATTTTGAGTTTATTTCCGTTCTCTCCTTCTGCGCCTTCCCCGTTTCCTGATGAATTCGTGCAACCGCTCAGCAAACCTCCAACCATGATGGACACGAGCAAGATGGATACGCCTTTCGACCAAATCCTGTTCAAACCAATCGCCTCCTTGAATAAATGATCTCGGTAAAGCTCTAGCAAATTCAGGTCAGGATGATCTACCCTTTAACCGAACCAATCATAACCCCCTTCACGAAATATCGTTGTAGAAACGGATATATACATAAGATCGGGAAAACCGTAATAACAAGCAATGCCATTCGAAGTGATTCAGGTGTTGCTCCTGCTCCACCGACTCCACCAACCGTCTGACCACCCTGCTGTGCTGCACGCTGCATCGAATTGGATAATGCCTCTGCTTCTGTCAGCATTTCTTGCAGTAGGGTCTGTACCGGTATCAAATCTTTGTTAGATACGTAGTAGGCGCCAGAGAACCAGTCATTCCAGTGGGCTACCCCAATGAACAGCGAGATCGTTGCAAGTACCGGCCCGGAAAGAGGCAGAATGATACGTACGAAGATTTGAAAATCACCATACCCGTCAATACGCGCCGATTCCTCCAGTTCCTCCGGTATCCCTTGCAGAAATGTCCGAATGATGATGATGTGCATGAAGTTGAACAACAAGGGCAAAACGTACACCCAGAAACTATTAATCAGATGCAGTTTTTGAAGTGTAATGAAGAACGGGATGAACCCCGCACTGAAAATCGTAGGCAAAAAGATGTAAAAGGTGAAAAAGGAGCGACCTGGCAATGTTTTTTTGGAAAGTGCATAGGCCATGAGTGTACACAATACAACGTGGAGAAAAGTACCCAGCACGGTGCGCATAATCGTAATTTGATATGCCTTCCAGATCCTTGCGTTATCGAATACCTGAGCATAGTTATCCAACGTGAATTGGCGGGGAAGAAAATAAATCGCGCCTTGCATCGAATCCTTACCGTCGTTCAGTGAATAAGCCAAGATATATATAAACGGGTAAATCATCGAGAATCCAACCAAAGCAAGAAAAATATAGTTAAGTACCGAGAATAAGGACCATTTTCGTTCCATAAGGTCACCTCCTTAGAACAGGGATACATCACTGACTTTGCGGGCGATGCGATTAACGGTTACAACCAGAATGAGTGCGATAACACTTTGGAATAGTCCTACAGCTGCAGCGTAACTGAGACGTCCTTCTCGAATCCCGGAGTTAATGGCATGCACGTCCAGTACACTGCCAAGACTTGCGGTTGCCGGTCCATTCAGGAGAAGCAGTTGTTCATAACCTGCGCTCATCAGACTGCCCACAGCGAGTATGAATAATATGATAGCTACATTGCGGATACCTGGAAGCGATACATGCCACATCTGTCTGAAGCGTCCCGCACCATCCATTTTGGCAGCTTCGTAAAGCTGCTGATCAATACCCGCAATCGCGGCCATAAAGATGATGGAATTCCAACCGATATTCTTCCAGATGTCTGAACCGACGATCATCTGATAGAACCATGTTGGATTATTCAGGAACTGGATCGACTCCGCTCCAAATGAACCCAATAAGTCATTGACTGGCCCCCCATACGGCGTTAGGAGCCGTTGCATCAGCGTAACCACAACGATCCAGGATACGAAATAAGGCAAGTAGGAAAGGGTCTGAACCGTCTTTTTGAATTTAATCATTCTGACTTCATTTAAGAGGAGTGCAAGAATGATTGGCATCGGGAAGCCAATAAGCAGTTTCATGAGACTGATAATGATCGTGTTACGGATGATGTCACCGGATTGATAGTAATTGAAGAACTGTTGAAAGTACTTAAGGCCTGCCCATGGACTTCCGGTGAATCCGCCAACGAAATTGTAATCCCTAAAAGCAACCTGAATTCCATATAGCGGTACATAGGAGAACAGGAAAAACCAGACGATTCCGGGCAGCATAAACAAATAAAAGAGTTTATGCTGCCAGATTCGCTTCATCAATCGATTGTTGCTCACTCGTGTCTTGATCACATTCCAACCTCTCCTTTCTCATGATGGACGGTCAACCATCCCAGCTATAACTGCCCTAACTTCAATCGTAACGTGATGATTTCAAATGGCGTGAAGGATACGGATGCTCCTTCAAATGAAACGGGTGAAATGATATTTTCCATAAGATCAGTCGTCCAGGCTTCTGCTATATGGAATCCAAGATGTAATGCCGTGGTGGCATGTGTTCCCGAAGTTTCATATAGACGGACGATGATGTCGTCTCCATCCTCGGCTTTTTTGACGGATTCCACCATGATGTGCGGATGATCCGGCTGAAGAAATGTTTTCGAATATGGGAGCTTACCGTTCTGCTTACCAGATACAGATGATAAAGAAACTGTACGAAGCGGAATGTTCAGTTCATTACCTCTTCGATAGATCTCAGCCTGAACATGGTTGCCTTGATGCGGATATAACGAGTAGGTAAACGCATGCTCCGCACGATCTGCTTCCGGATCAGGATACGAGCTGCTGCGCAGCAAATTCAGACCAAGCACATTATTGATGGCTCTATGACCATATTTACAATCATTAAGCAATGCGACTCCATAATCTGGCTCCGATAAATCAATCCACTGATGAGCACATATCTCATCCTTGGCGAAGTCCCACATCGTATTCCGATGAGTTGGTCTGGTCAAACTGCCAAATTGGATCTCACAGCGAACCTGATCTGTACGGATATTCACCGGGAATGAAGTACGAAGCATTTTACCATTCTCTCTCCAATCCACGGTCGTCTCGAAATCAATCCGTCTGCTGCCTTCTGTCAGAACCACCGTCTGGATCAGCGTGGATTCTCCATAGTTATATTCGAAGACCAGCCCGACTTTTGGACCCTCACGAAGCTCACGAATGTCATGAAGCGTTAATGGCATTCCTGTATGTGCGGAATAGTCATGACTGAAATCCCAAGCATCTCCTTCGTCATGATACACACGAAGTGCATTTCCTGGATGACCTTGCGGAATGACTTCCCGCGCTTCAGCCTTGTCCTGGATGGAGATAATGGCTCCATTCCGATCAAACTTCACGATGAATGTGTCGTTCTCCACACAGCGTTCTTCAGCGGAAACGTGAAATTCCGACTCTTGTATTCCCGGAACTAACTGGGCGCATGATGCGATTTCCTCTATAGCACCCTGGTCCACATGATCTGATACCATTGTGTATCCCATGGATGGAACCTGAACCTTGCGCCAGTTTCCATTTGTTTTAATCCATTCCTGACGCTCCCAAGGCAATGAATTGAATATCACCACGGAGCAGCTGGATGAGGATTCGATATTTGAAGAGATCTGGTCTGCCATATGGCTGTAGGTTTCGTTGATCATATTTTCTGTCTGATCTAAAAGTTCTTCATATCGTATGAGTGACTCATCGTACACACGCTTGATGGAAGACCCCGGAAGGATATCATGGAACTGATACAGGAGGACTTCCTTCCATATCGTTTCCAGTTTTTCGGACGGATAAGACTTGCCAAGCTGTGAAGCTACAAGTACTGAGGCGAACTCCAATTCGCGCAGTGCTTTCTCCATCTTCCGGTTATACCGCTTGCTTCGCGCCTGACTGGTCAGGGTTCCTTGATGTTTCTCCAGGTAAAGCTCACCGCGCCATGTCTGGAACCGTTCACGTTCCTCATTAAGTCGTTCGAAAAATTTCCAAGAAGGTTCCTGTATAACAGGGGACAAGCCAAGCAGGTTTTTCACCCGTGTCAGCCGCTCCAAATGCTCTTCGCCAGGTCCTCCGTCTCCTATACCAAAGAGCATTAGCGCATGGTTTGATACATTTTTATCCAGATACCCCTGTTCAGCACTGATGATCGAACGCGGAGCTGCAGGACTGTTGTAAGTATCCTCTGGTGGCATATGTGTTAATACAGCTGAACCATCAATTCCCTCCCATAGAAAGGAATGATGGGGATGCCGGTTATACTCACTCCAGGAGAGCTTCTGGGTCATCATGTAATCCACACCGGATTTCTTTAATAACTGGGGCAAACTTGCCGAGTAGCCGAATACATCAGGCATCCAGAGCGATTTCATTTCCAGACCAAATTCCTGCTGGAAATAACGTTTGCCATACAAAATCTGGCGTACGAGTGATTCACCACCAGGCACATTGGTATCCGATTCTACCCACATGGCGCCTTGCGGTTCCCATCTGCCTTCACGTACACGTTCCTTGATCTGCTCATACAGCTTGGGATAATGCTGCTTCATCCAATCGTACAGCTGCGGTTGGCTCGCTCCGAACACATAATCAGGATAACGCTCCATCATGCGAAGCACAGTTGAGAACGTTCTAGCTCCTTTACGGATCGTTTCACGGATCGGCCATAACCAAGCCAAATCTATATGAGCATGACCCACAGCGCTTAGGGTTAAGACCGGATCGCCCCCCTCTAGGGTTAGCTGTTCATTTAGTCGTTTTTTCGCTTGCTCGACATTCCCTTTCGAGAAATCGATCAACTGTACTGAAATATCATAGAGCGTCTGATAGATTCTCTCCTTCCGGGCGGAACCTTCATGGAGCTGCTCTGCGGTCTCCAAGAGCACCTCGGTATCGTAATAGAGATCCCGAATATCTCCCCTGCAGTAGGCGATGAGTGCTTCTTTCAGCGTCCCTCCGCGATACTTGCCGAACAGATCGTTATTGCCTGCATCTGCCCACACTTCAACTTCCTGTCCATTTACAGATGTCTCATGGAGCTGCACGACTCGTTTGCCAGGCAGACCTAATGAAAAATCAAATTCGGAGTTAATCGTCGTCAACCCTTGGATAGGTGACCCTTCATGGTCAACCAGACACAGCTCACCGTTGACATCCAGCAAGAGGACCGTGGTTTGGTTACCTGTGACTGCCGGAAGATTACCTGCAAAACGGAACCAGGCACAATCCCATAATTCTCCCCATTGTTCTCCTTGCTTGAGTGTCACTTTCGTGCCGGTCATCCGTTCCTCGTAAGGTACGGGCTCTGGTGTAATCCAAGCCGTCACTTCTAATTCGGCAATCGGCTCATATATGGCTTCCCGAAGTTTGTTTAACATCTGTTTTAACCGTTCTGGCCTTATCGGTTCGTAGGGCATACTAGTATACTCCTCTCTGTTACATCAATCAGGTTGTATTGTGAATTCAGGAAGTCCAGCGGACATGAACCTCTGCATTGTTCTCGTTGCCATGTTCGTACTGAAGAAGCACTGTCTTTGAATCCGGGTCCCATTCCCATACCACGGGGACCATCTGCTCTTGAATGACATACTGGGCAGATAATGGTCTGGCCTTGCAATACAACCTTGCTGTTGCCTTCATGTTGGAAGGTCCTCTTGCAATGAATCGAAAACCTGTGGCCGACTGAGACAGACCTTCTATTCGGGAAGAAGCAGCAATGACGGATACTTCTCCAGCCGTTGGACGACCCGCTTCAATATCATAGAGCAAGGCTTGCTCTCCCGGATTTAGGGTCACCTGGTTCAGCACTGAGAGCTTTGAATCAAACAAATCCACAATCGGACCTGGAATGACTACTGCCTCTTCGCTGACCGATTCATCGAGAACCGATACGATTAGATAGGGACCTCGTCTAATTTTGAAATATGGTTTCGATTCCCACTGTAGTTCTGGTCCGTGGACAGCTTCCATCGTTTCTTTCACAGATTGGCGCAGCCGATCAGCCCCTGCCTTGGATAAAGTGAAGTCAGCCGGATGTTCATCCAGCCAGCAAACTACCCCTTTTCCTACCTTATTGACACCTTGCCTCTTATCTTTTAGACCTAGCTGTTCAAACAAATGTGCTCGAGGGGAGTTATACGTCTGATCTGACTGCTCTTGCTTGCGTGCATGGTTCCACCATGCACGAATATCGTGATACGGGTCGCTGTCATCGCCTACATAGATTAACGCTCCACCATCCTGTACCCACTGTGCAAGGGCATAATGAATGTCCGGATATTCCGGTTTGATAAATTCATAGCTCAGTATGAGCACACGATAAGTTGCCAAGTAACCCGGATACCGCCTTACATTATCCAGTTGAAGTGGACGGACAGGAATACCATGTTTCAATAACGGCAGTGTCAGACCGTAAAAAGGAGAAAAATCGAGTAGTTCTGTATCGCCATCCTCCTGGAATCCTTCAGGATCTGTCCCATCGTATTTACCGGCATGAGGTGCATATGGATCTGGCTTCATTCGTTGAAACATTGCTGAGTCAGCAATAAAAACGCCAACTTGTAATGTCTCCTCTGCTGTTTCAATCACATCCTGATTCATGTTACCAAGCGTGTGCATGACCTGAAGCAAAGTTGTGGCATAGTCTGACGGAATTTGCTCCTTGCCAGAGCCATCCTCGGATGGATAAGTGCCTTGAAAGATTCGTCGAGGCCAAGGTGCGACTTCATAATGGGCGACCCCGGGATGCAGCAGTGAGGCAACCACCGTTTTTAAATAGTTCTGGCGGTAATCAGCCCAGGTATAATTCGGGTTATCTTCGATCGGATCATGCAGGAACCACATTCGTCTGTCGGTCCCACGAACCAGTTCCTGCATGACGCCATATTCAAGGTAAGCGGTTTCAAACGTGCGTTCCTTACGCAACCCTTCATACACATTGGGGGTTCGGGATGTCCCGGTCCAGATCTGTGCAATATACCCATCGATGGAGGGCAGCTCTAGAAGCTGAGATTGTGGACTGACAATACGCCACTGTGTGTAATTAATCAGACTATGAGTCGGAACATAAAAGCGAAGGACACGACCATAACGTTTTAACGCGTAGTCCTTCATCTCGGCACATAATCGGTCCAGGACACGTGTATATAAATACGCTTTTAATTTGGAAGCTCGAAATTGGGCATCAGGTGAAGCATGTGGCGGAATCCAAGGCTCTTTGTAATACAACTGCCATTCCCGTTTAAAAGCTTCTGAATAGCCACCGTTTACCCAGAATTCAGGTTCCTCCAGATGGATGGCTTCCACACCGGCGTCAACGGCAATACGTATTCGATCCGCTATGTAATGACCAAAGGAAATGGTAGGCACCATGTATGGAATGACTGGCTCGCTCCCATGAAGAATCATGTTGCCTTCCCGGTCCATTTGAGCTTCATCCCAATGTGTTGCTCCATCGACCTCACCATCCAAATAGCTGTTGTAGGTCCCCCAAGCAACTCCTGTCATCAAATGAACCACATATCCTTTTTCTTTCCACTTCAGAATGCGTTCCTGCATCGACTCATCAATCCCGTAAACCATCACAAAGTCAGTCTGCAGATCATAATCCGGATGGTAAGCTGCAGATTCTTGAAATCCCGTACGCTCTTCCTTTCGATCTCGTGCCATTTTCTTAACCTCCCCAAGCTCGTATTTGATTTGGGTTGCAATGTATGACTATCCATCTTTTTCTAGACTATAATATATGATATGAATATATTCAATATGTTTTTTATACAAACATAAAAAAACCTTCTCCGCTTCTCTACGGAAAAGGTTTTCTTTTCTTGTTAAATTAAGCTTGAGGAACCGTTCCGGTAGTTTGACGTACGACCAGTTCGGGTTCAATCAGCATTTTGCTATAACTTTTCGTTTCCCCATGACCACGTAATACTTCAAGTAATTTAGCAGCCGCCCGATACCCCATATCCCGCTCAAATTGCTTAACATGGGTAAATATACTGAATTCCTCCACGATTGAGGTGGGATCATCGAAGCTTACTATCGATACATCTTCAGGCACTCGAAGCCCTGCTTGTTTGGCCATTTGATAGATTTGCACACCTAACCTGCCGTTAAGCGAAACATAGGCTGTGACCATTCGATTTTGGATATATCGATACAAAGGGTGGGCCTCTGCTTCCTTAAGTTCAGTTAGCGGTTGGAAATCTGTGATCATATGAGCAGGATTAATTAACGCGCCTTTGCCTTTTAAAGCCTCAATATAACCTTCGATCCGCTCCTGAACCGTAACCGTCTGAAGGGGAGAATCCGAGCAAATAGCGATATCCCGGTGTCCCAGCTCCCACAGATGCTCCACAGCTAGCCTTGTGCCCCGTCTGCCATCTGCCGCAATATAATGTGTCTCGACCCCTGGCAAATAACGGTCCATCAGTACAAAAGGAAAACCCGAGAGCTTCATGCCAAGGATCTCCTCGTTGTAGTTCTCTTCATCCACAGGAAAGATTAATAGACCTTCTGCCCCAAGCGCCTTCATTTCCTTGATGACATCCTTCTCTTTATCCACTTTGCCATGCGTAAACATGATCATGCTGCGATATCCTTCGTCACGCAAGGCTTGCTCAATTCCCTCAACGAGCCGGATGGCAAAATAATCATGGATGGAGGGCACAATGATGCCAATCATTCCTGTAGACAGTGTCCCCTCTCTACCTTTCATTGTGTTCGCTTGCGTTGAGGTCATAAAAGCACTATCCGCTTCTTCAGCTACAAAACTACCTTTCCCCGGCACACGCGCAATTAACTTTTCATTTGCTAATCCGGTCAAGGCATTGGCAACTGTAATTTTACTGACCTGAAACTGATCCATCAGTTCCTTCTCTGTCGGTATGCGATCACCGGGTTTCATATTTTCTTGAGTTATGACATGTCTGATATAGTCCTGGATTTGTTGATACAGTGGAATTCGATCATTTGTACTCATTTTGATCACATCACCAATTCATTCATAATATTTGAGATATATAATATATCCTTTCACCTGCAAGTGCAATAAACAAGCTGAGCTTATCTGCAGTTGCAAAGATTATCTCCTTAATATCATCGCATTTAATATGCCTGATTTCCAGGTATAATGGGAAGTTTTGTCGAACCCCTTGTAAAATTATATATGAATATATTTAATATGTGTTGGATAGAGATGTGTGGATTGGCTTTTGACCAAAAAAGGAGGGTGGGTATTACGAAGGCACAGCTCTAATTCTTGACTATAACAAGGAGTGAATTCGCCATGGCTCGTAGATTCACGATGCTCTGTTTAGCTCTCATATGCGCTTTTTCATTAACCGCCGGCGCTGCTTCAGCTACGGAAACGGATGTACAGACAGCCAAACCTGATGGGTCCAAACACCGTGAACTGCCAAGTTTCAAAAAGCCGAAACATTTGGATGCAGCCGACATCTATGATGCGCCAGGTGACATCAAATTGTTGCTGGGAACATTACAGGGTATCGTTAACAGAGAACAACCCCGAATCTATCTGATTGAGTCCCAGGAAGAAGGAAAATTGACCTGGCTTAAGGACATCAAGGTGCCTTACACGCTTCATCAGGATTATTGGGAAGTGTTCTCTGCTTATCGCAACGAAGTCAAAGGCATGGTTGTATATGATCCCAAAGTACCTGATACGATTAACGTAGCAACCACGCTCGCAGGACTGAAGAATGCTGTGGTTGCCAGTCCCGAGTTAGCAGTCAAATTGTCCAAAGCCCCTTACAAATTGAAGATTGTAGATGACCTGCGGGGTAAATTCAATAGTCGGATAGATGCCTATACCTGGCAGTATGAGAATCTGTGGAAGAAAACGAACCACCAGATGTTAATTGGACTCGATCCGGATACGGCGATTCGCATTCCATCCGGCATGCCTGAATCCTTTGTTACGATTGCGGAGGAAAAACAACAGATTCGAGATGCAAGCAACCGTGATACGTATTCCCTGGATCTTTCTACACTATTGGGAAAATCTTCAGTATATCTCCGATTTGATGACGCTTTCACTCAAGATGGCTGGGGACCGGCTGTACATGAGGTTACGGTCAAGGCCGATGGAAAAGAGATCGCTAACTTCATCGCAGGAACACCGGAAGAAGAACAATTCCTGTATGATAGACAGAATTCCAAGGTTGCTGAAGGAGAAGGCGGCCACCGTTTCGCCGATAATGGTAATTATTTTGTGTATGAATTCACTCCTCCTGCGGGTACTCAGAACCTGACGGCTGAAGTGGACATGTGGAATCAGTATAAAGTATCCGCGGGTAATATCCGCCCTCTCTCGGCTGAGCAACGGGAGCCCTATGCATATTTAAGGGATTATGCAGTCGCTAATAAAGCGATGGTATTCTGGTTGGATTCCAATATACCTGAGCAAAAAGCACTCTTCGAGAAGATCATGTCTGATGTAAAACCCGGAACTCCCTACCTTGGCTGGTTTAGCAATGATGTCGAAGGTGAGTTCAGCTCCGTTGAGATCGCATCTCGATATGGCGTCTATGTTCTCGCAGCGGATTGGTTCAGCAACCTGACTGTTTTCTCGGGGACAAAACCGAATCTCACCCCGGTGAAAAAATCTCCGCGACCTGCGCTGGAGAACAAAATCTATGTAACGTATACCTTTACGGAAGGCGATAATTTTCAGTATAACCAGCATCGCATGCGTGTGATGTGGGATGATCCGGCCAGGGGTAAGGTTCCGATTAACTGGACTTCAAGCCCGCTTCTCTACGAAGGTGCACCAGCAATATTGAATTATTATG
The DNA here is from genome assembly GCF_058408365.1 of Paenibacillus sp. MDV22-iso6. NCBI lineage: Bacteria > Bacillati > Bacillota > Bacilli > Caryophanales > Paenibacillaceae > Paenibacillus > Paenibacillus sp. MDV22-iso6. The sequence goes on along the minus strand of NZ_JBZVDZ010000001.1, from coordinate 673,338 downwards.
TGAACACCGCAACCCCGAATGATCTGCTGATCGCAGGACCATCCGGTGCAGGATACTTCTATCCAGAGGCATGGCCCGACTCAAGCTTCCGGCAATTTTTGCAGCAAACTGAAAAATATATGAAAAAGACTGGCATGACCATTCCTTATGTGTTGAACCGTGTAGACAGCGAGAATGTACCTCTCACGCCATTTAAAGCCAAGGCTTATGCACAGGATTATCATGCACCCGGCTTATTCATCAGCTATGAAGACAACTATGGTGTGGAAATCGTTGATGATAGCCTGCCCGTATCCACAATTCGTGGGATAAGTACCGTGCAGGATGGATTACAGGTGCTGAATGAAGCGAAAGCGAATTGGGATGGTAAATCGCCATTGTTCGTTTCCCTTGGATTGCTTGCATGGAGTACGACTCCATCCGATGCACTGGCGATCACCGAAGAACTCGGAACAGAATTCAAGGTTGTCCGTGCTGATGACTATTTCTCCCTAATCCGAGAAAGCTACAACTTACCCGCTAGCAAGTAATCACCATACCTACAATGAATTTGCAGACGCATAAAAGCATCGTACCCTGAGTAATTGGGTACGATGCTTTTTTCGAATGAAGCCTCACCGCTGATTTACCGTTTAACAGTGACACCGGAACATAACAGCACCGCATGATCTTTCTCATGGAAAGACTCATGCAGGCGCTGACCTCTAATAATTACTATCCTATCAACCTATCTTCCACTCAAATGGCTACTTCTTCACTGGTCTATCCGGTTTACCTGGCTTATCCGCTTTGCCGTCTTCCAGCTTAGCAGCTCCTTCCAGCAGAAATACGCCGCTGAGCTGAGCCGTAAGGTGGAGTGGGTTCTGGGCTGCTTTACCCCATGCCTGACCGAATAATCCAGTGTCCCGGCTACCTTTCAGTAAGGCATCGGCATTGCGATAGACTGCCTTTTTCAGGCTCTTGTTATGCCCGACTTCATACAACTCAACCATGTAGCGGATCAGGATGCCTTTGAACAACGCACCGTCCCCGTCGCCGTCCTCTTTAAATATGCCCGTCTTCTCATCCGTTAAGGTTTTCAAAGAACCAGCTGCGGTTTTCTCGGCATCTTTCAAATACGTCTTCTTTCCTGTTATCCGGTAGAGTTCAACACCCGCTCCGATAAACGTGCCTTGATTGTACGTAAAGATCCATGCTTCATTCACATCCAGTGTGCCATCCTCCTTCAGCACCAAACCATCCGCTACCAGGCCCGTTTTCGGATTAACCAGATGTTGTTTCTCCCAATCATATATTTTTTTGGCCCATTCCAGATCCCGCTCATCGCCAAAACGTTCATACAACCTTGCAGCCAAGATAGCGGCAGGCCCATTGGAGCATGCATTTCGGTTATAACGCTGATCCTTTTTCCAAGCCATACCGCCAAGCTCATCTTCCCACCAGGCGGTCTTGATGTCATCCCACAACTCCATTACGTATCCCTTCATCTCTTCACTGCCTGTTGCATCATACAGACGAAGCCCGGCGAGCGCGAGCCATTCCATATCATCGTAGAATTCATTGTGAAGTGAACCATTGCGTGCAATGATACTGCGAACGTGTTCTTCTGCACGCTCAGTGTAGGCCTTGTCTCCTGTACGTTCATATCCGTCCACCAATGCATCGACCGCATGGGCCTTCCACCAGTAATTCAATGCCTGTTCACCTTCTGGTGTTGATGGATAAGCATTATTCATCATTTTTGATGCATCGTTCCAGTAGTATTCATGCAGCTTCTCTTGCGACCACTGCGCCTGATCTGCATAGCGATTCTTGCCACCGCTTGTTGCCCCCATGGTGGTGACCAGAATAATGCTGAGTACCAGCGTGAGGCTCACCATTTTCCTTTTGCTCATCAGATCCCTTCCCTTCTCCAATCGACTTATAACTAACAGTTTTACCCGTAAAGCAGTGTCAATCCCTTGCTCCAGCTCTGTTCACGCCTGTCCCTGACGGTGTTCCTTCACCCCCTTCCATATTTCTCAGGCAGAACTGCAGATGATGCTGATAACCAGAACTATTCTTTTACGGCTCCAAGTACGATTCCGTGGATTAGATAACGTTGCAGAAAAGGATATATCATCAGAATGGGAATCATGGATACCAGAATTTTGGCAGAATTCAACGTTGTATTGGAGATTTTATTGAACTGCTGCAGCTGTTCGACCGAAAGATTCTGCATCTGATCACGTGTGAGGCTGAGCTGCTGCAGATAGGTCTGGAGCGGGATTTTGGAGCTGTCGTTAATCAGAATGATGCCGTCAAAGAAATTGTTCCAGTGCCCAACAATAACAAACAGCATGATCGTTGCCAGACTCGGCATGGAAATGGGGATGAAGATTTTGAGCAGAATTTTAAGCGGACTGGCACCGTCAATAAATGCGGCCTCTTCCAGTTCCTTTGGAATTCCCTTGAAGAAGTTCATGAGGAGAATCACATTAAAGACAGGAACTGCCCCCGGCAGAACCAGCGCCCAAATGCTGTTGATCAACCCCAACTTGCTGATGACCATATACCATGGAACGATCCCCCCGCTGAAAAGCATAGTAAACACAATAATCCACATATATGTGTTTCTCGATCTGAATTGTGTGACGCTTCGTGACAACGGATAGGCCATGAGAATGGTCAAAAACATGTTGATTGCTCCCCCAAGCACCACCCGCTCGACCGAGATGAAAAAAGCCTTCCAAAACTTCGTATCATTCAGAATCTGGCCATACGATGAGAAATTCAGCTCCACTGGAAAAAAATAGACCCGACCTGCATTAACAGCTGTACTGCTGCTGACGGACACCATAATGGTATTGACAATCGGCGCCAAGGACATGAACGTAATCAGAATTAACGCAAACATAATCAACAGGCGGGATAGCCTGGAGCCGAGCGATTTGGATTGAATCATGCTAACCCTCCTAGAAAATTCTGTACCCCGCATACCTCGAAGCCAGTCTGTAGGAAATCACGATCAGAACAAAGCTGATCACCGATTTCATCAGTCCAATCGCTGTTGCAAATGAATATTGCATGTTGATCAGACCCATACGGTATACAAAAGTATCGATAATATCGCCCGTTTCATATACCAGCGGATTATACAGGTTAAACACCTGATCAAAACCCGCATTCAGTACATTACCAAGACTCAGCGTACCCAGCAGGATAATCGTTGGGAACATACCCGGCAGCGTGATATTCAGCGTCTGTTTCCAGCGACTTGCGCCGTCCATTGCGGCAGATTCGTACAATGCAGGGTTGATTGCCGTTAATGCAGCCAGATAGACAATCGTCCCGTAGCCAAATTCCTTCCACGTATCCGTCACAATGAGCAGCGGCCTAAACCAGTCATTACTCGCCAGAAACATAATCCGCTCCAGTCCGAGAAACTCAAGGAAGTTATTCACCATGCCGTCGAAAGAAAAGATCATGGTCAGCATGGTGCCCAGAACCACCCAGGACATAAAATGCGGCAAATAGACGATGGTTTGAATTGTACTCTTGAATACTTTCAGACGCACCTCATTTAACAGCAAAGCGAATACGATGGGTACAATCAACCCTAGAGCAATCTTTCCAACCGCGATAACCAATGTATTAATGAAAATCTGCTTCGCGTCCGGCAGTTGAAACATATATGTGAAATTGGAAAGCCCTGCCCACTTTGACCCGAATATTCCTTTGGCAGGAATGAACTTTTGGAATGCCATCACGACCCCGAACATCGGTACAATTGAGAAAATGAACAGCATGATCATGCCAGGCAGCAGCATAAAATGATAGGTCATTTCGTCAAAGGTTTTACGTTTCTTTTTGCTCCGGTAACGCACTTCCCGCTCTTGATTAACGGTTGTTTCCATTTGCGGCATTGTCCTTTCCACCTCCATCATGTGCCTAATTGGACAGGCTTTATCGACGAAAGCCCGTGCGGAAGTCCACCATCAGGCTTCCGCACCTAAGCTCACGCGATCCTTATCTGTTGCTCATCTCGTTGACTTCTTCTGTAATCTCGTCACCACCCGTACGTTTCCAAGTGTCGACAAACTTATCGAATTCATCTACAGGGGCTTCCCCCATAATGATCTTGAGCATGGTTTCCTCTTCGAGCTTCTGCAGATTCGCCCACTTCAGCTTCATCGTCTCGGTTGTTCCGTAGAAGCCTGCGGGAATCACTTCCAAATTCGGGTTATTCGCCTCACGCTGTCCCTCGATCCGGGAGAGATATTCACCATAGGTGTTTGCATCGATCGCATTACCTTTCTCTTTGAATTCCTGATAGGCCTTGAAAGAAACCATTCGATCTTCTTGAACAGCGGAAGCATCTCCGGCCTCATCCGCCTTGATCAGATCATCGTAATACCGCTTTAGCACATCGTCATAATCCACTTGCATCGGAATCTGGGTAGGATCATTGTTCCAGCGGCTTGCATCGGTGAGCAACTCGTCAGCATGCTCTTTCTTGTAATTGATTGCGTCCTCCGTTAAGGAGTACAGGAAATCCGTTGTTAAATTGACTGATTTCATAATCGCTTCAGGATGCGCAAAGTCCTTCTTCACAACGACAATGCCACCGCCCACCGGATCTTGCCGGATCGTCTTGAACTTGCCATTTTCATCCACTGGTGCAGATACGGCAACCCAGACTGCTTCAGGATCTTGTTTGATGGAATCCTTGTAGTTGGTGTAGCCGATCCACCATGGATTAAACACCATTCCGGCCTGTCCGTTGATGACGAGAGCTTCCTTCTCTTCACTCGACCGGACAGCAAACTGTTTATCAATCAAACCTTCTTTATACATGGCACTCAACTCTGTCAGCGCTTGCTTCACTTCAGGCTGAACAGATCCATATTCAACCTGACCGTTCTTCTGAATCCAGTTCATCGGAAAGGCACCGTGTGCAGCAAAGATCGGCGTAAAGTTCATCGCATTGGAATCCATGACCATGCCTACCGTCTTGCCTGTTCCCGAAACGTCCTTCTCCACAAACGTTCTCGCGAGATTCCATACATCCTCGACGGATTCCGGGAGCTTCGCGCCTACTTTATCCACCCAATCCTTCCGGACCCACAGCAATTGGTGCTGGTTTCCGATATTTGTCATAGGCAGACCCATGATTTTACCGTCCACCTTTACCTGATTCAGCAGCAAATCTCCGTAGGAACCATAAATATTTTTAACACCCTCGGATGCTGTCTTCTCGTACACCTCTGTCATGTCGGCAATGAGATCGTTATCCACCAGTTGATTAAATATTTCGCGGCTGACAAGCATTACATCCGGGAGGTCGCCTGTCGTCATCGAGAGTGACAGCTTCTGATCCATATCATCTGTTTCCCAAGCTACCTTGGCCTTGACGTTCACCCGGTCTTCTACATAGCGTGTAGCCAAATTGTTTTCAATGGTATCGCCGGCAGGCAGATTGTTCACATGATTGGTATTTCGGCCAATCGTAAATTCCACGGGTGTCTCATATTTACCATAAGGTTCATAGTCCTGTTGTGAAATTTGCGGTTGTGCACTCTCGTTATTGCCCCCGGTACAACCACTGACTACAGCTATCATCATGCTTCCGATCAGCAGCGTAGCCATCTTACTGCGCTTCTTCATTCTGTCATCCCCTTTATCTGATTTGCTTTTGATAACCAAATTGTATGCGTTTTCACAATTGGCGTATATGCCACATTTTTCGGATATGTAACACTTTTTTTATGACCTCCAATTTACTTTATTTCTCTGTATTAAAAGTTTATAACAGTAACAAATAAGCGGTCGCAACAGCAACCGCTTCCGTACTAACGCTATGTTTTTAATGTAACTACACGCAATCATGTGGCAGGAAGGACGATTGACACTTCCGTTCCGCTGCCTGGCTCACTATGAATAACGAGCCCGTAATCCCGACCATAATACAGCTTGATTCGGTCATTAACGTTCCGAACACCACATCCGCCGTTCTCTCCTGTTAACAACCCTGCCGTCTGCATAGGCGTCATGCCAACACCGTTATCACAAACGGTTAGTTTAATCCCTTCTCCCACCCGGTTAACTGTAATGTGAATGCGATAATCTATCGCATCTGCCTCCACAAAACCATGCTTGATGGCATTTTCCACAATTGGCTGCAAAATAAAATGAATCACCTCGGTATGTAATACCTCGTCATTGATATGGTAATCCACATCAAATCGACCATCGTTCATGATGAGCTGCAAATCCAGATACGCTTTAATATGCTGCACCTCAGCCTCAATGGTGGCCATATTCTTCCCCTGGTTTAGTGTTGTTCTATAGAAACGGGCTAATGCAGATACCATATAACTCGTTTCTATATCCACCTTTTTCTCGGCCCTCCAGCGTATAAATGAAAGGGTATTGTACAGGAAGTGAGGGTTGATCTGACTAATCAACTTGTTATATTCACTTTCCTTCTTGGCAATTTCGGCGTGATACACCTGAGAGATCAGGCTGTTGATCCTTGTCAGCATTTTACCGATACCGTTAGTCAGCTCACCAAATTCATCCCTGGATGAACTCCGGATAATCACATCCAGATTGTTCCGCTCTACCTTGTCCACCTTGTTCTTGATATGGATAATTCTTTGCGTAAAGTTATTAGAGATGACATAAATGAGCAGGAAGGTAATGACCAGGCTGAGGATGATGACAAACAGCGTAATTTGAAAAATACTCATTGCATTGGCGTACGCATTGGTATTCAGCAGATTATAGTGAATGGTCCAGCCGTTGTTGGCGAGTGAGCGGCTAAGACTTAGATCGCCAGACTCCCCAACTTTCGAACCTGCGGGCACAGCAACACGCTTGTGGTTTTCCTGAAATATCACATGCTGCTTCGCGTCCTCAATATGAACAGCTACATGTTCCGACAGATTGTCCAGATCTGCAAAGATGCTATCATGCTGAATGGAGATCACCATAAAATTGCTGTCTTTCGGATTGCTGATCAGTTCCTGAACGAGATAAAGCTTCTCCCCATCCACAATCCAACGCCTGCCTCGAAATCCGTCATACCAAGCCTTACTCTTGAGATCCCCAATTGGCAAAATATTATTGCGGATCCCCAATAACTCCCCGGATGTATAAAAGGTAATGCCTTCAATATCATCATCCATCAGCCGGATGTTCGAAATCAATGGCTCCAGAATGTCCCGGAAATCCAGGTACATATTATAATAATTATCTTCGTAGTCTTTCGTAAATATTTGTGATAAATCCCGGTTAAGCACCATGAACTCACTTAGCGTATTGTAGCGATTAATCTTATAATCCATAATGTTGGCCACCTGCTCCAGACTCGCTACAGCTTCGCTCCGCAACTCCTTCATTTGAATACGGTAAGACTGTATGAAGGAGAGCAGTCCAAGCAGAAGGATCGGAATGAGTGCAATCACCAAATGGGATAACAGCAGCTTGTTTCGGAACCTGATATCATTGAATTTGCTCTTGATCCATCCGATCATGAAGCACCCCGCACTCTCTGAACTGTAACGGACTGACGCCAAACCTGTTTCTGAACAGCTTGGCAAAATAAGAATGATTGTCGATGCCAACGGCCCCTGCAATATCATTGATTTTCATATTCGAATGAGCCAGCAGATGGCTTGCACGCCGCAAACGATAATCGGTCAAATATTTCGAGAAGTTCTCCCCAGTCTCTTTTTTAAACAAAATGCTCAAATACCCTGGAGATAGATAAACATCGTGGGCTGCCTCGGATAATGAAATATCTCTCTGATGGTTATCCTTCACATAATCCTTCACCTGTCGAATGACCTTCGATTCCACGGATTCCGGTTCGGGACCTCCGCCATAAGCACGGATCTGCGTGATATCCTCCATCACCTGTAGAAACTCTTCCCTAACCAGTGGCTTGAGCAAATAATTAACCACACCCAGTCGAATGGCACTGCGGGCATATTCAAATTCATCATAACCGCTGCAGATCACAATCTTTATATTCTGCTGCGTTTTCCTGGCTTGTTTGCTAAGCTCTAGTCCGTCCATAAGAGGCATTTTGACGTCGGTGATGAGGATATCAATCGCGTTCTCTACCAGAATTCGCTCTGCGCTCTTTCCGTTCTCGGCTTCCAATACTTGAAAGGGAAAGCCGTAGTGAGAGATCAAATCCTTAATGCCTTCTCTTTGCACGCACTCATCGTCAACAACAAGAACATTAAACATCATGACATCTCCTTTGCAAGTAAAGTGAAGGCAAACTATAAGGGGACTATCTTGGTGTACATAGTATTCAGTCATATCGTAGTATATCATAGATTTAGGAAAGGGCTTTCAAAAAGGTAATCCACCAATTTTCAGGCATCGATGTCCATGATTTAAGTGCCCAGCGACATAGAAATATCATGTAAAACAACAAAAAAAGCCGCCAAAAAGGCGACTATTTCCGTACACGTGCTATCCCTTAACCGCACCTAATGCAACGCTGCCTATAATTTGTCTGGAGAATATCGCAAAGACAATGATAATAGGCAAGATCGAGATCGCAACACCCAAATACAACAGTCCGTAATCCATTCCATAATATCCTTGTACCAGCGCAACGAGTACCGGAAGCGGGTATTTATCCAGGGAGAAAAACAGGACCAGCGGCGTGAGAAAATTATTCCACGAACCGATAAAGGTGAATATGCCAAGGGCCGATATGGCCGGTCCCAGAATGGGCAAGACAATCTGATTGAACGTGCGGAACTCCCCTGCACCATCTACACGTGCAGATTCAATAATCTCGTCTGGAATGCTGCTCTCCATAAATTGTTTGATAAAAAACACATTAAATGCATTCGCCGCTGCCGGCAAAATGATCGCTGCATAGCTGTCCAGCAAACCTAACGTACTGAACAGACGATACATCCCGATCAGCGCGAGCTGCCCAGGCACCATCATGGTGGCAAGCAAGAACAGGAATAGCCAGTTGCGACCTTTGAACTTGAACTTGGCGAAGCCATAAGCCGTTAGTGAACCGATATACAAAGATAGCACCGTAGACGTTCCGGCAATGAAAAAGCTGTTGGCAAACCCGCGCCAGATATTGATTTTGGAAGCCATGTTCGTATAATTATCCAGCAAGAAGGGGCCTGGCAGAAACGTAAATGTCGATGCAATCGTCGCATTATTATGTGTGGAATAGATGAGCATGAGATAAAATGGAATGATACAGAGCACGGCTAGGCTAATCAAACACAGATAAATAATGACTTTGCCCAGTGTCAGACGCCTCACAGTATCGTACTGCTGTAGAGTAACTTTTTGTTGTTCGACTGGTTTGACGGTTGGCATTTCATTTCCCCCTCCCTATGCACGGCTCTTGCGCTTCGTCATCATGAAGGATACGACCGATAGCAGGATAATGATGATGAACAGACAGAATGCAATGGCCGCCCCATAACCAAAACGTGTACTTTGGAATGCCACATTATACAGATACATAATACTCGTCATGGCTGCACGATCCGGACCACCCGTTCCATTCGTCAATGTAAACGGCTGATCGAAAATCTGAATACCCCCAATAATGGACGTGATCATCTGAAATAGAATGATTGGACGGAGCATTGGAACGATGATATGAATGAAAATATGTTTCTTTTTCGCCCCATCCATTTGAGCGGCTTCCTGCAGTGCCGGATCAATACCCTGCAGCCCTGCCAGATAGATGACCATGGAGTAACCAAAGTATTGAAAGAACAGAATGGATGAAACAATCAGTCGCATAAACCAAGGATCATTTTTCCAGTTAATTGGATCATCGATAAATCCAACTTGAACCAGAAAATGATTTAAACCGCCGGATTGCCAATCAAAGATCAGACTCACAAGCAGACCCAATGATGCAGCGGTAACGATGTTGGGAAAGAAATAAACCGCTCTGAAAAAGTCTCTTCCCTTAAGTAACTTGTCGTTGAGGATAAAGGCGAGTACAAGCGAAACAGTAAGTTGTGGGACCACAGAGACACCCCAGATAAAAAGAGTATTAAATAATGTCTTGTAGAACAAAGGATCTTGCAGAACAGCAATATAGTTACCCATTCCGACGAAGTCTGGCGTAGTAATCCCATCAAAGTTGGTGAAGCTGATATAGAGAGAATACAGAATGGGGTATAGCCCAAAAATGGCGAAAAGAATGAAAAACGGAGCAATGAAATAGTATCCGTAATGATCTTTGCGGATTGACTTGGCAAACATGATTTGTACCCCCAGTCATCGGATGATTAAAAGGCATTCGCTTACTTCTAAGCTAATCCACTTCCAGCTCCGGAAATCTCAATTTGACATCACGCTTGATTCGTTTTACGGCTTCTTCTTTGGTCTGAATGTCATTATTGAGATACAACTGGAGAACATTTTTGAAGATGTCATTGTTAATGGTTGAATCATATTTGGTTCGCTCATATACAGGAACCTGCTTGGCTGCTTCCGAGAAAAACTCAAAATGCTTCTGCCCTCCCAAATACGCTGAAGATACAGATCCCGCAAGCTGATCATTCACGACCATGTTACTTGTGAAATAGTCCTGTTCCTTCGCCAGCCCAGAGAGAAATTCATGATCAAAGTTATAAAACTCAATAAACTTCCAGGCCAGATCCTTTTTGTCACTTTTGCTGTACATCGCAATATAAGTTCCACCGGCACTAAAAGCGGATGGCCCCGGCGCGAGACCCCAAAATCCTTCGGTATCCGGAGCGTTCGCCTTAAAGGTGTATTGCAACGCCCAGGTTGCTCCCGGATAGAACATCACTTGGCCTTTTTGCATCGAAGCCGCATATCCGGCACTACCATCATCCAACTCTGCAAGCACATGCCGCTGACGGGCTTCACGAACAAGGTCAAGCACCTTCATATAAGTAGGATCGATGACTAACTTCCCATCCTTAACCCAAGGGATACCATCATATGAATTGGATATCGCATTCCAGTTGGCAAGGGCATGAACTTTATTTCCACTCTCCTGCTCAACTCTCTCTCCAATCTCGAATATCTTCTCCCATGTATCAATTTGCGGCGCTACCTTCTCCGGGTCGTCCGTACCCAAATATTCTTTGGCCAGATCTCTCCGATAATAAATACCTCCAGGCGTTCCCTGATAACCGATCGCTCTAATATTTCCTTCGCTATCCTTCTCATTAGCCTGCACAAAAGCATATTGCTCTGGAATTAATTCATTGGCGTTATACGGTGCTGCCGATAAATTCTCCAGATAAGGCACATCAATTAGCTCTCTTATATTTGCATTCTCGATCATAAACACATCCGGAGCCTTAGACGTTGTCTGTAGTGCAGACTTAAGCTTGGTGATGTAGAAATTGCCCGGAATATTGACAAAATTCACCTTAATGTTAGGATATTTCTCCTCGAATTTTTCAATAGCATAACCTGCTTCATCCGTAAAACTCCAGACGGTGATTTCCTCCTGCTTGGACTGGTTGGCTCCACTTGGTTGGCAGCCGGACACCATTAACACTGCGCTTACGAGTGCAATCATGGAGATATATTTAAGCTTAAACTTCTTCATGGGCCCCCTCCTTCAAAAAGGAAACGCTTACAATTTATTAGAGTATATGGATTTTGGAGAAGGCTTTCTCCCCAAATATTGTGAATCATCCTTCATATGTTGTGATATTTGTACGATGCTTCTTGCGAAATTCGGACGGGGTACAATCATTATATTTTTTGAACAGACGGTTGTATGAGTTCACATTGTTGAACCCATGACCAATGGCAATATCCAGAATAGATTCGTCGCGAAACAATAACGCCCATTCTGATTTGATTATTCGAAAATGATTCAGGTATTCCATCAGTGTGATTCCTTTGATCTCTTTAAACAATTTACATACGTGAAACTTGCTGAATTTAATGTGCTCTGCGACTTGATCCAGTTTGACGGGTTCAGCGTAGTGCTCCTCCAGGTATTCACAGACCGATTCAAGAAATTCAAACTTTTTGGAAGGCGTACAAAGGCATCCTGAAGTTAATTCATCTGTAATCGGTGCCTTTGTGCGCAGCATATGAACGATGAGATCATATAATCTGGCAACCATTAACCAGCGATACCCCGCCTGTTGATCTTTCTCTTCATTCGCTAAAGCATCTATATATTTCCCAAGATTTTTCTCATTACAAAGGTTGGACGGGATGACCGTCGTTTTGTTGAAAAGCTCACCCAGGTCATGGGTTTCTTTTTCGGTTGTGAAGCTTCCCGTTAATAACTCCAGCCGAAACAGGATAATAGTTAAATGATCTGTACCTGGCAAGAAACAGTGAATGTCTCCCGGTTTAATAAGCAGCACATCTCCGCGTTCAAGGTCAAATACATGGTTATTGATGCCAATTCTCGCGCTTTTCCCATTGACTACAACCAATTCAACCTCTTCATGCCAGTGTGCGGCAAAATTAAACTGTTCCTCGGTATGAATTACCTTGATTGGAAAACCTTCAGTCATATGACCTGTTTCAAGAAAAGTAGGTACACCCATCAAATCACCCTTTCCACATTTTCCAGTTCAACAATGATCTAGTTATCATTATTATGCATCAAGTATAGCTGTCCCTTCTAATCGAGATAAAAAACGATTGAAAAAACGAAAAAAAAGCTCCCCAACATTTGTTAAGGAGTCTCTATTATGAGTCTATCTTCTTAACAACCATGATCCTGAATAGTACCTGCTGAGAAGGATCAAAACAAAAAAGTCGCCTTATAGGGCGACTTCTTAAAAACTATAAGTATGATGTGAGGACAATAACGGATCGAGTCAGGTTCAACTTTTACCACTTTTCTTGATCCACTCATGCATGCTTTGCAAATTGGACTTGAAATACGTAGTGAAGAACCATTCCTGATAGGCTGATGGTACAGTAATTTCGTCCAAGCTTTGGTTTCTTTGAGCAGCATCGGTCACAATTTCCAATAGATCCGTTATGTAGTCTTTGACTTCATGTAGTGCGTTCAATGAACATACTTCTCCATGCCCCGGTACGATGATTTCTATATCCAGCTGTTCGACTTTGTTCAAAATATCCAGCCATTGCTGAGGATTAGCATACATGAGAACCGGATGATGTTTAGATAAGACCAGATCCCCCATTATCGCAATTCTGTCTTTCGGAATAAACACCAGGGCATCGCTTTGAGTATGACCTCCGCCAAAAGTAATAAGTTCAACACTGCGCTTACTGCCATGAATAGTCATGTGCTGATCAAACGTTAAGTTCGGTAATGAATATACCAGATCGGGGAGCATCTTCATATATTCACGGTCACTGGCATTATCCCATTGCATTTCCTGTCTTAACTTTTCGTTTGTCTCTCGTTGTATTTGTTCATCGAGTTCGTCTATAGCATCATATATCGCTTCAGGTTTTGCCAACTGCTGCGTTATCCTGTTCCTAACAAAAGTATCCATAATTTCGCGAGTAATCGATGTGGAAATAATCTGTGCTGCAGGGACAAATACTTGATTGCCACATGTGTGGTCACTATGCCAATGCGTGTTGATTACATAAGAAGCCTTTCTACCCGTGAGGTACTCAGCGGCTGCCTGCAAATCCTCTGCAGCCTGTATCGTCGTGAATGTGTCCACAACTAGCGTTTCATCGCCTAAGTCAACTATTGTGGCATTGCCCAATGAACCTGTACCGGGAACTGCAATCGCAGCAAATACACCCTCAGTAACCTCATTCAATCGGAAATGCCTTGAACCTGTGAATGCCCCTATTCCGCGCATTATGGATACCTCTCCTTTCTGAATCAAACGTCATTATATACTAAAACGATCGATTAACCCAGTCTGAATCGACAGCGGTTTTCTCAACCTCTTTTTGGTATAGCCATAGGCTATAGCTAGATATAACTTAATGGAATTACATTATAACTCCGGATATGTGATAACTTTTTGGTAACATATTGTAGAGGAGTTTTACGTCATGGCAAAAAGCAGTGTATTGGGATATCCACGAATTGGTGCGGATCGGGAATGGAAGAAAGCCTTGGAGGCATTCTGGTCAGGTAAGCTCGAAGAAACAGATTTTCAAGCAAAATTGCAGGAGATTCGGTTAGATCACCTGCGCAAGCAGCAAGAAAAAGGTATCGATCTTATTCCTGTCAATGATTTCAGTTACTATGATCACATTCTGGATACTGCCGTTATGTTCGGAATTGTTCCAAAACGGTTTGCATATGACGGTGGCGCTGTACCTTTGTCCGTCTATTACGGAATTGCACGGGGAACGAAAGATGCAGCAGCAAGTGAAATGACAAAATGGTTTAACACGAACTATCACTATATCGTGCCTGAACTGGACGGTGCTTCCCCTGCCCTTACGGAAAATAAACCACTTATTGCTTATCGCGAAGCTAAAGAGAAGCTCGGTATTGAAGGAAAACCGGTTCTTGTCGGACCGTTGACCTTCCTGAAGCTGTCCAAAGGATATGATAAATCCGAAACGAACGCTTGGCTGGACCGCCTGCTTCCGCTCTATGTACAAGTGCTTCAAGAGCTTGCAAATGAAGGAGTTCAGTGGGTACAGATTGACGAGCCAATCCTCGTTACCAAAACAAGTGATGCTGACCTAGAGCTGCTGAGTAAAATTTATGAGACGTTTGCATCTGCTGTACCAGGTCTGAACATTATGCTGCAAACCTACTTTGAATCCGTAGAGAACTATAGCAACATTGTTGCCCTACCGGTTCAAGGTATCGGACTTGATTTTGTACATGGAGCTACGGGTAACATTCAGTCCATTCAAGCGTCCGGTTTCCCAGCGGATAAAGTTTTGGGTGCTGGGGTTATTGACGGCCGTGGGATCTGGAAAGCCTCTTTGCCAGGAAAACTGAAGCTGTTGGATGAACTGGCTGAACTCGTGACACCTGAACGTTTAATCGTGCAATCCTCATGCAGTTTGCTTCATGTTCCGGTAACGACAGAGCGTGAAACTAAACTCACATCCGAACTGAAAAATGCTCTGGCGTTTGCAGATGAAAAGTTGGACGAGATCGTTCTGTTGACGAAAGCATTGACTTCAAGAAATGCTGGAATCATCGCTGAAATTGAAAATTCCGATCGTACGATCCAGGCTCTCCAGCAATCCGAAGAGCGCAATCGTGTTGCTGTTCAAGAAGCCGTGGCAACACTCAGCGTTCAACAGCCGGAACGTTCCCGACCGTTTGCCGAGCGTCATATCGCGCAGCAGAACAAATGGAAATTGCCACTTTTCCCGACAACGACTATCGGCAGCTTCCCACAATCCGCAGAAGTGCGTAAAGCACGTCAATTGTGGCGTAAGGGTGAGTTGAACAATGAGCAGTATGCTGCCTTCATCCGGGATCAAATTGATATCTGGATCAAAATTCAGGAAGAGATCGAGATCGATGTTCTCGTACATGGTGAGTTTGAGCGTACCGACATGGTAGAGTTCTTTGGCGAAAAACTTGCAGGGTTTGCCTTTACACAATTCGGATGGGTTCAATCATACGGTTCCCGTTGCGTAAAACCACCAATTATTTTCGGAGACGTTGCATTTACCGGAGAAATGACCGTTGAAGAAACCAAATATGCACAGTCCCAGACACAACGTCCTGTAAAAGGTATGCTGACTGGACCGATCACCATCATGAACTGGTCATTTGTACGGGAAGACATTCCGCGCGAGCATATCGCATATCAATTGGCGTATGCACTGAGACAAGAAGTCGAAGCGTTGGAACAAGCAGGTATTGGTATGATCCAGGTCGATGAGCCAGCGGTTCGCGAAGGACTGCCGTTGAAGGAAAACGAGCAAGCCGATTATCTGGCTTGGGCTGTCAAAGCTTTCCGTATCTCTACTTGCACGGTTCAAGACACAACTCAAATTCACACACATATGTGCTATTGCGAATTCCATGACATGATTGATTCCATCGAAGCGATGGATGCCGATGTTATTTCGATCGAGACATCCCGCAGTCACGGTGAACTGATTCACAGCTTTGAGTTGAACACTTATAAACTGGGTATTGGACTTGGCGTATACGATATCCATAGCCCACGTGTTCCAAGTGTGGATGAAATGACAAGCATGATCGAACGCGCCTTGCGTGTGCTGGACCCTAAATTGTTCTGGATTAATCCGGATTGCGGTCTCAAAACTCGTGGACTCGAAGAAACCGTCGCTTCCTTGCGCAACATGGTTGATGCAACCAAGATTGCTCGTGAAAAGCACGTTGCAGCAACGGTTTAAGTTGAATAGATAAATAATTCAAGAATTCGTTTATAAAAGGCGGACATTCCTATGCTATGGAATGTCCGCCTTTTAATATCATTATTTCGCTGTCTGCTCAGCAAAATAATGATCCACTGCATATTTAAATGATTGAATAAAAACTGAAACTGCCTTTTTACTCACTTCTGCATTGGGTTGAATGATATCAAAGCCATGATAGCAGCCTTTGTAGAGTTCAAAATCAACAGGTACACCTGCTTTTCTTAAGTTTTCTACATATTGAATCGTTTCGTCTCGAAACGGTTCTAAATCACCAACAAAAGTGACTGTCGGAGGAAGATTGCTGTAGTCGGTAGCTCGGGCAGCAGCCGCATAGGGAGGTACATCCTTCCCTACCAATTCGCCAAGATACAATTTCCAAGCCCACTGATTATAATCAGAGTTCCAAATGGGGGCATTATTGTCCTTAGCGGATTCAGTAATCATTCTATCATCGATCATGGGATACAGCGGCATTTGAAATGCAATGTTTACTTCTCCCTTATCTCTGGCGTAAAGAGTAAGTGCAGCGGTTAGACCCCCTCCAGCGCTTTCTCCGCCTACCATGAGTTGATCCTCTCTAATCCCAAGTTCTTTCACATGGCCTTTCATCCATAAAAGGGTATCATAACAATCATCTAACGCTGCTGGATAGGGAGCATCAATCGATAATTGATAATCTGGTGCAACGACTACACAGTTCCCTGCATCAATTAATTTTTTGTAGGTTGCCCCGAATTGCTCCGGGTTTCCCATGGCATATCCCCCTCCATGTGTCCAAAGAACACCTGGCGCATTACCTTTGGCATGTAGAGGTTTATAAATTCGAACACGTATCTTGGAGCCATCACTTGTACGTGGTATCCATTCTTCACTACACTGTAAACCGTCGATGTCTTTCCCCGCTGTTGAATCCGATCTTTTTTTGATTTTCCTCATCGAGTTAAGCCACTTTTCTTCATGAGAAGATTTCATTAATAAATCAATCAGTTTGCCTTTCACTCTTAATTGTTTGTCAATCATTTTAGTTGTAACTCTCATCATGTTCCCCATCCTTTCAGGAGTTTTCTAAAATCCGATTCGCAAGTAGTTGAACATGTCATCCAAATATTGATCCAACGTCATCTCCCCAGGAGAATTTGTTGTCCCTTGCCCTGAAAGCAGCACGTTGATACTTCCGTCGAATATCGCAAGGACAGCGCCGTATACAGCCCCCGAAAGAAGATGGGAGTATCCTTGGGGATACCGTCCCTGGGATAAATCGGTTAGTGTTTCCTGAGCCGTAGCTTGCAAACGAGAAAGCACGCTGAGAAGATAGGGTTCTAGCGTCGGGTACTGTTTGGAAAGCGATACGAGTTGACGCATTTTAGAAACATACTCTGCGGTTAGTGATCTCTTTATCAATACATATAGAGCATCCAACGGCAGTATGTTTTGTTGTGTAATTTCATTGAATGGCTCGTCATCGTAATGGTCTGTTGTAAGTATTGCCGCCATGGCTACCGCTTCTTCTTTACAAGAGAAATGGTTGGCAAACGTTTTTCTGGAGTACCCAGCCCTTTGAACGAGATCATCGATAATGAATCCATCCAATCCCCGCTCAACCGCAAGTTCAAACGCTGCGCTGGCCAGCGCTTTGGTGGTTGCCTCTCTTTTGATATCACGCAAACTTGGTTTATTCATCGCTAAATAATGCCCGCCCTTCTGTTAGGGTAGATTTAGTCTTCATTCCTTCATGATAATACTATTACCCATTATGTATTATTACACAATGGGTAATCAAATATTTCTTTTCAGTTTTATGTTCCATTTGGCCGCTCTCAGTTCTCATCAATGGCAAGCTCTATGAGCTGGTTAAGAATATCTGCATAAGTCATGCAGCTAGCTTGGAGCATGTTAGGATAGCGGGAATTCGACGTGAAACCAGGTATCGTGTTAACTTCATTAAACACAATTCTTCCGTCAGTGGTCAGGAACATATCTACTCGCGCAAACCCTCTGCACCCAAGCGTTTTATAAATAGTCAAGGCACTCTCTTTAACCTTTATTGCAGTGTCCTCATTAATGCGGGCTGGCAAGTGAATCTTCGAACTGATCAAGGAGTACTTTTCCGAGAAGTCAAAAAAGTGCCCCTGTAGTTCAATCTCATCAATCATGCCGATTTTGGGATCAGAATTGCCCAATACAGCACACCCCACTTCAAAACCATTAATATTTTGCTCAATGACAACTTTGCTGTCGTGTATGAAGGCGTGTTCAATTCCAGTAATCAACTCTTTCCTATTGTTCACCTTCGATATGCCTAATGATGATCCTGATCTAGCCGGCTTAACAAAGAGTGGGAAGCCCAGTGCTTCTGCTTCTGATAACACTTCTTCCATCCGTTCACTCCTATGTATTGTAAGGGAACACGGCGTATCTATGCCTGCTGCCTGCACCAGTTTATGAGCCAGTTCCTTGTCCATACATAACGCAGAGGATAACATGCCACATCCAACAAACGGTATACCCGACAGTTCCAATAATCCTTGCAGGGTTCCATCCTCACCGTATTTGCCGTGAAGCACTGGAAACACAACATCAATCGTTGTTACATGATGTTCCGTATGAACTAGCTCAATGAGTCCTTTGACTTCTCTGCTCGGCGAGAAAAAGGATGGGTTACAACTCGGATGCAAATGCCATCGATCATTGCGAATATCCTCAACCGTTCCACTATATCGGAGCCAAGAACCTTGTTCTGTAATTCCAATTAACACAAGATTGTATTTTTCGGTATCCAAATTTTCAATCACTGAAGCGGCTGAGCTCAAAGAAACGTTATACTCCCCTGAACATCCGCCAAACAATACCGCAATCGACTTCTTCTGCATCGTAAAAGCCTCCTAAAATGTGATATGAATCTAGATCATCCTTATTGCTATAACTTAATTTTTGGAGAAAGTCGTAACAATGAATCCTTCACGATTCGTTCCTGATATGCGATAAGAATCACAGCTCAAGATCGGGATATGGCTAGATGTCCCTTTATCCGCGGAAACATAATATATCTGGATTGTCATGTCCTTTTCTTTAATTGTAAGCTGCTCTCCAGAGTACCGATATTGCTGTACAAAATCGATGTACTCCTCTAAACATAGCTTGT
Source organism: Paenibacillus sp. MDV22-iso6 (assembly GCF_058408365.1). Lineage (NCBI taxonomy): Bacteria > Bacillati > Bacillota > Bacilli > Caryophanales > Paenibacillaceae > Paenibacillus > Paenibacillus sp. MDV22-iso6. The sequence goes on along the minus strand of NZ_JBZVDZ010000001.1, from coordinate 653,885 downwards.
TTTCTTCCATGATTTTGGAATGGGGATATCCTACATATCTAAAATGCCAGGGCTCATAAGCAATACGAGTGATCGATTCTTTTTCTTGTTTATATCGAAGGATAAAACCGAATTGTATGGCATGTTGTCTGAAGGACTTGTAAATGCCCGTGTCCGGAAAGGAAGGAGCAATAAAATCGATATTCGATTTCAATTTACCCACATCGATAGCCAACCCCGTTTGGTGTTCACTATGGTCAGGCAAGGCAACGTATTTGGAAGTATATTCCGAACCCTGTTCTATCAAACAATCTTGATAGATCTGGACTTGATCTTCTTTTGTTCGATATGCGCTGACGGCGACAATTTCATCCGTCCCCCCACAAGCTTTAAGCAGAGCATGAAATTGATTGAAACACTGCTTCTCCAGAAGCATCTCCTTATTTAACTTCTTTATTGAAGGCAAGGAATCCAGTGACTCTAGTTGATGGACTTGTACTTGCCTTCTGATTGGGTTTTGATCATTTATTAAAACTAAGTGTCCTTGAAACCGTTCTTCGTTACTTACGCTGATTTCAATATGTTTTTGTACGACTTCCCGTGAATTCATGATGAACTTCCCCACCTTCTTTATAAATTCGTAACACTCTGTCCGTGATGGAACTCGTTATTTCTTGAGAGACACCACCGATATGATTGGCCAGTACCTGAATCGGAATTTCCTGCTCACCTGAATAGCCAATGAAGGTCACCTTTGATCCTTCCGGAAAATACATGGGAAGCTTGACCATCAATTGATCCATGGAGATTTTCCCTATAATTTCTGCACGAACCCCTTCCACCAACACCTCCGTATTTTGCATTCTCTGCGACCATCCATCGGCATAGCCGATAGGCACTGTTCCGATCCATTGATCTGAGTCTGTTTGATAAGCATTGTTGTAACCCACATATTCGCCTTTTTTTAATCTTTTCGTTTGCAAGAGTCTACTGTGTAAACTGAATGCTGGTTTTAGTTGGATGTTAGGTACTAATTTTTCCGGATAAAAGCCATAGATTGCAGCTCCTATTCGAGCCATATCCATGCACAATTCCGGAAATCGAAGTGCTGCCACACTTCCCGCACAGTGGTAATGATTGATTGGAATCCGTGAAATACTGCTCCACTCTTTCATTTCCAGGAAGCGTTGAATCTGAAGCTGTAGATAACGGTTGTCTGCCTCGCCTGCTGTCGCGAAATGAGTATAGAAACCGTCGACTACTACATCTGGTGCTCTGAGCCACGGAACCATTTCAAGCCACTCTTCTTGCGTGCGTATACCGATTCTCCCAAGTCCAGTATCCATTTTCACATGCACAGATAACTTATGCATGGTGTGAACAGGCTTGTATTTTCTCATCTCCTGAAACCAAGACGCTTGTGTAACGGTAAGCATCAAATTATGTTCCAGAGCCAAAGGTACAAGTTCAGGACGAATCGGAGTCAAAATAAGAATCGGTTGTTTTAAGCCCGCATTCCTTAGGCGGATGGCTTCTTCAATGAAGGCACACGCTAAATAATCCGCGCCTGCCTCTACTGCTTCTTTGCTCGTCTCGATATCTCCATGGCCGTATGCATTTGCTTTAACAACGGCCATTAGTTTGGTCGAACGTGGTAGAAATTTGCGGATCTCTATGATATTTTTGCGAATTTGCGTTAAATCTATTTCAGCCCAAGTATCTCGGTACATCCGAATGATTTCCTCAACCGAATAGATAGCTTGTTTTTACTTAATATTTTCAGTAGATCCGCATATGCACTTTTCATTGTTTGGCCTCCTAAAGGTGTGAATGTAGTGCGTTGAATTGTTTTAAGTGTATATTAAGGCCACTTCAGCTCCTATCGATCAAACTTACACAATACTGACAACGATGTAAGATTACACATCTCCACATCTCATAGTTACAACAAAAAAAGCCTGCGCTAGGGCAGGCTTCTTCCATTATTGAGGATTTTCATTACTCCCCCAGCTGTCGACATGCAGTGGTTCACTGTAGTCTTCCCGGTCAGTAAATTCTTTCAGGTGTTTCTCTGCATCTGCACGATTCTCAAAGGCACCCATAACGACGGTGAATTTCCCATTTTGGGTCTGCACTACGCTGCTGCCATCGGCAGAATACTGTTCAGCCAACATAGCCAATGCTTCACCCTGCTCCATGTCTTCGCTCCGTACGAAGAAAAGTTTATGCGACTGCGTTGACTTCCCGTCGGAAGAAAGCTTCAATTGAATATATCCAGGCTGCTGATACTCTGACACGGAATAATCGACATCATCCTTAAGTTCAACCACAAAGCCAATCGCGGAATCATCCAAAATGATATTTTGATAGACATCTTTTACATTCTTAAGTGCTTTAATATCCTTCTCCAACTTGTCATAATCCAGATGACGTACCCCATTGAAGGTGAAGATCAGACGATTCGGCCCTTCTTTGTGATCCACAGTATACGATGGAGCAGAGGTGATCTGTTCACCATCGATCTGAAAATTAATGTTTAGTGTATCCGATTCTTTGGTTGTTGTAACCGAAACCCCATCTGTGCGCTCCCCGCCACCACCAACTTGCAAAATTTTGACGACAGAACCTATAACAGGTACATCGGATAATGCCTTGGCTACACCTGGAACGTTAGCTGTTATCATCACTGCAGCACAGGCAGCAACCAGGGATGAACTACGCCAGATCATCATTTTTCTACGCTTTTGGTTTCGTGCGCGCTGCCGGGCTTGCTGAATAACTCCGGAAAGGCCGGATGGGATATTAATCTGTTCATATCGTTCTTTTCCTGTCATGTAAAATCAACCTCTTCCTTGGTCAGATGTTTTTTGAGTTTGTTTAAGATCTTATAGAACCTGGTCTTCACCGTGCTTTCCGGCAGGGACAGTGCCTCCGCCATATCCTTGAATCGCTGATCTTGGAAAAATTTCAAAACGATAAATGCCCTATCTTCGGGATGCAGATGATCAAGTGCTTCGTATAAATCCCATTGCTCTTCAAGCCCCATGGAACTCTCCTCGGCTGCAAACGGTATTGTACTGTCTTCCATATACGTGTATTTCTTCTTTCGTCTGATGTGATCCAGAGAACAGTTGATGACGATCCGGGTCATCCAGGTTTCAAAATAATCAGGACTTTTCACTTTTTCATAAGATAGAAAACCTTTATAAGATGCCTCAGATATAATTTCCAAGGCTTCCTGTTCATTTTTCACATAAGAGAACGCGAAGCGATAAAGCTTTTCTTTACATGCCTCCAGACGATCACTGAACTGCTGTTCAGTTAGTGCTGTACTTTCCTTACTCAGTTTGTCCACCCCCGTTGCGACTGTATATTTTGATTATTGCCGCATTTTTAATAAAGCTTACTTTGTATGTTGTTTCGCATGTTAGACAGCTGAGAGTCGAAAATAGTTTTAAAGAAATGAATTTTTTTTATTTGGGAACAAGAACTTATATCGTCCCAAACGAAAAAAAGCCGCCAATAGGCGACTTCTTTTCTCTTTCTTCATTAGGGAGACCAGCAATTGAAAATCAGACTGAAACAGCTGTTTTCATATTGTTATGGAGGTCTTATCTAACGTCTTCTCTTTTTGAAAATGACTTATACCCGGGCGATCCAGCCCAAGATGATCACGAAGCGTGCTGCCCGTATAATCCGTACGGAAGAGTCCACGTGCTTGAAGAATCGGCACCACATGATCCACAAATTCATTCAAATCTCCCGGCAGAACGGGTGGCATGATGTTAAATCCGTCGCAACCATATTCTTCAAACCATTGTTGCATCAAATCAGCCAATTGTTCATAGGTCCCCACAAACTGCATGTGCCCTCTTGCCCCTATCAGCCTCCGACCCAGCTCGAGAATGGACAACTTATCTTTTCGTGCCATGTCCATAATCAGCTGTACCCGGCTTTTCATGCCATTGGAAGCTTCTACGGGATCTGGAATGTCAGGCAACTGGCCTTCAACAGGATACTCCGAAAGGTCAAACTTAAGCATCCCGGATAACATACCAACTGCAGCCGCCGGAGGGATCAACTCCTGCAGTTCTTGATATTTCCTCTGAGCTTCCTCCTCCGTCTTACCCAGAATCGGTGATAAACCAGGCATTATTTTCATACTGCTTTGTTCGCGTCCATATAGAGCGAGTTTGGATTTGACGTTATTATAGAACTCTTTCGCAGCATTCAGAGACTGTTGGGCCGTGAAAATCACTTCACCATAGTTGGCAGCAAAATCCTGTCCCGGTCCGGATGATCCAGCTTGGATGAGTACAGGGTATCCTTGCGGCGAACGAGGTACATTGATCGTACCTTGGGTGGAATACCACTGCCCTTTATATGAAACTTCCTTTAATTTAGATGGGTCCGCAAATAGTCCAGCCTGCCGATCCACAATTAAGGAGTGATCTTCCCAACTATCCCAGAGCAGAGTGGCTACTTCGACAAATTCCCGGGCCATTTTATATCGAAGCCCATGCTCAGGATGCTCTGTTCGTCCATAGTTATTTGCTTCCACATCCAATTGGGAGGTCACGATGTTCCATCCTGCGCGGCCTTCACTGATATGGTCCAATGTGGCAAATTTTCGAGCTACGTTATACGGCTCGTTATAGGTAGTCGACACCGTGGCGGTCAAACCCAGCTTTTCTGTATCCGTAGCCAATGCCGACAGGAGCGTTAGCGGGTCCAGCATCCCTGCAGCCGATTGATCAGCACCCATTACATAGAGAAGATCAGCCAGAAACATCATATCAAACTTGCCTCGTTCAGCTGTCTGTGCGATGGACCGGTAAAACTTATAGTCAAAAATCTGTTCAGCTCCTGAATCCGAGCGGCGCCAGCCATAGTGATGATGACCTGTATAATAAATGAATGCCCCTAGATGAAGCTGCTCTTGTCTAGTCCCCATATATATCTTCCCTTCTTGTTTCCATTTTTGGATTATCCCTTGAACGTATCTCGCCAGCTTAGCCATCTGTCTTCAAGCAGTCGCACAGCCGAATCCGAGAGCTTGCCTACAACCGCAAAGACTACAATACCGACAAATACAATATCCGTTTGTGAGTAAGCACGAGCATCCTGTATCATGTAGCCGACGCCTGCACTGGTTCCCATCATTTCAGCAACAACAAGGACTAGCCACGCCGCGCCCAAAGACAGTCTCACTCCTAGCAGAATATTAGGAAGTGCCGCAGGGATAATGAGCTTGCCAAGTAGCTCCCATCTTGAATACTGGTAAATCCGGGAGACTTCAATCAGCTTCATATCAACATTTCGTATACCGAGAAATGTATTCACATAAACAGGAAAAAACGCGCCTAGCGAAATCATTAGAATTTTTGAAAACTCTCCTACACCAAACCATAAAATGAATAATGGAATGAGAGAAAGGAGCGGAATCATCCGCAGCATCTGTAATGAAGGGTCAAGTGTGCGCTCCGCCAATTTTCCAAGCCCTGTGGATAGGCCTAGCATGAGCCCCGTAGCTGTTCCAAGCAGAAAACCCAAGCCCGCTCGATAGGAGCTGATCCCGAGATGTTCCAGCAACTCGCCGTTCAAGATTAGACGGATGAACTGCTCTGCAATCTTGGAAGGAGCAGGTAGCATGGTCGCTGAAACCAGCTGAAGGGCAGAAGCCAATTCCCAAATGAGGAGAATAGCCAACGGAATAATCCACCCGTGAAGACGACCCGGAATTCTGCTCAGCCAATCTCCTGCTCGTTCGGTTTGTTTACCAATCTCCAGCTTGCTCATTTTGCTTCTTCTCCTTTAAAACCGTCTTGCCACCGTAGCGCTCTCGCCTCCAGAAGCTTAATGATGGAATCTGACAGTTTGCCCACGACAGCAAAAACAATGATTCCCACAAACACTACGGTGGTGAGTGAGAACGATCTAGCATCATTGATCAGATATCCCAAGCCTGCACTAGAACCCATCAATTCCGCAACGACCAGACCCAGCCAGGCGACACTGACGGATAAACGTATCCCCAGAAAGATATTCGGCAGAGATGCTGGAAGAATTAACTTCGTGATCATCTGCCATTTGCTGAATTGCAGCACCTTTCCTACATCAAATAACTTGCTGTCAACGGATCGGATACCCAGAAAAGTATTAACATACAGTGGAAAGAAAGAGCCTTTAGCTATCAGCAGCAATTTTGAAGTTTCACCGAAACCGAACCACAAAATGAACAAGGGGGCAATGGCCAAGTGCGGCAGCGTCCGCAGCATTTGAAAAGAAGGGTCCAACAGTCGCTCTGTCTTGTAAGAAAATCCGACCCACAAGCCCATGCTTAGACCAAGACCGCCTCCAATCAGAAAACCAAGCAGAGCTCTCCACGTCGATATGCCTAAATGCCTCACAAGTTCACCCGTCTCCGTCATGCTGACAAGCTCTTTCCATATGCTGCTTGGCGTTGGAAGCAGAACCGGGTTCAAATATCCCATAGCCCCGGCTACTTCCCACACAATTAACAAAGACACCGGAACGATAAGCCCTAGTACCATATTGCTAGCTCTTAAGTAAAGCTTTCGCCTCTTAACCGAGTTTTTCTTTTGAATTAAAGGGGGAATAACTGCCTTTTCCGCACGCATTTGCATGTAGTGAACGCCTCTCTTCTATAGGGGTCATTATGTTTATTTCAGTGGATCCTTGAGAGCTGCGTCGATATATTGATTGTCCGTTATAGTTTTGATCACAACCTGATTCCGAATGTTCTTCACTTTATATTGGAAATCCGCTGTTTGCTGCATTTCATCTACGATATCTTCATTAACTGGCGTGTTAATCATCCGGGAACGTTCGAATGTCCCACTAATAACACTGGCAGGAACATTACGTTCAGCTGCATATCTGTCGATCGCTTCGGTTTCATGCTCGCTTTCCCACTTCAATGCTTTATTAACTACCTTCAAGTACAGAGTAACAAGCTCTGGATGCTCCTCTGCAAAATCAGATCCCGCGATCGTAAACGAAGGAGACAATACGCCAAGCTGCTCTCCGTCAGACAACACTTTTCCTTTTCCCGTTAAGGTATTAAGTGTAATGTAAGGGTCCCATGTCGCCCAGGCATCCACACTGCCGGTTTCAAACGCAGACTGTGTCTCGTCGGGCTGTAGCTGAATGATTTCAAAATCTTTATCTGTTAAACCGGACTTCTCCAAGCCACGGTATAGAAAGTTATATGCATTGCTTCCTTTTGTCACGGCAATCTTCTTGCCTTTCAGGTCACTAAGTGACTGGGCGGTACTACCGGCAGGTACAATAATTGCAACGTTATTTTTTCCGTCTAGAACTTGCGATACGATTTTGAAAGGAATATTCGCTGCTTGTGCTGCGATAATTGGCATGTTCCCCAGGCTGGCGATATCCAGCTTATTGGAAGCAATAGCCTCTGTCATGGGCGGTCCGCTCTGAAACTCAATCCACTCCACTTTGGCCCCTGTTTTTTCAAATTCTTGTTCAAACCATTTTTCTTCACGTGCTTTACCGAATAAGCCCCCACTTCCCTGAATCCCAATTTTGACGGTTACATTTTGGCTCTTGCCTGAACCACTTGCGTTTTCATTTGAACTTTTGGTTGCACAAGCCATAGTCAATAAAGACAACGCGAGCACCATAACAAGAACTAGATGAGATTTTTTCATATAAACCACTCTCCCTTTAATATGCTGTACATTCTTCTTATCCTTTGGACAATGCTATATACCTCCGCCTACATCATATAAAGGCTCATCCACTTTTTCGAACTCATTTAATACCAGTCTCCGCATCTCCTGAAATGCACTGCTTGATCTTTTTCGAGGAAAAGGTAAATCAATCGAGAGAATACTCCGAATATGACCTGGACGCGGATTCATAATAACGACTCGTTCCCCTAGGAAGACGGCTTCATCGAGATCGTGGGTTACAAACAACATTGTAGTTCCATTGCGTTGCCAAATATCAAGCAGTACTTCCTGCAAATGAGACCGAGTAAATGCGTCGAGCGCTCCAAAAGGCTCATCCAGCAACAATACATCCGGGTTACGCAGCAAAGCTCTGGCAATGGCGACGCGCTGTGCCATACCTCCTGACAATTCACGAGGGTATGATTTTTCAAACCCTTTTAAACGGACCAGTTCAATTAGTTCCTCCACCTTTCGGCGGACAACAGGATCTCTAAGAGAGAGATTGGCTGCAATGTTTTTCTCCACCGTTAACCATGGAAATAGCCGGGGCTCCTGAAAAATGAATCCTTTCTCTATGCTGGGGCCTGCAATCGGTTTGCCGTTGAGCAACATGGTTCCCGTATACTGTGTATCTAAGCCAGCCACAATTTTAAGCAAAGTACTTTTTCCACATCCGCTCGGACCAATGATAGTTACTAATTCACCTTTTCGAACTTTGAGCTGAATGTTGTTTAACGCAATGATTTCGCCTACAGGGGCGACAAACGTTTTGTTCAGGTCACTGATCATAAGCATATCCCCAGACATTAAAGACACCCTTTCACATTTAATCAATAATACTTACATGTTTACTTGGTTTTGAGGCAAAAAAAAGAGATTTACCCCTTTCCACTGCAAATAAAGCGGGGCAGTGTAAATCTCTACGATTGCAAATCAACAAAGTGAATTTCGGTTCGTTTTGTTATACGATATATTACCAATACCATTTCTTACCTGTCAAACATTTTTTTATTTATGTAACTTAAATCGTTATTTCCTTCAAATAGACCAGAGGTTGATACCACTGTTTCTGGTTCCATAAAAAGTCGAACAATTTTTTGGGGGTCAATATCTACTTGTATTTCATAACCGGGAGCGAGCTGCAAGGTCAGACCTTGAATCAGACTTACAAAATAAAATGCAAGTTGTCGAGTATCGCCTTGTATGATGCCGCCCGCCTCCTGTCCTTGGCGAAAAATCTCTGCCAAAGGTTCCAGATTGTCCGTAAATCTCTGGGTTGCAGCTTGTTTTATTTCAGTGCTGACGGCATGATTTGTTCGTATACTTTGGAGCATGATGGTGAAGGCCCAGTTACTCTCGTTTGATAACCACCCTTTGCTAATCTCGAATAGTTTTTCACGAGGATCTATATCCATGTCTGCTATTTGTGCAATAGTCCTCCCATACATCGTTTGTCCTCGACGCAGAACCTCACTGAAAATTTCGTCCTTCGAAGTAAAGTAGGTATAGATATTGCCTACGCTAAGTTTTGCTTCCTTGGCAATATCTTTAATATTGGTTGAATCAATCCCACGTTTCGCCATGGTTTGTAAGGCTGAATTTAAGATATGCTCAATGCGTTCCTTTCTCATTTGTTGGTCCTTCAGAATGTTTCTGGGTGACATTTGAATCCTCCTCCGTTTTATTACCAATGATTGATCTATGATTATTAATTCTACGCCCAGTTACCGTTACGAAACACAGGTTCCAAGCCACCATTTGCAAGTTCTCCGTCAATGTCCATATTAGCCGATCCAATCATAAAATCGACATGAATGAGGCTTGAGTTGACACCGTTTGCCGCCTTTTCCACTTCAGTCATTTCGTTCCCTCCCTCAAGACAGAATGGATAAGCATTACCGATCGCGAGATGGTTGGATGCATTTTCGTCAAAGAGAGAGTTGTAAAAAACAAGCCCTGATTCTGAAATCGGGGAATGATGCGGCACCAACGCAATCTCGCCCAGATAGGCCGCACCTTCGTCGATGCTAATTAATCTTTTTAGCACCTCAAGCCCTTGCGTTGCTTGAATATTAATAATTTTCCCGTTTTCAAACGTCAAGGAGAAATCATCAATTAGATATCCTTCATAACTTAGGGGCTTAGTACTGCGAACCGTGCCGTTCACCCCTTGCTTTAACGGAACAGTCCATACTTCTTCTGACGGAATGTTTGCCAAAAATGAAACACCCTTTTGGTTGATGTTGTCCGCATCACTTACCCAGATATGTTTAGGCGACAGTTCTATCCGCAGATCCGTACCAGGTCCACGGTACCGAAGTGCTCGATACTTTTTACGATTAAGCTGCTCCGTCTTGTTTCTAAGCAGCTCAAGATGTGTCTTCCATGCCTCAACGGGGTCTTCCGAATTAATCCGCGTAACGTTAAAGATAGCTTCCCACATCGTATCGATCAAACACTCTTCGGCAACATCAGGAAACACCTTGGCTGCCCAAGCCGTTGATGGAACCGTAACTATAGACCAACTGACCTTGTTGGACATGCCGTAGCTGCGAAATTTGGCTAATGCCTTACCTTTGGATGCATTCAAATTCATGATCCGCTGTGGATCTATTCCATGTAGAAGATCGGGATTGGGTGCAGTGATCGTCAGGAAAGCAGCATTATTTTCGGCAAAATTCTCCCAACCGGCTGCACGGAACACCGGATATTCATGGAACACCGAATCAGGAGCAAGTTCATATTTTAAACGCGTAATCTCATCGTCGTTCCACTCGATATAGACATCATGAGCGCCGGCCTCATAAGCATGTTTCACAACAAGTCGAACAAACGGAGCAGCCGATATTGGCGCGGTTATGACAAGCGTTTGTCCCCTCTGAACATGAACACCCACGTTGACCACGAGTGATGCGTAACGCTCTAATTGTTCACGGAAGTCCAATAGCATTCTCCTCCTCCTGACTAAAATTAATATACCTGGTTTAATTATTACTCTTCATAATATCATTCGTTAATATTCCAGCCTATGATTTACTACCCTGCCAATATAAATCCTTCGAACCAAATAGAAAATCAGAAGTTTCTGTCCGAAGGGACAATTATTGCTCCGCCCATTTAATCCAACAATTAGGCGTATACATAAGTATACAGAGCATGATTAACATATGTTGAAATAAAATTGATTCTCGGGGTGACGTCGTGGCCAAAGGCAAAAGAAATAACCTGATGAACGAGGAGCTAACTTCCTTGGAATTAGCTAAAATCGGACTAACGTTAAACGTGATCGGGGATATACTTGGTTATTTCTCGATCCTCAAAGCGGAGGAAGAAGCAGCGAATCTGGCTGCCGATACGAATAAAATGGGTAATACCACAGCTGTAAAATGAGCATTCAACTTCCTCTGATTTCATTCCCTTTAAAAATAAAAAAATGGAAATGCGATTATGCGCAAAGAAACCGAAATTGTACGAATTTCCGTTTCTTTGCGTATTTACTTTAACCTATCATATCTTGTAATTGGAACTCTATGAAAATTTTGCTATACTATTTTATGCTAGATTACGATTCAGATGAGAGGCAATTCTACTATATTTGATGAGTTGGAGGAATGCAAAAAACATGTTACATACACGAATAGGAAAGACTGCTGCTGCCACTATTCTTGCCATATCCTTACTCGGAACCACTGCAAACCTTAATGATGCTTATGCTGCACCGGCCATTTCGGTCTTGCTAGATGATGTTCCTCTGAAATTCGATGCAGCCCCTCTGATTGATAAAGGTGTTACCTATGTCCCTTTCCGGACGGTTGGCGAAGCCCTGGGAATTAGCATTACATGGAACAGTAAGGCGCAAACCGTAAAAGCGATTGGAAAGGTAAAAGGTCAAGCGACAGAAGTCCTGCTTCAAGTGGGAAGCACCACAGCAACCGTCAATGGAGAAAAAGTTAAGCTCGCAGCGCCACCCGTTCAGCGGGAAGGTCGTGTGCTTATTCCACTCAGTTCGTTCAGTAGTCAGTTCGGTGTTAATGTAGGCTGGAACCAGTCAACTCGTACCGTCTCTCTTGTTTCACCTCAACGTGAAATGCATTTGAGAGTCTTCTATGCGCTGCAATCCTATAAGGAAATCGATTTGGTACCATCCATGAACTCCGTCGCTTTTGGCTGGAGTCGCATCGATCGTGAAGGTCAATTTACGCTTCAGGGTGATGAGTATCAAATTCCTGCTGCTGCAGGTGACGTTACACCTAAATCCATCGTTGCTGATGCAGCGAAACAGAGTATTAAACCGTATCTTATGGTTTATTCTTTGGATGGAAACGGGGAACTGACCAAGGTGTTGAGTGACAGCAGCATGCGCCAGAAGTCCATTGAGGGCATAACTGCTGCCATAGCTGAGAATGGTTTCGGAGGGGTTGTTCTTGATTTTGAAGGACTAGGTTTTAAGCTAGACGCAGTAGAGCAGCAGAAGCTGCTGAACAATTATGTCAAACAATTGAAGGATTCCTTGCCTAAAGACATCGCTTTATCTTTGGCTGTACCTCCATTAAATAGTGCATATAAAGGCTATGATTACAAAACGCTCGCTTCGTTGGCAGACGACATCATCATTATGGCTTACCAATATAATCCGGTCGGCACCAAATCGCAGGTTCCTGAGCCAAACAGTCTTGTGGATCAGGCCATCCAGCTTGCGTTAGATGCTGGTGTTTCCAAACAAAAGCTTTTGCTCGGTATTAGCTTAAATAGTGAAACCTCATCTTCCATAGATGATAAACTGGGTCTTGCCAAGCGATATGATCTAAAAGGAGCAGCCTTTTGGCGCCTTGGCTTATTCCGTACCTACAATAATCAGATGGAAGACGCTGTAAATGCCTCTGTTATAAAAGAGTAAATAATTTAGATATTCTTGACTCCATTGGCTTTCCACACACCAAAAAAAACGAACCGAAATCTCTGGATGCTGACAAGAGATTTCGGTTCGTTTGTTATACAAGGATATTATCTATGCGTTCAATGAGGAATGCTCGTTTCTTTGGGTTGCACTGAGTACCAGATCTTTCTGATAAGCAAGTACTCGATCCCAATCCCCGTGAAAAATCGGTATCCGATAGTACCCAACTCTTTCATAAAGGGCCGCCGCCTCAGGCTGTTTGGGGCCAGTCTGCAGCTTCAGATTGGTGTAGCCGAATTCGAGCGCAAGACGTTCTGCTTCGGCCAGAATGGCCTGGGCCACACCTTTACGACGGAAATCCGAACGTGTATACATACGCTTGACCTCCACAGATGTATCATCAAGGGGCCTGATGGCTCCGCAGCCTACCGGATATCCATCCAAACGCGCGACAATAAAGGCTGCTCGCGGTGTCTCCACATCGGATGGCTGAAATCCCGCTGTCCCATCGCCGCCATATAACAATCCCAGTTCTTCGCTTAGCTCCTTGATTAAAAGTTCCGAATCCTCGCTTCGAATATCTTCGGCGGCAGCAAGTACGATCGACGACATTGCGTAAAACCCCTTTCCCTCATTGGATTTATTGGATTTTGTGATTTATATAAATTATCACGAACAGGTCCTAAGCGTCAATTCCCCATCGATTGAATATTTCAATAAGCAAACTGACGAATAGATTCAGAGCAAAAAAAGTCGCCAGATTGGCGACTTTCCCGACACTTTTATGGTTACAATTGGACGGATGACTTCATTCCAAGCCTCTGCTTACCCTTCAACCACATCGGCTCGCAAATCCGTTGCAACTTCAATCATTTGCGGAACGACAGCTTCATTGACAATGGCAACATACAGATCTCCCATATACAGACGAAATGGAATCTGCAGGTTCTCATACGTCCACATGAAGAAATCCCCATCGATGGACATGACGCTCTCCGGTCCCTGGACGGTAAGAACAGGTGAGTACGTGAAGTCCGGTTTGGATGCAAAATACTGTTTGCATTCTTCCAAGGAGATGGATTGCTCCTCGTTATTTTCTTGCATGGATCGAGTGATCCGAAAACGTTGATTCATGAAATATGCCTCCAATTAGAATTTGTGCAGAACCTGTCCCAGAATTTCGATGCCCTTCACAATTTGCTCATCGGAAGGTGTTGAGAAATTAAGTCTGATCGCATTGCAGGGTTCGTTCTCATCGACGAGAAAAGCTGTTCCTGGAACAACAGCTACGCCTTCCGCAGCGGCTGTTTTGGCATAATCAAGCATCGGGATATGAGCCGGCAGATCACACCAGAGGAACAGTCCTCCATCCGGTTGGGTAAAGGTAATGGACTCACCCAAATGCTCCTTCAGCTTGTCAATCATCAAGGAAGACTTCCTGCGATAAATCGCACGGATACTGCTGATATGCTCTGCATAGTTATACTCAGTCATGAACTTGTGTGCCAGAATCTGCGGCAGCATGGCTGTATGTACATCCTCTCCCTGTTTGGCAACAACCATCTTCTGAACAACCTCGGAAGGAGCCAGAACATAACCAACACGCAGGCCAGCGGACAGAATCTTGGAGAATGAACCTACGTAAATAACCAGACCTTCATCATCCATCGACTTAATTGTCGCTACATCTTCTCCACGAAACCGAAGTTCTCCGTAAGGGTTATCTTCCAGGATCATAACTCCATACTTCTTGGCAAGATCATAAATTGCCTTGCGCTTCTCCAGGCTGGTGGTAAAACCTGTAGGGTTTTGGAAGCTCGGAATCACATAGATCATCTTTACATTCTGCTCGGTTTGCAGGGCATGCTCCAGCTTCCCGATATCCATACCGTCCGTCTCCATCGGAACGCCGACCAGGTTTGCACCTGAAGCCCGGAAAGAGTTCAGTGAACCGATAAAGCTTGGGCTCTCACAGATAATCGTATCCCCTTCATTGCAGAATACTTTACAAGCAAGTTCAATTCCTTGCTGTGCTCCAGATACAATGAACAGTTCATCCGATGCTTTACCCGTGTCAAAGCCTGTCTTCAGATGTGTAGTCAATGTATCCCTCAGCGGGGCATAGCCTTCGGTAATTCCGTATTGCAGTGCTGTTACCGGGTCCTGTTCCAGAATCGATTGAGTAAATGTGCGAATCGCCTCAATAGGGAACGTCTCCGGAGCGGGATTCCCCGCAGAGAACGGAATTACATTTTGGCCCGAAGAAGCCTTCAGGATCTCACGAATGATGGATGGCTGCAATGCAGCAATCCGGTTGGAAAATGAATAGTTCATCTTAAAATAATGCCTCCCGAATTCAAATCAGACTCTTGTCTCTATAGCTACAATTAGATTCTATTATACGAGTATTTGGCAGATTTCTAAACGGTCTCGTCAAAATTGGCAGAGAAACAACAAAAAAGAGGCTGACATAAGCCGCCCCCTACTCCTACGGATTTTACTTTATGGATGTCACTTTGCTGCCATCTATGATCGATGGACAAGATTGATTTCTGATAACCGTGTTGCCTTAACCAGATAAGTCGCCAGACCAGGTACCATCCGGGCCAAACCAGGATAGAATTTATTCGTTTTGGCAAAAGCCAGCTTCTGAATTCTTCGTGCACGCCGGAGCAGTCGGGAGAATTCAAGATTGGCTTCTTTCGAATACTCTTGCTGCCATTGCGTAAAGCTGATCTTCCTTTGAAGATACCTGTCAGTCCATTCAGCACACAGCAGTGAGGAACGAAGTGCAATGGACATCCCGTCACCACACAGGGGAGGGATCATCAGCATCGCATCCCCAATATGGGGATATTGGGACCACGGTTCAGGAACATTGGAGAGATGGAGTGGTGCGATCGAGACCTGTGTTCCTGGAACTGGGCTTCTCTCAGCAAGCCTCGCGGCCAATCTTTCGTTGGTTAGGGATGCAGCCTGCAAAATATCCTCTACAGACTTGCCGCTTCCCCGCACCGTATCAAGTGTCAGCAATGCAGCTACATTTGCGATACCATCCTCAATCGGTGAAATGCCGACATATCCTCCCTTGCAAAAATACAGCTCTACCCGTGGCGGGATGGTGATCCCCCGATAGTGTGATTTGACACCAACATATGCTGTTTTATCTCGCAGCTCTGCTGGCGAGGTCATCCCGCGTGGCTTCTTCGCGCCATGGGCTCCAATAACGGTTTTTGCTCTATACTGAATTCGTTCATGTCCTTGTTTGGCTTCGATTTCATAGCTACAATCATCTAACTGCTGAATGTTGGTTATCGTTGCCTTCGTAACGATCTCAACGCCTGCGGCTGTAGCCTGCTCGTGTAAAATCCGATCCAGCTCATATCTGCTAATGCCATAGGCCAATCCCGGCAAAGGCGCCACGATCTCCCCTCCCTGAGGCATAATGATCTTGGCATGATCCAGCGTACTCGGCTTTATCTCTTGTTCACTAAGGTTAATCCCCAAATAATCCAGCATCTCCTTTGTCTCAGGTGACATAAATTCACCGCATGTTTTGTGACGTGGAAATTCCTGCCGATCCAGCAGCAGTGTCCGATGCCCTTGCCTGGCAAGCTGCAACGCGCAGGCACTGCCGGCAATTCCCGCTCCGATGACTATGGCATCCAATGGTGTAGACACGTAAGAACACCCGCCTTTCATTGTCCATTTATGATAACTGCCTATTGATGTAATGATGCTATGATAACGTCCCATGATGGGGTATCACGACAGAATAGCGGAACAACGGCTTCCATTCATAGGTCAGCGTGTCATGGTTCAACTGCTGTTTCAATTCCCGCCAATCCCTTCCCGTGAAGCCTTTTGCAACAGACAGCGGTCCATCATGACGAATGTATCGATTGCGTGAGATAATTCGAGTGGTTACCCAGACAGCCGCATAAGATATGGGATGCCGATGGATATCGTTAATGACAACACCATATTTGGAGGCACGCAGCATATGCGAGACCATCTCCACGAGTTGCTTTCCTTCAAAATGATGGACAAATTGCGAGCCGGTCACGATGTCTGCTGAGGCATCCGGCAATTCCTTGACATCGGCACGCCGAACCTTGATTCTCGGTTCATTCCGGAAAAGGTTCCTCGCTTGCTCACATGCCTCCTCTGTCAGATCAACCAGAGTAATCTCCAGTTTAACTCCCTTCTGGTCCGCCCAGCGCAATAACTTCTGGTTTACATCACCTGAACCGGCTCCCACATCAAGAATGGTCAGCGTAGTTGGACTGCCAATCGCTTTCCATAACTTCTCCACCCCTGCGCGGGTTGGAGCGGGAGCAGCAAATATTTTGTTCAGCCGTCTCAGATGTTTGAGCGCTTCGCTCAATTCTTCTCCCCCCATGGAGAAATCGTCCATCAACTCGTCTTCCTTTGCCCGTACGGAAAGTGTTCTAAAGAAGGACATGATCCCGCTCCTTTACAGCTGTATATTGTGAATGATTTTCTCCAATTAACAATTATCCCCTTAACCAAGCCTTATAATCGTAAGCACTGCGATATGTTATTTTACGAAGACTTCCTCCATCTCAGAATGCTTAATTCCATTACACTCTAAAACGAATAAATTCGATGCTGCATTGCCAGATAAAAACATAAAGAAGCCGCCAATTAGGCGACTTCTGTTTGTATATGTGATGAACCTGTTAATTTACGTTTTTTCCATCTTCCTTATCCAATCATCTTGATTATTGATGACCAACAATTCGGTGAGGCACATAGGGTTCTTCTAACGATGCTATTTCTTCAGGTGTTAGCTTAATCGAAAGAGCGGCTACGCCATCCTCCAGATGCGATATTTTGGTAGCACCAATGATGGGAGCTGTGACTGGTTCCTTTTGCAGTAACCAGGCAAGTGCGATTTGTACACGAGGAACCCCATGCTTCTCAGCAATCGCGGCAACCTGATCAATGATCAATCGGTCGGTATCTGCAGTTGCATCATATTTTTGCTTTGCAATCTGATCGGTTTCGGAACGATGTGTTTTTTCCTGAGGGTCTCTTGTCAATCGACCTCCCGCAAGCGGACTATACGGAATCACACCGATTTTCTCAGCTTTACAGAGCGGAAGCATCTCTCTTTCTTCCTCACGATAGATAAGATTGTAGTGATCCTGCATGGATACAAAGCGGGTCCACCCATTTTGCTCAGCTATATGTAACGCTTTCAAAAACTGCCACGCGTACATCGCAGAAGCGCCTATGTATCTTACCTTTCCTGCTTTGACCACATCATGTAAGGCTTCCATCGTCTCTTCAATGGGTGTAGTGTAATCCCAGCGATGGATCTGATACAAATCCACATAATCTGTTTCCAGCCGCTTCAGGCTTTTATCTATCTCACTCATAATGGCCTTACGGGAAAGTCCGGCACCATTTGGGCCTTGGTGCATACGACCATTAATTTTCGTTGCAAGTACAATTTCATCTCGATTGGCATAGTCACGTAAGGTGCGCCCAATCACTTCCTCGCTGGTTCCAGCTGAATATACATTTGCTGTATCAAAAAAATTGATGCCTAAATCCAACGCCTTTTTAATAACGGGACGACTGTTCTCTTCATTAATGACCCATTGATGGCCTCCAGGAACGGCTGTACCAAATCCCATACAGCCCAAGCACAGACGGGACACATCCAGACCTGTATTGCCAAGCTTCACATAATCCATTTGCGTATTCCTCGCTTTCGGATGGTTTTTGCTACCTTTGCAGATAGCTCTGATGCCTGCATAAGATACACACGGAAGAATAACTATTCTTGAGTATAGTATTAAGCATGAGAAAAAATCTCGCAATTCCCAAATGGCTATAAAACGTGCATTAGTAAACAACACGATGGGAAATGTTCATTATTTGGTAAGCAAGATGATGAATAATGAACATTTCCCTTTTGTGTATGTCACTTAAGGTTGCTTAGCTTACATGTTGTTTTTTTACGGGGTCAAATAATCGAATTCTCAGCAAAATGGATAACAGACTTAGTACCAGGAACAATACACCTCCAAGCACGATGTACTGTGTGCCAATCCCCGAGATGAACAGCCCGCCTACAGCAGTTCCCAAGGTTATTCCCAAATTACCGCATGAAAGGAACAAACCATTCGAGAAATCGGGCGCTTCTGGCGCGGCAGAGGTGATCCAATACTGACCAATTAGATTGCTTATTGCATAACATACTCCCCATAAAATCACGGTTAAAATCATAGGTCCAGTGGATGTGCCCGTCCAAAAGGATAAAAGATATACGATGCCCAATACTACGGGAAAAAGTATAACGGTTTTACGTGTGTTTTTAGAAAGCAGCCTGCCTCCCCCCACGTTTCCCACTAGACTGGCTAAACCATATATAAATAACACGATACTCAATGTTTTTCCCGAAATATGAGTGATAGAGCCCAAGTACTCTGCGATGTAACTATTCACACTTGCTGTTGCCGAAGCCATAAGGATCACTGCAGCGATGGCTAGCCAAGTGATACCTCTTTTTAAGATTCCCAATTGTGTTCCATACGCAAGTTTTTCCTTAACAGGCATAGAGGGGATAAATATCCATGTACCCAGAAATGCCAACGCGTTTACGATCGCAAAGAATACCATTGCCATTTCTACCGATGTTCCATTCGCGATATAGTTTGTGATTGGTACGCCAAGTACCATTCCTGCGGTGACTCCAAGCATTACTTTAGATACCGCTTTGGGAGCTTCTTCACTGCTTACAGAGGTCGCTGCTACGGTCAAAGCCAATGAACAATAAATGGGATGGAAAAAGCCCGGAATGATACGAGCCACGAGGGCAACGGTGAACGTTGGTGCAAAGATGGAAATAATATTACATGCAACAAAAATACCGAGCACGAGTAACATCACCGTTTTACGGTTTATACCGGAAAATAATAAAGGCATCGTAGGACCCGCAATCGCAACAGCGAGTGCAAAGAGACTCACGAGTAAGCCAGCCTTGGAAACACTGACATGAAAATAATCAGCTATTTGAGGTAATATCCCAATGATTCCCATCTCTGTAGTTAGGATGCCGAAAACACCGATAATTAATATATACATGAGTACATGATTTGATTTGACCACAAGCAAAACTCCTTCACTATTTCTGATTCATTCTCTAAACTTACGAATGACGCAGATAAAAAATAAATGCACAAGAATGTATTTTTGCGCTTATGTGTATTATTATAGAAAGTACGTCTTATCTACAATGACTAAAAGATGATGATTTGTGCATTAGTGCACAGATCGTGGAAATTTGGATACAAACAGAGGAAAGTCAGGTGACTCGAAATGCCCAAAGTGGATCGAAGAATACTCAAATCTCAAGATGCCATTAAAAAAGCGTTGATTGAACTTATGTCTCAAAAGCATTTCGACCAGATTACGATTCAGGATATTTCCGACACAGCGAATGTTAGCCGCAGAACCATCTATCTTCACTATCTGGATAAGTATGATTTACTGGATAAGCTCATCGAGGAACATGTGAACGAACTACAGGTATTGTGTGAATCCGAATCTGAAACGAATGCTACAGATGGGGGAATGAGCTGGTTTGAATACTTTGAGAGCAACTATTTATTCTTTTCAGCTATGTTAACAAGTAAAGGAGCACCCTTCTTTCGCAGCCGTTTTCTCCAATTTGTTATCAAGGATATAAAGAACGGATGGGACATGAAAGAGGGAAAAAATCGCGGGATAAGTGAAGATATTTTGCTTCAATTCTTTGCGCCAGCGTATGTGGGAATTGTGGAATGGTGGTTTATAAACCAAATGCCCTATCCACCTCATGTCATGGAAGAACAAGTGAATACGTTATTGGAGCTGAATCTTTCATAAATAAAAACTCACGCTGAACCTTTCTGATATTATAAAAAAAGTCGCCACCAGGGCGACTTCATAACGGTATAGCATTTTCCTCGCTTATAGCGGAGTTAACAATGCTAAGCTATTTTTTTAACATTTGCCCCTGACTATCATTATCATTGGCATTTTCTTTAAAATAAATTTCGTTCAGAACGTTGACACGAACGTTGATCTTTTGCTCCAGCTTCGGAAACCACTTGGTTTTCCATTCCTTTAATTTCCCCTCCGACAGTTGGGGTCGAAATATCATGCCTACACCCAATACATCCGATTTAAAAGATTGAACCTTCCTTACCGTTTCATTAAACTGTTGGCTGATCTGTTCTTTCATTTCTTTCTCAATCACCGCGTTACCCTTACTTTCAGGGCTTTCCGTAATCACTACATTGAGAAGAATATCCGTCAGGATGGATGGCCCGTTCTCCGACCAGGAGGTCTTGTGTTTGATTTTAGTGTCTTGAATAAGAACACTCGTGTTCTGTGCCACTTCAATGGTTCCCCCTGAATATTTCCCTTTAAATAAATTAAACAAAAGTGTCTCTTCCTGATTGAGCGTTCCTACCATGCGGTCATCCCGCATCACGGCCGTGCCTTTAAAGGTGAACAAAGTTCGATCGCCGTTTTTGAGCATGGGGATGGCCATGTCTTCCGTATATGAATTTTGGTTTTGATAAGCTTCCCATATTCGGACGATGGATTGATTGGGCGTCCACCCGGCATCCTGGCTAAAAAAGTCGTAGGAAGAAATTTCAGGTGTTGGCGAAATTTGATGATACATCGTCTTCTCAAAATCACCGTCAATAACCCCTACCAAGCCTTTAATCGAGATATCATTCGCTCTCACAGCAAAATTGATGATGTTATCAATTCCCTGCTCTGCGACTTTCCTGTCGATTAGCAATAATCTCAAATGTACCAATTCGATGCTTTTTTCGGAATCCGTGCGAATCAAATCAATGGCTTTACTGATGGATTTCGCTTCTTTGTCAAGAATTTGGGTTTTGCCTGATGCATCGGGTATTTGGAGAATGATCCTGTATTTTTCCGTGCTTCCCTTTCCCACTCCCATGACAACAGGCAGATATTGTTTGTTAATATCCTTGGTATCCCAACATCCCGGAAGTAACATCATCATAGATAAGCCTAAAATCAGAGTCTTGATGATGCGCATGTTCATGTACTCACCCTCTTTCGCTGCCATTGCGCCGCGAGGAATACAATGATTGGAAAACCGATAACGCTATAAACGCAAAAGAAAGAATTCAGGTACAGGTATGAATTCAAAGCGTTGACATCCGGTATCATGAGACTGAACACGTACAAGGTGAAG
Source organism: Paenibacillus sp. MDV22-iso6 (assembly GCF_058408365.1). NCBI lineage: Bacteria > Bacillati > Bacillota > Bacilli > Caryophanales > Paenibacillaceae > Paenibacillus > Paenibacillus sp. MDV22-iso6. The sequence continues at coordinate 632,032 of NZ_JBZVDZ010000001.1, read as the reverse complement.
CACACCACGGAAAGAACCCATAATCGATTGATTTTCGGCATAAATAACTGATTCAGCAGGGACACCAGAATCCAGAGTAAAACGGAAACCTTTAGAACACCCAGCGCACTGGAGGCTACCACGTAGAAGCTTGGAAGCCAGTCAAATACAACCCACTCCAAATCAATGGTATCCGATGCCATAAGCATGGGATATTGCAAATGAATTACCGTTTCCTGACCGAATACGAGAAGCGGAACATATACAGATCCCAAAGCAAACACAAATATGATACCAACCGCAGCAGCTGCTTTACCAAAACTAAGCCGTTGCTTGGAGGGAATCATGCCAAGGAATAGGAACCCGGCTGAAATGACCGTACATACATAGAAATCCGAATTGGAGAAAAACGACATTCCACTATCCCAAATCGGAAAAATGTAGCTGATTCTGAAATTCTGGATGCTGATCATCATGGAGAAAAAAATGAATGGCATCAAGAGAATACACAATCCGATGCTCGCCCGAATCATGACCTCGAGTCCCTTCCAAACAGCATAGAAACACAGAACGATAAAGAGAGCTGATGTTGCTACTGGCGGTGTTCTCTGTAGTAATACAGCTTTGATTTCGACAGACTGGAAGTACATAAGCAATAACAGCTCGATATATAGGAAGATCAACATCGGCAGAACGATCAGTCTCGTTACCCATTTGCCCAGTGATTCATTACAGATGTCCACCACTGTTTTCCCCGGAAACTGCGACAACGCTTTTAAGTACATCCATAGAACCAGTAGCTCTGCCAAAAAGAGGATCGTTATGGGTTCCCAGTGTCCTTTTGAAGTCGCAGAGATGATCCGTTCAGGAAAGATGGCAAAGATCGAAGCGAGGTGAAGCAGAACAAACATAGTAAGAATCTGGGCTTTATTCATCCTGAGCCTTTCCTTTCACACTTAAACTTAAGTAGGGAACGGAGCAAGTACTCAACGAGGAAAAATACAATATAATCCAAATCATCGCAGCCTCAAGACCCCATATCCCAAAGAAGGAACTGATGATCATGACAACATATTTATACATTCGAATACCCGTCGTATTCATATAACCCGCCAGCACAAAATTAGCGATCGCAGAGGCAACAAGAATAATAATTAATAGATTACTGACAAGTTTAGCTTGGACAATGGCTTGACCCAACAGAATACCGCCAATCATGGTTATGGTGGGTCCGATGTTCTTTGGTAGTCGAATCGTGGCTTCGATAATCATCTCCAGAAGCAACATTACCAGCAGCATTTCGATCAACGAAGGATAAGGGACCCCTTCCCTGCTCTTGGCTACCGTGATGGCTAACTGGATTCGCAACAGTTCCGGGTTTACCGAATTAAGCACAATATACAGACCCGGAAGTGTGATGGCCAGAAGTGCACCAATCGCCCGGATGGTTCGTAAAAACACCTGAAATAGATACGGGTAGTTGACGTCCAACGTTGTTGACCACAAATCCGTTATAATCGCAGGAAAAGCAAATGCAAACGAATATTGGTCAAGCAGTATAACCACTTTACCATTCATCAGATTCTGTACCATCTCCCCAGGTAACTCCGAAGAGATATACGTTGGTGTTATGGAGAATTTCGGATGCCCCAGTATACTAAGCAGGTCCCTTACCGTAGTCAGTTCCTTGTCCTTATTTTGTTCCAATTTGTCCCGAATTGCCGCAATAACTTTGGTTTGGGCTACTCCCTCCAAATACACCATGGCAATTTTCTTGGTCGACTGGGTCCCAGTCTCTCTGCTTTCAATTACCAACTGGTCGGATATCATTTTTTTTCGCAGCAAACCTATATTTTTATCAATATCTTCTGTAAAAGCATCGAACGCGGATTGAAGGGGATTCTCGCTCTCTGGTGAGCTTACGGATCGTGAAATTCCAGGATGTTCCGGTTCAATGACTGCTGCTAATCCTTTTGTGCTGAACAACACAAGTTTTCCATGCAGAAGATTGTTGCATAGTTCGTCCAATGACATGGATGCTTCTTCTTCAAAAGGACTGAACATTTTCAGAAAAGATTCGTTCTCATTACCACTTGCCGCTTGATTTATTGTGGACAACGTTGTCGGAAGATCGACTAGCGTTTTCACGAAGTATGCTCTGAATTTCTGATTGGCGATAAGCACGTCCTTATTGCTGAAATCCGTGCTCTTTTCGAAACGGTCATAGAGTTGCTTTTCAATATCGTGAAGATCCTGTTCATGGATTCGCTGCAAATTTTACCACCTCTTCTGAAGTAGTATGTCGTTAAGAAAAAAGTTTATTCAGAAATTAACCTTGATTCACACTGTAATTTAGAAGCTTTTGTCTCTCTTTTATCACGTATAGATCCCTTCCTAAATAATTGTTTTCAATATTTTTGAACTGGAAACCAAAATTGAATATAATATTGTAATGCACCAATGGGTGGGAGGATAGGCCATGAATAAAGAGGAACAGGTCTTAGTGGGTTTCAGGGACTTATATAACAAGCTGGTTTGGCTTAATAAAGATAAGATGGAAGAAAGTCTTAAGGGGTATAAACCTTCTGAAGTACATTGCATCGAATACATTGAAAAAAATGCAGATTCCAATGTAACAAAGCTTGCAGAGTCCTTTTATATGACTCGAGGTGCGATAAGTAAATTAACGAAGAAGCTCATAGAAAAAGGCCTGATCGAAAGCTATCAGAAATCAGATAACAAGAAAGAGATCTATTTTAGGCTTACAGAGCAAGGGAAAGTCATTTATCAAATCCATGAGGATCTTCACAACGAGTTTCAAGAGCGAGATAAAGTTGTATTCGAACAGGTAACCGACGAACAATTTGACAGTATGCTTAACTTCGTGGACAAGTATAATCGGCATCTGGATGCAGAAATAAAGAAGCTGGGTACAGATCTGAAGTCGGAATAAATCTCAATAATGAAAGTTAAACTAAAGGCAGCCGGACTCTATTTGAGAACAGGCTGTTTTTTTATTGTTATTATTTTGTTGACAAGGAAACAAAGCAGTTGTACGATATTAATGTTTCCAAGGAAATAAAATCACGACGTTTGAGAGGAGAAATTAATGTTTAAATCACGATCACATCATACACAGAACACAGAACAAACCATAGACAAACACGCTTTATTATTCGGTCTGATCTCTGTGTTTCTTTGCGGAATAGGCTTCAGTATTATCGCGCCTGTTGTCCCATTTCTAGTACAGCCTTATACAAGCAGTCCAGGAGAACAAGCTATCGTTGTTACGCTGCTGACCTCTGTTTATGCCTTTTGCGTATTTTTTGCGTCCCCCGTGCTTGGAGCTCTGAGCGATAAATATGGCCGTCGTCCATTGCTCCTGGTATGCCTTTTGGGTTCCGCAATCGGATACTTGGTTTTCGGCATAGGTGGAGCCCTATGGATACTCTTTGCGGGGCGTATAATCGAGGGGGTAACAGGCGGAAGCATAGGTACAATTTTCGCATATTTTGCGGACATCATCCCACCCGAACAGAGAACCAAATACTTTGGATGGGTGAGTGCGGTTGTAGGTGTAGGCACCGTCATTGGCCCGACTGTTGGCGGATTACTCGCCAAGATTGATTATTCTGCACCCATGTATTTTGGAGCAATCATAACTTTGGTGAATGTTATATATGGATTCTTTTTTATGCCTGAGAGTCTTGACAAGACACATAGACTGAAAGAAATTACTTTGGTGAGACTTAATCCTTTCATACAGCTTGCAAACCTGCTTTCCATGAAAAACTTAAACAGACTACTGATCTCAGCCTTCTTACTTTGGATACCCAACGGATCTTTACAGGCCGTTTTCTCACAATTTTCAATGGATACTTTCAATTGGAAGCCTGCAATCATCGGACTTATGTTCTCAATTATGGGTGTCCAGGATATCATCTCACAAGGTCTCATCATGCCTAAGCTTTTGAAAAAGCTTAGCGATAAACAGATCGCCATTCTTGGAATGATTTCAGAAATTATAGGTTACAGTCTGATCGCACTATCTACTTTGTTCTCATTCTATCCACTGTTTATCGTGGGCATGTTTATCTTTGGTTTTGGTGATTCGATCTTCGGGCCTTCCTTCAATGGCATGCTCTCCAAATCTGTCGATTCTAATGAACAAGGCAGGGTTCAAGGCGGTAGCCAATCTATCCAGGCTTTAGCAAGAATGATTGGTCCTATCATTGGAGGTCAAATCTATGTATCGCTTGGTCATGCTGCACCCGCCATTATGGGTGTGATCCTTATAGCAGCGGCAATACCCGTTTTGTATAAGCGAAAACAAGTAATTATTTAAATTGCCTACTTTCATCAGGCAAGTATCGGATTGATTGGTGGTCAAGACACCACAGAACAGAAAATAGGGTTTCAGAACTTAGGTAAAGGTTCTGAAACCCTATTTGTCTACAGTCCGGGATGTCGAGACAATTAGTCTACCTTTCCAAACTCCAGCACGTAGATGGATGAAGGACGTAATACGTAACCACGCTGCAAATCCTCAGTCAAAACACTCCGTTCTGCGCACTTGATATGATCGGGTTGAAACACGGAGTTGATGTTATTGTGCGAATCGCTGGTAATCTCATATAAGGTCCCCTCTTCACTCGCATCGAAAACTTGTAAATCCAGCTTAACCGATACTTCCTCCAAGCTTCGGTTCACAATAAACAAGGTGACCCTGCTGCCATCAACATTCATTCCGGCTACAACATCCAGATCGGGGAGTGCATCCAGCTCTACAGGCGTTTTTTGGTTTGAAGTTACAGAGAATGTTCCACATTCAGCTTCGACAGGCAGGATATGATGAATATCCCGATTCGCGTAAAGCTTTAATACTTCATAGGTTGGAGTTCCATAGATCGTGAGTGGGTGTCCACTCCATCCAGCATGCTTGCCCCGATATTGATCCGCATAGAAATCCCCGACACGGATACATCCCCCAAGCCAACCATTGACCAGATCGGAGAAACTGCCAATTTGCACGCTATCGCTGCAACGAATCATTTCATTCAGATTGGCGGCATTCGCCACGGCTGCTCCAAGGGTATGCTCGTCTGGCAGTCCTTTTCGCACAGTGTTTGGATAGTACATCGTGTTATATTCGGTGATGGCCAGCTTCACATGCTGATGCTTGATGTCGGAATGAATGACCTCCATTGTCTGGTGTATATAGTGCCGGGTCCACTCGGGATAACTAGCCATTGCTTTATACCGATCCTCAGCCGGCGTATCCCGATTCATGCCAAAGGCACCGTAGCCGTGATACAAATGTAATGTTAAATAATCGATATACTCCCCTGCCAGAGCAAGCACAGTTTTATTCCAATCCTGCTCGTAATGTCCACAGGCCAGCAATACAATGGAAGGATCTGCTTCCTTCATCGTTTTGGCAAACTGTACGGTCCGCTCCGCAAATTGCTCCGCAGAGCAAGCTCCAACTTGCCATTGCCCCCAAACCTCGTTGCCGATCTCCCAATACTTCACATGATATGGTTCCGGAGATCCGTTCTTCGCCCGAAGAGCCCCCATTGGGGTATCTACACTTCCATTACAATATTCAATCCATTGGGCGGCCTCTTGAGGTGTACCCGATCCATCGTTCACACAAATCAGAGGTTCCACCTCCAGCTCGTAACAAAAGCGGATAAATTCATCCGTTCCGAAATATTTGCTGGTCCATCCTCCCCATGCCTCGTTGTACATGACTGGCCTCTCCAGAATCGGCCCAACGCCATGCTCCCAGTGATAGGCGCTAATGTAGTTCCCTGCAAGTCTCATCATGCCTGCGTTTAGTTCTCTGGTCATCTCTATTATTTCGCTTTTTACCAGAGCAATATGATCCACAGGCAATAAAGACACATGGTCCAGCCAGAGCATTCCCGTGGAGACATGATCGATCCATCTTGGATGCTCTGTCGGAACATACACCCGAATCTCTGCATCTGAACAAGCACGTAGGATCTTCAGCCGTCCTTCATAATCCTGCCAGTTATGGCTGTGCAATTCGATTTTCAACTGACCGAGCACTTCTTCCGTACGTCTATCGACCGCCTCCACCATCAAATACTGGAGTTCGATGGAGGCTCGCGCAACTATACGAACGGTGTAGTCCATAGGCCCTTTCAATGCGCAGCTTTGTGCAATCCCGGCGTAAGCTTCATCATCACTAAAGATACGAATACGCTGAGCGCGACCCGAATGTCTGGGAGCCGGGGCTTCCATTGCATATTGCGTATTTCTTCCGTTGGTGTAGGTACTCCAGCTTCCCGATACAGAAGCGCTTGATTCAGCCTCGCTTTCAAAGTCCATATCATTCAATGGAAATGCAAGCATCGCTTCCATATGATCTCGGATGTCTTCCACAAAATGCCCAAACAAAAAAGGGTTGACCGTGTGTTCGCTTACACGACTACAATCTATACTAATTCTGGCGTTTGATTTCAACATAAGTCCTCCATCATTGTGGTTGATATGGATTTAACCTTTAATCGATCCAATCATGACCCCTTTAACAAAATGGCGCTGCACAAAAGGATACATCAACAGTACAGGCAAACTGGAGACGATAATCACCGCATACTTGATGCTCTCCGCGAGCAGGATTTTGTCTTCCAAACCAAGGCTGCCGTCCACTGCATCGGATTGGCTGATCAGCAGAATTTCGCGCAGTACCAACTGAAGCGGATGCAGATTTTCGTTACGAATATAGATGAGCGCGTTAAAAAAAGAATTCCAATGGCCTACGGCATAGAACAGCACCATCACGGCCAGGATCGGCTTGGACAGGGGCAGGATAATGCTCACAAGCAGCCGCCAATTGGAGCACCCATCCATGTGGGCAGCTTCTTGAAGCTCCCAGGGAATACTCGACTGAAAATACGTTCTCATCACGATTAGATTGTACGTGGCGATTGCGCCGGGAATGATCAGAGCCCACATCGTATCCACCATGCCCAGATTTTTGACCAATAGATACGTTGGAATTAATCCGCCACTGAAGAACATTGTTAGCGTGATGAAAACCATGATTACATTACGTCCAGGAAGGTCAGGTCTGGAAAGAGGATATGCGGCCAATACGGTCATGATAATGTTAATCACAGTGCCCACAACCGTATAAAATATCGTATTACGATACCCCAGCCAAATCTTCTCGTTGTGTAGAATATTCGTGTAAGCATCCAGCGTCAGTCCTTTGGGTAGTAACCAGACTTCTCCGTTTAATACTTTTGTGGGATCACTGAACGAAGCACTCACGATAAAAATCAGTGGGTACAGCACAGCGATGATAATGATTGAGGCTATGATGTAGATGATTACATCGAAAATCCGTTCATTGGAACTGGTTTGTATTGTCGCCTGCTTGGACATGGGATCTTACCCTCCTTTACCATAAGCTCGTCTCAGACGTCTTGCGCGCAATCCGATTGACCAGTAAAAGTAACAGCAGATTAATGATTGAATTAAAAAGCCCGATAGCAGCTGTATAACTGTATTCTCCCTTGAGAATACCTGTCGTATAGACAAACGTGGAAATGACGTCGCTCGATTCCAGATTGAGATTGTTTTGCATCAACAAAATTTTCTCAAACCCGATGTTCATGAAATGACCGATATCCAATATGAGCAAAATGATGACGACTGGAGCGATGCCGGGCAGCGAAATATGCCAAATGCGCCGCAGCCTTGATGCTCCGTCCATCTTGGCAGCTTCATACAGATGCGGATTCACTCCGCTCAAAGCTGCAATATAGATGATGGATTGCCAGCCCATGTTCTGCCATATATTCGAACTGATAAAAATGGTTTTAAACCAACCTGCTTCCTCAAGAAAACGGATCGGTGTACCTCCGAAAGCCTCAATCAACAGATTGACTGGACCCGTATGAGGCGAGAGAAACACATTCAGTATGCCAACGATAACGACCACTGAAATAAAGTGGGGAATATACGTAATATTCTGCAGCCACTTGCTGAAGGTTTTATTGCGAATTTCGTTAATAATTAGTGCTAGCAGAATCGGAATCGGAAAAGCAATTAATAAGGAGAACAAGTTAATTGACAATGTATTCCATAGAAGTCTCCAGAAATAATAGGAATCAAAGAATCGTTCGAAGTGTCCAAAGCCTTCCCAGCTGCTGCCCAGAATCCCTTTAGCCGGATTGAAATTTTTGAACGCAATTTGCAGTCCATACAGAGGGGCATAGTGGAATACCACATACCAAGTGACTGGCAGAAGCAGCATAAGGTACAGGTCCAATCTTTTACCCATTTGTCTTAACAGGCCTGAACTCTTTTTCGGATGGCTTCGTGGCATCGTCATCGTTGTATCGGTTTTGACGCTTTTCATAGGCAACTGCTCCTCATCCATGATGTTTCAGCATTATTTCTGCATCTTGTCAAAGGCATCCTGATACAACTTCTCCAGTTCCTCAACTCTCATCTTTTTGAGCGTGGCCTGGAATTGCTCCCACTTGTCAAAACCGATTGCACCGACTATAAATTTTGTACTCTGTTCTTCGTAATATTTATCGATATCATTTCGAAGGATGTTAACTTCCTGGGCGGTTTGCTCATCAAACATCGGAGCCGCATAGCGAACTTTTGGCATGAACGGATCGAGCTTTTGCTGCGCCTCCTGCACCTGAGGTGGATTGATAAAGGAAGCAACCTGTTCACTGATGAGATGTGGCGCGCCTCCGCCGGCATAAGGCGTAATTTTGGCCTGGTTACTGATTTCTTTTAGGAAGTCCTCTTTATAGTAAGGAATACCATCCTTCATCTCGTAATGCTCGCCTTCTCTTCCGAATCGGAGCAGGGTAGAACCCTCGTCACTGTAGAAATAATCAATCCAACGCATCGTGACTTCAGGATATTTATTGACGGATGTGATTGCAAAGGCTCCAAAATCCCTGGCTACTGGCAGAGCCTGACTCTGTAAACGGTCACCTTGTGGACCTTCCAGTGGGGCGATACCAGTATATTGGTCTTTGATCGACAAGAAGTTATTATTCGTCTGGTCAAAGAAAAAACCTGTATTTCCCGATCCCTGCTTGGCCAGATATTGCGCTTCCGTATGTGAAAATATTTCCTGATCCAGCAGCTTTTCCTTATACAGCTTATTTAAGTACATCAGCATTTCTTTATTCTGGTCGCTGCCCATCCAGATACTAACTTTGTCATTTTCAATATTAATGTTATAGCCGAGCTGTGAATCCAATCCGAATGACCCACTCATCGCGTTTACAACAGCCAATCCTACGCGGGCTGTCATCGGAAGTTCATCCTGTTTGCCGTTTCCATTCGGATCACCATCACGGAAGGCAAGCAATACATTGTAAAGTTCTTCGGTGGTCTCCGGCACTTTCAGATTCAGCTTGTCCAGCCACATCTGATTGATCCATTTCTTATCCGTACGCGCCGCACTTAGCGTAACAATACCCGGAATTGTATAAATGTGGCCCTCTGGTGTAGTAATGCCTGAGCGAATTTCGGGATATTGTTCCATTAATTTCTTCAAATTCGGAGCATATTCATCGATAAGACCTTCCAGTGGGATCAATTGGCCGGCAGAGCCATAGCGGATGGCTTCAAGCGGGGAAATACCTGAACGGAACAGGGCATCCGGCAGTTCATTCGAAGCAAACAACAGATTTTTTTTCTCCTGAAAACCATCCGTCTGCGCTTCAATGAATTCCACCTTTACATGGCTTAATTTCTCGTAATCCTGGAAAACCGGCATCTCCTTGAAAGGGCCATTTACGGGTGCAATGCGGGTAAACATCTTGAGATTCACCGGTTCGTCCACAATCGGAAACCCGTTCGTATGAACGTCGTTCTTCGAAACCTCTGGTGAAGCTTCGTTATTGCTTCCACCGGAATTGCATCCAGCCAGCATCAAACTGGAAGCGATCATCATCATGATCATATTTCTTCCCCAGCGTTTGCGCATAAAGTTGTGCCCCCCACAATTCTTTATCACCAACGTAATTTGTAAGCGTTCACGGTTGGTGTGTGCTCATTATAATTCACCGGGCATGGAAGGTAATTACAATAATATGACCCTTTACTCCACATATTTTACGAGTTTAGAGTTCTGCTCTTATCTGCCTAGTTTCCCAAGTGCAAAGTCGGGAGTTTCGTTTCGTTCTTCCTTTTTCCTGGATTGCTCAAATACGCTTGCGGTGTTAAACCCGTTATTTCTTTGAATACTTTGAAAAAGTAGTTGTGTGTCGTAAATCCCACTTGCAAGCTTATTTCTTTAATCGAGTATCGGCCGCTGTCCAGCAGCTTGCACCCTGCGTCAATCCGAACCTGATTCAGATATTCTGAAAAAGTCCGCTGCGTCTCCTCCTTGAATATTCTGCTTAAATAGGAGGCATTCAGGCCGATAACGCTTGCCGCAATCTCCAATGTGACATAACCGGAATACCTCTCCAGAATGAATTGGATCGTCTGCGTGACATGGCGAGAATAGGAACCGATTACACGATGTTGATTCAACAAATGAAACAGACTGGAGAAAAAGGACTGCAGGCCTTGCTCCAGTTCTCTTATCGTTTTCATGCGCCCAAGCTCGCTTCTTGAAGGCAGATTAGCTACCGCTGGATCTGTGGAAGGCAAGCAGGTCCTCCATGCTTTATCACCCGTTTGCATGAGCTCGCTGACAATCATCTGAACCGTATGTGAATGGATAGGCAAGTGGTCAATCGAAGCAATAATAGTGGAAATCAATTGATGCACGCCTTGCTTGTCAAACCTTTCAATGGATAACAGAAGCTGCTTGTGCTCCTCAATGGTCAGAGAAACTCGTTGACTCTGATCGTTTTCATGTGAACGCTTGTCCGAACATGGACTTTTAACTTGGAGGGTATGGCTTCTGAGCGTTTTCACAGACGAAGCTCCATCGAGTTCGTATTCGGCGGAGCAGTAACTGGATGCAAGCTGTGATAGACTGGTGCATATTGGCCCTACTGCGGTTACACTTTGCAGATTCAGGAACAGTTCCAACGCATGCTGAATCTTCCGCAGTTGTCCATCTACCTCACGCTGCATGATGTGCTCGCTTCGTTCCCTGAAAGAAAACACGATAACAAATCGCCCTTCCTCAACGTACACCGCTGTCCGCTCATGGATATCACCCAGGCTCTGCTGCATCATATCGACCACCTGCTGAACCAGACCATTGGTCTGCACGTCACTGTATGACTCTGTCAGCAGCAGGAACGGAACAATCTGTAAAGCTGCGGTTGCATATCTGGACGCATGCGGATACAGATTGTCTTTCTGGGAAACGTCTTCAAACCCGTACGTTGTCTTCGTCTGTCTTTTGAGTAAATACAGCAAATACTCGCGCATAACCTCGGGACTCCCTTTCTCGGCCATGGCACTCTCGGCGACCTGTTTCTCACGCAACCGATCTTCCTGCTGCAATTCCGATACGGCTTTATTCAGGATGTTGAGCAGCGTTGACTCATCCAATCGATGCTTGAGCAAATAATCAATGGAGCCATTGTTCAGGCAATCTCGCACATAGTCATAATCGTCATAACTGCTGAGCATAACGGTCTTAATCCACGGAAAACGTTCCTTGATAGCCCGATTGAGCTCTACACCGTTCATTTCAGGCATATCTACATCAATAATGACAATATGCGGTGGCGACTGCTCAATCATCGTTAAAGCAATTAACCCATTATGCGCCTGACCGCATAATTCAAATCCATAGTCAGCCCAGTCCAATAATGTCCATAGATTATGGTGTACTAAGGGTTCATCATCGACGAGTAGCACCTGAAACATGGCTTATATCACCTCTCGTTTGGTATTTTCCATACTTTTCTCCAGTTTGGGGAGCCAAATTTCAGCTTTGGTGTACACCCCCGGTTCACTGCACAAATGGACACCATATGAGTCGCCGTATGTGCGAACGATTCGTTCGTGTACATTACGTACACCCATTCCACTAAAACGTGATGTTTCTCCGTTTGTACCCGTACCTTTCAGTAAATACTCCCGTTGCTCCTCCGTGATCCCCTTTCCGTTGTCCACCACATCAATATGGAGATTGTTTCCTTCTTCATACACCCGTATCAACACGAATCCATTCTGTTCAAGTGGTCCGATTCCATGAATAATTGCATTTTCAACCAGGGGCTGCAGCATCAGCTTCAACACCCGGCATTCCAGCAATGCGTCATCCTCAATTTCGGTAATCATCCGAATCGGCTTCATATATCTGTACTTCATGATGGAAATGTAGTGCTCAACATAAGCCAATTCTTCACGTACCGTAAGAAATTCGCTTGAATTACCAAGGACACTTCGCATGAGTTCAATCAACGATCCCGAGACCGCTTCAATGTTTGGAACTCCGTTTAGCCTGGCCAGATACTTGATCGTATTGAGCGAATTGTATAAAAAATGAGGATGGATTTGTGCTTGGAGCGCAGTAAGCTCAGCTTCCCGCTTCTCTTTCTCGCTGACGCGGATTCCTTCGAGCAGATCTTTCAATTCTTCCACCATACCGTTAAAGACATGGTACAGTTGTCCTGTCTCATCTTCACTTTTAATCTCATTTTGGGGAAGTGTCAGATTTCCGTCCTTCACCAACATCATCAGTGATTTTAGTTTTCGGATATTCAGGGTAATTCGGGAAGAGACTTGAAGTGAAACGATCAGTACAACGACAAACACAATAATGGACACCTCTGCCAGCAGGTTGCGCAGCTTCACCGATTCGGTCAGCAGAGAATCCATCGGAACCAAAGAAATAGTACTCCACCCAGTATAGTCGGATTGACGGCGAACAACGATATATTCTTTTCCATCAATGTAGCGCCTGACCGCTTCACCATTCGTTGTAAATTGCTGATTGATCTTCTTAATTTGCTGATAAGATGGAGTAAGAGGTGAGTCAGTTCGGGTTTCATAGATGAATTGATTTCCCTTGTCCAGCACATAGATCATGCTATCTGTAGTTGGTCTCACGTCATATGTTTTCTGGATAAACTCATAATTAAGATCCACCATGACAAACCCTATGGTCGCACGGTTATAACGAATCTCCCGACCAATGGTAACCGCATCTGATACTCCTGTCTGCTTGAAATATGCGTGCTTTGATCCATTTTGCAGCATGTAATTCATCATTGGCGTACCCAAGATGGTCCTGTCCAGCCAAGGTCCACCTGAGAAAAATACCTTTCCGCTCAGGCCCACCACAGCTATCCGTGAAATATAGGCCTTATAATCGATCAGGGACGATAGAAATTCATCCATCCGCTTCTGTTCCTGAAACCACTCGTAACTGATTTCCTCATTCGGACTGAGCAAAGTGTCAATAACCGTGTTTTTGTTAGTCACCACGACCGTATTCAGACGGTCGATCTCTTCCAGCATTATGTTCAATGATTCATCTGCCTGCCTTATGCTGTCCGAAACCGAAGTAATCGCATTTTGCGTAATCGTTTCACGCATGCTCATATAAACAATGACCGTAATTAAAATAATGGATACTAGGGTAACGGCAATAAAAGCGATAAAAATTTTTCCTTGAATGCTGCGTTTCGGTGAAATCCATCTCTGCAATGTAGAGAGCTTCATTGTGGGAGTCTCCTTTTTCAAGATCCAATAAAAAAGTAAGCGTTCTCCGTACTGGACATGCGTTTTTTCAGGATCAGCTTGAGGCTCTCCGCATCATGATTGGAGGTACTTTATAATAGATTTTGAATGCTCTGGTAAATGAATATAAATTCGGATAACCGAGAGACAAAGCAATCTCCGTAACGGTAGCATCCGTATCCTTTAGAAGCTGTTTGGCCTTATCCATTCGTATTCTCTGCATGAATTTTAACGGAGGCAGTCCAACCTGAGTGGTAAACATGTTGGAGAAGTATGAACGATGTACCCCTGCGAAGTCGGCGACCTGCTGCACGGAAATACCCTCTGTTGCATGCAATTCCATGTAATCCATGCATTCATGAATCCAGCCCGCTAGTTCTGTAGGCTGTGCGTAGTTGGTGTCTGGAACAAGGCTGGCTAACAATCCATATACCAACCCATGCAACTCCAGCGATACTGCTGGCTTCCACCGTTCCACACATGCTAATGCATGAATCAGTCGTTCGGACGTTTCCTGGACCTGTGGAGAAAACATCTGTTTGCCAAACGGACTTTCCGGAGTTAAACCAGCCAGCTCCAATAAAGGTTTGACTTTAGGCCCATCCAATGCCAGCCAGTTCATTTTCAGCGGAGATTCCGAGGGAAGCATGTGATAGTAATAGGTTCTGCCGGGAAACAGACAAAACAGATCATTCTTCTGCAGGTCCACTCGCTTGCCATCAAATTCAAGCCTGACCCTACCTTCATGCACAAAATGAAGACTGTAACACTCGATACGTTTGGGGCCAACTCGGTAATTGGATTTGGCTATACTTCGCCCTGCCCGGACTGGCCAGATGTGTTCTTCTTTATCCAAATAACCTGGCTTATAGTAGATGAATTCTGCATGCTCATACTCATATTCCTGCATCGTAGGGAGTTCCCTCCTTCTCCTATTTTGTTTGATCATAACAAAATGACAATAAAAATATAACACCGGGCTATTTTTATAACTCGTTTTTTTCAATATCATCTTACTAGGAGGCGATTACACTTGTCGAGAACACCTAACATTTTGCTAATCACTAGTGACCAGCAGCACTGGAACACGATCGGAGCTTTTCAGTCTGAGATTTCCACGCCCAATCTGGACCGTCTTGCCCGGCAAGGAACAACGTTTGATCGGGCTTATTGCCCAAACCCTACCTGTACCCCTAGCCGTGCTTCTATTATTACAGGTATGTATCCCAGTCAGCATGGAGCCTGGACGTTAGGCACAAAACTGCTTGAAGACCGTCATACCGTCGGGGACAGTTTCCAGGAGGCAGGTTACCGCACTGCCCTAGTAGGTAAGGCACATTTTCAGCCTTTGAAATCTACGGAGGAATACCCGTCGGCAGAAGCGTATCCCATCTTACAGGATTTGGAGTACTGGAGACATTTCCACGGTCCATTTTACGGCTTTGACCACGTAGAGTTAACACGTAATCATACGAATGAAGCGCATGTCGGTCAGCATTACGCGCTATGGCTGGAAGAACAGGGATGTACGAACTGGAGGGATTACTTCCTTCCCCCAACTGGGACGATGGACCCTTCCGTAACGTATACGTGGCCCATCCCTGAGCAATATCACTACAACACATGGATCGCCGAACGAACCAATTCACTTTTGGAGCAATACACCCATGATGATGATCCATTTTTTCTGTGGGCCAGCTTTTTCGACCCGCATCCGGAATATCTGGTACCGGAACCTTGGGATTCCATGTATGACCCCGATGATCTGACGATTCCCTCTATAACACCTGGAGAGCATGATCGTAACCCACCACATTTTCAACTGACCCAGGAGGATAATCCGAATTTTGAGCATCTGGTTGAAACCGGCTTCGGCATTCACGGTTACCGTTCGCATCATTATTATGAATATGGCGACAAATCCCGGCTAACGAAGTATGACAAGAAAAAACTGGTCGGCGTGTATTACGGAATGATCAGCATGATGGATAAATATATTGGCAAAATTCTCGATAAGCTGGATGAGTTGGGTATTGCAGACGATACAATCGTCGTTTTCACAACGGATCATGGTCATTTCTTCGGACAGCATGGTCTTCAGGCCAAGGGTGGATTCAATTACGAAGATCTTATCAAAATCCCATTTATCGTAAGATACCCTGGTGAGGTGCCTGCTGCGAAAAAATCAAATGCCATACAATCGCTGGTCGATCTGGCTCCTACCTTCTTGTCTCTTTGCAACATTGCAATTCCGCACGCCATGACGGGCATCGATCAGAAGAAAGTGTGGATGGGCGCCAAGGAAGCCGTTCGTAATCATGCTCTCTGCGAATTTCGACACGAACCCACGACGATTCATCAAAAAACATATATCGAACAGCGGTATAAAATCACCGTCTATTACAATCAAATCTATGGTGAACTTTTCGATCTTGAACAGGATCCCGATGAACGTTTTAACTTGTGGAATGAACCTGAGTACACCCAGCTCAAGTCTGAGCTTCTGCTCAAATACATCTGGGCTGAGCTTGGCAAGGAGTCCATGCCGATGCCTCGAATTCATCATGCGTGATGGAAAGGATAAGGGTAGCATCCAAAACCTGAAAGAACAATTCATGTTACTGATCCAGCTTTTTTGGACTTTCTTTTGCATCGGTCCTTCCACATTTGGAGGCGGATATGCGATGCTGCCAATTATTGAACGCGAAGTGGTGAACAAGAAAAAATGGATGCAAGAGGACGAGATCGGTGAGCTTATATCGCTTGCCGGCTCTGCCCCCGGAGGAGTTAGCGTCAATGCCGCTGCGATGATCGGACATCGCCAGGCAGGAATTGCGGGGGCTGTGTCTGCCGTCATCGGCGTGACATGTCCCACGTTTTTGATTGTGATCCTGATCAGCTTGTTAGCCATCCTATTTCGTAACCAACCCAAATTTGAAGCTGCTTTAAAAGGAATGAACGGTGGAATTATTGCACTAATTAGCATGGCAGCTTATCGGACGGCCAGGTATTCTATCTTAGATACAACAACAGCGATAGCTGCCATTGTGACCGTAACTGTTCTTCTGTTTGCAGGAATTCATCCCCTCTATCTTATTATTTCGGGATTGATATGCGGCATGGCCGTGATTCGGATCAAAAAACGGCTGGGCCTTCAAGTGAAAATGGAGAAGAAGTCTGTTACAGGCAGCTACCCGGAACTGGAATATTACATTTAAGTAAGTCGAATCGGAGCGATTGAGATGTACTGGGACCTGTTCATGATGTTTATACGTGTAGGCCTCGTTTCATTTGGTGGCGGTTACGCCGTTATCCCGATCATTCAACACGAGGTAACGGAAAAAGGATGGCTGACAAGCGCTGAATTCCAACAAACCGTAGCGCTGGCCGGTATGGCGCCAGGCTCGATTGCAACCAATGCCGCAACGTTGATTGGTTATCGGACGGCAGGTTATATCGGAGCCGCTGTCTCTACTGCAGGTATGATTTTGCCTTCACTCGTCGTAATTGTGCTACTCTCCGCCTTATTTTATCGGATGCACGACAATTTATGGGTAAAGTCCTCTTTATATGGCTTACGCCCCGTAACAACGGGACTCATTATCTATGCTGCCATTCATTTTGGTTATCCAAGTGAAGTCGCAAGCATAAGCTGGGTATGGCTCGGGACACTGCTAATTAGCGGAGTTTGTTTGTTTCTCCTGCTCAAGTACAAGCTTCATCCTCTTCTGATTCTCAGTGTTGCTGGAGCAGCAGGCATTATCTTATTTTAATTCAGTGTGGCGACGACAGGCTGAATTCACTGCCTTCAATGGTTTTTAAAAGGAGCAGCGATCACAGCATTAGCTGTCCTGGCTGCTCCCTTCATCTTTACTTTTACGAATGACGCAGATATAATCTGCTCGTTTCCTCCCAGATTTCTCCCGGCTGCAAACTAAATAATCCAGCTTCCTCGGCCTGCATATCCAGATTTGGTGCATTCACAAGATTAATCTGCGGTTCGGGGCAGAAAAATCCTTCTTCCGCATGATTGTTCCAAATCATCCATTGTTTATAGGAAGTTCCCACATCGTAGATCAGGGTCATTCCATTCCTCGTATCCTGAAGCTCCATCCGGTTTCTCCCGTTTTGCGGTACAGCAGTGTAGTGATTATCCATTTCTGCAAAGAACGGATATACCCCGGAGTCACGCATCTGCTCTTCCTCCTGAATCAAGGGCTGAAAACAGGTCGTTGGCAGCATACGTTGATTCAATTCCCATCTGTCTCCAATGGTCAACTTGAGCTTGTAATCACGAGCCGATCCTCCCGGATTAAAGGGAGCGTTAATTGAGGTATGAAAAGCGATCAGGCACGGCATGCTCGAGCTTCCATGATTGCGAATGCGGACATGTTGCATGAGTCCATCACTGCTCAGCGAGTAACGTAATGTAATACTGAATTGAAAAGGAAAGCATACGTATATCGGATGAGTTTCATCAACAGTTATGGACACCGAGACATGGCTTTCATTCTCGGTATGTCCATACTCATCCACAACCCAGGGCGTATTATACAAAAATCCATGCAAATGATTGCCTGTGGTTTCCTCATTGACCGGAAACTGAAGCGTCTGCCCGTTCCAGGCAAACCGCCCGTCCTCATAGCGATTTGGCGGAAACAAAACGGGGATCCCGTGAATCATGGGTCTTGCCTTGAATGAATCCATCTCTTCTGGTGACGGTTCATGAAGGAAGCGAAGCCCCCGCTCAAAATCACGATAAGCGACCAGATTACCACCGATCTCCGGCAGCATAACAGCCTCACTGGAACCAAAGCGAAGGTAAATGGCCTTTTCCCCTTGAAAATCGCCTTCCCAGGATCTACTTGTCTCCTTTGTATTCAACACGTATTCCCCTCCTTATTCGCCGGCCGACGATGGATAATGTCCTTCAATAATCGCCCGAATCTGTTCCATCGGCATCTTGGGCTGTCGGTCATACGTCAGCAGACCGTTAATTTCCTGTTCCACGTCCGTCAGCTGGGTGTAACAAAATCCTTCTACTACTGGAGAATCCAATAGTGGCTGTACTACGGCATGTAATCGCTGTGCAAAATCCTCGTCATTTTCCGCTCCGGAGTAACCCCAGCCTTCCCAGTCACTTTTCTTATACCCGATTCCACCGAATTCGGTAATTAAAACGGGCTGTCCTTCATAACGATAGTTACCCACGCTAAGCTTTCGACTGCCCGGAAGGGCTTTTACCGCATTTTCACGAGTGCGGTAGCGTTCCTCCAGAACCTCTCTTCTCCATTCATAATCATGGATGTTATACAAGTCGGTCTGAACCATCTCCCAGCCATCATTGGAAATGACCGGACGGGTAGAATCCAGTGACTTGGTCAAATAATACATCGACAAGGCATGATACTGCTGCTCCTTGCTGGTCAGGATGTTCGGAACACCCCAGCTTTCATTAAGAGGTACCCAGACCACAACACATGGATGGTTGTAGTCCCTTTCCAGCGCCTCCTGCCATTCCCTTGTTATCTGGGCGACGTATTGATCCGAGAAATCGTACGCATTCGCCATCTCTCCCCACACCAGCAGTCCCAGTTGATCACACCAGTACAGATATCTCGGATCTTCAATCTTCTGGTGTTTTCTGGCGCCGTTAAACCCCAGTTCCTTCGTTAATTCCACATCACGCCGGATGGCCTCGTCACTCGGTGGAGTCAGATTTCCATCCGGGAAATACCCTTGATCCAGAACAAGCTTCATATAATAAGGACGGTTATTCAGAAACAGCTTACCTTGTTCAATGGAGATTTTGCGCATGCCGAAATAGCTATCGACCTCATCGACGGGCACACCATCCACCAATACAGTGAAATGAATGTCATACAGATTGGGGTGCTCTGGTGACCACAGCCTGCCAAGGCCATGCTCGTTAAAGGTGTGAAGTCCGATGGTACGGGTCTCTGTCCTGCCGCTAATCCGATATTCATCCTCAGACAGCTGCTCTCCTTGATAGGCAATTTGTACACGGAGCCTGACATCCTGTGCGTGCCAATCCCTTGGTTCTGTTTGCTCCCTTTGAAGATGAGCCGTAACTTCGATCTCGTTGCGATCGACATCGGGAGTGAGACGCACCTTCTGTAGATGAACGGGTGCGACAGCTTCAAGCCACACCGATTGCCATATTCCAGTAGTTCGGGTATAGAAAATTTGGGCAGATTGCTCCTGCCAGAACTGCTTTCCGCGTGGTAATGTTACATCCCTGCTATAATCTATCGCTTGTACGGTCAGCGTATTGTTTCCTTCCAGCAGAGCATCCGTAATGTAGGCATGAAAAGGGGTGTGTCCCCCTTCATGCCGAACCACAAGCTGTCCATTGACCCAGACAGAGGCTTCATAGTCCACGGCTCCGAAGTGCAGCAGCAGCCGTTTGCCAGTGAAGCTCTCCGGAATGTCAAAGGTTCGTTTATACCATACATTATCGTGGAATTCCGGATCTTCAATGCCACTAAGTTGACTTTGAAAAGCAAATGGCACTTGGATTCGGCGGCTGAATGCTTGCTTGCCCTCACTCCATTTTTCCGAACGTCCCTTGTTATCATCATCGAATTCAAATTCCCATTCCCCATTTAAACTCAGCCAATCTTTACGTACAAATTGAGGCCTTGGATAATCCTGTAGCAGCATGATGTTCAGCTCTCCTGTCACCCCAGATTAATTTTACGAATCACTTCCAGTGGCACTTTCGGTTTACGGTCTTCCGTCAACAGACCATTAATCTCCTGCTGCACATCGGTGACCTGTGTATAACAATAGCCCGAGATATAGGGAATGGCTTTGATCGCTTCGGTGATGGAACGGAAACGTTCAATAAAGGCTTCAACCGAGTCCACCTGATTGCCATAACCCCAGCCTTTATCCGATTGAAAAGCAATACCGCCGAATTCACTGATGATAATGGGTTGTCCTTTATAGTGGTAACCTTCAGCAAATGCAAACTTCCATCGATTGGAAGCAATCTTGTTATTTACGATCAAGTCCTTATCCTGATACCGTTCCAGAAAGGCTTCTCCCGTCTCCACATAATCATGGATTGTCAAAATATCCGATACCGTATGCTCCCATCCGTCGTTGGTAATGACCGGACGATACGGATCAATGGCTTTGGTGAGATGGTAAATGGATTGCGTGAATTGCTGCTGCCTTACCTCGTGACCAATCGTCGGTATTCCCCACGATTCATTAAATGGCACCCAGGTAATGATGCTAGGATGATTGTATTGCTGAGGTACAATTTCAAGCCATTCTTTGGTGAATCGGCTCACTGCCTCATCATTAAACTCGAAGGTTGCTGCCATCTCAGACCAGACCAACATGCCTTTTACATCACACCAATACAAAAAGCGTGGATCTTCCAGTTTCATATGTTTACGGATTCCGTTATATCCCATCTCGGCAATTTTATCGATATCCTCAATCAGCGCTTCCACTGAAGGTGGGGTCAAATGGCTCTCTGTCCAATAGCCCTGATCCAGAATCATTCTTTGGTACAACGGAGCATTGTTCAGCAGAATCTGCCCATTTTCAATCGATATTTTTCGCATACCAAAATAGGAATGAACCCGATCGATTTCTTTCTCATCTTCGTACATCACAAACTCGATATCGTACAGGTTCGGTGAGCCCGGTGACCATAACGACTGTTTCCACGGACCGCCTGCTTCATGTTTGACACTAGCTTCCACGGTCATCCAGGGTCTGTCTGGAGATAGGCTAATAGTTTGCACATGCTGACCCTTCAGCTCAATCCGTGTCTCCAAACGCAAGTTGTTCTTGCCTTCAATCCCATTCAATTGAAAGTCCATACGAATCATATGACGATCGATATCCGGTGTCATCTTAACTGCTTCAACCCTTGCTTCACTCACATGCTCCAGCCAGACACTTTTCCATATCCCGGTACTTTGTACATAAAAACATTCAAAATTGTCATCCACCCAGCGTTGTTTCCCCCGAGGCTGCATCGCGCTCTGACTGTCTTCTACTTCAAGAACAATATTATTCTCCGATCCGTAAGTGATATAAGGGGTAATGTCGAATGAAAACGCTGCGTACCCACCTTCATGTTCACCAACAACCGTTCCGTTCACCCAACATTTTGCGCGATAATCCACTCCCTGAAAATGCAGAATGCTCCGTTTTCCTTTTGCTTCCTGGGGAATCTGAACACTTCTGCGGTACCAGACCAGAGGATGAAATGTCTCGATTCCGATACCGCTCGCTTGGGTCTCATAGGTAAAGGGAACCTTAATTTTCGTCCCTTCCGGAAACTGATTCTGGTCGTACCACTGCTCGCTTTCACCCGCCTGATTATCATCAAAACTAAAATCCCATTCTCCATTCAAATCCAACCACTCATTGCGTACAAATTGCGGTCTTGGATAATCCTTGTTATAAAATTTAGTTGTCATCTTGTTCTCTCCGATCTCCTCTGTATTTGGCTCATAGGCCTGAAAAAGTGTTAACCCTTAATACCAGACATGCTGATGCCTTTAACAATCTGTTTCTCAAAAATGATAAACAATATAATGATGGGAACAGAGGCCACTGCATTGATAACCATTGGTTTGACGTAATCTTCTGAATACTGACCCATTAGCGTTGGGATACCCATTGGCAGCGTAAACAGATTATCATCGGTTATGGAAAGGAATGGCCATAAGAAATTGTTCCACGAACCGATAAATGTCAGAATCGCCATCGATGCCATGGCCGGACGTGTCAAAGGCAGCATGATGCTGGTAAAGATTCGCCAAAAGCCTCCCCCGTCAATTTGCACACTCTCCAGCAGATCATTGGGAACCCCATCGAAGAAGCTTTTGAGCACTATGACAGCTACTGGTGAAGCCAAAGCAGGAATAATCAATCCACTGTATGAGTTCAGCAAATGCAAATCCTTGGCTACCTGATAGAGTGGAATAATGGTTGCTTCACCCGGAATCAGCAGCCCGCCAAGAATGAAGAAAAAAACAAATGTACGGAAACGAAACGGTACTTTGGACAGGGCAAATCCAGCCATGGCAGCGAAAATCACAGTCAATACGGTCACAACCACAGCGACGAACAGACTGTTAACCACCCACTGTGACAGCTTTGTCGTTGTCAGAATTTCGTTATAGACAGCAAGTGAATATGGCGGTTTAAACCAGTCCAGGACCGTAATAATCTTCATGCCTTCTTCTTTGATGGAGACCATCAGCATCCACACAAGTGGGGCCGCAAACATAACCGCCATCAACGCAGAACCTGTGCGATATAACCATTTCATCAGTATTCCGCCCCTTTCCGGTTAGTCATCCAGTATTGCAGCGCCGACAGCACCAGCAGGATCACGAATAAAATATAGGACATCGTTGCGGCATAGCCCAGATTATTGTTCTTGAATCCGGTCTGATAGATTAACTGAATAATCGGACGTGTCTGATCCAGCGGTCCCCCGCCTGTAATGACATAAATCTGCATAAAGACCTTGTAGGAAGCGATAATCTGCAACATGGTAATGGTTTTGGTCAGTGGCTTCAGATAAGGAAGAGTAATCCTCCAAAATATTTGTGTATCACTCGCACCATCGAGCCTTGCTGCTTCATAAATTTCATCCGGTATTTCCTGCATGGCGGAAAGATACAAAATAAAGTTAAATCCGACTGTCCACCACAAGGTAATTACGGTAATAACGACCCAGGCGAGCCCCGTTTCCGTCAGCCAGAATATTTCGGAATTTTGAGGCAATAACCTGACAAGATGCAGGACGGAATTGACGAATCCCGTATAAGGCTGAAATACGAATAAACCCAGATAAGCTGCGACGGCAACGGAGAGTACGCTTGGTATAAAGAAGATGATGCGGTAGAACTTTTGTAAAGACGATTTTCGGTTGGCAATCAAAGCCAGCAGAATCGCGAGTATAATCATGGTCGGTGTACTCAAGAAAACAAAGAAGGTTGAATGCCAGATCGCTTCCCAAACCTCTCTGTCCTGAAAAACTTTTCGGAAGTTATCCAGGCCAACAAAATCCATTTTCTTGATCAACGTCCATTTGTAGAAGGTCATCTCCACACCTTTAATCATGGGCCAGATCGTAAATAAACCATAAATAATTAAGAATGGAAGCAGAAATACCAGCGCTTGCATATCCGCTCTCATTTTTTTGATCTTCATATGCGTCTCCCCTTTGATTGGCACGCAAGCCGGCGATTTCTTGTCTAGAGATAGTGATTACGCAGGCTTGCGTGACCCGTCTTCCTTCTATTCGCTCAGTATTTTCTGAATGGCTGTCTCCATGTTGTTCATGGCATCCGCAGGAGTCATTTTGTTCATCCATACTTCATTCAAAAATTTAAAGGCAGCTTCATCGCGGATTTGTGCATTTTTGGTGGAATGTTTGCTGAATTTAACTACACTCGCAACTTCGGAATAATCACTGCGGTATGGCAGATCCTTGAATTCCTGTTTTTCCAGCACGGATGGCTTGGATGGAATATGTCCGGCTTTCGCCCACACCTGACCATTGTCAGCAACCCAGTCGGCGAAAGTCATCGCTGCTTTGCGTTTAGCCGGGTCCTCATCCTTAGTCAGTGGCAAAACAATGGTATGAGAATCTCCCCATGTTGCTTCCTGGTCGTAGAATTTCGGAATTGGCATAGCACCAAACTCAAGTCCTTTGGTGGATTCCCACGTTCCTGTCGTCCAGACCCCTGTCATGATAATTGCGGCTGTTCCACTTTGAAAATTTTTATAGAAATCTGGATCATTCTTCTTGATATAGCCTTCGGTATAAAGCTTCTGGATATAGTCAGCGGCTTTGATGCCTTTCTCTTTATCAATGGCTGCGGACTTCAGATCATCCGACACCACGTCGTTACCACCCAACTGGGAGTACAGCGACCACCACAGGCGGTAAGGGTCATCATTATTATTGGACAATGCAAACGGGGTCGTTTTGGCAGGCAACTTCTCCTTTAAAGTTTGAAGGAAACTCACAAACCCGTCAGCCGATTGCTCCAGAATCGGTTTTCCGTCTTCACCAAGCAAGCCTGCATCTTTTAACAATTTTTTGTTGTAGAACATGATAAAGGGATGCGTGTCAATGGGGACTGCATAATGTTGACCTTCTACAGTAACCGCATCCAAGAGATTCTGGTTATAAGTGCTCCAGTCCACACCTGCATCCGTAGCCGGAGTATCAAGCTCTGTGACAACCCCCTGATTGATCAGATCGGGCAGTCTGGAGGAATGGGAAATCCCAATATCGGGTCCATTGCCGTTACCCACAGCAGTTACGAGCTTCGTATAATACTCGCCCCAGGCCAATTTGGTATTCTTCACTTCAATGTCCGGATGGGTTTTGTTAAATTCATCGACCAATGTCTGCATGTTTGCGCCATCACCACCATCGAACAATGTCCAGAAGGACAATGTCACTTTTCCATCACCAGAGCCACTCTCACCCGCCTCATTACTGCCTCCGCTACATGCACTTAAAACGGTTGAGAATGAGAGCAATAATGTCAGTGCTAACCTGCCGATCTTCTTTTTCATGCGAGTATCCCCTTTACTCTAATTTGTAGATACAAACGATATAATTGTTTTATTACATTATTACTGTATCTATAGGGGATTATATAAGGGTAATTATTACTTGTCAACGCTTTCAAACATATTTAGTGTAATTATCAAATAAAAAAAGACCTTAGTTACATAATATCTGCAACCAAGGCCTTTCTTCCTCATCTCATTCTAATGAACAGCATAATGTACAGTCATCTTGATATTTTGGTCATAATCTCCAAATTGTCTCCCAAAGAGATTTACGCCTCCTTGATGAACCGCATCCGGCTTCATACCGATCCGCACCCTTAACTTATGGCTGTTTTGAAGGTTAAGCTGAGCCAGATCCACTGCTGAAATTTTCTCCATATCCAGCGTCGTCTTATTTTTATCCACCCGCCATGTCTTTAATAAACCATACTGTGTTGACCATTCAAACCACCACGCCGGGTTGAGCTTTCCGCGCCGATCTCCAAAGTCACCAGGACATGTCCACATACCAATTTCCACACCGTTAATCCATACGGAGATATCGGAAGGCCAATTATGATCATAGTTTGGCGCTTCAGAACATATTTCCATGGACAATTCCAGCGATTCGATTACCGCTTCTGCCGGAATCTCCAGTGGCATCAAATATTCGACATATCCCTTACGAAACCACATAATCTGCGCTCCGACATGCTTCGGATGATAAAAGCTGGCGGGTTCATCCTCACGAATAATCATGCCCTCGCCATTCGCCATGCCGCAAGTGGGTGACACTTCACAATCACTATAATGACCGATAGGCATATCCACTTCGTATACCTGAATGTCGCCTTTGGGTATTGCTTTCTCCAGATTAAGAGCAATATGAATATCATCGTAATTGCGGCTGCATACCTTCATCGCCCCGCGAGAGGCAGGCAGCAGTTCGGTATTAATCAGCCTTGCTGCTTCCAAAACCTTGATGTTGCTGGCTACTGTGGATACGGGAAGTTTGAGAGCTTCCGCGATTTCAACGATATTCAGGTTTTGCGAGATCAATAGTCGGAGAATATCCACTCTGGATCGAGTCGATAACGCATGCGTGACCTTGACCAGTTCATCCGGATTATCAAAACTCAGCTCAAGCATTCGTTCACCACCTCTTATGTATTTATGAAACAGGAAATTTAAACGTAAAGTTTAATTCAGTCGATAATATTGTAACAAATCATTTATTTTGTATCAAATTGCTTTTTACTTCATCATTCTTCTTCGTTTTTCATACAATTTCCGGGTAATGTGCGATGATCAATCTAGCATAATATCAAACAGCTTTATTCCTGGAGTGTTGCCTATCGTCATAAAACTTATAGCCTAACCCAAGAAATCCGCCAAACATGGCGGATTTTTTGGGTATATATTTTTTTCTTGCCGATAGAAGCTAGCTCTAACTCTTGCTGCTAAAATGCGACAGGTAAGGCAGCCAGGCTCTGCGAACTTAGCGCCAAATGCCACTCAATGTTTTCCCGAGGAATATTAAGTCGCAGATTAGGCATGCGTCTTAACAATGTTGTAAAGGCGATATCTCCCTCCACACGAGCAAGTGGAGCTCCCAAGCAGGAATGAATGCCATGACCAAAAGCCAGATGACGATTAATATGACGTGTAACATCCAGATCCTCTGGCTGTTCAAATTGAAGTTCATCCCGATTGGCTGATTTCAGCACGGGGATGACCATATCTCCCTTTTTGATCTGTTGCCCTGCCAGCTCTATATCCTGAGTCGCAAAACGAGGTCCAGCAATGGTTGCAGGCCCGTTAAAACGCAGCAATTCTTCAACAGCAGAAGGTGCCAGACTAAGATCAGCCTTAAGCTTCTCCAATTGTTCAGGATGATCCAATAACATCATTGCACCCGTAGCAATCAGATTGGATGTCGTCTCATGGCCAGCAAAGATCAATAACGTAATCATGGATAGCAGTTCTGGTTCACTTAGTCGATCGCCCTCTTCTTCTATAGCAATCAATTGACTGATCAAATCATCCGCAGGATGTTTGCGTTTCTCAGCTACCAGTTGTGCGGTATAGTCACCGAAGGCTTTGAGGTGTTCCTCCACTCCTGGTTCACGCACTCCGAGGCCCAGACCGTGTGCAATCGCGGAGGACCAGGTCTGGATTTGCGAGCGATCTGCTTTAGGTACTCCCAGCATATCGGATATCACATGAATCGGTAAGGGAAAGGCGTAGTCCTTGACCAAGTCCATCTCACCCTGGGATTGAACCTGATCCAGTAATTCATCAGCGATCTGCTGCACACGTGGACGAAGACTTTCCATATATTTGGGGGTAAAGGCTTTGGAGACCAGTCGACGTAATCTCCGATGATCAGGATCATCTACAGAGAGCATTGATTTTCCGGTAAAGAACGTTGGAGGAGCATCTGGATCTACGTTTTCCACATAGGCTTTCAGAATATTCTCATTGCCGTCGATGGAGAGTGGGTCTACCGTGAAGTGGGCATGATCTTTGAGTACCTGTGACGCTTCTTCCATTCGTGTGACCAACCACTGCCCGCGATTTGTACCACCCATTGGCAAGGATACTGGAATAACAGGACCTGTTTCACGCAATTGCTTGATCAGTGAAAACGGATTTTCACCACTTTCCCCACTAAACAGGCTCAGTGCTGCTTTTTGTGAAACATTAAGATCTAACTCACTCATAATTACCATCCCTTCGCTTCGACCATTTTATTGGTTTACATTAATGAATTTATCCAATCATCTACTGTCATTACATCAGCTTGTTTGGGGAATACGCTCTCTACTAGAACTCGATGAACTTCAGGGTCCCTATCCAGACAAGCATCAGAAAGTACAGTCAGCGCGTAATCCTTATCCGCCCCCTCACACAAGGTAGACAGCACTACTCCACTTGTTGCGATACCGCTAAGAATAAGTGTATTAATGCCATGGGATTGAAGAAGGTTTTCCAGGTTGCTTCCTGAGAATCCACTGACGCGGAACTTGTCCACAATGTGCTCTCCTGGAAGCGGCTGTACCGATTCGTGAATGTCCATTGCCATTTTCATCGCCGGATTGGCTGCGTTCTCTCCACCACGGCTCGACTTTTTTCCAAACAATTTGTTGCGCTCACTGATTGGAGGGGAATCCTGGCGATGACCAACCTTCACAAAAATCACAGGTACGTTATGTCTGCGAGCTGCTTCTATCGCTTTCTGAAAAGGGAACAGTGCATCCTCGTGCTTCGCATATTGCGATACAATGATGTTCTGCATATCCATGACCAGAAGTGCAGCTTGGTTATGATGACTCTCCATGGGTTGCACATTCCTCTCGTTTTGATTAAGATTAAAAGGAGAACTCTCCGCTTAACCTCTTCTTGATATTAAACGGAGGGTTCTCCCCTTGTCAAATTTTGGACGTTGAAGGATAGGAAGTGACAGACAGTGGATAAAACCAATACAACCTCTCGTTCGGAGCGACGGGATGCTGCCGAGAATCGCCAACGTATCTTGGATGTGGCTAGCACATTATTCGAGCTGCACGGCGTGGAGCGGGTCAGCATGAATCAGATCGCTTCCGAAGCGCAGATTGGAGCGGGTACCTTATACCGCCGATACCGCAATAAAAGTGAGTTATGTATGGACTTGATCAAAGATAACGCAGCGCTGTTCTTCGATGATGTGGAGATATATTTGCAGGAAAACGCACAGTATCCACCAACTGAGCGATTGCGGGGTCTGCTGACGTTGTTTATCCAGTTTAGAGAGAAAAATGCGGAGCTGCTCTCGGGCATCGAGAATGCAGTATATCAAGGATCAGAGTCCAGAACCTCAAGTCCTCTTTATGACCAATTGCATCAACAGCTATTTGGATTATTCGAAGAGATGGCAACAGAGAGCGACGAATCGCAGGCCATCAGCTTGTTCAAAACGGACATGCTTCTGACTGCCATGAGTAATGATTCGTATCTGTTTCAAAAAAACGTACGCGGCAACTCTCCTGACCGCATTGTAGAGCAGCTCTGTTTGACGTTTCTTTAACGTAAATGGGTATATAAAATGCTCAAAAAGCCTAATTCATCGTCGGCAATCTGCCGCTTGAACTAGGCTCTTTGAGCATGAGTTGTGGAATTTATAATGTTTTGATATACCATGCATCACAAGCAAAATGCTCCGTTGCATTTAACGGTTCTTCTAAAGGAATAAAACCGTTCTTGATATAGAACTTGTTGGCTGCAACCATATTGTTAAGCGTCTCAAGATAACATTGTTCATAGTGTTCATTGGCAAAATCAAGGGAAATCCGAAGCAATTCATAGGAGATTCCGGTACCTCGTGCTTCTTTTAAGGCATACATCTTCTGCAATTCACAAATATGTGAAAATCCCTCCACGGGTCCGATACCGCAGCCAGCTACAACGGTTGAGTTATGCTCAACCACCCAATACCTGGAGCCCTCGCGTTGATAAAGATGATAAAAATCGCCCAGATTCGGATCAGCCCACGCTGTCCCAGATTTATTGGCCCCGAATTCGATCAAACAACTTCGAATCAGAGACTCTACTTCTTGATTATCTCTTTCTTCTATCTCTCTAATGAACATGCAGTAAGCCTCCGCATCCTGAAATAATTGCTGCTCTTAACTGCACAAATTATACTACAAATTTGATTTAACACACTACCATTCAACTACAATGAAACGGAATCACTCGTTTTGGCAGGCAGTGTCTGTTTGATTTTCAACAACCGTCTTACGTAGATCATAAAAAGCAGAAAAGAAACCAGGACCGACAAGGCACTAACCATAAACAATATATGATAGCTCATGTATTCAGAGACCAGACCCAAGACCATCGCACCCAGTCCGATACCGAGATCAGTCGCCGTTGAAAAGAAAGCATTGGCTGCCCCTTTCCGATCCTCGGGGGCAAGGCGGAGCGTTATGGCCTGAAGAGCTGGCTGAGCGGAACCAAAGCCGATCCCGTACAGAACTGCTGAAGCGAGCACGCCAAGCAAACTGGTTGCAAAGCTAAGCACGATCAAAGCAATGATCGTAATGATAAGCGCCGGGAGAATGACCGCTGTCTCTCCTTTCTTATCGGACAGCTTTCCCGCAATGGGCCGGGATAGTGCAAGTGTCGCGGCATAGACCAGAAAGAATGTGCCGGAATTGACTTTGATCTGCTCCGCAAACAAGGGCACAAATGTAGTAATTCCCCCATATGCAATGAAAAGAAAAAAGATTGGCGCCATCACAGGCAGGACTGATTTTTCGAAGATTTGGATTTTCTTTCTGTCCGTATGTGGTTGAAATGGCATTTTGGCTCCTAGCGTCAAAAGCAGGGCCACGACGGACAAACCAACAGCAAAGAGAAACATCGTCTGATATGATGTGCCTTGCATAATCCCCAGACCAATCATGGGGCCAACCGCCATTGCCAGCGTCATGGAGGTGCTAAAACACCCCATACCTTCCCCGCGCCGAGCCGATGGAATCATGTCAGTCACAGCTGTCATCATGGAAGTTGTGGATACAGCCCAGCTCATTCCATGCACGATACGAAGTCCAATCAGCATGATAATTCCACCAACCCAGTTGTACATGTACATCGCCAATATAAATAAAATCAACCCTCCGATCATAAACGGACGTCTGCCGAATCGATCCAGTAGTCCACCAACAAAAGGACGAAGGATGACGGAAGATAACATTAAAGCTCCCATAGCCAAGCCCACCTGTTTTTCATTGCCACCCATCTCTTTAATGAAAAGTGGCAGTGTGGGATACAGCATATAAAATGCAGTAAATAAAAAAAGCAAACCCAGCGTCATTAGAATAAATGACTTTGTCCATAAACGTTGCATCATTCATCCCCCACTCTAGTTATGAAATCTATGTTTTGACCTGTTTTTGTATAAAAACAAATATTGATATATTAATGAACATCTGTTAATAATTATAGACAGAATAAGAAAGCTTACCATTGTTAATTGAACGCGTTTCGTTAATTAGTGAACATTAAACATAAATTTGTTTATTATCTTTAGAAAGTTTGGTGAGAATCACATGACCAAAGTGGATCGAAGAATTCGAAAATCACAAGAAGCCATCAAAGCAGCAGTGATTGAATTGATGTCAGAAAAAAATTTCGATGATATTACTCTACAGGATATTTCCGATAGAGCGGACGTTAGCAGAGGCACCATTTATCTGCACTACGTCGATAAGTATGATCTGTTGGACAAGCTCATTGACGGGCATATCCAAGAATTAAGTGAAATTTGTCATTCGGTTTCCGACTTGGAATGGAAAGAATCCATCGTTCCCTGGTTTACCTATTTGGAACAGAATTACTTGTTCTTCTCGACGATGATGGCCAGTAAGGGAGCGGGACAATTCCGCAACCGCTTGGTTGAATTTCTTAATGAGGATTTTAAGGAGGAAGTACACTTATCTCAGGCCAGAAAATCCGGATTAAGTGAGGATATCATTCTCCAATATGTGGTCATGTCTTATGTGGGGGTCGTTGAGTGGTGGATCAAGAACGAAATGCCCCATCCACCCGAAGTCATGTCTGAGCAATTAGGAGAATTAATCAAAATGAATTTGGGATAACGTGCAATGTGCACGTAACTAAAATAGCGGTAGTCTCAGGATACGAAGTTAACACCCTGGGACTACCGCTATTACTTTTCAAAAAAAGCTGATTTTTCTGCAATTGGCGCCGACCACCTGCTGTCTAAATTGTTATTGCATGTGGTCTAATTAAGATATGGATTCCAAAAGACTCTTGGACAGCGTTTTGACAACCAAATCGTACGAATGATCAATCATGACAAAGATATCCTGCTCCGACAAGGAGCCATCTAGAATAATGGTATTCCAATGCTTTTTGTTCATATGATACCCCGGTTGAACGGCTTCATGCTGCTCTCTCAGGTTTTCGGCAATGATCGGATCACATTTTAAGTTCAAGCGAACGTTTTCCGCCTTGTCCTCAAAAATAAGCGCAAACATTTTCCCTGCAATTTTCATAGCAACAGGATCGGCTCCGAAGGGATAATCCTTTGTTGCACCTTTTTTCTTCAAACAGTACTCTATAATCTTATTCTTCAATTCAGTATCTCTCCTTTGCGCAGAAGACAACAACTTTCCCTACCCAATCTAATGATACCGAATGTACGTTTGCATGTAAATATCAAGCATTTCATTTTCAACTATTCTTCCTGTATCACAGGCATCATCTTCTCAGACAGCTTCCTTGATCGCTACGCAACTTATATGGACATACAACAAAAAAAACCGACTCCATGAAATAATTCATGAAATCGGTTTTTCATCATTCGAACTATGCATTCGATACTCTAGCTGTCTTCACTTTCTGTACTTCGTACATATTTACCGTAGTGCTAATCAGATACTCGGGTTTCTCCTGTCCTCTTTTCTCCTTATGACCTTTAATATGCACATCGCTTTTCTCCCAATTCTTCCAGTCTTCTTCCGACTCCCAACGAATCAGCACCATCACTTCTTCGTGTTCTTTACTCTTTTTGTTAACCATTACACTGAAATCAATCATTCCCGGCATTTCTTCTACAGGGCTAGGGGCACTGAAACGTTCCACCAGTTTATGACTATGGCCCTTTTCGACTACCATAACGCGAGTTTGAATGAACATGAATTACGCCTCCTGATTGCCTCAAGTCACTACTTGGATACAATGGCCTTGGGACATTTTTTAAGTTCCTCTCTATTATTCTATTCTTATTGAAAATGATTATCAATATCGTATCGATTTTGTGTTCATAAAAAAACCTCCTCCACGAAATGGAGAAGGCATTTGCTCGTTATTTTAGAGAGCTTTATTCACTTTGCTGCTCTTTGGTTTACTGTGACTTGTACTATTGTGGTTTGGTTTACTGCTATTTGGCTTACTACCGTTTGGCTTACTGTGATTAGCTTTACCGCTCTTCTTAAACCACTCGGATTTAGGTTTGCGAGCCGGATTCGCTTTTGACTTCGCGGGTTTATCGGCTGCAGATTTATGAGGTGCAGACTTCGATGTTTGATTCGATTTTACAAAAGCAGGCACACTTGTCATCGGATAAGGATGATTTTTCACTTCAGGAATGGTCTTCTTGATTACTTTCTCGATATCCTTCAGGAACGGAAGCTCTTCCTTTTCACAAAAGGAAATCGCCATTCCGCTATGCCCTGCTCTACCTGTACGGCCAATTCGGTGGACATACGTTTCCGGAATATTAGGAAGGTTGAAGTTGATTACATGTGACAGCTCTTCAACATCAATGCCCCTTGCCGCTATATCCGTCGCCACCAGTACTCGTGTAACTCCACTTTTGAAATTATTCAAGGCTCTTTGACGCTCATTTTGAGATTTGTTGCCATGAATGGCCTGAGCCGTAATATTCACTTTGGACAAATCGCGAGTTACACGGTCAGCTCCACGCTTTGTACGAGTGAATACCAATGCCGAAACAATAGATTTATCCTGCAAGATATGATTCAACAGACTCTGTTTTTTGCCATTTTCTAATAAATACACAGACTGTTCAATTCGATCCACTGTGGAGGAGACGGGTGTAATTTCTACTTTTACCGGATCAACGAGCAGTGTTTTTACCATTTTTGTGATTTCAGGAGGCATTGTAGCTGAGAAGAATAACGTCTGTTTCTTGCTCGGCATCTTCGCAATGATTCGCTTCACATCATGAATGAAGCCCATATCCAACATGCGGTCTGCTTCATCAAGAACCAGTATTTGCACATGTTTCAGATCAATACGCTTTTGATTGACCAAGTCAATCAGTCTACCGGGCGTTGCAATAATAATATCTGCACCTTGATTGAGCGCACGCTCCTGGACTTTCTGTGAAACGCCACCAACGATTGCGGCACAACGAATATCGGTAAAACGGCTATATGCCTTAATATTATCTGAAATCTGAATCGCAAGTTCTCTTGTTGGTGTTAAAATCAATGAGCGAATATGGCGTGCGGCTTTGGGACCGTTCGACTTTTCGCTTAATAACTGAATGATAGGCACAGAAAATGCTGCCGTCTTGCCTGTACCTGTTTGCGCACAGCCAAGTAAATCTCTGCCTGCCAATACGGCCGGAATCGCCTGTTCCTGTATAGGTGTAGGGGCAGTATAGTTTGCTTTGCTTAAGCCTTCCAAAATTGCGGGTATAATATTCAAGTCTTTAAATGTCATTAGGTCTCCTTAATTTACGCAACAAATATTCATTTGACGTATATCTCATTTCAAAACGTAACACATAAGGATAACATTAAAAAGCACTTCTGTATATCATATTTTGAAAATTCAGCCCTGGATGCCATTTTGGTTGAACATACATTAGCTCTGAACAAACGATGAAACATCAATCTATTAACTTACCAGTTTCAACCCTACTGCTGATCCAAGCACCATGGCAATAAACAGAATTCTTAACGCATTTCGAGGTTCCCCATAAAATATCATGCCGAGAATAGCTCCCCCGGAAGCGCCGATTCCCGTCCATACGGCGTATGCCGTTCCCATCGGAAGAGTCTTCATCGCAAGTGATAGGAACAGGAAGCTTAGTCCAAAACCTGCAACCAACAGTATGATTGACATCAGGTTACGATCTTTGTGCAATTTATTAATCATCAAAACGCCAATCATTTCAAAGACACCTGCCAAAATAAGAAATACCCAATTCATGATTCATGTACCTCCTTTGTTTTTCCTTTGCTAAGCATTTTAAGACCGATTACGCCCAGTAAAAGAACCCCAATGAGCAGCATTTTCCCGGATTGAATCGCCGCATCAAACAATATAATCTCTGCCAGTACAGTCCCTGCTGTACCCAGTCCAACGAATACCGCATATACAGTCCCTACATCAAGTGAGCGGGAAGCCGCAATCATCAAGGTGAAACTGACAATAATCGCGATCAGTGTAGCCCCCCACTCCAGAAAACCACTGGCATGTTTCAATCCAATGACCCAACCGACCTCAAATAAAGCTGCAATAACGACGGACAACCATGTTTTGTTCATTTCTGTCACACTCCTTATCAAATTTTGCTACGTGTATTATTAGTTACATGAAGCCAAAATAAAAAAGCCCGGGAAACAAACTGCATTAAGCAGTTCATCTCCCAGGCTTTTGTCCCTCCGTGACACAACCAATAGGCTGTGAGTTTTCTCTCGGACCAGACCGACATAACTGTCGCGGAACCCTAGAAAACATTTGAGTATTTTGATGTGACTCCAATTATACACAATTCTTTTTGATTGGCAACCCTTTGGCACATTGTAATTTAAGTAGGATAACCTTTTTCCGTTACTGGGATAGAGGGAACTTACATGCCGTATATTTTGTGTGGTACGTAGTATTCCTCCAAGCTTGCAATCTCCTGCGCATCTAGCTTCACGGACAAGGCTGTTACGGCATCCTCCAGATGATGTTCTTTTGTTGCACCAACAATTGGTGCGGTGACACCTTCTTTTTGCAATACCCATGCCAGTGCAACGGTTGCTCTGGAAACACCTCGTTTGTTCGCAATATCAGCGACAGTCTCCACTATTTTACGATCGGCATCAACCATTCCCGCAGCAAGTCGGTCTCCTGCTTCGTCGTTCGATGAACGGGCTGTTTTCTCATCCCAATCCCGAGTAAGACGCCCTTTGGCAAGAGGACTCCATGGAATTACACCCACTCCCTCTTCACGACAGAGAGGCAGCATTTCCCGCTCTTCTTCCCGATACATCAGATTCAATAGATTCTGCATGGAGACAAATGGGGTCCAGCCGTTGCGTTCCGCCGTATGCTGAGCCTTCATAAACTGCCAGGCGTACATTGAAGAAGCTCCTATATAACGGACTTTCCCCGCCTTAACAACATCATGAAGGGCCTCCATCGTTTCTTCTATTGGAGTACTGCTGTCCCATCGATGGATCTGATACAGATCCACATAATCGGTGCCTAGGCGCTTCAAGCTGTTATCAATCTCATTCATAATGGCTTTTCTCGACAAACCTGCACCATTTGGCCCCGGCTTCATGCGGAAGTAAACCTTTGTTGCAATAACAACCTCATCACGACGAGCAAAATCCTTCAACGCACGACCCACGATTTCTTCGCTTGTACCATCCGAATAGACGTTGGCTGTATCAAAGAAGTTAATACCCAAGTCCAGCGCTTTTTGGATAAAAGGACGACTCTCTTCCTCATTCAACGACCATGGAGCGATTCCGCGTTCAGGGACTCCATAACTCATGCAACCAAGACATAATCTCGAAACGTCCAGTCCGGTACGACCCAGTTTTACATATTCCATAATCAAACACTCCTTTATGAAGTTAATTTTATCCAATAACTGAGATACAATTCTTTGAAAATCGGATTCTCTTCCCATTTGATCTGGGACTCCAATCTCTCGATTACAATTTGTTTCACTTGGTTAGATAAGCGTTTACTTAACCTTTCCACCCATCTTTCTGGCATACTAAAATGGATCAAAGACCCGTTCTTCTCTCCAATTCTTCCGTATATCTAGAACCCATCAGGGTGATTTTTGAAGCTGCTTCATTAATGCTCTGTACATCTTCGGGTGTAAGTTCAATGTCCGCCGCACCCATATTTTCTTTGAGACGACTTGACTTGCGCGTTCCCGGGATCGGTACAATCCATGGTTTTTGGGCCAGCAACCAAGCAAGTGCGATTTGCGCAGGGGTAGCTTGCATCTTCTCCGCCTTCTCTTTCAACAGATCAACCAGCACTTGATTGGCCTCGAGCGCCTCGGGCGTGAAGCGTGGCAGAATATTACGCAAATCCCCCTGATCAAACGTTGTTTTTGCATTAAAACTTCCCGTGAGATATCCTTTACCCAAAGGACTAAAAGGGACAAACCCAATACCGAGCTCCTCAAGCGCTGGAATCAGTTCTTCTTCCGGACGTCTCCACCATAAGGAATATTCGCTCTGAACAGCAGCGACTGGCTGAACGGTATGCGCACGTCGAATCGTGTTCACGCCAGCTTCCGATAACCCCCAATGCTTCACTTTACCTTCTCGAATCAGATCCTGCACGGCTCCGGCAACCTCTTCAATCGGCACATCCGGATCAACACGGTGCTGGTAAAACAAATCAATTGCCTCGATCTTAAGTCGTTTAAGAGACTCTTCAGCAACTTTCCTGATCTGCTCAGGACGGCTATTCATCCCGCTCTGTTTGCCACCTTGAATGTCAAATCCGAACTTTGTCGCTATGACAACCTGATCACGTACAGGGGAAAGTGCTTCGCCGACGAGTTCTTCATTGATATATGGACCATAGACTTCGGCGGTATCAAAGAAAGTTACACCGCGTTCAACAGCTTCCCGTATGACCGCGATCATCTCCGTTTTGTCCGAAGCCGGACCATACCCGTAGCTCATTCCCATACAACCAAGCCCAATTGCCGAAACTTCTAACCCGCTATTTCCCAGTGTTCGTTTTTGCATCATATAACTTCCTTTCTTCATTCAAATGATGTGAATGTGAATGTGAACTAATGTACATGAATTTATTATCTCCATTTAGGAGTACACTGAATTAATGGGGTTTACTCACACCAAGACTGCGTCGTATTTCCAGTTCTGGTGACTCTGCCAGCTTAACCACCAGAGCGGCCACGCTTTTGCAGGATACTTCGCTTCCTTTGAAAGGCTCGCCTTTCTGGGTTATTTCATAATCAATCTCGTTTGATCTGGTAAACCACGCTGGCCGTAAGACTGTATAATCTAGATCTGAAGCTTCAACAATGGAAGCTGCTTTACGATAAGGGTCCAATATACTGCTGTACTTCTGTCCAGGCAATTCATCGTAGATCCCCATAGAACTGATAAAAATTAGTCGTTTCACTCCTGCAGATTTCATCGTTTCCACGATGGTTCTGGCGTACTGTTCCAGATCACCTGCAAGATTGACATAGACAACGTCCACGCCATTCATGGCGTCTTTCAATTTGACTTGATCCATCACGTCACCGTCGATCACACGCGCACGATTCGAATCGATATTTCCAAGCCTGCTGGATTTCCGCAAATAGAGTGTTAGCCTGACATCGGTTTCCTTGAGAAACAAGTCTATCGCTTCGCGGGCGATTTGACCGTTGGCACCCAAAACTAATACATGACTCATTCCCATACCTCCTTTTGTTCAGGATAAATTTTCTGCTTTCGTAGAAGTACTACAGGTTTGCTGGCTGATTGCCTTTTTGCGTCCCCTTGCTTGATTCTGCGAGCATAATATTATTATGCCGAACTGAAGGAGCGAAGCGGTATATCATTTGTCTTAATTGATTGCCTGATCCTCTCAGTCCCACTTTTGTCTAAGGTCGTTAAGTCTTATAATTAAGCAAGAACAACTTGCAAGGAGGATATGTATGTCCGATAACGCAGTGCAGCAGAAACAGGAACTCACCGAACTAATCAAGCGCCATTCCATTCATAACAGCTCTAAGGAAACGGTAATCCCTTCCCTGTATGTCTATCAGCATTCCAGCATAAGTGAGCCTGCTTACAGGGTTTACAAGCCTTCCTTTTGTGTGATCGTTCAAGGCTTGAAAGAAATCTTGCTGGCACAGGAAAGATTCGAATACGGACCATCCAATTATCTAATTGCTTCCATGAACCTTCCAGTGATTGGTCAGATTATAAAAGCATCCACTGATATGCCTTACCTGAGTCTGAAGCTTGAGTTTACACAGAACCAGATTCTTGAAGTACTGAATGAATGTAATATTAAGGTCACGTCTAAAGAAAACGCCAGACGCGCCCTATTTGTTGGACAGATGGAGCCCTCCATTCAAGATGCTGTACTTCGATTGGTTCGGCTGCTGGATACACCAGGAGAAATCCCGTTCCTTGCCCCACTCTATACGCGGGAGATCCTGTACCGGCTTTTGCAGGGACCTTATGGAGCTGAACTGGCCCAGATTGCAGTGGAAGGCAGCAGTAGCTACCGGATTCGGGAAGCCATTGAGCATATTGTTCGACATTGGGAGCAGCCTTTTCGAATCGAAGATCTTGCGGAGACAGCCAATATGAGTGTGTCCTCGTTCCATCGACATTTCAAAGAAATTACCGCCATGAGCCCACTTCAGTTTCAGAAGCAGCTGAGGCTTCAGGAAGCACGTCGTCTCCTTATGGCTGAGTCAGCTGATGCTGCGGATGTAGCATTCCGGGTTGGTTACGAGAGTGCGTCGCAATTCAGCCGGGAGTACTCCCGCATGTTCGGCGCGCCGCCGAGAGCAGATATCAAACGTTTGAAGGAAAAATATGATCATGTTATGAGTGAATAAGTACACCGGCTGAGAAGTTGAAATGTTAGGGAAATGGATAGCATTAGGCTATCCATTTTTTAATTTAAAGAGTGAATATCTAATTCTATTCCCATCCTTATATTGACAACTTGTGATTCATGGAACTATAATCCATACTAAACCAAGTTACATACAATGTTTTATAAAGGAGAGGTATCGGATGGCTAATGTTCAGACTTTCAAAGCTACTGCACACCTACAAGATGGGGTTAAAGTAATCACCAAAGCAAGACAATTCGAACTGATCATCGATGAGCCAACAAACCTCGGTGGTACGGATACAGGAATGAATCCTGTAGAAGCTTTACTTGCCTCCCTTGGCGCATGTCAATCCATTGTGGCCCGGGTCTATGCATCCAAATTCGATGTCGTCCTTGATGATTTCAGAGTTGAAGTTGAAGGTGAACTGGATCTTGACGGATTTTTTAACCGATCTGATGTACGCCCCGGTTATTCCGATATCCGATACACGTTTTATATCAAAACCAGCTCATCTGAAGAAAAAGTTGAATCATTTGTACAATTTCTAGAAAGTAAATGT
This sequence comes from Paenibacillus sp. MDV22-iso6, assembly GCF_058408365.1. NCBI lineage: Bacteria > Bacillati > Bacillota > Bacilli > Caryophanales > Paenibacillaceae > Paenibacillus > Paenibacillus sp. MDV22-iso6. The sequence continues at coordinate 591,869 of NZ_JBZVDZ010000001.1, read as the reverse complement.
CCTGTGGGTGATACGATTTCCAATCCGGTGAATACCAAGCTCAATCGCGTCATTATCGAAAATGGGATATCATTGTAACAAAACGAATGAACCAGGTACAAAAAGATATAAGCAATACAAAAACATACAAACAATACAGAAAGGCTGCTTCCCAGCAAGTTAAACTTGCTGGAGAGCAGCCTTTTTAAAATCTTGGATTTATTTTGTGAATTGTTTTGTCAATTGAATAGTTCTTTCGATGAGTCCAGCGGCTTCTGCGCGAGTTGTATTCCCTTTTGGCTTCAATGTTCCGTCTGGATAACCGTTAACAAGCCCATTAGTAATGGCGGCAGCAAGTGCTGAACGTGCCCAACCGGATATTTCAGCGCCGTCGGAGAAGCTGATATTACTGTCTGAATCAGCGATCTGCGCTGCACGAACGACCATTGTCGCCATTTGCTCACGGGTCACCAATTCATCTGGACCAAAGGTGTCATCACTATATCCATTTACAATGCCCAGACCTGCCGCAGTGGAAATTGCGTCTTGCGCCCAATGCGTCGTAGTATCCGCAAATCCTTTGTCAGCAAAGCCTTGCAGATGTAAAGCCTTAATGATAAGAGTAACAAATTCGGCTCTGGTAATTTTTTTATCCGGTCTGAAACTGTTATCCGGATAACCCTGGATCACACCGAGTTCAACCAAATCCATAATACTGCCGGAAGCCCAATGTCCTACGAGATCCGTGAAATTCTTGGTTCCTTCCGGAGCTTGCGTTACGATCTTATCGGATACCAGAACAGCAAACTTGGTAAAATGATTAATGGTTCCCGATACCGTTCCATTCATTTGATCCACTTTCATATTATCGAGTGAAACCCACTTTTGGGCCTGCTCGTTGAACCAATACAATCCCACTATTGATTTGTCAAAGTCCACCTTGTTCTTGTCGAATGGCAAGGTGACAGTTACCGGTTTGCTGAAATTCCCGCTCTTGCTTGCAGTAATCTCATAGACATCTCCGAGCAGTTTCAATGTGGAATCGGTAAACAGATTCAACGTTTGGCTTACTATATTTACGGAAATGACGATGCTGCTCTCCATCGCTCCGGCTGGCACATTGATTTTGACCCTGCCCAAGCTCAACGATCCACCATTCACACTAATCGTTCCACTGTTGGCATTGGTACCCGTTTGATCACCATTCGTTCCTCCAGTTGGAGTTGAAGGAGTCGAAGACATTGGTGGAACCGAGGTGGAATCTCCGGCTCTGACGACAGTTATACTGTAAGTCTTGCTTGATCCATTACGTGCTTGCACCGTAATTGGAATTACATTTTTCCCAACAGACAACCCGAAAGATTGATTTATTCCGTTTGCATAGGGTTCACCTTTAGCAGACAAAGTAGCTTGGCTATCCGTAGCCTTCGCCGTAATACTGATGGAGTCTGTTGCTTGTTCAACATTCAGAGTATACGCCGTGATTGCAGGATTGAATGCTGGAGTCAAAGCGCCTTGATCAACAGATAAATCATCCAATGTGGAAACGTCAATCAGCTTCCCGGTTCGCATATCTTCCTTTACAAGCGCAAAATCTGCTGCGACCTGGTGGGAGTAATCCTCCGCTGCATTAAGAATAAAGTTCTGCAAATCATCCCAGATGGGTACGATATTTGTTACAAAACGTTCCTCAAAACGGTAGTTCAACTCATCGGATACCTTGTCCAAGCGCGAGCTTGCATAAGCGTAAGCCTTGGCTGCATCGACCAAATACTGCTCCAGCTCTTGCTTGTTCTTAAACGGCTTATCCGTGTAATCCCCTTTAAAAGGTGAGACTTCCTTGATCAGATACGAGCGATTCATTGCTTCGAGTACACCCAGATAAGAATCGGGATCAACTGAAGTTTTAAGATAAGCATCTTTCGATAAATTGGCGTCCCGGGTCTGCTCTTTCACGTCGAGCAGAATATCATCCGTATTGGCCTCACTTGCTCCTTCGATTAACACATTGTAGCGTTCAACCCCAATGCTGCCAATTCCCTGATGAATACGGCGTACAATATCCTTTATCTTAAAATAGGCATCGAATTCATCATCGCTCAGATTGAGGAAATTGCTTCTGACTTGCAATTTGTATGCTTCCCAAGCGTCTTGCAGGGAAGATTTCTCCGCATCTGTAGCGGCTTCAAACTTATCGGAGTTGCCGGCAATGTTTAATTTTCCATCAAGTGCCCGCTTCCCGAGCAACTTTTGCAATGCTTCCTCATAAGACACTTTGGAGACTTTGTCCATGACCTCTTTCGTATATGGAGTTACATTGCTTTTGGTCAACTTAGTGTTTTTGGGGCTTATCTCGCTATTAATCTTCATCAGAGTATCCTTATAGGTATCTAGAAAAGTACGAGATACGTCCCGGAAATCGGCGTCCTGCAGATTGGTAATCGCAGAGCTGTCTTTTTCGTATTTGACTACATAAATACTTGTAACAAAGCGAATCAGATCATCATAAAAGCTGCCGATGCCGGAAGAATCCACATCGTTCAAGCTGAACACCATTTGATTAGTACTGTCGTTAAAAGTTCCCACATTCTGAATATGGGCATCGCCTTGCGTGTACGTAAGGATGTCCTTCTCATTCCAGCCTGGAATGACCGAATTCGGTGAAGGAATAAGACCCGCTGCCAGATCAGCCTTGAATAAGGAATGTGTACCACGCAGGAATGTATATTCATTCGCTCCCATGGCGTCACTTCCATATTTATATTCTTTGGTGGCAGGGTCATTAAAACCTGTATTGTCCGCTATGATGCTGTTTTCAACGACATGTTTGCGATTCTCATCAGCAAGAAGTGGTTGACTGTACCGAAGCAGGGGGACGCTGATCACTTCCGAAGCCAGGCAGTCCGGATCCTGCACAGCCTCAGCCATTAACGTCACATTCAACATGACGGAGTTCATGACAGCAGAAGTGGATGTACCCGAAATGGATAGCGTAATTGTACGATCACTGCTTCGGCCCTCAGCCTGGATACTCCAGTCTCCCTCAGGAAGGCCCGTCACACTGTAAGCATTCGAGTCCAATACCCCATCCACGGGAACGCCGGCGCTAAGATTGAGTTGGATCGTGGTATTTAAGTCCTTCGCGCTGTTCATACGAATGTTGGACGATGAGGAGTCCAATGTTGCTACAATCTTATTGGATGGTGTGAATTGAGCCAAAGTTACGGTGTTGTTTCCTTGATACACCGTTAAGGATGAGGTTGGTCTGTGTACTTGATCCCACGCACCAGGGTGAATCTCAAATGTCAGAAGGCTGTCTGAAACCACATTCCCGGTATCGTCTCCAGTTATGGTCACTTCGATCTGATCTCCGTTCGCATTGGCTTCAGCAGTGAATCCTGCCGGGAGGCCGAGCACACTGAAGTCGTCGGATGACCATGGTCCCTGCTTAACCAAGCCTCCAAATGCATTCAACACAATCTTGTTATGTACAGGATCTACGCTCGAAGCCGATTGCATTTCTAACCTTTGATTACTTTCCAGAATGACATAGGCGGAAGTTGTGCTTGAATTGCGAGCCTTCGCCCCTTTGACCTTCTCAAAGTCATTTCCGTTATTCCGAGTGTCCCAGTTGTTTCCGCGATTCGGAAACGCAGCTTCTTTAGTGGATTTCTCCGGATTTAGCGGATCGAACACCAATCGTTGCATGGTGTTTTGTTTGCCAGCTTGTGGAGCCGGACTTCCCCAATAAGCATCTGCATTATATCCAACAAAATCAACCACATGTTGCTGTAAAGCGTCAGCCATCGGATCATTGGCCGTCAACAGTTGTGTCGTATTCAACAAAACCAGCTTTCCATTGTTGTTATCTAGTTTAAATGAAGCTTCAATCGCATCCGGCTGTGGAAGCTGCTCCCCGACATTACCATTGCTGCCAAGCGCAATCAGATAATAACCAAATGCCGGAATCTGGGCAGTCATTGTCCCTAGCTGAGCTACTTTCCAGTTATTCTTTTGGTTATCAGCAAATTGTATAGACCAGTCGTTCAGCGAAACAGGTTCTGCTGTCGGATTATATAGTTCTACAAAGTCGTTGCCGTACACGTCGAGTACGTCGTCTTTTTTGCCTCCATAAAAATGGCTGATCACCACGTTTTTCGCTAAATTGCTGGTATTAAGGTTTTCTGATGCTGCAGCATGTCCGATTCCTGCAAATGTCCAGAATGATTGGATAACCATTACTGCCACAAGGATCGTCGCTACCCAGCGTTGATTGATGTCTTTCAAGTTGTCTAACCCCTCTCCCATATAAAAGCTCAGGCTAGTATATCAACCCAATGTAAGAGGACAGTTAAACTAAAAATTCATAATATTAAAATTGTAAAATCCTTGAATATGTAAAAACCACAACAAATGTATACCGTGGATGATCTTTAAATAAAAGCAAATAAAAGAGCCGCGACTGCTCGCGGCCCCTAGCTTGTTGGATGCGGGAATCTGAATTCCTGCTACCCCTTAAGAAACATTTCCATTCCATTTATACGTCATAGCGGACTTGCCTGGAATAGTGACAACGAAGCTTTGGCTGCCCCATTGGATCTTCACATTTTTCGACGAGCTGGAAGAGTTGTAGGCAACTACCACTTTGGAACCGTCCGGATTGCGGAAAGCCACATTTTTGACTTCAGATCCGGTGTTGCTGTCAATGCGGTATGCATTGGGTACTACAAATTTACTAAAGTGACCCAGCAAATAATATTGTTTGTGATATGTGACATTATTCTCAGGTGCGTCATTACGGTTGTCCGAGTTGCGGATTGTAATCATGCCTTTGTTCGTGTTGTTCGGTGATAGCAATGCTGGACCGTCTTTTTGATCCAGGGCAGCATTCCAGAGAATGATCGATTTGGACCAGTTTCTCGTAATATTAATGAACTCATTCATCATATTATCGAAACCAGATGAGGTACCATTCTGCGGATCATTCCAGTTCCCGAAACCACCCTCCGTGAACCAAACTTCCTTGTCCGGGTGACTGTTATGCATGGAGGTCATTGTTGATCCGTCCCCACTGTCATAATGGTGGAATGCGCTCCCGGATACGTAACTACCCTTGCCTGCGTTCTTCAGATTCGTAATGACCTGGTTCGGGAAGGTCCAGTTCAGAAAGTTATGGTCGAATGCAATAATCTTGGTGTTGATTCCGGCATTGCGGAGTGTTGGTCCAAGATAATCGCCGATAAAGCCCGTCTGATCCTCTACATTCATACCCATGGAAGGATAATGGGATGGCTCGTACATTGGCTCGTTTTGCAACGTAACAGCATAGATGGGTACCCCTTCAGCCTGGTAGGCTTCAATGTACTTTTTGAAATAATTCGCATATGTTCCGTAGTGTTCTGCTTTCAGTTTGCCGCCGTTCAGATTGTTGGAATATTTCATCCAGGCAGGCGCACTCCATGGGGAACCCATTACTTTGATATTGGGATTCTTGGCGATTGCCGCTTTGACCATGGGCAGTATGTAAGCCTTGTCCCGGTCGATCGTGAATTGGCTGAGTGAAGTATCATTTGCCGTATCGGCATAGGTATAGGCGGCCCAAGCAAAATCGGAGCTTCCGATCGGCTGTCTCAATAAGCTAAGTCCAATGCCTGTGTTGCCAAACAGCCTCTCCATCACTTCCGCGCGCTTATTATTATCCAGCTTGTAGTTCATGAGCCATGCGGACGCATCCGTTAATGACACCCCAAAACCATCCATCTGCTGATACGTTTGGTTTTCGTTGACCGTAATGGTAACATCCGCATTGCCTGAGTTGCTGCTGAAGTTTTTTGATGCAATCTTGGTGAGTCTCGCATCTGTTCTAAGCCCCACTGCTGGTTCAGAATTAGGGTCTGAAGTTGAAATCCATACCTCCACCTGTTCACCCGCTGCATGCGCAGTCTTGGGCATATATGAACCATATGAACCCGCCGTTACCAGAAAAGTGGACAGCAACACTAACGCACTCTTTTTCCATATCTTCATAAACATATCTCCTTTGATTTATGATAATTTGGACTGCCGAATATCAAATACTCAAAATGAAATCGATTTCATTTTAAAAATCATAAAGTCCTTTTTTCAGTTATTGCATGTCGTAGTACTTTCACCTCCTTTTTGAAGGGTATCGGAAAAAGATGTAGATCAAAATCTTGTAAGCGTTAACAAAGATATTTATACACTTTATTGGAAAAAATTTCAACACTAAATTTTATTTTTTTATATAAAATTGTAGAAAATCCTGAAATGGACTGGATTCTACGCTCATTCTGCTCCTCATTTCCCCCTGATTGCCATCATATAATACAAAAATGACGTCCTCTGGAGGTATCCCTGGAATGAGCCATGTACTGAGCGCAATTGATGAGGAAATAAATCGGATCATGACTTCCTTGCTTCAACAGCAGCAACAAGATGGTTCCTGGCATTTCTGTTTTGAGAACGGTACGGTAATTGATGCTTATGTCATCATTCTCTTTCGGATATTGGAAGTCCCGAATGAAGCGCTGATCCGGGAGTTGCATGATCGTATCCTTAACGAACAGCAACAGGATGGATGCTGGAAATTGTACGCCGATGAAGAGGATGGAAATTTATCCGCATCGGTTGAAGCGTACTACGCCCTGCTATACTCCGGGTACAGCCAGAGTACGGACGAGCCAATCCAGCGGGCCAAACAGTATATTCAGTCCAAAGGAGGTATTGGAAAAGTTAGCAGCATTTTGACCAAAGCCATTCTTGCCGCTACCGGACAAATGAAATGGCCTTTATCCATCTCTATGATCCCCCTGGAAATACTGATGTTCCCTACCTATTTTCCCATCAACTATTTTGAATTTTCCGGTTATTCCAGAGTTCACCTCACTCCCATGCTCATTATGGCCGACTTGCGCTTCGCCCTTACACCACCCCATGCGCCCGATCTATCTGATCTGACTGACTCACGAAATGTTGGAGATGAGCTAACGACTCCGGGATATCAGGAAATGCAGGACGACATTCTAAGCGGAAGCAGCCGACTGATCGGTAACCCTCGCCACATCCACGACACTGCACGAAAAAAGGCAGAACAGTTCATAATAGAGCGGATTGAGTCTGATGGCACATTGTACAGCTACGCCAGCAGTACAATTCTCATGATCTTTGCCCTATTGGCCCTAAAATACGATAAGCAGCATCCCCTGATTACGAAAGCCATAACCGGACTCACGGCAATGCAGTGCCGTTCTTCAGGAGGTCAAACAACAATTCAAAACTCCCCCTCTACCATATGGGATACGGCCTTAATCACCTACGCATTGCAGGAGGCTTCTCTTACCGATGACCATAAGGCTATTCAACTCGCGGCCTCCTATTTGCTCTCCCGTCAGCAAGATAAAAGAGCCGACTGGAGCATCCATAATCCGAATACCGTCCCTGGAGGATGGGGATTTTCGGAGTCGAATACAATCAATCCAGACGTGGATGATACAACAGCAGCTTTACGGGCTATTCGAAGCTTATCCACTACTCTTCCAACGTTTCAGGAATCCTGGAATCGTGGGCTGAATTGGGTCCTGTCCATGCAAAATAAAGACGGCGGCTGGCCGGCATTCGAAAAAAATACGAACAAGGAGATGCTCACCTGGCTCGCCATCGATGGTGCCAAATCTGCGGCTACAGACCCTTCAGAGGCTGACCTAACGGGACGAACCTTGGAGTACCTCGGAAACTTTGCCGGGCTTGATACCAAGCATGAATGGATCAATCGTGGAACGAAATGGCTCATTCGAAACCAGGAGAAAGATGGCTCATGGTACGGAAGATGGGGCGTATGTTATATCTATGGTACCTGGGCAGCTTTAACCGGTCTTACGGCAGTTGGGCTACCTGCAAGCCATGATACCGTGCAAAAAGGAGCCAAATGGCTCTTAAGCATCCAGAACTCTGACGGTGGCTGGGGAGAATCCTGCCAGAGTGACCGACTCCTGCACTATGTGCCATTAGGGGAAAGCACCCCTTCTCAGACCGCTTGGGCACTTGACGCACTAATTGCAGTCCAACCCCAACCCACACCCGAAATAAATAAAGGCATTCTAAGGCTTATTGCATCAATACATGAGAACGATTGGAGAACCACTTATCCAACAGGAGCTGGTCTGCCCGGGAATTTTTATTCCCATTATCACAGCTATACATATATTTGGCCTCTTGTCACATTAAGTCACTACAGAAGCAAATATGGGGCATCTTAAAAACTTACTTGCGCGGCTATTTTTCAATATTTCAGATCCGGATCAATGTTCATCCATACCTACTCCTACTTCACACAAAAAAGCAGGAAGCTCGTTGAGCTCCCTGCTTTTGTTTGATATAAATTTTATTGAATGATCAAATTAAAGCCATTTTGAATCTGATTCACATTAGGGTTGGCAATGTTGCTTGTTGTCAGATTATTGAAGGTGGCAGAACCGTTACCCGTATAGGTGTAAATTGCTGCACCTTTATGCGGGGTTGTGAACCTAGATGTCTCAATGCCGTCCAGACCAGTACCATTAATGTTGATGTTATTAAACACAATGTTCTGGAAACCGCCGCCGTATCCGAATTGAACAGCACTGCGCTGCGTATTGAGGATGTCAATATTGGTAAACGTTACGTTCTTGATGGAATCATTGGAAGCTTCCAGATCAATAGCTCCGCGTTCACCATTGTACAGATCTTTACTTGTGCCACTGTTAATGATCGTTGTATCGGAGAAAAGAATACCTGTGTTATTTTGGAAATGGTATCCAGGGAAAACAGTGTTCATCCGGATCGCCGAACCACCAACCGTATCAACAATCAGGTTGTTGGTTGCCTTATGTCCGCTGCCACCAAAAAATGCAATGCCTGCTGCGCGCCAGTTATTCTCAATCGTGTTGAACGAGAATGTATTGTTCACACCAGCAGGAGCGCCATTCACGTTGCTGGTCCATACGGCAAGACCATCATCACCATTGTTGCGGACACTGCTGTTGCGTACAGTCGAATTGCTCGTGCCTTGGGCAAAGTTGACACCGTCAGCAAGGTTATTCCGAATACGACTGTTCTCGATCACTAGGCCATCGGCAATGATTGCAGGTGTGTGGGCGTAATCCCCTACCCAGAAACCACATTCAAAGTGCTCGACCCATACGTTGCTGACCTTTGAATTTTTACCGAAATTGTCCATAAATCCTTTGTACACTGCATTCTCGTTATAGCGTGAACGCAGCATGGAATTCATATAAATATTGCTGAAATCCAGCTTGCCCTGCACACGGAAAGAAATCCCGCCTGAGGCTGCATTAGGGTTCGTAAACTGAATGTTCGTATGCCAGATGCCTGCACCTACAATGGTGAGGTTGTTAATCATATTCGTCGGCGTACCAATTTTCCACATATTGCCCAGATGGAACGTGCCCTCAGGGATATATAGAGTCTTGCCTGTAGATACCGCGGATTGGACCGCCGCTTCGAATGCGGCAAGGTCATCTTTTCCATCATTTGCAATCGCACCGAAATCGGTTACAGAGACGGAGTTAGCCGGGCGCGGGATTACCGCTTGAACGGGTTCGATTTCGAGGAAATCCACACCGTATTCCAGGTTATCTCCATTGTTTTTCTGAATACGAATGGTGTCTCCAGCTTTTAGAGGTGTATCTAGTTTCCAGTGCACTTCATCAAAACGGAACAACGGACGTCCTGCACTTGGTGTATCCCCCGGATGATCACTGGAGAAGTACTGCCAATTGTAGTAGGAGGTCAAAGGAACCGTTTTGGCCTTGGTCCCGTTAACATAGACGTCAAGTGCGCCGTTAAGACCCATGCCATCTGTGGAATCCGGCATCGTGAATCGCATGGTTACACCTGCGCCTCCCTCCCCTTGTCTAACCGTCCATTGTGCATAGGAACCGTTGGAAGGAAGAGCGATATAGCGCTGTCCAGAGGCTTCCGAAGCCGTCAGAGCCTGATCAAAGGTCGGTGCGGATTTCAGTGTGGCACTGCCACCCCGCGTAGCATCATCCGTATCATACCGGGTATAAGGCATGCTTGCACCACGGGCTGAATATACGTTCAAACCTGTTGTAACGACGTTATTCGTTTGTTTGACCGGAGCTTCATTATTGTCCACTGCTACGGTAGTTGTCACATTGTAGTTACCAGTTGCAGCAGTCCAGGTACCTACATTGACATTGACCGAAGCTCCAGGTGCTAATGTACCGGTATAGGAACCACTATACGTCTGAAGCGTTGCTCCGGCAGCGTTCTTGAGAACCACTGTAACTCCGTGTGCACCACCTGCGGAGGCCATGTTGCCTTGATTTTTCAGATTAACTGTAAATGTTACTGTACTGTTTGCTGTAGGGGTTCCAGGACTCCAAGAGACCGTGCCTACCAGATCAGAACTTGTAATCGGTGCAACCACCAAAGAAGAGGAGTGTGTGTAACTGTTGTTTCCTTCATTCTCTTCGATAATCTGGTTATTCTCATCTACCTTGGCACTGAGCGTATATGATGCAGCTGCTTTATTGCCAGCATTAAGCGAGACCGTAGTCGAAGCCCCTGCTTGCAAAGCAGCTACTGGTGAGGAACCCGCCAGTTCATTGTTAAGATAGAAGTTGACGCTAGAAGCTGGAGAAGCGGCAGAACCAATGTTTTTGACGATGGCATTAAGGGTGATGGCATTGTTCTCCACTGGAGACGATGGAGACCAGGACATACCTGTAATCGTCAGATCAGGATTGGGTGCAGGTGTACCGAATACCTGAAATTCAGCAATTTGCCCGGCAGGAGCGCCCGAGTTCGTGGTAATGTTCAGTTGCAGACGTTTAACCGTGGCTGTAACGGGAATGGTCACCGTGTTACCGGAAGCCGGGTTGAATGTATATGATTGGGCGGAAACCAGATTGCTGAAGGTGGTTGTATCCTGGTTATGTCCAAGTACTTGAATGGTCTGTGTTCGGGTGCTCCAGACCGGATCCGGGTTCAGTTTAAGTACAATGGATGTAATCTTATGATTGGAGCCGAGATCCAACGTCAGTGAGCTTGGATTGCTGCCTCCTTCCCAGTACGAATTGATATTGTTATCGTTAGCATTTGCAGCTACAAAGGATAAAGTGCTGGACGATGCAGTAATCGACTTGCCGATGGCGATGTTGCTTCCCTCTGTAGGGATGATTGGGGGATCCACAGGATCGGGGCCAGGTAGCGTTGGTCCCTCACTGCCTGGGCCGTAAATTTCAAATGTCGACAGTTGAGCTGCCGGCCACTCGGAATTGCCCGTTACGCTTAAGCGAACGAACCTTGTCTCGACAGCAGGAAAATCGATGGTCACCGAGTTCTCCCCAACTGATGGATTAAATACATAATCCGCAGAACCTACGATATCTGTGAACGATGAACCGTTCGTGCTGCCTTGCACGGTTATCGTTTGGGTTCTCTTTTCCCACACTGTCGGAATCTTCAATACAATTTGGTCAATGTTGGTGTTGGCGTCAAGATCCACTTGAATCCATTGGGGGAACTCACTATTGGTACTTTCCCAATAAGTTGCTTGGTTATTGTCAATCACATTGGTCGGGCTGTATGTTTGGTTGTACCCGCTCGCGGTAACCTGTTTGTCCTGTGCCAGATCCGGTCTTTCGGCTGCTGATACAGGAGATGGAAATCCGACAGTCAGGAATACGTTCGAGATCAGCATCGTTAATACGAGTGACCACACAATGTACTTGTTGCGCAAATTCAATTCCTCCTCAGGTTATTAGCAAAATGGATTTTCAAAGAAAATGGACGGTTGATCTGCCTAATTCTTTCGCTGCGCCGATCATCACCCCCTTATCAAAGTACAAAACAAAAAAATAGAAAACTCATACAACAACATGGTTACACGACAGTATTGCGTGGTCGCTACTTAACTTGAGGAGTTTCTTGGATAAACTGATTTGATTTTCTGCTTGGATTTGTCATCTCTGGAATAGATTAAGTATAAACCGCTTCCAATTCTCCTTATCGGACCCCTAGAGACGGTATTCGGACTTCTGATGTTCCTTTTTGGATGTTTACGAGCAGCCTTAAGGCTTGCGAACAGAAAATACATCGTTATCCAGACTTTCATATGTGCATTTCGGACTTTTGAACCAAAAGAGGGAAATATTTATATTTTTTTTCAAGAGATGGATTTATACTAATCCTTTCGTGTTTGTTCTGGATCTGATGACCAGCTTCTTTCAAACAACAAAAAGCACGGATTGATCCACTTAGGGTCAATGCGTGCTTTTTATTAAATTCATGCAGTGGAATACTTAATTTTGGACACACGACCTAGTTCAGGCCAAAGCCACAAACGAGCATAAAGCCTAGAATGGACAACACAATAGAGCCCAGCAATCCTGCCAAAAAAGGTTTCTTGCCCAGACGACGGAAGGTTGCAATATCCACACCCAACCCCAATCCAGCCATGGCCATCGCGAGCAGCATATAGGAGAGAACCAGAAGCCCTGAGATCAACTCTTGCGGAATAATACCCAACGTGTTTAACCCACTCATAGCCAGAAAACCGAAAATGAACCAGGGTACTGGCAATTCACGCCAGCGGATTCCTTTAGATGATTTTTGCTCTCCCCCGCGCGCTTGTCGTCCACTCCACAAGCCAATGATCAGGGCAATGGGCACCAACATAGCGACCCTAGTTAGCTTCACGATGACTGCCATATCCAGTGCTGTTTGCCCTCCAGGTGCAGCCCCAGCGATGACGTGTGCCACTTCATGCAGTGTAGCGCCTGTGAATAGGCCATATCCATTCACACTTAAACCCAACACCGGGTATAGCAATGTATAGGCTAAAGTGAAAATTGTGCCGAGTATCGCCACTGTGGCCGCACCTACTGCCGTTTCTTCATCTTTGGCCTTGATCTGTGGCGCAATCGCGACTACTGCCGCTGCACCGCAGATGGCTGTTCCACAAGCAGTCAGCAGCCCTATTCGTTTGTCGATCTTTAACCACTTGCTCAGTCCGTAGACAACAAAAATCGTGACAACAACATTGATTGCCGCTAGCGCAACGACTTTGTATCCTGCATGGACAATATCCATAAGGTTCAGCTTCAAACCCAGCAGGATGATGCCAAACCGCAGCAATCGTTTTCCCGAAAAGGATATCCCTGATTGCGCGGTCAGCGGAACGCCACGCACCGCCCGGTACAAGATGCCAAGCAGAATTGCAATAACGAGTTGACCCATGATATTTAAGAGCGGTAGATAACCCAGCAACTTGGCGATAAACGAGAGCAGTAAAGTCAGTCCGATCCCCTGCAGAAATCCCCTGTTCCTAACACCTTTTATGTTCTTAACGAATCTCAATTGTGTCTGTAAAATCATAGCTCTACACTTCCTTATGGGATAAAGTATATCCTCACTATAGAAGCAGACAGGAAGGAAGTGAAATATGAATCTGCGATCCTAATCATTATAAAAACTTATGATTAGTTAGGTATCTTATGCTAAAATGAGCTCAATAGGCTTATAACTATAAAAACACACTATTCAAATGAGGAATTCTAATGATAACTGATGCGTTAAAGGTCTTCGTTACCGTTGTGGAACAAAGCCATTTCTCCAAGGCTGCAGAACTGCTAAACTTGTCCCAACCGGGGGTGAGCCTGCATATCAAAAATTTGGAGAATGAGCTGGGAGCCAAGCTGCTGCATCGTTCTCCAAAGCAAGTTTCCCTGACTGAAGCGGGGGCAATCCTCTACAGGCATGCCAAAGTCATTCAGGCCCGGTACGATGAAGCGCGGCAGGAGATTCAGATGCTGCGGGATGAGGTGACCGGAAGCATTCAGATCGGGGCCAGTTTCACCATCGGTGAATATATTTTGCCTAAGAAGCTGGCAGAATTCGCATCACAGTATCCTCAGGTCAACATTCAGGTTACGATTGGCAATACTCAGGAGATTCTGTCTGCGGTTAGGGGAAATCAGCTGGATATCGGATTTGTGGAGGGTGAAGCGCGAGCCTCGGCAGACCTTGACGTTATCCCTTACATGAAGGATGAGATGATCGTAGTAGCTCCTTCCGGTCACCCCCTTTCCGGTTCCGTCGTGGTAGAGCAGAACTTGCTTCAGGATCAGGTCTGGGTTCTTCGTGAGTTGGGTTCGGGAACACGCGCGTTTAGCGATCATTTTATGGAACAGACTGCAATCCGTCCGAAGCGGTCCTATGTTTTCACCAGCAGTCAGGGTGTGAAGGAAGCTGTTGCTGCGGGACTCGGAATTGCAATGGTATCCAGATGGATTGTTCATAAGGAGTTGGCAACCGGGGAAATCGAAGAACTGCGAATTAGACAGCTGCATCTGGAACGCAGCTTCTCCATCATTCGCCACAAGGAACATTCACATTCCATGGCGCTTGATGTTTTCTTGCAAAAGCTTCTTTTTGTCAAAAAAAAGGGTTGAAGGCTATTCGCCATCAACCCTCTTTTGAAATTACACAAGAAGATACATCCTTGCTTCATAAGGACGAAGTGCGTTTTCTGAAACAACGTCCGAATAGTTACTAATTAATAATCTTTTATCCCCTGCAAATTCGCTTGGAAGCTGGAATGGAACAACTTTGCCATAGAAGTTGCACAGGACTAGCAATTTGGTATCACCAAGTGTTCGTGTGTAAGCAAAAAGGTTGGTGTCTTCCGGATACAACAGTTCATAATCCCCATAAATGATCACTTCATGCTCTTTTCGCAGCTGAATCAGTGTTTTATAGTAATGGTAAATGGAATCTGAATCATGTATAGATTCTTCCGCATTAATCTCCGTGTAATTCGGATTTACCAAAATCCATGGTTTGCCTTCCGTAAAACCCGCATTTTCGGAAGCATCCCACTGCATCGGCGTACGTGCGTTATCACGGCCTTTTGCATAAATGGATTCCATCACTTCTTCCTCTGGATACCCATTCTCGACCCGTTCCTTATACAGATTCAGCAACTCAATATCACGGTATTCTTCAATAGGGTAACGTACGTTCGTCATGCCTAACTCTTCACCCTGGTACACATATGGCGTACCTTGCATGCCATGAAGAAGAGTAGCCAGCATTTTGGCAGACTGCACACGATATTCCCCGTCATTTCCCCAACGGGACACGATCCGCGGAAGGTCATGGTTGTTCCAGAACAAGCTGTTCCAGGCTTCTCCTTTCAGTTCGGTCTGCCATTTGGATAACACTTTCTTTAATTGAAGCAGATCCAGCGGCTGGAGATCCCACTTGCCTTTCCCCTCCTGCTCATCCAAGCTAATGTGTTCAAATTGGAAGACCATGGATAGTTCACTGCCGTCCGGGTTGCTATAAAGCTTGGCACTCTCGGGCGTTGCTCCCCAGGTTTCTCCGACGGTTAGCAGATCACCCTTCTGGAATGTCTCTTTACTGAGTTCACGCATATATTCATGCAGATTTGGCCCATTTCCTGTAATTTTGAGGTCAGGCTGCTTGCCAATCAGATCGATAACATCAAGACGGAAACCACCTACGCCTTTATCCATCCACCATTGAATCATATCATATATCTCTTGCCGTACCTTGGGGTTCTCCCAGTTGAGATCCGGTTGTTTAACAGAGAAAAGATGCAGATAATACTGTCCCAACTCGGGGACCCATTCCCAGGCCGATCCACCAAACGTTGAACCTAAATCGTTGGGAGGTGTTCCTTCCACACCATCTCTCCACACATAATAATCGTGGTACGGATTATCCTTGCTTTTCCGGGCTTCCTTGAACCAGGGGTGCTCGTCTGATGAGTGATTAAGCACCAGATCCATGATAATTCGGATGTCCCGCTTGCCTGCTTCCTGAATCAGCAATTCCATATCTTCAAGTGAACCAAACATCGGATCGATATCCTGATAATCGGAAATGTCATACCCGTTGTCATCTTGCGGGGACTTGCACACTGGTGACAGCCAGATCGCACCGATGCCAAGATCCTTCAGATAATCGAGTCGGGATAATACACCTTTCAGATCCCCGATTCCGTCACCATTGCTATCTTGAAAGCTGCGGGGATAAATTTGATATACGACAATTTCTTTCCACCAATTTTTATTTCCCATAACGCACCACCTTTCTCTTGAACCAGATTCTGCTTATCCAATATCCGTTTCATTCACTATTATTCTTTTACCGACCCCACAACAATTCCGGTTACAAAGTATTTTTGCAGCAGCGGATAAATCAGCAGCAGCGGAATGACAGCCACTACGATTTTGGCTGCATTTAGATTTTTGTTCGAAATCTCAGTCAGATTGCTGAGCTGAGCTGAGTTTGTGCCGGATTGCAGAAGTTCAGCAATATTTACGTTAAGAGACTGTATGTAGGTCATTAACGGATAATTGCTGACTTTGGTCATATAGATCAATCCACTAAAGAAATCATTCCATGTGCCCACGATACTGAATAGGGATACAGTCGCCAGCGCCGGAATAGACACGGGCACATACACTTTGAACAGAACCTGCAATGCGTTCGCTCCATCGATAAAAGCCGCTTCTTCAAGCGCTTTAGGTACTGCGGCGAAGAAGTTCATCACAAGGATGACACTGAATATCGGGACAGCACCTGGCAGTACAAGCGACCAAATTGTATTGAGCATATCCAGGTTTTTGATCAACAGATAACTAGGGATCATGCCCCCACTGAACAGCATGGCAAAAATCATGACATTCATATATATATTTCTGCCCTTAAACTCCCTTTTCGATTTGGAGAGCGGGTAAGCCATCAAAACAATAAGAATCATGTTGAGTATAAGGGATAGAGCCACACGTAGAACGGAAATGCCAAAGGATCGCCAGAACTGCGCATCCTCAATAATTTTCGAATAAGCGGCTGTTGTAAACTTGACGGGTAACAGACCTACGGCATTGGCCGAGACGGCCTCACTGCTGCTGAATGAAATCGCAACGATATTCCATAATGGAAGGAGGCAGATCAAAGCCAGCAATATAACGATGGCGTAGATGACAAACCGGCCCATTCGGTCTTTCAGGCTTGCGGAATAAGACACAAGTTTCGCCTCCTTAGAATATTTTTCTATCGGTGTATTTTTTGGCCAATTCGTTGGCGGACAATAATAGAACAATACCGATCACTGACTTGAACAACCCAACAGCCGTACCAAAACTATACTGTCTGCCAACGAGACCAATCCGGTATACATAGGTATCCAGAATATCGCCTGACTCATAGACAACCGGGTTATACAGATTGTAGATTTGATCGAAGCCTGCGCTCAAAATATTGGTCAGACTCATGACCCCCATGAGCAGGATAATAGGCAGCATACCCGGCAATGTAATATGCCATACTTTTCTCCACCAGCTCGCTCCATCTATGCCTGACGCTTCATATAGGCCGGGATCAATCGAGGTAATTGCAGCCAAATAAACGATGGAACTATAACCGAATTCCTTCCATACGTCCGTCCCGATAATTAGCGGTTGGAACCAGGTATTGCTTCCGAGAAAATTAATATTTTCCAAGCCGAAAAAGGCTAAAATCTGATTTACACTTCCATCCAGGCTGAACATGTTAACGACCACGGAGGCCAGAACGACCCAAGACAAAAAGTGAGGCAGATATACAATGGTCTGCACGGATTTTTTAACGAATTTAAAACGGATTTCATTTAATAAAATGGAAAAAATGATGGCCATCAGTGTCCCGAGTAGAATCTTGGCGATGGCAATCACCAACGTATTGCTGATCACTTGGCCGATGTCCGGCAGTTTGAACATATAAATAAAATGCTTGAGTCCAACAAACTCGGAGCCAAACATACCTTTGGCTGGTACATAATCCTGAAACGCCGTAATGACACCAACCATTGGAATGTAGCTGAATACCAGCAAAAATAAAATGCCTGGCAGCATCATCATATGATACATGGCACCCGTGCCCAAGCGGTTTCTTGCTTTATATTTTTCCTGCTTCATGGATGAACCCCTTTCCTGAAGAAAGGCTGCTTAGCGCAGCCTGTCAGCAGTGTTAGCTTAATTATTTTTGGGATGTGGTCTCGGCTTCGATCTCCTGGATCACTTGATCGCCGCCTTGTTTCTTCCAATTGGTGACGAATGTTTCGAAGTAATCCAGCGGTTCTGCACCCGTTATGATTTTGATGAAAGATTCCTGTTCCATCTTGGTCAGGTTAGCCCACGTCTGTTTCATGCTTGGTGTAGTTCCAGAGAACGCTGGCGTCATCCAGTTAAATTTGCCTTCTTGGGTCAACTTATCAATTAGCCCCACTCCGTTCATACGTGAGTGATATTTCGACCAAGCTGTTACATCATCCGTATCCTGGTCTTTCAAGTACGTTTGGATACTGCCAATATTGTTCTTCGATTCTGTTGTACGAACTTGATCCAAACCGATCTCGCCTTTAATTCCACGAACGACGTCGGAGTAATCATCCAGCAGTGAGGTTGCCGAGTTGACTTCGATATTAAAAGGTCTGGTTGAACCGTCTACGCCGCTTTCCAAATACTTGGCTGCCTCTGGCATGGTAGTTGCGACATCTTTGTCATTTGCCAGTTTATCGTAGAACAGATTTATAATTTTAATCGCGAGTTCCGGGTGTTCATATCCTTTTCTCACTACGATAAACTGACCGGATGGATTGGCGTGTGCCACGTTTACCTTGCCGTCTGCATCTTCCAGCGTGTAAGCCGTGAATTTCGCATGTTTATCCATCTGTTTAACACTGCTCAATCCCCAGTCTGGAATGTGCCACGGTCCAAAAGCAATTCCGCTCTGACCGTTTGTGTATAGTGCATTGATATCGTCAAATGTACGGGTTCCAAATTGCGGGTCAATGATACCTCTCTTGAACCAGTCGGCCATAATGCCCAGCATCTGCTTGGTTTCCTCTGTAGTTGAACCATAAACGATGCTGCCGTCTTCACCCTTCATCCAATATTGAGGATACGCCCCTTCGGTTGAAGCAACACCCAGCATGGTGTAGGCAGAACCATTATAGTCCGTCGTATTTAGGGTGTTCACAAAAGGAATGCCCACCGGTTTCCCGGTTTGCCCAGGATCTTTTTTCAGGAACTCTTCTGCTGTTTTCTCTACATCTTCGAGCTTGATGGCACCGTCTCCGTCAGCATCTAGTTTGATTCCCAGCACATCCAGCCAATCTTGACGAACCCAAACCATAGTTGGTGCGGAGTCCAGAGAGGTTGCTGGAAGGCCCATCAGTCGGCCATCAATCGTGGCATTGTCCAGTGCACGGCCATCGTAGGAGTCGTAAACCTGTTTGATGTTATCGGTGGCATATTGTTTGTATACTTCCGTCAGATCTTCAATCAGATCATTATCAACAAGTTCTTTAAGTTCATCCTTGGAATCGACACGCATCATATCGGGCAGTTCCCCGGAAGCGATTGCAAGAGAAACTTGACGACTGTAATCTTCACCGTTAGCCTCAAATTGGTCCTTAATTTGTGCGTTAAACGATTCTTTAACCAGACGGGTATACGCATTGTTCTCATATGTATCTCCAGCCGGTAATTTCGGGTTCGCCGTCGTAACACGCCCCATCGTTACCGTCACTTCGTCTTTATAGGCACTGAACGGATCTCCAGGTGTTACCTCATATTGGCCTGCATCCTCAGCAGTCGGTGGATTGGAGGATCCCCCACAGGCTGCAAGGACGGAAACCATCAATGCGGACATGGACAGCACAGCCAGTCGTTTCGTCAACAGTTTGCTTTTTATTGACCAATTATTTCTCATCAAATTCAACTCCCCTTCGTTCTGATTATTTCTCTATCATGTTGTTTGCGCTTTCATTATAAAACTTGGAGAAGCTTAATCGAGATAGGGATTAAACGCTAGTTTGGATAGAGAAATGTATACAGTTTTCACTCGGATCAACGAGCAACATGGAGGTTGTGAACATTTATCTTACCTACTGACTTACATTTGTCTATCCTCGTTAATAAGGGAAGGTAGCACAGCGAGTGTGGCACAAAGAAAAACCGGCAAACTCCTCAAACAGGAGTCTACCGGCTATGAATGATTGAATTGAGTACAAAAACGTGTGGAATTCAGCGTTGTAAAGGTTAGCTCTTCAGCGTTGATTCTGGGATGCAGTCACTTCAGCAGTTACTTGATCGCCGTCCTGTTCCTTCCACTCCTGTACAAATTGATCGAATGAATCGATCGGTGCAGCGCCTAAAATAATTTTCAAAAACGTATCATGTTCCAATTTGGACAGTTTAACCCACGAGCTCTCCATGGCTGGCGTGCGTTTGTAGGTAAGGCTTCGAACTTTATGAATATTCGGATCAAAGAAGTTTCTTCCACCCACGAGTAATGAATAACCACGCATAAAGTTCTCACTGTGCTGATCCCAATACGAAATGCCAAGTTGATCATAAGGCTTTAGCTTGGTTTGTTTTATCGTCGAAACCGTATTATCCAACAGCTTATATTCGGACTTGTCCTTGAAATCAGCTGGGGATTTGGTTCCGGTCAGAATCTCCTGCACGGCTTTGGATTCAAATCGTGCTTCATCTGCTGGAGCAAAGAAATTGCGGCTCAGCATAAAACTCGTACCATACTTGAACTCATCCCGGAGGTACAGATTGTTTATTTTAATGATCGCTTCCGGATGAGCATACCCTTTGCGAACCACAAGGAAAGAACTTGAGGGATTATCCACCTTCACACGAAATGCTCCATTTGCATCCAGTGGGAGCGCGTAAGCCTGCCAGTTCGCCTTGGGATCATTCAGCCAAGCGCTTGGGAGCGGCCAGTAGCCTGCAAAGAAACCTTGAAAGAACATCCCCGCCTGTCCGCTAATAACAGTTTCCTCTGGCTCTTTGCGAATGCCCAGATCTGGATCAAGGAGACCTTTGGCATACATATTACGAAGCCTTACCAAAGCGTTCTTTGTCTCTGGTAGAATCGAACCGTATGCAGGTTTTCCATCTTTTTCGAGCCAATATCCGGGGAAAGCTCCATAAGCCGAGAAGATCGGTGTTAGATCAAAAGCAAAAGCACTGTTGTTGAAATCGTTAAACAGACTTGTGCTTGAGGCAAGCCCGATCGTATCCCGTTTTCCGTTCCCATCCGGGTCCTGCTCCACAAAGGCCTTCGCGATCGCTTCCAATTCGTCCACCGTTTTCGGTGGTTTCAACCCAAGACGATCCAACCAGTCCTGCCTGATCCAGAGCATGCTGAAGTCTTCCGCCGTCACAGACGGAACAGCCATCATTTTCCCTTCAAAGGTCACTTGTTCCCGTGCCAAACCATTGGTGCTGTCGATAATTTTCTTCATCTCGGGTGAAGCGCTGCTTGCGTATGCCTTGGTTAGATCTTCAATTTCTCCCGCTTTGACCATCTCATTCAACTGAACCTGATTAACGATCATCGCATCTGGCAAATCATTGCTGGCGATAGCCAAATCAATTTTCTGACCGAAATTCTCTTTGGATACCTGCCACATGACTTCAACATCAATGTTAAGGTTTTGTTTAATCGCCGTTTTCCACATGTTCTTTTCTAATGTCTCTCCTTCAGAGAGATCCGTACCAGTTGGGTCGACCACATATCCCAACCGGATGGAAACGGGATGTTCATATTTGCCAAATGGATCGGTGGAGGCTGTGTCAGGTATAGATGTTGTTGGTCCAATAGGCGATTCCCGAAAGTAAGAAATACTGAAAAATACGATACCTGCAATCAAGCTGACGACAACAACACACGCAGCCATCTTCTTGATCATTGCTTTCCCTTCTTTCACCGGATTGTCAGTCGGTTATGTGGAGCGTACACTATTTGTCCGCTCTGCCTAATTGTCGATATTCACTAGGCAGCACGCCTGTCAGTTCGCGAAAGATTCGGCTGAAATATTTCTCATCCGTATAACCCACCCGCTCTGCAATCCAGAAAATCGTGTTGTTTGTGTTCAATAAATACTCTTTCGACTTCTCCATTCGGATATATCGGGAGTAATCATTAAAGGTTTTTCCCATGATGTCCTTGAAGCATTGGCTGAAATAACTTCGACTAATGTTGAGTTGCTGGGACAGCCCTGAAGCTGTAAAAGCCTGATCCAAATCATTTTGCATAATCATCACGGCTTTTTTCACACCATCTATCATTTCCTGAGAATACGAAGTCTGTTCATCCGCCTTTCGAATACTCTCAGAGGTCTGCTTGATCCACTGTTCCACTTCGTACCAGGATTGAAAAGAATGGATCATTGAGATTCTGCCCAGCGTAGTCTGGGCAAAAAGATGGTTCCACTCCATGACAAGGGAATACAGTAATCCCATCAATTGCCCTTTTTGCAGCCTTAGGGATTTAAACTCTTCAACAAGCTGGTTATAAAAATTGTCGTTATGCGTCCACGGAGATAGAAACCAACTTCGCTTAATTCGATCCATGTCCTCATCCTGAGGTTCTGTTGGAGAAGTGTCTTGTTCATTCAAGGAAACGGCAATAACCGGATCTTGGGGTTCATACGCATAAAATAAGGACGTTTCTGTATAGTTTATAATCCAGTTTTGAATTTGCGACCATGTCCGTTCTTGAACATCAGACAATACCAGTAGGGCTCCTTGGGGAATTTGATCCAAGTATCCCTTCAATCTATCGAATAGCTGATCCTCTCCATCCAGGAATGCCGCCCACATCCAGCTGTTCCGTTCCACTTCAAATAGGACCTCGTCTACATTGGATTCGAGTCCAATGGGCCAATTCTGGCCGGACTTTCGGTCCAGTGAAACCAGAGCATACACTTTACGGTAATGGATATTGGTTTCACCAAGC
Organism: Paenibacillus sp. MDV22-iso6; assembly: GCF_058408365.1. Taxonomy (NCBI): domain Bacteria; kingdom Bacillati; phylum Bacillota; class Bacilli; order Caryophanales; family Paenibacillaceae; genus Paenibacillus; species Paenibacillus sp. MDV22-iso6. The sequence goes on along the minus strand of NZ_JBZVDZ010000001.1, from coordinate 569,015 downwards.
TGCGGCAGCTTTCGTCTTGTATTCGCGAGCTCACCAATCCGGGTATGTATTCGATTCAGCACATGTTCGAACTGCTCCTTCTCGAGCTGAACTTTGGCTATATAATCGATCGCTCCCAGCCTAAGCGCCTCTTGGATATAATCAAAATCCTGATGAAGGGTAAGCACGACAATATGAAGCTCGGGGTAGAGCTGCCTTGCAGCGCGCATCAGTTCAATGCCAGACATCACCGGCATCGCCAGATCCGTTAACATCAGATCTACCGAGTTGGATTCCAGAAAATCCAATGCCTTAGCCCCGTTACTTGCTTCTCCAACTACCTCCATGCCGAACTCGTTCCACGGCATCGCGGAGCTTATTCCTTTTCGTACCAATTTATCGTCATCCACAATCAATACCTTAATCATGCCGAGATATCTTCTCCTTTGATCGGAAGTATAAGCAATATGCTTGTCCCTGTTCCCAATTCACTCTCAATCACCAGTTGAGCTTGATCCCCGTATTGTGCTTTTAACATGCGGTGAACGTAATTGAGCCCAATGCCCATCCCTACTTTTTGATGTTCAGCTACACGGTTGTTCAGAAGTCTTTCAATCGCTTCCTCCGTCATGCCTGCTCCGTTATCCTGAATCATAATGTTTAGCGTTTCTTTGCGTGTAACTTCAATTTGAATAAAACCTTCGTCGCTCAGTCCGTGATAAAGTGAATTTTCAACCAACGGCTGTAGTATAAAACGAGGTACAGGTATTTGAAGCACTTGCTCATCAGCGGAAATACGCACATCAAATTCAAAATCATAGCGGATTTGCTGCAGGGTCAAGTACTGTCTAAGCGCATCAATCTCTTCTTCCATTGTGGAAACCTGTCCCAATTTACCTAAATTGTAATACAACAGCTTATTCAGGGACTGCACCAGCTTGTCAATCTCCCCTTGTCCATTCATTACCGCCAGCCAGTGCACCGTATCCAGTGTATTCATCAAAAAATGAGGATTAATCTGATACAACAGCTTCTCTACTTCAAGGTCTGCACGAATTTTCTCTTTCTGCTGCACCTCTTTAAAGAGGTCACCGATTTGATGCTGCATATTCGAGAATTCGCCTAACAGAAAATCAAATTCGGGAATTTGCGTGCGTGTCTGACTGCCTGTCGTTTGTGGATTTTGAGACATTCCGTTGATTTGCGAATGAAACAGACCGAGGGGTTTATAAACCATCTTCCACAGCAGCCAAGCCAGAAATACCGTAAAGCCAAGGAAAAATAAAGCGACCAGTAATATTTGAAGCAACCATTGGTTTTTCTCTTGTTGATACTTGGCCTGAGAGATCACCGACACAACGCTCCAGTTCTGAGTGGAATCCTGTCTGAACCAATGATGACCGCGAGCTATACCGTCCGATGCTGCACCATTCGATAAGCTGGAAAAATTCTCACCGACTTTCATCGCTTCAGGGATCTCACTGTACACAATGTTTCCCTCTCCATCGAGGATCAGATGGGATAAATCTCCCTTGTACTGATTGTAACCCAATATATCCTGCGCAAGGTGAAAACCGGATTCAACGTAAATATAAGCATCGTCCCTCTGGGGTAATTTTACCTTCCGCATGGCGGATAAGACGAGTTGATCATCAAACCGGTTCATACTGACATGAGGACCATAGTAGGTGATCCCATATGCTTTGGAGAGCACAGGCAAAGATTCGGGTGAAAAACGGTCCTTTATGGGAAAGTTTCCGAACTGTGTGGAGCCATCCTTCTGAAAATAATACAATGTCAAACCTATATTCGGGTTGGTAAACGTTACGACATTTAATTCGCTCTTTAATTCATCCCGCGTTTCAATCAATTCAAATATATTGGAGGATGGTTTCAACACCTCATCCAACTTTTTACCTAATGTACCACTGTAAGACAATTGCTGAGTAACATGATTCAGGTTGGTGATCGAATTCTCCAGTGAGGAAGTCACCTGCTGTAAATTGCTCCGAATGCCATCATCGATCTTGTTCGCAAAAATGGAATCAATGGTGTAGTAGGAAATTGCAAATATACTAATGAAGGGAATAAACGCACTGAGAAAAAACAGCAAAAAGATCCTTTTTTTAAGTGTCATTCCAACCTATTCTCCTTAACTTCATCCATTCTATGTTGAATGCATAACTCCATAATTATAGATTGATAATTCTATATGTCAAACGCTTTCAAATTGTAATCATGACAAAAAGACTCTGCCAGCGGAATGCCAGCAGAGTTGTTCATAAGGTAAAGGAATTAAACCAGGAACGCTTTAGAGATGATGACCAACAAGATGAACAGAACAAGGATTGCACCGATGGATGTGAAACCACCGTATCCACCAAGACCTCCAACATTTCCATATCCTACTTCACTCATGTAATCTCCTCCTCTTTTGTGTTATGTCATAAGGTATTCAAATCGTTGTGTATTGACAAGGCTTTTGAGCCAATCATCAAAAAAAGGGCTCTATCCGCTTATGCAGCAGACAGAAACCCCCATCACACACTCATCATTGTCTTCTGACAGTTACTTCAGTTTCATTAAAGAATTCAAGTGCAGAATAGTACCATTTTGGTTTGGGCTGTAACTCGCCATCCACATAGACATCGACTTGCTCATTATAAAACGACATCAATCCAGCAATCTTTGGAATTTCAGGAATTGGATTTAGATAGCTCCACACGATATTCTCATAGGTCTGTCCATTGAGAACAGCCGTCCAGTAGGATGCATCACCTTTATAAGGGCAGGATGTCTGCTTGTCATTTGCGGTGAGCACATTCTGATCCACGTCTTCAATCGGAAGATAATAGCGAACGGGGACGCCCGTTTCAAATACAATCATCGGGCGGCGGCTATCTGCAAGCTTGATGTCATCTAGAACGATCTGAACATGGCGGGAACTTTGGATCGCATCAACTCGCTTGTATGGGTCACGCGGGTGGACGAAGATCTGCTCTTCTTCTTCATACCAGGCGTCCACCTTGTTCCAATAGAAAGCCACAAAACCTTTGATCGACTCGATGTCCTTAAGTGGATTCTCATAACCCCAGACTGCATTTTCAGAAATACGCTCACCCACTTGAATGGTCCAGTAAGAAGCATCCCCTTTAATAGGGCAGTGGGTCTGCAACTCGGTCTTCACCAGAAATTGTTGCGACACATCTACTTGTGGAAAATAATATACCGGTAGCTTGCCGCGCTCATGAAGTGTAATAACACGTGTGCTGTCCGCAATAGTCTCACCAGCAAACGTGATGTGAACCCGGCGCGGATTTAGATCTGCCTTCAACATTAGTTTATCTTCCTGACGCAGAGAGCAGGCAATAGATGAATCCAGATGATTTACCATTTCACTTTACCCCCCATCCTAAATTGCGGTAAGGAAGGCGATCATCAGCAGATAGGGACCACTTTACCCCATCCACATAGAGCGCATCCACTGACTCATGGTAAAAGCATAACAGTCCTTCAACTTCATGAACTTCTGGTAATGGGTCCTGATAGCTCCAAACAAGATTATTGTATTCTCTTTCATTAACTAAAGCAGTCCAATAGCTGGCTATCCCTTTATAAGGGCAAGTTGTAGTTAAATCAACGGGCTTCAACAAATCAAGGCGCACATCCTCCTGATGAAGATAATAACGCGGGGTCAATCCTGTCTCAAAGAGAATCACAGGTCGCTTGCTATCAGCAACAATTACTCCATCTAACTCGATTTGAACATGACGTGAGGCTGGAATCGCATCCACCCTGGAATACGGGTCCCGCGCATGAACGAATATTTCTTCCTCTTCTTCATACCAGGCATCTACTTTATTCCATGAAAAAGAATAATGATTCTGCAAATAGACCTCTTCCTGTTGCACACCCGAATAGTTCCATACCGCATTCTCTACCGTACGTCCACCGCTGCTAATATGCCAAAACAATTGATTTCCTTTATACGGATCATTCACCAGCTTTTCTGAAGGTATGAATACGTCAAGGTTCACATCTTTCTTCGGAAAATAATAAACGGGGAGTCTGCCTGTTTCGGTAACAACGAGAACTTCCTTGCTGTCTGCGATAAACTGCCCGTCAAATTTTACGCGAATCCACTTTGGACTGACCTCCGCACGAATTTGCCAGCCCTCATGGGAATGGTCCCGTAAAGACCACTGGGGATCAACATGTGCCATTGTAACTTCCTCCTCTTTCCATCATTATTGAGAGAATTAATTCATCTTCCCACGAACTGCTTTCAGCCATTTCCCTTCCTTAAGCAGAAGGTAAGCACGCTCTATATCTATGGTTTGATTACGGTCTTCTGACAAAAAAGGAACCTCGGAACGCAACAGTTCATAACCTGCTCTTGTCCCCTCACCCAGAGTCATATCCATACGCAGATCAATAGCTTGAGCAGCATGGAGCGCTTCAATCGCCAAAATATAAGTAACACGATCAACAATCTCTCTTACCTTGCTTACAACGTAAGGAGAATTGGCTGCATGATCCTCCATGTCTCCCGCCAGTGAGAAATAATCAGATGAAACCGGATTACTCAAATGACGAATTTCTGCATCCAGTGAGGTTGCTGTTTTCTGAACCGTGCAGAAACCGACGGAGCTGCTCGAATCAGCAGTTAAGAAACGGCTTAACCCTGTAAAGTCCGGGTCACCCAGCTTGATCATGCGATAGCATGAACTTTTGGATACATGATGCAGCGCACTTCCAAGCATCTCGAAGCCTAATGTCCATGTTATGGGATCATAATTGGCGCAGGACAAGATTCTCCGCTCTTCCGTCAGCACACAGGGGTTATCGTCCGAGCTATTGAGATGAACTTCAAGCTGCTGGCGCGCATAGGCATAAGCATCTCTTGCCGCACCATGAATCTGGCAAGCGTCACGGAAGCTCAGCGGGTCTTGCAGCGAATCAGGATTAAAACCATTCCAGAGTCCGCTGCCACGCAGACTACGCCGGACCATGGCCAGGCTCTTTAACTGCCCTGGAAAAGGACGCTTGAGATGAACCGCTTCATCCAACGGACTAATATTTCCCCGGATGGCTTCCAAAGACAGCGCGTATACAGAGTCTGCGGTATCCAGTAATTCTTGGATGTCGAAGAGCGCCAGTGCTCCGTTTCCGGCTGAGAGAGCATTGGAACTTACGATAGCCAGACCGTCCTTGGGGCCAAGGCGCAGGGGTTCCAAACTCATTACCATTAATGCATCGCTCGCTGGTATCCGATTGCCTGCCATGTTCACTTCACCTTTACCAATCATGGCCAGACCGATATGCGAAATCGAGGTAATATCCGCCGCACCCACAGATCCGCGAAGCGGTAGAACCGGGTGAATACCCATATTGAGAAAATCTGCATAACGTTTGGCAATATCGGGCTGAGCACCGGTAGCTCCTGCAAGCAGGCTATTTAACCGGGCAAGCATCACAGCACGAACGACATCTTCTGTAGCCTCCGGCTTCACCCCAGCACTGTGAGATAACAATAAATTCCGGTTATAATCTTCAAAATAATCATCTCCGATGACCTTGTCCTTATTCCAGCCTACTCCACGATTCAGTCCATAGACAGGAACGCCTTCTGCAGCTAGTTCATAAATTACTTTACGTGCAGAGACTAGTCGTTCCCAGGCTTCATCTGCAATCACTACGGATCTCCGCGAACGAGCCACACTCTCCACATCCTCAATGGTCATGCGGCTTCCGTCCAATACAATTTGGTTAGAGCTGAGCAAGAGAATGCTCTCCTCAAGCATAGATTGTTTTCTCCTTGTCAAAAGCATAGCTCTGCAAATCGATGCCCAGCATTTCTTCCACCTCGGGATATACGGTGGGGTCCTTTACACTGGAACTCAGTGGTACCTTGGATTTATCAATGGCGAAGACCGCTATTTCCATACCCTCTTCAACATCTCCTACACTCACAGGCAGACCCTTCTTCAGGTCAAACGTAGTAATTACGTCCGGGAACGTGGTCAGGCGTGTACCTTCATCGTCCTCAACAGCCATATATTCATTCATCACATGAAGTGTAAGCCTACGGTTGGGGATGGATACTTCGATCGTACCCACATCGAAAGCACCTGAATAATGAACATTTTTTGTCGTCACCGTCCCTCTGCCGAGGATTCTTCCATTGGTCTTGTGTACCACGGCCTCTAGCACCGCTTCCGGACCATCCGGCTCTGCCTCCATAATGACACGGCCCAACTCAATCGCTATCGAGATGCCACCGATCGCAGCGTGCTTCTTAATATGTTTGATCGGGAGCGGGTGCCGTGCGGCAGCAATAAACCCACCCGCCATGTCCGAAGCAGTACGCAGTATATTGGAGGTCCGTGCCGGAGTTCCCTTAACCACAAGTTCCATGTAGCTGCCAATCTCTGGTTTGCCGCCAGCCACTGCTTGTATCGTCTCGTAATCAATAGAAGACGCGAGGCCAAGTGAGCCCATCTTGCCTGTCGGATGTGCGCGGATATCTCCAGTAGCATCAATAACAGCAAGACCAAGGGCTGCTGCCGGCAGCCAACCGTTAATGGTGCTGGACATGCCATTCTGCGGAGTCATAACCCCGGCTATTTTGCCATCATAGTTTTCAATGATTAGCTGTACAGCCTTAATGTAGTCCTTTCCAAGCATTTGCCAGTCTCGTCCGGCAGGTGCCCCAATTGCGGTACATGTCAATATAATGGCGTCATCCGGCAGTTCATCTACCGACAGGAGCTTCGGTCGTCCGATGCTCAGTGCCGCGTGCCCGATCTCCAGTCCATGATCCACCCAGCCTCCGCCGCCGCTGGCAAATACAGAGCCGCCTTTGACAGCAGCGTTTACATCATTTCTTGTTAATTCCCGCATAAAATCTCCTCCTAGATGAAAATTTCGTTGAACCATTTCCCGATGTTATTTTACAGTGGATGAAATGGTTTCATATTGATGGGTATCAATTCGGGCAATCCCCTTTGTTTTAACCTCGGCCAACGATTGCTCATAACCGGCATCCGCATATCGGAGTACGCCAAGACCAGTATCATTGTCAAGCGCTGTACGAAGACGTGCATCACTTGCCTCTGATCCGTCGGCTACAATGGTGACTCCCGCACTTGTCATATAACCAGAGTAGCCCCCTCCGCCGGAATGAATCGCCACCAGATCAGCCATGGATGCACAATTGAGCATGGCATTCAACAACGGCCAGTCCGAAATCGCATCGCTTCCGTCTTTCATTCGCTCGGTCATAATGTTGGGATGAGCCATAGCTGCTGCATCCAGATGATCTCGGGAGAAGGCGACTGGTCCTGCAAGTTTTCCTTCTCGAACCAATTGGTTAACCGCGAGTGCCAGCTTGCTGCGGTCTTTATGCCCAAACCAGCCTATACGGGCCGGCAATCCCTCAAACGGCACATACGTATTCGCGAGTTTGATCCAATTGGATACGATGTCATTATCACTAAATTCTTTCAGGATATAATCGTCAATGATTCGTATATCCTCTGCCTCGCCGCTAAGAGCGATCCAGCGGAAAGGACCGATAGCCCGCGCAAAAAGGGGACGAAGAAAAGCTTCCGTAAATATATCGATCTCAAAAGCATTCGTAACTCCATATTGCACTGCTTGTGAACGGATATTGTTACCATTGTCAAAAACAACCGCGCCCCGTTGTTTGAATTCCAACATCGCCTTTACTTCATTCGCAATTGAAGCTCCGGCAGCGGCTTGAAGCTCCGTCGGATGTTCTCGTCGTGCCACACCAGCGGATGCAGGTGAGTATCCGCTTGGAATATAGCCGTATAACAAATCATGTGCAGATGTTTGGTCAGTCACAATATCCGGCTGGACACCCCTCCGAAGCAGTTCTGGATAAACATCCGCAGCATTTCCGAGCAGTCCAACGGACAGGCTTGTGCCGCTGCTTACAGCTTCATTAATCCATAGTAATGCTTCATCCAGGCTATCTGTCTTTCGCTGTAAATAACCGGCAGCGATTCGTTTGTCTATTCTCTCCTCCGCAACCTCTACACAAAGGATTGCCGCATTAGCCATATAACCTGCTAAAGGCTGCGCGCCCCCCATACCGCCCAATCCAGCGGTTAGAATGAAACGTCCTCGCAAATCGCCGCCGAAGTGCAGCCTTGCGATACTTTGGAAGATTTCATAGGTTCCCTGTATGACACCCTGTGATCCGATGTATTGCCAAGCAGCCGCAGTAAGGCCGCCCCAAATGATCAGTCCTTTATCTTGCAACTCATAGAAATTCTCACTGGTTGCCCATCGGCCGACCAGATTGCAGTTAGCCATTACGACAAGTGGTGCTTGCCGATGGGTTCTGAATACACCAATCGGTTTGCCTGACTGAATGACCAGTGTTTCGTCTTCCTCCAATTGCTTTAGGGTATCGACAATTGCCAGATAGGAAGGCCAGTTACGGGCGGCCTTTCCAAGGGAGGCATAGACGATCAGCTCCTTCTGGTTCTCACCGTTCTCGAGCACGTTCTCCAGCATGCGCAGTAGTGCTTCCTGACGCCAGCCTTTGCATCGCAGCACGCCGCCTCGTTCGGCAACAATCTTTTTCACAGTCACTCCTCGCTTTCCGTCTCCTGCTAAATCATCACATTAGAGCTATTTGTACTTCCTCGTTGAGTTATCTTTCTGCCGTTCCTAAAGTAATCTTTTCTTGTGAATAGCGGTTCTCTGGTTTGCTGAGTCCAAAATGGTCCCTCAGTGTAGTGCCTTCATATTCTAGGCGCAACAAACCTCTACGCTGAAGAATGGGCACTACCTCTGCTACAAAATCATCCAGAGCACCAGGAAGGTGAGTAAAGGCAATATTGAATCCATCCGCAGCACCATTGTTGAACCATTCCTCAATATGATCGGCAATCTGCTCGGGAGTTCCGGCAAAAGCCCGTTTGCTTACAATCCGTTTGGCAAGCTGAATCAGCGTCAAATCTTCTTCCTTGAGGATACGTCGGATACGTTGTAAACCACTTTTACTCTGGTTAAAGCCTTCTACTTCAGGTAGAAAAGGCAGCGGTTCATGCAGCGGATAGCCGGAAACGTCTACCCCGATGTAATGTGATAGCAAGTCCAAAGCCAGTCGGTCTGGAGTAAGATTCTCCACAATAGCAAGCTGCTCTGCTGCCTCTTCCGCAGTAGCACCAATAATGGGCATCAAGGCAGGCAATATCTTGATCTCATCGGGAGAACGTCCATATTTGGAAAGCCTTCCCTTGATGTCTTCATACAGCGCTTTCCCTTCTGCGAATGTGCCACCAGGGGCAAATACAATTTCGGCCGTTGCCGCGGCTACCTCTTTACCGGCTTCCGAAGCTCCGGCTTGGATCAAAACAGGATACCCTTGTGGTGGACGGGAGATATTAAGGGGTCCTTTTATTTTAAAATGAGTACCTTCGTAATCCAGATTGTGCAGCTTGTTCTTGTCTGCAAAGTACCCATTTTCCTTGTCGAACAGCAGTGCATCCTCTTCCCAACTGTCCCAAAGTCCTTGCGTTGCCTCTACAAATTCTTTCGCACGTTCATATCGCAGCTCATGCTGCAGATGGCGTTCCTTACCGAAGTTCCGGGCCTCTTCGTCCGTCTGAGACGTCACAATATTCCACGCGGCTCGCCCGCCACTGAAATGATCCAGCGTCGCCAGCTTCCGGGCAATATGATACGGATCGTTATAGGTCGTCGAGATGGTCGCCGCCAAACCAATATGAGACGTTACCGCCGCCAAAGCGGAAAGCAGTGTGAACGGCTCCGGCCGAATGCTATTGGCATGGCTAATACCGGATTCGAATCGATCCCAGACGTACAGTTCATCGGCGTAGAAGAACATGTCGAATCTTCCACGTTCCGCCGTCTGCGCAATTCTTTTGTAATAATTGAAATCAAGGAGTCCCTCTGCTTCAGACCCGGGATGTCTCCAACTTGAAATATGCTCACCCGCCGGAAAAAACATCATTGCCCCCAGCGCAAGCTGCCGTTTATCATTACTCACAATGCGTCACCCTCTCTTATTAACTCGTTGTTATACAACGTAATTACCATTAATTATTGATCCATCATGTAGAAATTCACTTGATTAGCCCTTGGGCTTTCAGCCAGTCCCTCGCAACATCAAGTGCCGGTTTCTGATCCTGTTCCACCTCTGCATTCAACTTTTGCATTGCCTTCTCATCCAGTTTTCCTGCCAACTTGTTGAGGACTTCTTTCAACTCCGGATGTTCATCCAGCGTCTGCTCACGAACCACTGGAAATGCATCATACGGAATAAACACATGCTTGTCATCCTCCAAAGCTACGAGGTCATTGGCCAGGATTTGGCTGTCCGTTGAATACGAGAGCTTCACATCAATCAGCTTTTGCTTTATCGCCTGATACTGCAAGGAAGGGTCCTGAATGGACTTTGTCTCCTTGAACTTTGGTTTGTATATGCTCTCTACATAAGGCCAGGCATCTGGGCGATTCAGAAACTCCTCACTGGCTCCAAAAACCAGTTCACCTGATTTCTCAGCAAGTTGAGAAGCTGTCTTTAGCCCATACTTCTCAGCGGTTTCTCTACGTACTGTAAAGACATAGGTATTGTTGAACCCTAGGGGGTCTAGCGCAATCAATTTGTTCTTTTCCTTGAGTTGGGTTACGACTGTTTTAAATGCTTTATCTGCATCAAATTCTGGTTCCTGCTTCAAAATATTGATCAAGGCCGTCCCGCTGTACTCTACATAGGCATCCACATCCCCTGAGTCAATGGCATTCCAGAGCAGTGTGTTGTCCAGCTTCTTAATCTCTGTCTTCAGCTTCGTGTCATTCTCAACCAAGAGTTTGAAGGCGTTGGCCAAAATATCAGACTCTGCGAATCCTTTCGTGGCCAGTACGATGGTATCGTTACGCCCGGACGCATTGGAATTCGAGCACCCCACTGCTGTCAGCACGGTTGTCAACACCAGCCCAAGGGTGATAAGTAGCCTGCCTCCTTTGGTTACATTCCATCTTTTTTTGTTGGTGGTTGTCATGATTGGTGCCCCTCTCCCTAGGTAAAAGCTTAAAATTTATTCAAATGCCGCAACCCCTTTGGGGTAAGTGCCCTGTTAAGAAGCAGCAAAATGAAGTTAACGGAGATTACCAGCAGCGAGACGGGGATGGCCCCTTCCATAATGGTAACCGTATTGATCATGGCAATGCCTCTTGTGATGATATCTCCCAGTCCTCCTGCGGCAATATAGGTCGCAATTGTCGTAAGACTTATCGTTTGCACCGCGACGAGTCTTACGCCGGCCATGATGACACTACGCGCAATCGGAAGCTGAATCATCTTCATCATCTGCCATTTGGTCATGCCCATCCCGGTTCCTGCCTCAATCAGAGAAGGATGAACTCCATTAATACCGACATAGGTGTTCTGGAGCATCGGAAGCACGGCATATAAGGTCAATGCAATAATGGCAGGTGTTGTGCCGATGCCTACCAGCGGAATCATGAATCCGAACAACGCCAGACTTGGAATGGTCTGGATGGCAGAAACTACAGTAATGATTGTATCCGCCATCCGCTTGCGGCTGGTCAGATAAATACCAAGGGGTATTGCAATGATTCCCGCCATGAGGACGGAAATGAGGGACAGATACATGTGCTCTCCCATTTTCTCAACAATCATCGGCCAGTCAGCAGCTAACGTATCCCATATATGGTTCATGCACTGGTCTCCTCTCGGTGAAAGTGTCGACCAATGGCTTCAATAACACCTGAACGGGTTACCGTACCGATTAAACGGTTCTGATCATCCACGACAGGCAATATTCGTTGACTTTGCATCAGTTCGAATACATCAGAGATCGGTGTGTTCTCAAAGAGGGCGCGGGTCCCATTTTTCACAATATCACCGACCTTCATTTTGCTGTCATGCTGCAGATGTTCGCTGATTTCTTCGATTCCTACAATACCCAGCAGTTCTCCCCAATTCCCGGTCACAGCAAGGGCATCAGCCTGATTCAAGCGCAGGAGTTCAAGTGCCTCTGAGATTGTTGAAATATTACTTATCGAGATACCGTCAATCATAATATGCTGTGCCATCCCACTTGGAAAAGAAGGACGAAACCTCTCCTGGCCGATAAATTCGATCACAAAGTCGTTTGCCGGATGGGCCAGCAGCTCCGCAGGTGTACTGTTCTGAATTACCTCACCCTCCTTCAGTAGAATAATCCGATCAGCGATCTTCAGCGCTTCTTCAATGTCGTGGGTGACAAAAATTATCGTTTTATGCAGCCGCTGATTCAGCTGGATCAGTTCTTTTTGAAGCTGGACTCGGCTGATGGGATCAAGTGCGCTAAAGGGTTCGTCCATTAAAATAATGGAAGGGTCTGACGCCAATGCACGGGCTACTCCGATCCGTTGCTGCTGCCCGCCACTAAGCTCATGGGGATAACGTTTGCTATATTGTTCAGCTGGGAGACCGATCAGGTTCAGTAATAGATCAACCCTCTCTTTTCGTTCTTCCTTTCTCGCTCCCTTAAGCCTCGGAACAATGCCAATATTCTCTTCAATAGTCATATGTGGAAACAAGCCAATTTGTTGAATTACATATCCGATATCGCGTCGAAGTTGGACTGCATCTGCGGCTCCTACGTCTCGCCCTTCAACAAGAACCTTTCCCTGACTCGGTTCCTCAAGACGATTGATCATTTTGAGCAGTGTAGTTTTGCCGCAACCCGAGGGTCCTATAATTGTTACAATCTGTCCTTTCGGTACCGTAAGATTAAAATCATGTAGCACACTGCCAGAGCCATAATTTTTATTTACATGCTGGAATTCAACTGCCACTGCTTCAGTCATCGTTCTTCCTCTCCCTCCAAAATACAGTAAACAAATTTGTTAACTCGGATAAACGAATAAATTTTTTTACATCCTTCAGTCATCATTTAACTATTATTGCGAATTCTTGCTAAAAAAGGAGAAGGCCTTATTTCTCGCCAATAGGCGAAAAACAAGACCTCCACTGTTATGGTCAGCCATTTATTATTAACATGCGATAATTAAATTTCTTATTTCAATAATATTACCAAGAACATTCTTTTGTCAATCATTAATTCCACTATTTCTATCGGGATTAATTGTGATCGGTGATTTTCTTCTATTCCCCTCCAAGTAGATTGGAGAGATGCTTGGACGATTCCATAACGCTATTAATCATTTCGGGTATCCTCTCTTTCGTCCCGCGAAATAAAGGACCCGCAATAGATAGACTTGCCACGACAAGACCATGACTATCCAATACCGGTGCTCCAATCGCAAATACATCGGGATCATATTCTCCTTCAGTACAAGCGAAGCCCTGTTCCTTGACAGCTTTCAAACTATCAATCAATTCCGATCGGTTCCGATCGTTTGTAATATTCGCTACAACCTGCTCAATCGTCTTCTCATTTTCAAAAGCCAGGATACTTTTTCCAGAAGCGCCTTGATGTAAAGGCAAACGTCTACCGTTTTCGATTACAAATTGAATAAGACCTCGACCTTTCACATGTTGAATGCAAACAGCATCATTTCCAGTTCTAACGAACAATAACGAAGTTTCCTGTGTAGACTCCATCAGATTGATCATAATAGGCAATGCAAGTGACAACAACTCACGATGAATTTGTTGATTCAAGCTACGAGCTAAATCTAGAATACGCAAACCAAGTCCGATCTGATTTTTGCCCCTACGCTCCACAATCCCGTTCTTTTCAAGCGTTTGCAAAAAACGATAGGTTGAGCTTTCTGGAATGCTGACCTTTTCTGCGATCTCACTAACTGATAATGTTCCATTCGCCTCAGATAACGCAAATAAAATATCCAAAGCCCTTCCAAGAGTGTTTGTTCCACTTTTCCGATCCAAAGCGACGCTCCCTTTCATTGAAATCATCCATTTCTTTTATCATATAGTGAAAGATTGCGGAAATCACTATCGTTTTACTCGTTTGTATAAATGACATACAAATAGAATGCATACCCAATAGTTATATACAACTAACATAATGAACAAGTTCAAGATCATAAAATTACATAGTAATTCTAACCTTAGGGAGGCTCCAAATTCTTATGCCTGAAAAGATAAAACTACAAAAATTCGTGGATGAACTGCCTATTCCAAACACATTATCTCCTAGGAAGCGAAGCAGTAATAGTTCTTATTACGAAGTGACTATGAAGGAGTTTTCTCAGAAGCTACATAGAGACCTCGGGCCTACCCGTTTATGGGGTTATGACGGAACATTTCCAGGTCCTACGTTTGAAGTGATGAAGAATGAAACCGTGTTTGTTAAATGGATGAACGACCTGCCCAATAAGCACTTTCTTCCCGTTGATACTACGATTCATGGTTCGGAAATTACTGTTCCAGAGGGTAGGAGCGTTGTGCATTTACATGGAGGAAGAACGCCAGCTCATAGTGATGGCTACCCCGAGGCTTGGTTTACGAGAAATTTTGAGCAAACGGGACCTTTGTTTGAACGAGAGGTTTATACGTATCCAAATATTGAACGAGCTACAATGTTATGGTACCACGATCATACAGTAGGCATTACAAGATTAAACGTCTACGCAGGACTCGCGGGATTTTATTTCATTCGAGACCAAAATGAACAATCCCTTAATCTTCCGAAAGGGAAATATGAAATCCCTCTACTCATTGTGGACCGATCTTTCAATCCGGACGGATCTCTATACTACCCCAACAAACCGGATCAAAACGATGCAAACTTGCCTCATCCTTCCCTTGTTCCTCCTTTTGATGCGGATACCATTCTGATAAACGGCAAGGTTTATCCATTTTTGGAGGTAGAACCAAGAAAATACCGTTTTCGGATTTTAAACGCATCCAATAGTCGAATCCTTACATTAAAAATGGAATCCAATCAACCATTTTATCAACTCGGAACCGATAGCGGCTTTCTTGAGACAACAATAAGAATAAACGAATTTGTACTTTTAAGTGCCGAGCGTATAGATGTGATCATTGATTTTTCTCAATATTATGGTCAAACTATTATTCTCAAAAATGTCACCAAGAGTGCGTCCCCTGAAACAATAGATATCATGCAATTCAGAATAAGTGTCCCATTAAAAAGTATAGATACCAGCTCACTTCCATTTTATTTAGAAGCATTCGAACGACTCCCAAAAAGTATGGCAAAGAGAACAAGATATTTAACACTTGTCAGAGTGAAGGATCAATATGGTCGCTCCTTAAATCTATTAGATGGAAAAATGTGGATGGATCGTATTTCCGAAAGAATTGAAGTAAATACGATTGAAATCTGGCGTATCATTAATATCATTGATGATGACCCTCACCCCATTCATATTCATTTGGTTGATTTTCAAATTCTTGATCGTCAACCTTTTGATGTTTCTCATTTTCAGAAAACCGGAAAACTTATTTTCACAGGCCCGCCCAGTCCTCCTAATCCGTATGAAATGGGATTAAAAGATACTGTAGCAACCCCCTTCGGTTACGTTACAACGATTATTGCTCGTTTCGGACCTTTTACCGGGCGTTATGTATGGCATTGTCACATGCTTGAGCATGAAGACTACGAAATGATGCGACCGTTTGATATTTTTTAGCTCACTCCAGCACTGCAATGAATGAGTGGACATATCCAAAAAAATCACTAAAAAAGAGATATGTACCAGCTAACGGAACTTATAACGAACAAGTAGTTGTCCGTTGCCACCATCAGGGCCATTACGATCTAACTGTAAAAAATTGCTGCGGTCAAGTTGTTCTACTTCGTCAAATTGAGCGACAGGTGCCTTCCGAGGTCATAGCCCTGTCACATAGACAATAAAAAAAGATTTTTGAAGCGGCGACTTTTTCCGGATTCAATTGGGAAGAGATCGTCCTATTTGTTTTGGAAACCGTTCCTTGTTGTAAAAATAAATCTTTGCGGGAAGATGACAAAAGTCACCTTAAACGAATTACTTTGTACACTGATATAAATTTTAAATATCCTCGATACTTAGGTTACACAAAAAAACAGACGAGGTGCTTACCATGAATCCAATATCTTTAACAATCTCATTATTAATTGTCGTGCTTATCTTAAGGGGCGTTATCCAGGGCAGCAAGAAGCCATTGCACGAATCAGGCCGGAAATTATTAATTCCGATCCTTTATATCTCTTCATCTTTGTTTGAATTGTTCGACCCTACATTGGTGCTTACATCAGGCAGAATGATCAGTTCGATCGCTATAGGTGCAATTCTGTCGATCCCATTAATTCTGGTGACGCAATTCGAGCGGAAATCGGATGGCAAGATGTATTATAAAAGAAACGTATCTCTTTATGTTTTAATTATTGTTATCTTCTCGATCCGATTCTTTGACTTCTTGTTCATCTCAGGCATTGATCCCAAGACTCTTGGATTCCTGAATAATGTAGTTGCCCTGTCCTATATTGCCATTTGGCGAATAGCTAGCTTCATTAAATTTCATAATTCCAAGTCTAGTACGTTCAGAGCTTGGGACAAAACTGCTTAATCGTACGATTAGCTAGAGCTGGTTGACTTGGCATATCAAGCATGTTAACCTAGGCCGAGTATTAACAATGATTGTCAAACCCTCCTACTCTTATAATGATGAAAGGTAATTCAACAAATGATGATTTATAGTCGTCTCGCCATCATGATGCCCCCCTTTCCCTAGCTAGGCTCATATTCTTGTTGTCATAACAGAGTATAAGCTTGTAGGAGGGCTAATATATAATGAAGAAATATGCTGTACCATCTTTGCTTTTAATGATTGTTCTTATCGCTTTTCCACAAATCAGCGAAACCATCTACACTCCATCTCTGCCAGATATCGCAGCAGCACTTGGTGTATCTAATAGTTCCGTACAATTCACGTTAAGCATCTATTTTATAGGATTTGCATTAGGCGTTTTCTGCTGGGGCTGGCTGTCCGACTTGATTGGTCGCAGACCTGCAATGCTGGGCGGTCTCATCGTATATGGGATCGGAAGCTTGATGTGCTTTTATTCGGAATCAATTCAGTTGCTTCTCGTCAGCCGTTTCGTACAGGCTTTCGGTGCCGCAACTGGCTCGATTATCACCCAAACCATGCTTCGCGAAAGTGTATCGGGAGATCGAAGACATGCGATGTTTGCCCAAATCTCTGCTGTCATTGCATTTACACCGGCAGTTGGACCACTGATTGGTGGTTGGATTGATCAGGCCCTTGGCTTCAGATGGGTATTCTTTGCGTTAGTACTGATGAGCGTTTTGTTGTTCATATATGCTTTTATTAAACTGCCGGAGACAACGAACGTTTCTTTACGATCCAAGGTGGCTATACTTCCGGTTGTTAAAAAGATGCTCGCCATGCCGCGCGTAATGGTGTTTGGCGTATTGATCGGTGGTATTAACGGAGTTTTATTCAGTTATTATGCCGAAGCTCCCTTCATCTTCATTGAACACTTTGATCTGTCGCCTGGCGTTTATGGTTTTCTGGGCATTATTGTGGCCTTGGCATCGGTGTTCGGTGCAATGATCTCCAAAAGATTATTGACCGTTTACGCACCGGAAAAGATTATTCGTTTGGGTTGTCTGGTCATGACCAGCGGGGCTCTGCTCCTAACCCTTGGAAGCAGCTTGTCTATGCTGCCCAATCTTTTGCAAATCATCTGCATGTTAACTGCCATGTTTGTTCTGTTGATTGGCGCAGGTATTGCTTTGCCCAATTGTCTAAGTCTTGCGCTTGTTCATTTTCAAGATGTAATTGGCACAGCAGGTGCTATATTCAGCTTAGGCTACTACTTACTGGTAAGTCTTACGACATGGGGAATGGGTACTCTGCATAACGGCTCATTGCTGATGATGCCTTTATATTTTCTAATCATTAGCGGCGTAATGTGGTTGCTTGGCAAAAGATTTATCTCAGAAGAATAATCTATTAGGATCATTCATTAGGATCATAAATAATACGAAGAAATGTCACGGGGCACATTTCAAAAAAATAGAAGCAGTCCAGTACTTTATCGTATCTGGGCTGCTTTTATTCGTATTGTTGAACACGATGTTTTGAAAGATTACCCACAATCAAACACTTTTTAATGTTTTATATCCATATCTACAACCTTAACTTTGAAGATTCCTCGCATATACGGAAGCAATGAAATTACACCCACCAAAGCCAACACAACCCCGACCCAGATCGGTGCAACCAGACCATAACCGGCACTAATAGCCAAGCCTCCAACAGAAGACCCTACCACTACACCAAAGGTGACGATTGCGGTGTGAACGGTGTTCACCATCAGACCACTTCCTCCCGTACGTATCACTCGCGCGACCATAGGCGGGTTCATTGGAACCCCGGCCAACCCGATGATGATTACGGCAGGAATAACCACGGCAGCTGTATGTACGCCAATGGCGAATGTCAGAAGACCAAACGTCAAGAGAACAAGCCCTATCGTTAGAATCAGCATAGTGTATCGGTCCGCCAGTCGACCAGTGATCAGATTACCAGCAACCGTAGCAGCTCCATACACAACAAACAATAGTGGCACCGCGGACGTTGAAAAGCCCGTCAACTCTGTAAAAATCGGAGCAAAGTAGCTGAATGCTGCAAATGTGGCTCCTATAATAAGAAAACTTGTCAGATAAGCCGCCCAGAGCTTGAGATTGCGAAAAGATTTCATTTCATGACGCAAACTTGTGGGCTCCGGTCTGGATAATACGGGGATCAACCGCAATGCAGTTACTCCTGACAGTAGAACAAGAATGGCGACCGCCCAAAAACTGAAACGCCAGCCATAAGCATCGGCCACCCATGTTGCAGCAGGTGTACCCAGAACTGTGGCGATCATAAGACCCCCGAAGATTATCGACACCGCCCGTCCCCGCTGATTTTCCTCCACGAGCGAAGCAGAGATCGAGATTGATACGCCAAAAGCAGCCGAGGAAGCAACACCTGCTATGATACGTGAGGCCATCATAACCTCATAGCTACCTGCGATCGCGCCAAGCAACTGTCCAGCGAGAAATAGTCCGGTTAGCATAATAAACGCTTTTTTCCTAGGCATATTCAGCAGAGCAGCGGTTAGTAAGGGACCTCCCACGACCATCCCCGCCGAAAAGGCTGTAATCAAATAGCCTACTTGCGAGACAGATACTCCAAACTCTCCCGCAAGTGTATTCATCATTCCAGCTACCATAAATTCTGAGGTAGTCATACAAAAAATAGCTAAGCTAAGCACATAAATTGCCAATGGCATCTTCAATTCCCCTTTTCATATGAGTTATAAAATCAAACTATTGTAATGATCGGTACAAAACTAATGCAAAAAAAAGTGCCGGATTACCCGGCTAGTAAATAGCTGCCAATGTACCTTCTACAATACTTTTTGCCAGATCACGGTTCTGTGAAGAACTGTTAAGCACGCGAAGTCCGTAATAGCTGCTTAGAAACAGGCTTGCCAGTTCTTTGGCTGGTCTCCCTGAAGTAATCTCTCCTGTCTGGACACCCTGCTCCATCAGATCACAAAGTGCATCCTCCAACAATCCGATATGCCGTGTCACCACTTCTTCAACCATAGGATCAACCCGTGCCCGTTCCATTGCTGCATTAATTAGGAGACAGCCTCTTCGCCCTGATTCCGAGAAATCTTCCTGTACACCCCACTCCAGCAGGCCGCGTAATCTTTCTTTCAACGGTAAGGGGCTCTGTAAAATCTCGCTTTGCTCCCGTATTCCTTCCTCATGGTAACGCTGGAGTACCTTTTCATATAAATCATGTTTGCTACCAAAAGCATTATATAAACTGCCCTTCCCGAGACCGGTCTGTTTACATAGATCCTCAGTAGAGCACCCTTCGTATCCGTTCAACCAAAAGGCATCCATGGCTGCGTCAATCACAGCCGTATCCTTAAATTCTCGTGGTCTTCCACCTCTGGTCACTTCATTTCCTCCCTTCTCAACGAAATAATAAATCTTAGTATAGGTAATTTGTAACGTTCAGTCAAGAAGTTGTTTACAGCTCTATTGTTCTCTGTTACAGTGAAGATGTCATACCATATTAAATCGGGAAAGGAAGTCGGAATAAATGAAAATCGCAATTATTGGAACGGGAAATATCGGTGTTAATCTCACCCGTCGTCTCACCAAACTTGGTCATGATGTCTCGATTGCTAACTCGCGCGGTCCTCATACCTTGACGGATCTAGCTGAAGAGACAGGCGCAAAACCGCTTGAAGTAACGGACGTCGCCCATGGAGCCGAGCTGGTCATTGTAACGATTCCACAAAAGAATATTCCGGATCTCCCTGATGGTATCTTAGACCAAACTGCACCTGGTGCTGCCATTATTGACACCGGGAACTATTACCCACGTCAGCGTGACGGCTTGATTGCCGAGATCGAAGGTGGCTTACCTGAAAGCCGATGGGTTGAGCAATACTTGAAACATCCTGTCAACAAAGCCTTTAATGGGATTTCCGCTATAAATCTGCTTGAACGTGGACTGCCTGCCGGTTCACCCGATCGACTTGCTCTCCCTGTAGCTGGTGATGATCCTGATACAAAGAAAATTGTACTTCAACTTGTCGAGGAGCTGGGATTTGACGCCATAGACGCCGGCGGATTGGACGAATCCTGGCGCCAACAACCGGGGACTCCCAGTTACCAGGAGCATGGAGCGGATAGTCTTCGGCAGGCCTTATCGAATGCTAGTCCTGTACGAAGCGAGGACTTTAAAGCTTAAGCATTTCAAATTCTGGGACATTGAATACGTCATCATCCACCGCCCTTTCGGGCGGTTTTTTTGTTTGATCATGTCTATTCCATGAAATACAACTGATGCTTCTTGCGGTACTCTCCAGGCGTAAGGGAAGTTTGACGCTTGAATAACCGTGTAAAATAGTTATGGTCCTGCAGTCCACACAACTCGCCGATACGCTTCAGCGGAAGCTCCGAATGTGCCAATAACCGCTTGGCCTTCTCCATTTGCAGGTGATGCCTGTATTGCAACGGGCTCATCCCCGTATACTGCTTCAGGCAGCGAGCCAGGTAATCAAAATGATAAAGCAGATCACGCTCCATCTGTCCGGAATCAAACGGCTGCTCAAGGCGTTGACCAAGATAAGTTGCCACCTTCTCGCTTAGAAAATAGGAGCGAGCCTGCGGGCTGTTCTGTCTCATTCCCTTCTGTAATTGCAGCAGGAATTGGCCCAACAGAACATGAAGCTCGAAGGAACGCTGACGGGTGAGTACATGGTGCAGCTCAAGCATTTCTTTCAGTATCGGCTCCAGGTTACGTAGATCCACCGCGGCGAATTTGGGAATTTCAATGACTCCTGGGGGAGCCTCAATATCCTGGTCTGTTTGTTGAAGCAAAGGCTGCTCCCAAGTCGTCTTTTCTTTCAAAATCATCTTTTGCACAGAGGGAAGCTGGAAATGAATCCAGTATACTTCCGTCTGCACATCCGTTGGTCTATAGCCACGGTGGTCTTTGCCAGGTTCAAGAACCAGCATCATACCTTCCGCAATCTCGTAACGGAGGCCATCTTCCTCCATGTACAGCGCTCCTTTGGCGCAAATAATAAGATCGAACACATCAAAGCTACGCTGGGCATGCTGCATCCCCGGCTGCCATTCGGTGTGCCCAATGGCTGCTAATAACGGAAACGGCGGAACTTGAAGTTCAAGTACAAACATAAGATCCCTCCTTTGTTCAAAATGTAGATAATGTGCTATATATAGTCGTGATTGTCAGCTGTATCGAAGCTGATGATCGATTAGAGTGGTAGATATAATATGATTCTATCATTTAATGACCAGGGGGAAGCAAGCATGAAATTTCGTCAGGTTCATCTCGATTTTCATACGTCAGAAGCCATTGAAGGCATTGGCCGTGATTTTTCGAAGCAGCAATTTCAGGAGATGCTCAAAACCGGGCATGTCGATTCCATCACCATATTCTCCAAGTGCCATCATGGCTGGGCCTATCATCCGACTACCGCCAATCAAATGCATCCACATCTGAATTTCGATCTTCTGGGTGCCCAGATTGAGGCTGCTCATGAGATAGGTGTGAAGACTCCGGTCTATCTCTCCGCTGGCCTGGATGAGCGACTCGCCCGCAAACATCCACAATGGCTCATCCGCAATCAGCAGGAGCAGATCAGTTGGACAGCCGACTTCATGACGCCAGGCTATCATCAATTTTGCATGAACACCCCTTATCTTGACGTTCTCACCCTACAGGTAGAGGAAGTCGTAAAGAAATATGATGTGGACGGCATCTTCCTCGATATCGTTGGTGTTCGGGAATGTTATTGTCAATATTGTGTTGCCGAGATTCGCTCACAGGGCTCCGATCCACGAAACATTCAAGATATGAAAAAACTGTGGGAACAGACGTATGCTCGTTATGCTAATCGAATGAATGAGACTGTGCATGCAGTGAAACCCGGACTACCAGTGTTCCACAACAGCAGTCACGTCGACCGTGGGCGGCGGGATCTCGCTCATGTGAATACCCATTTGGAATTGGAATCGCTACCAACGGGTGGCTGGGGGTACGACCACTTCCCGCTCTCTGCACGTTATGCGCAGACATTGGGCATGGATTTCCTCGGCATGACCGGAAAATTCCATACCTCCTGGGGCGAATTCGGCGGATACAAGCACCCCAACGCGCTACGCTATGAAACTGCACTGAGCATTGCGAACGGGGCACGCTGCTCCATTGGAGATCAGCTGCATCCGGGTGGTCAGATGGATCATGCCACGTATTCGTTGATCGGGGAAGCTTACCGTGAGGTAGAAGCGAAGGAAGAATGGTGTCGAGATACTACCGCTATGGCTGATATCGCATTGCTGTCAGTGGAGGCAGCCTTATGGGAATCCGGAGGCGATCCTCATAACCAGCACATGCACCACCACGATACCGGCGCTGTAAGAGTTTTGCTGGAAGGCCACTATCTCTTCGATGTAGTAGATCTGCAGGCTGATCTATCCAAGTATAAAGTTGTTATTTTGCCGGATGCCATTAGCATTACAGAGTCAATCAAAACCAAACTGACAGCATTTCTTGCCGGGGGCGGCAAAATTCTCGCCACTGGCCGTTCCGGACTCTCACCGGATGGTACGGGCTTTGAATTCGATTTGGGTGTAGAATATCAGGATGTTTCCCCATTCCGTCCCTCCTATTTCCGTCCAAATTTCGAGCTTCCTTCGCTGCGTACAGCCTCTTTCGTCATGTACACCGAAGGACAGAACACAGTGCCCACGACAGACGGCATCGTACTTGGCAGTAAGGAAAATTCATATTTTAACCGTGACTTGTTCACGTTCTGCTCTCACCAGCATACCCCTTCTGATCTGCAGAAATCGGGAACTGGCATGGCTGAAGGTCAGGATGGAATCTATATCGCGTGGAATGTTTTTGAAGATTATGCGACGAAGGGGAGTTTGGCTGTTAAGGAAATCATCTGTTACGCGTTGGACCGTTTACTAAGTAACAATAAGTCGCTGATAACCAACCTACCTGCCCAAGGGGTTACCACGCTGCAGATTCAGAAGAACTCGAACCGTTGGGTGAATCATCTACTGTATGCCTCTCCAGTACGTAGAGGACAAGGTGTGGAAGTCATCGAGGATATCCCTCCACTTATCAATACAGAGGTGACGGTTGCGGCTGCCGAACAAGTACAAGATGTGTATCTGGCGCCACAGAACCTTAGTCTCTCATTCAGTCAGGTGAATGGCCTTGTGACCTACACGATACCGGAGTGGTCCTGTCATCAAATGGTCGTGATTCAATTTTAGAAGTACATTCATGGAACATTTAGCAGTAAACAAAAAAAGAAGTCGCCATTAAAATGGCGACTTCTTCTTTGGCGTTTTACTCCGCCGATGTACTATCTTTAGGGATTAATGATTACACACAAGCTTTCAATTTGTTCAGAGCATGGGAAATATCCCGAATCAGTGAGTCCACATTTTCCCGCTGGGTTGCCCAACTGGTACAAAAACGAACGACGCTGTGTGTATCGGACACCTTTTCCCAGAATGTGAACGAGTAACGGCTGCGTAAATCCTGAAGCAGATCATCTGGCAGAATCGGAAATTGCTGATTGGTTGGTGAATCATATAGGAAAGTAATACCTTGCTCCGCAAGCGAATCATGAATCAACATGGCCATGTCCACCGCATGCTGGGAAATCTCAAGATACAGACCATCTTCAAACAGCGTTTCAAATTGAATTCCCAGCAATCTTCCTTTGGCAAGCAGGCCGCCTTTTTGTTTGATCATATAACGAAAATCTGGCTTGAGTTTTTCATTCAAAATGACTACCGCTTCCCCCATCAATGCTCCGATCTTGGTTCCGCCAATATAGAATACATCACATAGGCGTGCGAGATCAGCGAGAGTCGTATCACAATTCCGGGAAGCAAGAGCATACCCAAGACGCGCCCCATCAATAAAGAACGGGAGACCACACTGTTGGCTCACATTAAATAATGCTTGCAGCTCTGCCTTGCTGTACATCGTACCGTTCTCAGTAGGCTGGGATATGTAAACCATTCCGGGCTGGACACAATGTTCAGGTGCTGCATCATTCCAATGGGCATCATAGACCGCTTTGACCTGATCTGACGTGATCTTCCCATCCTCGCTTGGTACCGTGATCACTTTGTGACCTGTGGCTTCGATCGCTCCCGTCTCATGGACCGCGATGTGGCCCGAAGTCGCTGCAATCACGCCTTGGTATGGACGCAAAATGGAGGCAATAACCGTTGTATTTGTCTGTGTACCACCAACCAAAAAATGCACATCCGCCTGTTCATTTTCACAAGCTTGTCGAATAAGGCTTCTCGCCCGATCACAATGGGCATCTTTACCGTAACCGCTCGTTTGTTCCATGTTCGTTGAAATTAGTCTTTGCAAAATGCGCTCATGCGCGCCTTCGTTGTAATCACATTCGAATCGTATCATCGTCTTGTCTCTCCTGCTCTTTTGTTCAACTTATCCTGAATATTCATCATTGAAGCGTAAACTTCTCTGATCTCTTCCTCATCCAAACCTTGCATTAACTTCACAATCTGCTGATCTGAACGTTCATTCAACTCACCGTAAAGCTCCTGCCCTTTTTCAGTCAGGCGAATCAAACTAACGCGGCTGTCAGCAGCTGAATCCACTTTCATCAGCAGCCCTTCTCGGGTCAGTTTACTTACAATTCGGCTCATGTAGCTGCGATCAATGGTCAGTGTATCCACCAGATTGTTCGCAATGCTCTCCCCTTGATTGCCAATTTCAATAATGACCCTTGCTTCAGCGAAGGAGTATCCCGTTCCCAAGATATGCTTATCGAGTACACCGAGTATATTGGTATAAAAACGGTTAAAACGCCGCATTTCAGTCAACATATCTGCATTTATTTGCTGAGAGTCGATGTGAAACCCTCCCTTTTAGTGGACATTGTCAACATTATAATAATCAGTTTAGTGGACGTTGTCAACAATATATAATATTGATGAACTTTATAGTTCAAATGAATGTCACTTTATTGAAAAACAAAAAAAACAAAAAAACAAACCGCGCAAATGCACGGTTTGTTTTTTGGCTATTAAGAATGGCTGTATTGCACCTGGTGAAGTCTGCTGTATATGCCTCCGGCAGCGACCAGTTCCTCATGGTTACCCTGCTCTGCGATGCCATCCGCATTGACTACAAGGATGCGATCTGCATTCTTGATCGTTGTCAGTCGGTGTGCAATAACAAGGGTTGTTCTGCCCACTGACAGTTCCGCCAAGGACTTCTGGATTAATGCTTCGGTTTCGGTATCCAGAGCGGACGTTGCTTCGTCCAGAATGAGAATCGGTGGATTTTTCAGGAACATCCGAGCAATGGACAGGCGCTGTTTCTGACCTCCGGAAAGTTTGACACCACGCTCACCAATGATCGTATCAATCCCTTCTGGCAAAGTAAGAAGCAACTCTTCCAAAGATGCACGACGGGCTGCATCCCAGATTTGCTCGTCTGTTGCCGTTAAATCGCCATAAGCGATATTTTCCTTAATTGTGCCTGAGAAGAGAAATACATCCTGTTGAACAATACCGATATGTTTGCGCAAAGATTCCAGCTGAACCTCACGAATATCAACTCCATCAACGGTAATCCGACCTTCCTCTACTTCATAGAACCGTGGAAGCAGACTGCAAATGGTCGTTTTACCTGCACCGGAAGGACCCACAAATGCAACGGTTTCCCCTGGATTGATGGACAAACTGATATTATTCAGAATACGTCGATTTTCCTCATAACCGAATGAGACATTTTCGAAGCGAATATCTCCACGGACGCTTTTTAGCTCCACGGCATTTTTCGCATCGGCGATTTCCGGCTCGGTATCAATGATTTCCAGATAACGCTTGAATCCAGCGATCCCTTTCGGATAACTTTCGATTACAGCATTTATTTTCTCAATCGGGCGGAAGAAGATATTAGACAAGAGCAGGAATGCCATGAAATCACCCATATCAATTCTGCCATCGATAAAGAACCAAGCACCGCTGATCATAACGAACACAGTAACCAAACGCATCATCATGTAGCTGACCGATATACTCTTCGCCATCGTTTTGTAAGCAAGCAGCTTTGTTTTACGGAAATTCTCGTTGTCTACGGAAAAAAGTTTTTTCTCATGCTCTTCGTTAGCGAACGATTGAACGACACGAATTCCGCCTACGTTGTCTTCAATACGGGAATTGAAATTCCCCACATCGCCGAAGAGGCGCCGATAGGTCTTCGTCATGCGACCACCAAACACGATAATGACCCAGGCCATGATAGGAATAATGACAAAGGTGATCAGTGCAAGCTCTAAATTAATGTTCGCCATAAGCCAGAAAGATCCAATTAGAGTCATAATCGCGATGAATACATCCTCAGGTCCATGGTGAGCAACCTCTCCAATATCGTTGAGATCATTGGTAAGGTGACCGATCAGATGACCCGTCTTGCGATTATCGAAAAACCGGAAGGATAGCTTTTGTAAATGAGCAAACATCTTCGAACGCATGTTGGTTTCAATGTTAATGCCAAGCATATGTCCCCAGTAGGTCACGACATAATTCAAGACGGTATTCAGCGCATAGATCGACAGCAAGACAATACATGCGAGGATAATAAGTGGCCAATCTTGACCTGGCAGCAACTCATTAATGAATTTGCTTACAGCAAGTGGAAATGCCAGCTCTAGCAGACCAGCTAGTACTGCACAACCAAAATCAATTAAAAATAGTTTTTTGTAAGGACGATAATACGAGAAAAAACGACGAACCATTCTTATTCACTCTCCAGATCCTGATTAGGGCTTTCTTCTTCATTTTGTAATTCAAAAAGTTGGATGTATTCATCAATGACCTGATCAATGGCTTTCAGTTCACCACTTATCATCTGATGAATATTCCGGAACTCCTC
Source organism: Paenibacillus sp. MDV22-iso6 (assembly GCF_058408365.1). NCBI lineage: Bacteria > Bacillati > Bacillota > Bacilli > Caryophanales > Paenibacillaceae > Paenibacillus > Paenibacillus sp. MDV22-iso6. The sequence continues at coordinate 541,519 of NZ_JBZVDZ010000001.1, read as the reverse complement.
CTGACCAAGCTGTCTGGCCAACGTAGCTCTTCGATTCTGCATTTGTTCCAAAAAGACTAAAATTCTTCCACGGCGAAACGTTTGTGCCCCATTGCCCCGTTTTCCGTGATGCTCTCCATGCCCTCTCCCACGTCTTGAACCTTCACCTTGTCGCTCTTCTTCCCCACGCCCCCGTCTGGACCGCTCTCCATGGCGATCAGGTTGTTCGTTCACATTTATATGTCTTTCTCTCATTTTTGAAGCACCTCCATCTTCGTATACATTTGTATACAAATTGTTTATGTATACGATTGTATACGTAAGGAATTTTTCTGTCAACCCGTATTTTTCCATTTTATTCTGGCCCAATTCATATTCAGTTCACCGTCCTAGAGTACACTAACTTACGTACCACCACAGAGATACCTAATCTACAGATAAGACAGGAGAAGATGAGATTGACACTGAAAAAACGAACTTCATTCGCCGCTGTAACCCTGGTGTTAACCATGTTAGCCCCAATGAATGCTCTCGCCGCACCGGCAAACAGTAACACCAGTAACCTCACGTATAATATGACCCAAAAAGCGGTGATGGAGAAGGCCAAGCTCCTTACCGAAACATACGGTACAACAAGTGTGCAGTACGCACTCATGGATGAGGGAGAGATCGTGATCTCCGGACAAGTAGGCAAAAACGACCCGGAGGGCCGTATCCCCCTTTCTTCTAATACAATGTATGGCATCGGTTCAACCAGTAAAATGGTGCTCACAGCCGCTGTGATGAAGCTGGTTGACGAAGACAAGATCGATCTGGATGTGCCGGTTGTGAACTATATCCCTGACTTTAAAATGAAAGATAACCGTTACAAACAGATCACACCTCGTATGTTGCTGAATCATTCATCCGGGATTCTTGGAACCTCAAGCGGTAGTGCCATACTGTATGGGGACAATGATACCTATGCACATGATACATTTTTGGATCAATTGGCCGAGCAAAATTTGAAGGCAGATCCGGGAGCCTACTCGGTGTATAGTAACGATAGCTTTACGTTAGCTGAAATTCTGGTCGAAAAGGTTAGTGGCATGAGCTTTAGCCATTTCATCCAACAGAATTTCACCGAACCCTTGGGTATGAGCCATACCAAAACGCCGCAGGATCTGATTGATCCTGACCAAATGGCGGTAACTTATTCGCAGCTGAATAAGGAACAACTTCCACTAGAGAACACGAATATGATTGGCTCTGGAGGCATTTACTCTACCGCAGAAGACCTGGTCAAATTTTCGCAAATCTTTACGGGAGAGGTCACAGGTATTCTTTCCAGTGAGTCAGCAGAAGCCATGACGCAGGAAGAATACAAAAGTGGCCTGTGGCCAGAGGATAGCGATTCATCGATTTCGTACGGGTTAGGTTGGGATAGTGTAGACTTGTTCCCATTTAGCGAATACGGCATCAAGGCAGTTACCAAAGGTGGCAATACGATTGCTTATCATTCGTCATTAATTGTGCTTCCGGAATACAACATGGCTGCAGCCGTTACCTCTTCAGGTGGATCAAGCACAACCGACCAATTGATTGCGAGCGAGCTGTTGCTTAGCGCACTTGAGGAAAAAGATATGATTAAAGAGCGGAAGCCGGAAAAATCATTTGGCGCCCCTGTAAAAACAACCATGCCGAAAGAGCTAACGCAGTATGCTGGCATTTATGGGGCGGTTGGCAGCTCGTTATTGAAGTTGGAAGTGAATGATGAAGGACAGTTGACGATGTCCCAGCTATTGTCGCCGAACAGTACCGAACAAAAGTATACGTATACTGAAGATGGCTCTTTCGTGAACGAGCAAGGTACAGAAAAGTTGAAATTCACTCAAGAGGATAACGGGAATACATACTTGTGGTCCCGTTCGTACCAGTCGGTGCCAGGGCTTGGACAGATCGCCTCCTCGGAATACAAGGCAGAAAAGCTCGAAACCAATTCATTATCCGAAGATGTAACAGCCGCTTGGCAGAAGCGTGAAGGCAACATTTATTACCTGGTGAATGAAAAATACACCTCAACGGTATATGACAGTGCAACGCCGATCATCCCCATTCATATGTTCGATGAAGCACCAGGTTATGTGTATACTAATAAAATTATTGATGCAAATTCGGCCGTGAATCAACTGCAAATTCCAGGCTTGGCTGGCCGGGATACGATGGAGTATAAGTTCTTCGAGAGAAACGGCGTAGAATACGTTTCAGCAGGAGGAAAGGTCTACGTCAGTCAAGAACTAGTGAGACCGCTCTATTCGGGGAAACAATCGAAGACAACGATTCAAACGAATGGTTATGCGACATGGTATTCGGTACCGGCAGCAGCCGCAGGTAAAGTGATGACAGTGAAGATGCCTTCGAAAGGTGCTTTCACTGTATATGACCAGACGGGTATCAGTACGAATCATACTGTGGTTAGTGGTGAAAATGAAGTTACATTGCCTGAAAACGGTACGATTGTATTTGCTGGTGAAGCTGGTTCAAGGTTCGAAATTTCGTTAACCAATCAATAATAATGAGCAAGGAAAATACGCCCGTTCCCCTGTGTTCTACTGGGGAACGGGCGTTTCATTCTTTCTGAAATCCATTCTGAAAGATACTACGTTTGTTCTAAGTTTATTTTACTTCATTCATAAACTTCCTGAAGTTTTCGGCTATTTCTTTGGATCGGGTATGGTGTAAATAATGCCCGCCTTCGAATGTCATCACTTTACCATGTACTGAATTTTTAACTTGCTCTTCATGCATAGGTATCCATCCTTCCGTTTCGGTATCATTCGCTTGTAAAAAGAAAATGACAGGCAGATCTTTGGGGAAGGTCAAGCCTTCAGCAGCTTTGAAATTGGGACCAAAATTTTCGCCTTCACTTAAGTTGTTCGGATTAAACGTATTTTTGAGTGAAAGCATTCTAATTTGTTCTCTGGTTTCATCATCAACAGCTGGTGCAATCAGTTGATCAGGGGCCAGTTTCATTAACAATCGGTAGAACCCTGATTTTTTGAGCAGTTTGTACACATCTGTTGGGAATGGATCATCGTTGCCTCCCTGCGTTGGAACGCTGCTATCAATCCCAACAAAAGCATTTACTTCGTTTGGATATTTGTTTACATAATCTAGTCCGTAGATTCCTGAAATGGAATGACCCATCAGCGTGTAATGAGTAATATTAAGCTGCTGTAGAGCTTCATGAATTTCACTGACCATATTTTCCGTGGTACGCTCTTTTTCAGTTATGTCACTTAATCCATAACCGAAAGGTTCAATGACGACGACTTTGTAAAACGGAGATAGCTCATCAATTAACGGTTTAAAATCGAGGGCTGGGGCAGGTGTTCCGTATCCCGGAAGCAATACCACGGTTTCTTCACCTTTTCCTTGGATCAACACATTCATGTTTTTCCCGTCAACCGCTACGGACTGACCATAGGGTTTTATTTTCCCTGCCTCCGACTTGTTGCTAAATACATTTACAAAATAGACAGTGGCAATAAATAATGCAAAAGCGATAACTATGGCTCCGAATATTTTGAGTAAAATGATTAATATTTTTTTCATCATGATGGTTTTCTCCTGTTGAGTTTGTTTGTCGTACAGCCGTTTGCAAATCCGTTAATTTACTTTTTTATTGAAATTTCAAATCGGGAGCCAGCATCACCTGCAAATACAATGCGGCCATTCTCTGGTAAGACAACTTTATTCTTACCACTGACCACGGTGTGATTAATACAAATTCCGTTCTGGTCATATACAGCAAAGGCTCCATTTGCAGGCAACTTGACTGTCATGACTTTTCCTTTCGCTGTCGCTGGTACCGAAAACCATTTGGCATATCCATCTGCTTGAATGGTTGTTGCGGATTGTTTACCCGAATAGATGGGTTTCACCAGTTCCTCACTGGCGTATACATACCCTAAGGCTGTAAGATACTCTCCTTCGTTCTTTTTAGAGAAATGAATGTCCATCGTATCACGTCCGGCTGTACCAGGAATTTGCAATAGATTGGCTGCTTCGTTTGCTCCAATAAACTTATGATTAGACATATAACCTGGGTTCTCTTTACTCAAATGAATAGGCAGGATCGATGAAGCATTCAGATAGACCATTGATGTGTATTTCTCATTCACTAGATAATATTTTTTACCATCGCGCTTTGCCCATGCGGCGTTAATCTCTTTGGATAATTTATTGGCTTCAAGCTTCTCCGCATTATATTCTGAGAAAGCCAGCTGTCCGAGTCCTGGAACAGATATATAAGATCGTGACCACAAGTAGGTTTTCCCATTTTTCTCCACAACGAATTTCAACTTATCTGTACCTTCGTTGTTAACAAAAGTACCATCTGCTGTATATGTGTATTCTTGAACCGGATTACTCGGAGCTGTAAGTGAAGATACAGTCATTTGTCCAGTCTTATTGATGTTGATCTTCGTAACTGAATTATTGCCACCATATATACCTGCAAACTTGGATATTCCCTTAGGCATATTGGCCTTCACGGGTACGCCAAATGATTTTTCCGGCTTCCGTTCTGTAATAACGCCCTTTTCCTCAAGTGCGCTGAGTAATAATTCATTCGCAATGAATTGATTGGTCAAGCTCGCCCCGCCTGAAGAGATAACGGCTGCAGCCATGTTGTGTTCTGGGAGTACCGTTAATGAAGACTGATAAGATAACGTATCCCCTCCTTTCATAACGGCCTTAATGCCGTATTCATTGAATGGGAACAAGTTCACACTATCCCACCCTAACCCGTAAGACATCAGCGTATCGCTATCCTCTGGCCACATTCCTTTTTTATATTCTTCTTGCCCCATTTCTTCTACAGACTTGCTGGAAAGAATTCCATTGACTTCTCCCGTGAAGATTCTAGAAAATTTGACCAAATCTTCAGCGGTGGAATACAGACCTCCAGTACCGATGATATTATAATTCTCTTTTGGAAGTTGTCCCTCATAAAAAGGGGAATAGATTCCCGCCATTTCTGCCGGATTAACTACATCCTGTGGTGTCTTGGTATGGTTCATGTCCAAAGGCTCTGTGAAATACTTGTGTATAAATGCGGTATAACCGATGCCGCTAACTCTTTCGACCAGAATCTCGGCTAACGTAAAGCCATCGTTGCTGTAGACGGAGTATGCGCCGGGATCTGCTTTAAGGTTTTGATTCGCCAATTGCTTCAAAAACGTATCATGTGAATACGTGTCATTATCTCCGTACAATGTGGCATTGCTGGTTGAGGTGCCCAGAAGACCGGCTGAGTGATTCAACAGCATACGGGGTGTGATCTGTTTGTATCGGTTATCTTTCATGTTAAAGTCAGGCATATAGTTCATAACAGGCACATCCAAATCGATCTTGCCTTCGTCAACCAGCTTCATTACAGCGGCGGTAAGCATCATTTTACTGGTTGAACCAATGCCATAGATCGTGTTCGAAGTAAGAGGTACCTTGTCGTTTATATCGTTCTTACCCGTTTGACCGGAGACCACAATCTCTCCATCATCGATGAGCGCATATTGCAGACTCGTCGTACCATACGTCTCAGTCAGTAATTTGGCTTTTTCCATCACGGTTTTCTTCGTTGCCTCATACGTAAGGTTGCTGTTGTTCATGGCAGCCGGTGTGGCCATTGCAGATAATGGGGCTAACATGGTCAACGCTAGCGTTAAAGCTGCAATTGAAGTTCGTTTTTTGACTGTTCTCTTGAGCACTTTCATTTTCTCTTGTTGTATCATTTGCATCTTCTCCTGTCAGTATCTCTTTATTAGAGTATCCTAGCTTTGGTACTAAAATAAGCTTAACCAATAGAAATGTACTCTTCGTGACGTCTATATGAACCGAGTATGAATAGGCAAAATAATTTGAGTACATGATGATTCACGATCCTTGATCCTTCCTTTTTACGTCATAAAAATATCCCCTTTAAGTAGACACTTAAAGGGGATAAAGACTTTGTCTATTTCAATGAAATTTCAAATGTGGAACCGACCTCACCTGCAAATACAATACGGCCGTTTTTGGGTAAGACAACCTCATTCTTACCGCTGACCACGGTGTGATTAATACAAATACCCGTCTGGTCATATACGGCAAAGGCTCCATTTGCAGGCATCTTAACCGTCATAACTTTTCCTTTCACAGATGCGGGTACCGAAAACCATTTTGCATATCCATCTGCTTGAATGGTTGTAGCGGATTGTTTACCGGAATAGAGTGGTTGTACAATTTCCTCACTGGCGAATACGCTACCTACAGCTGTAATGTACTCCACTCCGTTCTTTTTGGAGAAATAAATTTCCTTTGTATCACGTCCAGCCATGCCAGGGATTTGCAGCTCAGTGACTGCTTCGTTTGCTCCAATAATCTTATTATTAGACATATACCCTGGTGTCTCTTTATTCGAATGAATAGGAATGATTGGTGATGAATGGAGATAAACCGTTGATGTATATTTCTGATTCACCACGTAATATCTTTTACCTTCACGCTTTTCCCACGAGGCGGTAACATCCTGGGATAATTCATTGGCTTCCAGCTTCTCCGCTGTATATTCTGAGAAAGCCAACTGCCCAAGTCCTGGCAAGGATATATAAGATCGAGACCACAGATAAGTACTTCCATTCTTCTCCGTAACGAATTTCAACTTTTCTGTGCCTTTATCGTTAACAAAAGTACCATCAGCTGTATATGTGTATTTTTGAGCCGAATCACTCGGAGCTGCGAGTGTGGATACAGTCATTTGTCCAGCATGATTCATTTCGATCTTCTTAACCGAATTATTGGCGCCATACATACCTGCATACGCGGATATTTCTTTAGGTATATCTGCTTTTACTGGCACCCCAAATGACTTTTCTGGCTTCCGTTCTGTAATAATACCCTTTTCCTCAAGTGCGCTGAGTAATAATTCACTTGCAATAAACTGATCTTTGGCACTCGTCCCACCGGATGAGGTAACGGCTGCAGCTAGATTGTATTCCGGCAGTACGATTAATGATGAGTGATACGATATGGTATCTCCACCTTTCGTAACGGCCTTGATGCCGTATTCACTGAATGGGTATAAGTTCACACTATCCCAACCTAACCCGTACGAAATAGATGAATCGCTGTCCTCTGGCCACATGCCTCTTTTGTATTCTTCTTGCGCCATGGCTTCTACCGACTTACTGGAAAGAATACCTTCGACCTCTCCCGTGAAGATTTGTGAAAATTTCACAAGATCTTCAGCGGTAGAATAAATACCTCCAGTAGCGATGATATTATAATTCTCTTGTGGAAGCTGGCCTTCATATAAAGGAGAATAGATTCCCGCCATTTCTGCTGGCCCAACCACATCCTGTGGTGTTTTGGTATGATTCATGTCCAGAGGCTCTGTAATATACTTGTGTATAAAAGCAGTAAAGCCCATGCCACTAACTCTTTCGACTAGAATTTCCGCTAATGTAAAACCATCGTTACAATATACGGAGTATTCTCCTGGATCGGCTTTCAGGTTTTGATTCGCCAATTGATCTAGAAACGTATCATGTGAATTCGTATCATTATCTCCGTACAATGTAGCATTGCTGCCAGTGCTGCCCAGCAGACCGGAAGAATGATTTAATAGCATGCGTGGTGTGAGTTGTTTGTAGCGATTATCTTTCATTTTAAAGTCAGGGATATAGTTCACAACAGGCACATCCAAATCCATCTTGCCATCGTCAACCAGTTTCATTACAGCAGTGGTAAGTACCATTTTACTGGTTGAACCAATGCCATAGATCGTGTTCGAAGTAAGAGGCACCTTGTTATTGATATCGTTTTTGCCCGTTTGACCGGACACCACAATCTCTCCACCATCGATTAATGCATATTGTACACTGGTCGTACCGTACGTCTCGGTAAGGATCTTGGCTTTCTCCGCTACTGTTTTCTTGGTTGGTTCATACGTCAGATCGCTGTTGTTACTCGTAGCTGGTGCGGCCAGTACTGACATTGGAGATAACATCATTAACGCCAGAGTTAAGGCGGTGATTGAAGTTCTTTTTCCCTTTTGTCGTCCCATTCACATCATCTCCTGATTTAAATGTTTTGGTTGATTAGAGTTCTTTTGGATCTATAAATTTCACCTCTGGATACAAGTCGCTCGGCCCCTGAATTAGAGTTCCGCCCGATCCTTTCAATTGCTTATTAAAGAAATCAAGTACATATTGATTTACGATGTTTGACCCTCTTTTACCATTGATGTCTCCTGTAATTCCGGACAGTTTAATCAGCTCCGAATAGAATTGAAGATCCGTGAAATTGAAGTGCTGGGTTCCTTCTATATAAATCACATCCCCCCCCTGATTGATAACCGTTTTCATAATGTGCAGCTCATCTGAAAGAAACTTAGTTACTTCGTCATCCGAATTTCTATCACTTTCAAAATTGGCTAACCAGTCTTCAAAATTTCCCGATCTGATAAACATAAACGGCTTGTTTATATCATCTCTATCTTCTACTTCATTCAGTGACCCATCCATATTAACCCCGGCCTTGATTCGTTGATCTAAATACGTTGCATTAAACGCCGTTGCTCCCCCAAAAGAATGTCCCATCGCGCCTATGTTATTTAAATCGATCTTCCCTTTAAATTGACTTTCAATTACACCTGAATTTAACTTTTCGATTTGATCGATAACAAACTCAACGTCTTTTGTCCATATATCCCCAACTTCACTGCGGTCATCTATGGTTGTCATTTTTGTTGTATAGCCCGTTACACGGCCATCCGGAAAAAGGGTAGCAAAGGTGCTGTACGTATGATCGATTGTGACCACGATAAAACCATGACTGGCAAGATTCTCGGCCTGTGATGCTTGTAGAACTCTACTGGTTCCCATACCATGAGATAGCAGTACCACGGGATAAGGACTTGTGGAAGGTAATATTTCTACATTTTCATAAGAGTTGGTTTGACTATACTTCAAGTAGTCGAGCAAAAATTCGGGCAGTTTTAAAGAAGCAGAGAAGCTCTGAATATACGTTTTGAACATTTCTTTATCATTTGGAAACAGCGTGTCACGCTTGTTGTTATTCATGTTCTCAGTAGGATACCAGAATTGGACCATTAACTCCCTCTTGTCGCTTTGATCTTCAGTTAAGACTTCAGCTCTATTCTGGTCTGTAAAATGAAATGTTTGAGTACCCACTTTCTCTGGACCATCCGGCTTCGGCAAATTAAAAACAGGTAGGTATACAGACAAGGCAGTAGAAACAACCAGCAGAATGACGATTAGGGAAGATAAACTATATTTCAAGAACTTCCCTATTTTTAGATTCACCATCTTTTCGGAATGTCTGAATAAAACGATGAGTATGAATAGCGCCGTCATGATATATACCAAAAGCAGCTGCCATCTGTATCCCTCAACAAATAATTGAACTAATAATATAACGCTACTTCCTATACCCAAACCCAAGCCTATTTTCTTTACACTTCTTTTAATAAACAATAGATCTACCAGTAAAGCGAAACAGGATAAAACTAAAAGTATTTCAAATAATCTCATTTGAATTCCTCTCTTTCATCACGGACATCGGCCGAATTGGATATACTATGGAAAAACCGCCCCACAGGACGGTTTTTTCATATTCATTTATACACATCTGTAAAATCTCGAGTAGACTTATACAGGATATTTACTTTGCTTCGTTCATGAATGCTCTAAAGTCCTCAGCTATTTCTTTAAATAACGTATGGTGTAAATAATGTTCGCCATCCATTGTGATTACTTTTCCGTGTACCGAATCTTTGATCTGACCTTCATGCAAAGGTATCCAACCTTTTACACCTTCATTATTCGCTTGAATAAAGAGAAGAAGTGGAAGGTCTTTGGGGAAGGTTAAACCTTGAGCATCTTTAAAATTGGAAGCAATATGGTCCATCTCATTTAACATCGTGGAACTATTCGAGTTTTTATTCGACAGCATTTTCATCTGCTCTACGGTGTGCTCATCAAATGCGAGTCCAGCATAAGGGTCACCACCAAATTTGACTACTAGTCTTTGGAGACCTGATTTTTTAAGGAATCCGAACATTTTTGTAGGTAATTTGGCATCCATACCCGGTTGTGTTGAAACACTGCTGTCGATTCCGACAAATGCAGTCACCTCGTTTGGATATTTGTTCACATACTCAATGCCGTAAATGCCTGCAATGGAGTGGCCCATGAGGATATACTGGTTAATGTTAAGCTGTTGTAAAGCTTCATGAACTTCAGTTACGATATTTTCTGCGGTTCGTTCTTTTTCAGTTCCATCACTTAATCCATAACCGAAAGGTTCAACCGCCACAACTTTGTAATATGGAGATAGCTCATCGATGAGCAGCTTAAAATCAAGCGCTGGCGCAGCTGTTCCATAACCTGGCAGAAGCACGATCGTTTCCTTGCCTTCGCCTTGAATTAACACATTCATATTTTTCCCGTCTACAGATACGTGCTGGCCGTAAGTCTCTATCTTTTTCGCCTCTGAATTGGTACTGATCACATTCGTGATATAAACAATACCTAGAAACAGAACAATGACGATTACGATTGCTCCTAGTACTTTAAGTATATTGTTTCTTACCTTTTTGGCCCTCGAGCCATTCTTCGCTTTCTTTTCCTCTGGTTGTGTCACTCTCATCTTCTCCTGTCTTGAACTGTTTGTTCGGCTTTCTTCTGTGCTACTGATGTAATCTTAACCAATGAAAATGTACTCCCCGTGACGTCAATATGAACTGAATATGAACAACTAAATAAATTAATATTTACTGGGACGTCATAAATCCTCTGAATTTTTCAGCAATTTCTTTGGCATGGGAACGATACAAATAATGATTTGCCTCCAGCAGTACCACTTCACCATGTACAGAATCCTTTATTAACTTCTCGTGCTCAGGGATCCACCTGTCTGTTGCCGGATGATTCTTTTGAATAAAGAAAAGAAGAGGAGATTCACAGGGAACGCCCCACTGTTTCTTCTCTGTTTCATGTGTCACACTCATCTGCTCCTGTTCTCATCTGTTTAATGGCCGTAACAAGCCGTTAAATCAAGCCTAACCAACCAAGATGTCCTCATCATGACGACAATATGAACGAATTATGAACTAACAAAAAAAGCCACGTTTCACATGCAAAGAAGCTTGCATGTGAAACGTGGCCTGAACATACGATTTAGACAATCGGATGAATATTCTATACATCCACCTTATCCTGTAAGCCTAACTACTCCGTTGGTGGAGTGATTGGCAACGTGACAATAAAGGTTGTTCCCTGACCAGGTTCACTTTCTACTCTAATATCCCCTTGATGAAGCGATACAATCTGTTTAACAATAGCAAGCCCCATACCACTGCCGTCATACTTGCGACTGTGAGAACGATCCGACTTGAAAAATCGTTCGAATATACGCTTCTGGTCTTCAAGAGGGATACCGATACCTGTGTCGGAGATTCGAATAGTCACGTTCTTGATATCCTGCTTGGTGCTGACGTGAATTACGCCGCCATCCTTGGAAAATTTGATACCGTTGCTGAGAATATTCGTCCATACCTGGTTCAACTGATCGTGATCAGCCAAGACTTTAACGCCTTGGAGATCAAGCTCAAAGTGAATGTTGCGAGCAGACCATTGTGGCTGGAGAGTTACAATAACCCGCCTGATCTGTTCATCCAGGCTGAGTGTGCTAAGTCGCGGTTGCTGTGACTGTGATTCAAGCATACTCAACTTGAGCAGATTATCACTCATTTTGGACATCCGCTTCGCCTCGGCGATAATAATCTCAAGATATCGGCTTCGTTCTTGCTCTGAGAGGTTTACTTGTTTCAGTGCTTGAGCATAACCGGATATCGAAGTCAGCGGAGATTGAACCTCGTGCGACACATTCGTTACAAATTCCCTGCGCATCTGTTCCAACTGCTGCAAATCATGCATCATTTCTTCGAAGCTGCGCGCCAGTGTGCCCAGTTCTCCGGTTTGCTTGATATTCAGCTTGACGTTAAAATCTCCAGCAGCGATCCGCTTCGTTGCTTTTGTCAGTTTTTTAATCGGTCTAACCAAGAATATGGAAGCAATCAGAATGATAATACTTCCTGCAACCAATGAACAGGTTGCAAAGATCGAAGCCCATTTGACGACAAACGAGGAAGAAGGTGGAGCGAGCGTCTCCAAAAACATTGCTTTCGTTCCCACTTCCGTTTTCACCGGCAACCCTAAAAGAACTGTAGCAATACCGTTCGGATTGTCCTGGACTACGCCTCCATCTAACACTTTCTTTAGTTGCTCTTTCGTCACCGCGGCCGATTTATGTCCGTTAAGCTTTCCATACGACTGGAACTGACCCGTTGCATCGTAAATTCGAATATGATATGAATTCAGTAGCTTCATTTCACTAACAAACGATTCTGCTTCACTTAATGGAAGGGTCTTGTAAATCTGCACGACATCTTGGCCGAAGTTACGTATGTTAATTTGAGCATTTTCATTCAATTGATCTTCGAATATCATCGTGGACATGAAAAAAGAAATGACCGTGCCGGCGATGACGGAAACCAGAAATGTCAGGACCACACGAATATATAACGATCTAATCATTCGTAAACCTCAAGCCGGTACCCCAGGCCTCGCACCGTTTCGATCCGAAAATCGGGTGTTGATGCGAACCGTTCACGCAGGCGTTTAATATGTACGTCTATCGTTCGATCATCACCGGCGTAATCAATACCCCAGATTTGATCGATCAATTGCTCACGTGTATAGACTTGTCCGGGTGTTCCAGCGAGTTTATAGAGCAATTCGAACTCCTTCAGCGGCAACGTAAGCGACTCTGTTCCGCTCGTCACCTTGTAGGTTTGTCGATCCAGGATGACGTTGCCGAAATGGATCGTCTGTGTGGAGCCGATTTTGTATCGTTTGAGTAATGCTCGGACGCGAGCCGTGAGCTCCAACGGATCAAACGGTTTCGTTAGATAATCATCGGTCCCCAGTTCGAATCCTTTCACCTTTTCCCAGGTCTCACCTCTCGCCGTCAGCATGAGCAGCGGAAGATCAGGATTGGCTCTTCGCAGCTCCTTACATAACGTCCAGCCATCCATGACAGGCATCATGATATCAAGCACAACAAGATCGACATGTGTTGAGCCGTAAACGGTCAGTGCCTCCTTGCCATCCGCAGCTTCAGCCGTTTCAAATCCGTCATTTCTCAAAAATAAACAGACGAGTTCACGAATATTCGGATCATCGTCAGCAACCAGTATTGTAGGCATTTGTTTCCTCTTTTCCTGTTTCCATGTCATGTAGTCGTAATCATTATACTATTATTGAATTTGTAAAAAGCAAGTAAGAAGTTTAATCTCGCCATTCCCTCAGAATGTTCTGCATCCCCGACTTGGTATGAAGAAACTGTTTCACACGAGAGCCATTGGCACCAGATGGATGAGGAAATCCCCATAAAATCTTCTCTTCATCTACCCGATGTTCATCAAGCAATTGATGTAGTACAGCCTCCACCGACTTTCCTAATGGAATAATAAGAGGATGCTTTAACTGTTCCAATTCAGGCAGAAATGACTCAAGTACAGCTTGATACAAAAATTCACTTTGAGGAATGGAAGGCTGATGTCCATTGTAATTTTGCTTATTCACCAAGACTGGATATCGAATCAGAGAAGTTGTATGTAACAATGTACAGTCTGCTTCAAATAACCTTTGTACATGGGGCACTCTTATATATTCATGCAAGCCTATTTCCTGGAGCATTAAAATCAAATTGGTACGCATAGAGCCGGCCATTCTTGCCGCTATTTTGGCTTCTTTACAGGCTTGCTCATATGATTTGTGTGCTTTCAAAGCTTGGATAGCCGTTCTATAAGCAATCTCCATTTGCTGCCAACCTGGTGTGATGCCCACAAGCATGACTTTTGCGGCTGCATTGATATATTCATTATGTGGGGAATAGAACATCTCCACCTCTCCTGAAGAGCTTAATTTCAGCTCATTAATCAGCAGCTGTGCTTTGGAGTACTTGGGTTGTATCGGGAATGATTTCACCACGTCAATCAGACACTGTTGTTGAGTGGGAGATATCAGCAGATTGCTCACTCCTTACGGGCCTTTATGTATTGGCTACCCTGCAGATTATCGCTTATATACCTTATTTTGTACAATAACAGCCGAATTAATTGAAATAAAAAGGGTAATTGACGGACAACATCCATCGATTACCCTTTTTATTATTATAAATGGACAGGTAGCTGTACAATAAATGTCGCACCTGCTCCTGGTTCACTGAACACGGAGACAGTACCCTCATGCATCTCCACAATTTTATGCACGATGGAAAGGCCCAGTCCACTGCCACCCAAGGCACGTGTGCGGGATTGATCCGCTTTGTAAAAACGTTCGAATATGCGAAGCTGATCCTGCTTGGTGATGCCGGGTCCACTGTCAGAAATACGTACACTGATCTTGCCATCACTTTGTGTAAGGAAAACATCAATTTTTCCGCCTTCTGGCGTGAACTTGATTGCATTATGAATAAGGTTGATCCACAACTGAATCATCAAGTCCTCATCAGCAAAGATTTCAACTTCTTCCAGCTCTACGTTCATATCAATTTTTTTGTCATCCCATTGGGGTTCACAGGCTAGAACCAGAGTTACCAGCTGCCGATCCAAGCGGTAAGATGTTTTATGTGATGCATGCTCGGATGAATCCAGAACGGCGAGCTTCATTAAATTATCACTCAGTCTGGACAAACGAACACATTCCGTCTCAATGATCGTCAGATACTTTTCCCGTTTTTCCTGGTCCATATCTTTATTTTTCAGCGCCCTGGCGAAACCGCTGATTGACGTGAGCGGCGATCCAATCTCATGTGATACATTGGAGATGAATTCCTGACGCAAATCTTCCATCGCTTTGAGATTTGCCGCCATGTCATTGATGCTTTCAACCAACTGCACAAACGGATGGGGATTTCTCTGTCTCCCGTTTCTATTGGCAAATTCCGCATCCAGATTCACACGAAAATCCCCCCGGGAAATGCTTTTCAAAGCCTGAATCATCTCATTAAAAAATTCATATTGCCTGCCTTTAACCAGCGGACCGATCATTGTAATGCATAATCCAAAAAAAATGAACCCCAGCATGGCATTAATCAGAAAAGCAAGCAATTCATGCGGTTCCCATGGGACAAAGGAATACACATATCTCGTAAGGTAGAAAGCTGCTGTCCAGCAGGCAAACAGGGCCAGAGATACCAGAATGACGTTTCTGGAAACATGAAGAAATCCACCCTCCTGCTTCATTGCCTTACCTCTAGGCGATAGCCCAAACCCCGCATAGTACGAATGACGAAAGCATGCTCTTCCTCCGGAAACCGTTCACGAAGTCGCTTGATATGCACATCAATCGTTCTCTCGTCCCCTTCGTAATCATACCCCCAGATCTTTTCGATTAACTGATCACGGGTAAAGGTTTTGCCAGGGTAACTCGCAAGGGTGAATAGCAGTTCAAATTCCTTGCGTGGCAACACAATATCCTGATCACCTTTCTTGCACTCAAACGTATCACCCCGCAGGACCAGTTCACCAAGCAGGATCACTTGTGAAGTCATAATCCGATATCGTTTCAATAAAGCCTTCACCCGAGCAACCAGCACCAGCGGATCAAAAGGCTTCACCAGATAATCATCCGTCCCCAGGGTGAATCCTTTGATGATCTGCGAGGTTTCCCCTTTGGCCGTTAACATCAGGAGCGGCAGATCCGTCTGCTGCCGCAACTGGCGGCATAGTTCCCATCCGTCCATGCCTGGCATCATAATATCGAGAACGACCAGATCTACCTTATGGTCAGCGAGTAATCGCAGTGCATCCAAACCGTCAACAGCCTCGATTACGTGCAAACCCTCCTGCTGTAAAAAATGTCCTACCAGCTCTCGGATATGCGGGTCGTCATCAACGACCAATACGCTTGTCAAAGTGACCACCTCCATTTTTTCAACCTTGCCTTATACTCCACATTCTGTCAAGAAAAAGACCTTATACCATGAAGGCATAACATCTCTTTCCTGACACGCTACACTTGTTTAACAATATTTGATGATTTCCAATTACGTTCTGCGCATATATGCTCGCACTGTCAATGGTGCAAAAATGGCTACAATAACCGCTGCTCCGGCAAGGCTGGTCACCAGATCTGTGCCCATTGTCCCTTGATTCGCCAATTCGCGTACAGCTGAAACCAAATGGGATATCGGATTGACATTAACTACCCACTGAAGCCAATTCGGCATCGTATCTACCGGAACGAAAGCGTTTGAAGCAAAGGTGAGCGGAAACAATACGAGCATGGAAATCCCTTGTACACTGGACGCTGTACGTGCAATAACACCAAGAAAAGCAAAAATCCAACTGATGGCCCAAGCGCAAATAATAACTAGCAATCCTGCCAAGGCAACATGACCCAATCCACCTGCAGGGCTATATCCCAATAAATATCCAATCGTAAAGGTAAGGAACGTTGCAATGGTATAGCGTATCGTGTCTGCCAGCAATGCTCCGGCCAGTGGCGCAATACGTGCTATAGGCAATGATTTGAATCGGTCGAATACCCCTTTATCCATATCCTCACGCAATTGCACACCAGTCACGACGGAGCTTGTAATTACCGTCTGCACAAGTATACCCGGAATAATGACCAACAAATAAGCTTGAATATTTCCCGAGATCGCACCACCAAAAATGTACGTAAACATCAATGTGAAAATGATCGGCTGTAGGGTAACATCGAATAATTGCTCTGGTGTTCGTCTAACCTTCAATATCCCGCGATAAGCCATCGTTAAGGAATTCCGGACGGTTTGCCCAAAGCTTGTGTATTTTCTCAGCTTACGGCTTGGATTTTGTTTCGCTATTGTACTGTTCATACTTGCAACTCCTCCACTGCTTTTGATTCTTGAGACGTATGAGACGCATTGCCACTCGCATCTTGGCCCGTAATGGTGAGAAATACTTCATCAAGTGTAGGTTTCTGGACACTCATCTCTGCCAGATCAATGCCTGCGGAACGAAAGGCAATCAGTAGATCTGCTGCAATATTAGCATTTGCCATCGGTGCAGTAATCTTCCCCGCTTCCGCTGATACGCTGGATTCTGTTCGAAGGATCTGCTCTACAATCTGACGGGCGTGTTCAATCCGTGTCGGTTCCTGGATGCGCAGTTGAAGTGATGCAGTGCCAACGGAGGCTTTCAAATCATCCACCGTACCTTCGGCCACAACATGGCCCTGATCAATTACGGCAACACGGTCGGCCAGTTGATCCGCTTCATCAAGATATTGTGTTGTAAGAAGCACGGTTGAACCAGTCTTGACCAACTGGCGAATCGTATTCCACATCTGTGCACGTGTCCGTGGGTCAAGTCCAGTTGTCGGTTCGTCCAAAAAGATCAGCGGCGGCTGAGCAATAAGGCTTGCTGCGAGATCGAGACGGCGGCGCATGCCTCCGGAGAACCCTTTGATTGGACGTTTCGCCGCCTCCGTCAAGCCGAACTCTTCGAGCAAATCGGCTGTTTTGCGTTTCGCTTCTGCGCGGCCAAGACCCAGCAGCCGTGAAAATATCATCAAATTTTCGTTGGCACTCAGTGACTCGTCAACGGATGCGTATTGTCCTGTAAGTCCAATTAGCTGGCGTACGATATGTGACTCCTTCACCACATCATGTCCAAATATTTTGGCTGATCCTCCATCGGGCCGAAGCAGCGTGCCCAGCATCCGAATGGTTGTTGTTTTCCCTGCTCCATTCGGGCCCAGTACGCCATAGATCGTACCTGCCTTCACGTTCAGATTCACACCATCCACTGCACGTTTATCTCCAAAAATTTTCACAAGCCCCTCAGCCTCAATGGCCCAATCTCCAAGTTCATTACCTGTTGCTCTTTGCTGTATGTTTGTCAATTGTGGTTCCTCCCATATCGTTTATAGGGGAAGAATATCGTACTTTTATGAACTGAATATGAATGGAATCGGAAAGTTTTCCATTTCAAATCACAAAACCCCGCCAAGGTCCAAATGGACACCGGCAGGGTTCGGATGCGATTATAATACTCTAATTTGCAGGTTTGATATCAAAGAAGTCCAGTTCTCCATATCCTTCACCTTTGGAGAAACGAATTTTGTTCACACCAGCCTTTAGCTGAACTCTCGCTGTGGACAGTCCCCAGTTCTCCCATCCCTTGTTCGTAATGTAGAAAGGACTGGCTGTGCCTCCATTCACACTCAGCAGCAGGTTGGACCAGTTGCCACCTGCTGTGCCATTCGCTGTCCTCGCCAGGAGAATATATGTGCCCGCAGTTGCTGCATTGACGTTAAATTCTACATAGCTGTCCGCCGTATCGATATGACCAGCTTTCATGCCACCTGAACCAGAAGGACTCTGGGAAGCATAAGCGATCCCACCAAAGGTTCCCTCTTCTCCTTCATATCGAACGATTGACTTTTCTCCCGAAGGTAGAGCAATAGGTACGTTGGGATTCACCGGTGTACCCAAATTCGGGGTATTGTCGGCATTCCAGGTGAACTTCTGTAAGCGGATCTCACGATTCCATCCGGAATTATTGAATTTCGCTGTGTGGTACATGATCCAGTCCTCAGTCCCGTCAGGCGATTTCGTAAAAGAATGATGACCCGGACCATACAAGCCGTTCCCCGATTTGAAGATAGGCTGACTGTGCTTGCTCCAGGATGCCGGATTCAGCAAGTTGCTTGAGGCGTTAGCGGTAATAAGCCCCAGACAATAGTCGTTGGTCCAACTACCACTTGCCGAGTAGACTAGACTGATAACTCCGTTTCGAACGATCACCTGCGGTCCCTCATTTACATTCGGGGAATGATTGGTTTCCCAGGCGTAGGTTGGTCGCGCAATTTCCACGCGATTTGAATCGATCGTCCAGGGATTACTCATATGGGCAATGTACAGATTCTGCCTTACATTCGTATCTGCTTCCCAGCCCGACCAGATGAAGTAGAGCTGTCCGTTTACCTGTAATACCGTCCCGTCGATAGCCCACTTGTTGGTGGGATCCGTAATCTGCCCTTTGTATTGCCAGGTTCCCTGTGTCGGGTCAGCTGACGTGTTTTCCATGACATACATGCGGTGATTGACGTTGTCTCCATCATCCTTCGCATAATAGATGTACCATGCACCGTTGATGTAATGAAGCTCTGGAGCCCAGATGCCACAGCAGCCGGTATTCACCACAGTGGTTGGAGCCGCATCAATGATTGTTAATTGAGCTGACTTCCAGATGGTAACGTTACCACCTGTTGTTTTGGTGAAATAATAGAATCCGTCAGTGTGTTTGTAGACCCATGGATCAGCTCCATCCTGCATTACGACATTATAGAAATTATTCTGAACGGTCGCTGCATGCGTCGTCTGTCCCATCGGGAAAATAAGAAATACACATAAGGCCAGCAACAATTTGTTCCTGTAATTCATTATTTTCATCTACAGTCACGCTCCCTATAGGATTATGAATCATGCGCGTACCTGACCTGCAACGTTCAATCTTCGATGGCAGCCTTGCGGGAATTAATGCGACGAATCGTTTCCGGGTCGAATTTGGGACGGCGGTCATACGTGTACAGTCCATTCACTTCCTGTTCCACATCATATAGCTGGGTATAACAAAACCCGAACATCTTCGGATGGTCCAGCAGGACATTGGTTAGTCCCTCATAACGTGCAATGAAAGCTTCTTCGGATTGTGGTCTGTCCCCGTAACCCCAAGCTTTCTCATCTTGCTGATCCGGATTCCACCAGATACCGCCATACTCACTGATAAAATATGGCTGCCCTTCATACGTCTGCCGCTCTGGAAAGGTATTAAATACTTCCCCACCGCTTTTCATCGGTTCATATCTGGCCCGGAACGTATCCGGGTTCTGATCATAGTCATGCAAATCGAAGATGTCCGTCACCACATGAAAGTTACCGCTGGTATCAATGACAGGACGTGTCGGGTCCATACGTTTAGTCATCTCATAGACAATGCGCAGCACGTCGTTATCCTGCCGGGTTCCATCGCGATCCCACGTTTCGTTGAACGGACACCAGCCGATAAGCGAGGGATGATTTAAGTCACGTTCCATACCTTCCATCCATTCCGGTAGGAACCGGGCAAGGCTTTCGGTCGTTGTAATATCCTGTCCCCAGTTGGCATGTTCTCCCCATACCAGGTAACCAAGCTGGTCAGCCCAATATAGGAAACGTGGCTCAAACATCTTTTCGTGCAATCTCGCTCCATTAAAGCCAAGCTCCATGGAGATCTCGATGTCCTTGCGCAGATCTTCGTCGCTAGGTGCCGTGTAGATGCCATCCGGGTAAAAGCCCTGATCTAGTACAAGCCGCTGAAAAACGGACTTCTCATTGATACGAAATGCCATGCCATCCAGCCTTACCGTCCGCAGTCCGAAATACGAGTCTACCGTATCGATGGTCTGATCCTGCCCATGCAGCTTCAACTCCAGATCATACAATTTGGCATTCCCCAGCTCCCATAAATGGATTTCGGATAATGGGACGGTAAGCTTCACAGCAGGTCCATGAACAACCGCCATTGCCGATCCAACATTCTTGCCGTCAAAGTGGGCAGTTGCAGCCAGCTCTCCTCCAGCAGCGTTACCGCATATTTTCACTTCAAGGTGCACACATGCATTATCCGGATCAGCTGCGACTTTCATGTCGGAGAGATACATCTCTGGCACTTGCTCCAGCCACACCGTTTGCCAAATGCCAGTAGTCCGCGTGTAATCGCAGCCATGTGAGTGGAATCGTTCGCTCTGTTTTCCTCGCGGCTGAAGTCCAGAACGCACATCATCTTCCGCATAAACCGTGACTATATTCGTTCCTGACGAAACATGAGATGTGATATCAAAATGGAATGGCGAATAGCCTCCCCGATGTTTGCCAACCGCTTTTCCATTGACCCAGATCTCGGCTTCGTAATCAACAGCGCCAAAATGAAGCAAAATGCGCCCATTCATCCAGGCATCCGGGATAGAGAATTCCCGTTTGTACCATACTGCTGCCATAAAATCGGTATAGGCCACCCCGGACAGTTTACTCTCTGGACAGAACGGAACAGTGATTGTCCCAGAGAGATGATGTTCGGACTGTTCATAACCTCGTTCTTTTCCACTTTTGCCATGATCCATTTCGAACTGCCAAGTTCCGTTCAGATTGATCCAATGGTTACGCACCCACTGAGGGCGAGGGTATTCCGGGCGTGGTGTTAATGTCATCTTGTCTTTATTCATACGAAAATCACTCCTATTAGCCTTTGATTGAACCGATATATAATCCTTTTACAAAGTACTTTTGCAGGAAAGGGTATACCATCAGTATTGGACCGGTGGACACAACAATGGGGCAATATTTGTTCTGTATTTGAATCAAAGTATAATTACACAATAATTAGATGTCAACGTTTTCAATCTATTTTCTTGTAATAAAATTTGTCTGGTATTATTGCTTAGATTTCCTTCAAACAGCATTGGAAAGTTAATTTTCCACCGAATAACACCATTAAAATACTGTTCCAATGCGGAAAAATCCAGTTCAAGCCAAAATAATTATTACTTTCTTCGTCTAATGAGAGCATTCGTTTTCACCAAATCATTTATCTACTCCGCCATTAATTACAAAATAGTTGTAACTATACGCATACCCAGCCCCTATTCTCAAGTCTTCTGTTTTACGCTTCCGATGGAACTTGGAGCGCATGATCATCGCTGAAAGGCACACCAAAATCAGGTGTTTCCTCCCTGTTCCATTCAAATTTTTGAATGCGCGTAGCCCGCAAACCAGTATCAGCACCCGGTGCCGGAAGAGCATGAAATACGATCCAGTCCTCCAGACCATCCGGTGATGTAGTAAAGCTGTTGTGCCCTGTGGCATATACACCATTCTCCGTACTCTTCCAAAAAACAGGCTGCGGGGATTTGGTCCATGATGAAGCTAGCATTGGATCATCTTCTTCATCCTGGTTAACATGCCAAGTGCATAATCTTCCGTCCAGGTTGTGCTGGCCGAGAAAATCAGAAAAACTCGTCCATTTCGATGCAGTATAACCGGGCCTTCATTAATCGCCATCCCGCCTTGCTTTTCCCACGAAAAGGTTGGAGCTGTTAACAGCACATGGTCACCTGTCAATGTGTAAGGATTAGACATCCGCATAATATAGATCGCTGACCCATAGTCCGGAAAATGACCGTAGACTGCGTACAGAAAATAGAATTGAGCACTCAATTTCAGCACGGTACCATCCAGACCAGGGACAGGAGTGCCCATAGCCCCCTTCCATACCCAATCGCCATCCATGGGATTTGGGCTTTCATTCTCCAGCACGCAAATCCGCCGTGAATCGTCCCCTCCCCCATCATTGGCCCTATAGTATATGTACCATTTTCCGTTCAAAAAATGGATTTCTGGTGCCCACAAATGATGGCTATAACGCCCGCCAGGCTCCGGTGACCAGATGATTTTCCGTTTACCTTCGTCAATTTGAGATAATCGGGTGGACTGAATTAGCTCCAGGTAATTGGAACGTGTTGCTCCAGATGAAACAAGTTCGGTTTAAAACGCTCGATACTCATGATACATGAGGTACCGTTATTTGGCATATCTCGCATCCTGATCACCCGCATTCATCGTATACCTTACCTGCATAATAATGTTCTGTTCATGATCTCCGAACTCATTGCCAAACAGGTTCATGCCTCCCTGATGCCTAGCATCCGGATGAATTCCAATGCGTAATCTTAACTTGTGTTTATCCTCAAGATGAAGATCTGACAGGGACACATCCGAAATTTTCTCCTTGTCCAGCATGGTCATGTTGTCGTCCACACGCCATTTTTTGAGAATGCCGTATTGTGTGGAACCATCAGACCACCATGCCGGATTCAGTTTACCTCGGCGGTCGCCCAAATCTCCGGGACTAGTCCACATCCCGATCTCAGTGCCATTCACCCAAATGGAAATATCCGAGGGCCAATCATTGTTATAAGTTGCTACTTCAGAACAGATTTCCATGGACAATTCCAAAGATTCAATCGTTGCACCTTGCGGAATATCCATTGGAAGCAAATATTCCAGATAACCTTTTGCCAGCCAAATGATCTGAGCATCAATATGCTTAGGATGATAGAAGCTTGCCGGGTCGTCTTCCTTCAGAATCATCTCCTCCGTGCTCGCCATGCCGCATGTTGGCTCAACTTCACAGTCGCTGTAATGCCCTATCGGCATCTGTACTTCATAGACATTCGTATCCCGTGTGGGAAAGGAAGTCACTCGATCCAGGGCGATATGAATATCATCATAATTGCGGCTGCAAACCTTCATGGCCCCACGAGAGGCTGGGAGCATCTCCGTATGTATTAAATGGGCTGCCTCCAGCACTTTAATATGGTTGGCTACCGTTGACACGGGCAGGTTAAGTGCTTCGGCAATTTCAATAATGTTTAATTTGTTGGCATTAAGAAGCTGGAGAATGTCAATCCGGGAACGAGTCGACAAGGCGTGGGTTACAGTTACCAGTTTTTCCGGGTCGTTAAAGCTGAGTTCCAGCACGTATTTGCTCTCCTTTGGAAAATATTAATTAAAATAATTCTACTGAATAACAGGAATAAACACAATGTTGCTATGCTCCATCTTGCTTTCGGAGGAATCCATCTGAGAACATTTTCCACGTAATCTTTCCTATAACGAAGGCAATGAATAGAAGTAATCTGCATTTCTTGTGAAAGGAAGAGTTATACGTGATAAGTGAACTCAATAGCTGGATCAGGCATATTGCTTCTAACTATATATTGATTATTACGGCAGCTGTTATTTTCTTCGCGATTAAGGCTGTAATCGGATTCTACACCTACAAACATTACAACAAACAATTGGACCATCTGCACCATAAAGTCGATCTGCTCATCAAGGAACAGCAGCTTCTAGCTCAGCAGTTCTCCGTTCCCAACGGAAACAGAGACATGATGCACAAAGAAGACCACTTCGAGTCTTCATCGCAACCTCCTCTAATGTGATCTTCTCATATGTCTTATGTGTGAGATGACCCTTCCCCTCTTTTAAATCAAAGGCTTACTCACTCACCGTAAGAGTCGACTACATCGTTCTGATCAGTCTTGTTTTATTTTCCCATTCTTTCCTGACAGAAAAAAGCCTTGAACGTTATAAAAGCCGTTGATCAGATGTTGTTAAACATCCAATCTACGGCTTTTGTTATTTTGACTGTATGATTTTAATCTATATCCTAATGCACAACCTTCATAGGCAAGTACGTCAGCGACTGACCTGGAGCCGAGACGGTAAGGTTGTTTTCCAAATCAAATGATTCAACCGATTCGATGAAAGGTACCCTTTCTACGAATGCTGTCAAAGCAACAATCAACTCCATTCTCGCCAGCGGAGCACCCAGACAGAAATGTGGACCATTTCCAAAGGTAAGGTGTTTTTTGTTATTGGGACGGTGAATGTTCAAGTCGAACGGATTTTCAAATATAGTTTCATCCATATTCGCCGCACTCATCCAGGAAATGACGACATCCCCTTTTTTCAATTCTACACCCAACAGATCATTATCCTTCTTAACGGTCCGGTGTCGCTTGGCGTTATGGAAGCGATAACGAAGCATCTCTTCCACAGCAAGTGGGATCAGTTCAGGGTTCTCTCGTAATTGCACATACAGGTTGGGGTCATCATAGAGAAAAGAATAAAATGTATTAGATACCATGTGACTAGTTGTTTCGATACCGGCCCCGAGCAAAAGCATTGTGGTTCGAACAATCTCATCATCGGAAAACTTCTCGCCGTCTACATCCACTTTCAACAGATCTGTAATGATATCATCGCCAGGCTGAGTCCGTTTCTGAACGACAATAGGGTACAGGAATTGGTAATACTCCTGCGCTGCGACCTGCTTTTTCTTTTCCATTGCCTCTGCATTTTCTCTATTGGCGGGTTGAAACAGAATATCTACCCAACTTTTGAAGCGGTGGCTGTCCGTCAGCGGTATGCCCAACAAATCAGACATAACCATGGAAGGCAATGGTGCTGCCAGTGCTTGCACAATGTCGATTGTTGTATTCAGCTCGATATCCTCCACCAGTTGCTTCGCAATGTTCCGAATCCGTGGCTCCCAGTTTTTCAGACTGCGGGGTGTAAAAGCAGCTGAGAGCAACGAACGGCTTTTTTGATGACGTGGAGGATCTATGCTCGAAATATTCATTTTGTCCGGCGGTGTGCCTTCCTTGTTTTTAGCTCCGACTGAAATGGTAGTTCTTGAGCCTTCGGATGAAAAATATTCATGATTGCTTAGTACCTGCTTGACATCGTCATATCTGAACACATTCCATGTGTCCGTATCCTCATGATAGTAGACAGGTTTCTCTGACAACATTTTCCGAAACCAGTGAAGAGGAAAAAACTCTTCCGATCTGGACTGGAAATTGGTAATATCGTGAACACGAATCACTTCTTTGTACATCCAGTACACCGCCTCTCGAACTATTTTATCCAAAGGAAAGAGGGATTTCTTCCATGCCTCTGATAATCATCCCCAGCGCCACTTCAGTTCTTCGGCTCCCTTTGATTCCTCCTTTGTTGCACATGAATTGACAGTTCAGCACACAACCAATTTTATACTAATCGTATATTATTTGGAATGAAACTTTCGAACTATATTCATTTTATGGAAAATTCAAGGCATATTTTTATACCGCTCGTATATTTAATGACGAGAATTAAGTTCTTAAGGGTTATGTATTTTTGGGCAAAATAAACAAGCTCAAGAAATGAAAACATCATTAATCTGGGATTACAGATAGGTAGGGATGAACATGTCTAAACCTCATACGTGGACCATATGGTTTACTATGGTATGCTTGAACACTAGACTCATTTTTTTGCACATCGAGGTTTCGTTCGGGAGGGATACAGTGAATTGGATACGTCCAGTGAATAGAGGAGAATCTGTCTTTAAAGTTAAAAATAATCGAATTATCTACTTTGCAAAATTATCTATTCCACTTAATGCCCTTATCGCAGTTGGGAAAATACTTTTAGGAATCTTTACGCTCTCCTTCTTTTTATGTATTAACGCCTTTTATAATATTGGCATCGCTGTTGCCAAGTATTACGCAGCCAAAGCACATGAGGACTCGAATCTTGATGATTCCAGCCCGGAGGAAATCCTAAAAAAACAATACGCGGCATACCGATTTATAGGTAATATTGTGCTCGCTTCAAGTGCGGTGTACATCATTTATTGCAGTAAGTTATTATTTGTTACAGGCAGCAGAACGCATTATCCTCACTATGCCGCCTTCATCATTGCTGCCGTTACTTTTACCGAAATCGCAGTATCTCTTGGGGGCGCCATTATGGCGAGACGGAATAATGAACCGGTCATTGAAGCCATCAAACTGACGAACTTCTCTTCATCATTGATCTCACTTTCATTAACACAAACTGCGATCATGTCATTTTCATACAAAGGAGATCCCACCTTTTACAATGGACTGTCCGGCATCATTTTTGGTGCTCTGGCAGCACTCATCGGGCTGTATATGATTTTACGAACTCCGACAGGAGATTAGCCCATTTATAGTCTGTTGAAAAGACATCTGCGTATAGTTGAGTCTAACTATAGCTGGATGTTTTTTTTGTTATATCAAGTCATTGTAAGAATAAGCACGAATTAAAGAGAACTGTTTGGCAAGGAAATGCGGTGCATAGGGCATGTCATTACGAAGCCAGGATACAATGGTACCAATCAGAGCTGAGGAACTGTACCAGATTGCGATCTCCTTATGAATACCCGCTTGTGAAAGAGAGCTTCCCAGCTCCAAGCTTTCGATCTTGGCCGAAACGAGTGTCGTTAGTAATTTCATGAGCCTCTCCGTAAAAATGGGGGTTCGTCTGGAAGCGAGAACGACACGATAGAATTTGGAATGATCAGCAAAGTGTTCAAGCAATTTTACAAGCACTGGCCAACCATCGTCTTTGGCAGCATCTTCAAATTGAGGAGCATATTCGTCCACAATTCGTTCAATGTGCTCGATCATCTCGTCCGCCATTTTCTCCATCATGTCTGTGATGTCACGATAATGCAGATAGAAAGTCACGCGGTTGATCGTCGCACGTTCTGCAATTCGATTGACGGATAGTTTCTCGATGTCCATTTCCTGCAACAGATCTACAAAAGCATCACGAATCAACTGTCTTGTACGAAGT
This sequence comes from Paenibacillus sp. MDV22-iso6, assembly GCF_058408365.1. Lineage (NCBI taxonomy): Bacteria > Bacillati > Bacillota > Bacilli > Caryophanales > Paenibacillaceae > Paenibacillus > Paenibacillus sp. MDV22-iso6. The sequence continues at coordinate 514,189 of NZ_JBZVDZ010000001.1, read as the reverse complement.
ATACGAGGATCTGTAGCAGACTTCTTTTCATTTTTCATGCAATATCACTCCTCAAATTTTAAAAATTACAATTTTAAATGATCAGTCGTTTATTTCCGAATTAGACGACATATTTTATTATTTCGTAAAATAAGCAACGAAAATACCCAAAATCGTAAATTGTAATCTACGGGAATATGTATATAATTCAATAAATACAATGTAAACTATACAACACGTTGTAAATTTAGTCACGTGTGGATTGAAAGGATGGAATGGATTGAGTCAGGCTAGATTAAAAGAAAGAGATGACGTAAAAAAGGGCCCCATACTGTTTGTTATGATTTTGGGTGCATTTCTTGCCACATTGAACCAAACCGTTATGAGCGTGGCAACTCCGGAGCTGATGGGGGATTTTAATATCTCGGCAGCAACAGCCCAATGGTTTACGACAGGCTACATGCTGGTGAATGGTGTACTCATTCCCATCACGGCCTATTTCATGCAACGCTTTTCGACACGGCAATTATTTCAAGCTTCGATGTTTATTTTCCTCATAGGTACGATTATATCTGCCCTTGCGAGTAATTTTGGTACACTGTTGACAGGACGTATGGTTCAAGCAGCCGGTGCTGGTATTATCATGCCATTGTTAATGCATGTCATTCTTACCTTGTTCACTCCTGAGAAAAGGGGCGCCGCGATGGGGATGGTCGGCTTTGCCATCATTTTCGCTCCAGCGATTGGGCCAACCCTTGCTGGATATATTCTTGAGAACTACACATGGCAAACGATGTTTTACGGGATGATCCCACTAACCGTTATTGTTATTGGTTTTGCGTTTGTATATCTCAAAAATGTATCGGAACGAATCAATCTCAAGTTCGACACACTCAGCGTGTTGCTGTCCACGATTGGATTCGGCGCATTGCTGTATGGCTTCAGCCGGGCAGGAACTCTGGGATGGTCAAGCGCAGAAGTAATCATATGCATTGCAGCAGGAGTCATTGCTCTTGGACTGTTCACATGGAGACAACTCGCGTCTGCAAATCCGCTGCTCGATCTGCGGGCTTTCAAGTATAATATGTTCTCACTGACCACAATCATTAATATCGCGATCACGATGATCATGTATGCTGATATGATGTTGCTTCCTTTATACCTCCAAAATGCACGGGGTTACACTGCATTGGAGTCCGGATTATTATTGCTTCCAGGGGCGCTTGTCATGGGCTTCCTGATGCCGATAACGGGTAGATTGTTTGACCGGTTTGGCGCAAAATGGCTGGCGATTATCGGGATGGTCATTACGATTGTAACCACCATCGGGTTCATCGATCTAACGGATTCTACTAGCTATACTTACCTAGTATTGATGTCAACAGGTCGCCGAATTGGTATGGCCTTGCTTATGATGCCTATCCAAACAGCAGGTTTGAATCAACTGCCACCAAGACTAGGACCACACGGTACAGCAATATCAAACACTGTCAGACAGGTAGCTGGCGCTGTGGGTACTTCATTGCTCGTAAGTGTAATGACCAGTCGCACAACAGCACATGTTCAAGATATGGTTGTAACGGGTGCAGCCAAAGGCTTAACCCAGCAGCAGTTGGGAATGGAATCCATGATCCAGGGAATTAATGATGCTTATGTTGTCATTATTGGCATTGCCGTTCTCGGATTGCTCCTTTCCTTCTTCATCAAACGTACCAAACAAGCGACGGAGGAAGACTCCAAGCAGCCTGTAAGACAAAAAGTCTCGATGAATACAAATTAAGAACAATATTTACATGAATTACATCATGTAGAGCCTATTGTATCTTATATAAAAAGCGGCAGATCAGGACACTAAGTTTTATGTCCAATCTGCCGCTTTTTTGTGGTGTATTACATAATATAAATGAACAATTTGCCTGCACACGTAAGTAAGAACAGCTGCGTTAACTCGTTCTCTCCATGAGGATCTGCCTGAATTGTTCGAGATACGATCTGCAATCTTTGACAATCCTGTTTGCCTCACACTGAAGAGAAGACGATTCAAATTCCGTTTGAAACGCCTGTAGCGTTACTTCCAACATGGAGATATTGATCTCTTTCTGCTCAACTAAAACAAGCAGCCCTTTGGTCAGTTCTTTCGCTTTAATAGGTACTTCCAATTGGAGAATAGAATGACTGAATTTCTGAAGACCTGCAATCAGGTTATTTTTATCCAACACAATTTCTTTGGAATCAGGAGCGATCATCAAAAGACTTGGAAAATCAATAATATGCTCTTGTCTTTCCAGCATGGAACGAAGCAAGATTTCAATGTAGTTCAGGATTTTGGGCACAAGATGGTTCCAATCCGGTTGGTCAAGATGGAAGTTTCTCCACATGTTCGAGATTTGATGGATCATGCCAAAACCAAAAATAGCCCCTTCATAAGCAAAAGGTTTTAATTCTTTCCCAAATACCTGTACCAGTCGTTCAGATAACCAATTTAACTGCATGCGAGTCAAGTTTTTCAGATCGCATTCTCCAGAGTAGAAGCCTGTCCAGAATAGCTCCACAACAAGCTTTTTTTCTGGCAAAATCATCGGCACCATAATCTGATCCACCAGTAAATCAAAATCGGAAGCATAGCTTTGGCTCTCCAAATCTTTACGAATCATCATATCTTCCTGTACACGTTGCTCCAGAATGGCAAGAATACAATCATCCTTCGAGCCAAAGAATTTATAAAATGTTCCTTTGGACACACCTGACTCGTCTAGGATCATTTGTATGGAGGTGTTGGTCACTCCATGTTTCCCAAAGAGTACAAGCGCTGAGTCCAATAACATTTGTTTCCGCTTATTCATAAGTTCCCCCTGGATGATTTAGGTGGTTCACGTTACGATATCTAATAACCTATTGCAAATCCACTGCAAACATCATATGTTCCTTCCAAATCCCCTTGATTTTAATATTCTGCCGGTCCGTCTCCTGAAAGCCCGCCTTGCGAAGCACTCGAATCGATCCGGCATTGTCGGGCAGCGCACCTGCCTCTACTCGTTTTATGCCCGCTTCATTCATAGCAAAATCCAGTGCTAGCTGAAGGGCTTCACTCATATATCCCTTGCCATTCTGCACCTGATCGAGCACATAACCAACAATCCATTTGGTGGTGGAATCCAGTTCAAGTTCGAACAGAGAGATCTCCCCAATAAGCTCATGCGTATGGTTCAGGAAGATCCCGAAAGAGTACCGTTTCCCTTCTTCCCTCGCCTTGTTCCACCTTCAAGAAGGGCGACCTGACCCTCCAATGTATAGAATGTATCCGATCGTTCGCTTGCCGATATTTCTTCGAAAACAGCCCGGTTTCGGAACTGCAAATCCAGTAGTTCAGCAGCGTCTTCCACGTTCAAAAATCGTAAATAGATGCGTTCCCCACGATTGTCCATCTGTATGTTCATCCTTATCTCTGGTTGTAGTAGATTGCATTCATCAGAAGTACGAGAGTTGCCGTTTATAAGCCATATCCCAGAACAGATATTCAAATTCAACACTTCTTCTGAATATGTCTTCAATGGCCTCCAGTTCCTGCTCGGTTTTATGTTCGCATAATGCATCCAGTGTATCATAGAACCATTCGAATGAGTCGCGGAATTCATCACTTGCATAATTTTCGATCCAAGTCTGATAGAAATTGCCCTCTAATGAATCTCGATATTGTTCTTTTAATCTTGTGGCATAGTCGTAATACGTCCACGCACAAGGGAAAATGACGGCGATGATTTCGGCAACCCCACCTGTTTGTGCAACACTCATCATATTCGACGTATAGGCCTTGTTATAAAGAGAGGGTTTGACAGCATGATTTTCATCCAGCGTAATCCCAAATTCATTCATATAATTTCGATGCAAATCCATTTCTTCGTACAGAATAGCGTGTTGAATCACCGTAAAGTTCGTCATCAGTTTTTCATCTGTCGCCTTCACCGCACCCATGGCAAAAATCTTCGCATATTCAATCAGATATGTATAGTCCTGAAGAAGATAAAACTTAAACGCTTCCTGATCCAGTGTGCCTTTCCCCATTTCATGTAAAAAAGGATGGTTGTATCCATCTTCCCATACGGTTCTGGACTTATCTTTTAACGTTCTTGAAAATGACATGATCATTTCTCCTTATATTAAAATTATAATGTTCCCGCTTCACATCCAGCTATCGCGTTCTGTCATCCAAAATGCAGACCAAAAAGCCCTTGTCCTATTTTCGGCAAGGGCAAAATAACATGAGTACATGTCATTTGCTCCCTACGTCAGTATTAACTAACAGGTTCAAAGGGTCAGGTTTTAACCTTCTCAACTGCAAACAGTCCCCCTGCAAATAGCTCAGGCTTATTACAACATGTGTTTTTCCAAATGTCAATCCATTCCTATTAATCTTCAAGTTCCCCTAAATCTTCTTGCAACTTCTTAAGTCGGGTGCGGATATCCTTAATCATACTTTGCAATTTGTTTAACTCATCTACCCATTTTTGCTCATTAGAGACGTTCGTCGCTGAATTTGAATGATACGCCGGAGACGTCTTTAACTTGTTTAAATCCGATTCGTAACCCCTCCGCTCTTCCTCGGCTTTTGCTAATTCCTCCTCGGTGATGCCAATCTGGTGCTCCAGATAAATAATGTCTGATGAGTTACCGTGAGTTAAGCGCTGTGAATACGTCATCGTTCACCTCATTTCTGATGATCCATTGCTTTTCCAAGGTCATATGGCTGAATATCGATATCCAATTTCATACCCAGAGCCAATTTGGCAAGTTGACTTCCAATAAAAGGCCCCATCGTTAGCCCAGACGCACCAAGCCCGTTGGCTGTGATTAAGCCATTCCAACCAGGAACAGCACCCATTACCGGAAGAAAACCTGGTGTAAACGGACGGAAACCTACTCTTACTTCCTGAAACGTGCTATCGGCTAAACCTGGAGCCAGTTCCAATCCTTTATTCAAAATTTCCTGCATTCCGCCTGCGGTTACTCTTATATCATAGCCTTCAATATCATTTTCGTGAGTCGCCCCGATCACAATCTTCTGTTGATCAAAGGCTAACAGATATTGATCCGAAGGAGGCATGACCACAGGCCAGTTCCCAGTGTCTTCTCGATCGTGAACCTGCAAATGCATAATTTGCGCCTTCTGATAATGAACCTTAAAATCAATGCCCAAGGGCTTCAACAGTTCACTAGCCCAAGCGCCGGCACACACAATAACCTCGTCAGCCGATATGACTTTACCGTCAACAACCACTCCAGTTACTCGGTCCGATTCATATTGAAGTGTCGCGTCCCCATTAATCAGGACCGCTCCATTTCGCTGTGCCGATCGGATTAAGGCATCACGCAGTGCACGTCCATCGATACGCGCAGCACCACTGATGTAGACGGACTGAAAGTTCTCCTCCAGGAGAGGAAAACGCTCATGGGTTTCTTTTGCATCCAGACGGGTAATATCGGCAATCTCCGGTGCATCTTCTTTACGAAGGTGTGCTCGCTCCTGCATCTTGTTGATTTTCTCTACTTCCGTATGAATACTAAGAGCACCCACTTGAGCGTAACCCGTTTCCGTTTCCCCTTCACTCTTGAGTTCTTCAATCAAACCGGGATAAAAACGTGCACCAGCCTTGGCAAGCTGATACCAATCCTGATTACGGCGCTGAGATAACCAGGGACAGATGATCCCGGCAGCAGCATCCGTAGCCTGCCCTCGATCTTTCCGGTCTATAATAAGAACTTCCGCACCCCGTTTTGCCAATTGATATGCTGTGGAAGCCCCAAGAATTCCTGATCCTACGACGATGACTTTCTTCATGACTGCATCCCTTTCCTAAATCACTGTATCCATTATAGCGTATACTGTTTGGTCTGATAATGGCAAGGCATCGACATGATGATACATAATCCTAAAAGGTTTTCGATAAGTCGTTCATCGAAGTAAATAGTTCGTTTAAATTAATGTTATTTATGTAATATAATTCAAATCAGGTTTCTTTTAACTCTGTATCCGCGCCATTTACGCACACGACCTTTAACGAAATGAGGAATAACACAACGATGCCGAAACCTAGTACGGGGAATTCACTGGATACCGATATGCCGCTTATGATTACAGGTCAAAACCAGCTGACCGTAGATGAATTAATGAATTGGAACGGCCATTCACGGGATTACAGTATTGTGCAGTGTATCGGGGGAACAGGGAAAATTGCAGCCCAAAATCATGAGTTTTCGATTCGGAAAGGAACAGCTCTTATTATGTTCCCGGAGGTCACATACCGTTACGACAATCTGAGTGATTCATTGTTGTTCGATTGTTTGTCCTTTAATGGCTATTTATTGCCCCGGTTTCTGCATACCTTGCAGATCGGGGAGCTGCGCGCCTTCAAGCCGGATGGGATGCTTCATATCCTGTTGCATGAAATAACGTTGGCGCTACAGTCCCGGCACAAGGATCAGATCTGGCAGGTATCCGCATTGCTATACATGCTACTGGTCAGGTTAACCATTGATGGAGATCGTTATGGTGCTTATGAACGCTCGGATGCCCGATTAAAGCTGGGTGGACTGGTTACTTTTATCAAGCAAAATTATGATCAGGATATCTCGCTCTCCATGCTGGCTCAGCAAATGGACGTCACCGAACAGCATTTGAATCGGATATTCAAAAAGGAATTCCAAATGACTCCGCTTGATTATCTGACACGGTATCGGTTATTGAAAGCCAAAGAAATGCTCGTCCATGACGCCGGAATAACGGCCCACGAGATTGCCCGGGCTGTTGGTTTCAACAGCGCCAGTTATTTTGGATCCGTATTCAAAAAATATGAAGGAATCTCCCCTATCGAGTTACGCAAGCAATACCAGAGTTAAAGGATTTCCATCGTGATCTCTGCCAGCGAGGTTAACCGCAGATCATACTTCGAGAATTCCAGATTACGCGTTACCTCGTTAGGCACAATGACACAGCGAATCCCCGCGGCTTTGGCTGCCTTCAGTCCATTCGGCGAGTCTTCGAACACAACCGCTTCGGATGCCCCGATCCCGAGACTCTCCAGGGCGAGCAGATACAATTCCGGGTCCGGTTTAACCCTCTTGACGTCCTCGGCTGTATGAATGACATCGAATAGTTCGAAAATGCCGAGTGTGCGCAAATAACCATGAACCCAATCCCGGGTAGAGCTGGAAGCAACGGCAAGTTGAATTCCCTTTTTACGGGCAGACCGGAGCAACTCATGCACGCCTGGAAGAATTGCTGCCTGCCCCAGGTATGCTTCGTATTTCTGTTCAGAGAGCAACTTGATATGATCGTGATCGATCGGTTTTTGCAGCGCTTGCTCCAGGTATAGAAAAGGATGAAATTCTTCAAACGATGTTCCTACGTTTTTCGACCAAAGCTCCAGCCCAAGTTCAAGTCCATGCTCTTTATAAATATCGCGAAAAGCATAGAACCAGGGAGTCTCCGTGTCCACAATAAGTCCATCAAAATCCAAAATAAAGGCTTTTACCATTACGCTTTTCTCCCTCCAATGATCAGCCGATTTGGCGGGAAAATGGGCTTAGAAGCGTGCAGTCACGTCCGGACGGGTAACATTCATCGATAAAAAGTGACAGGTGCATCCCGTTCCGGCTGGTGACTGTCCAACAATTCCAGCCCGGATCTCCCCCTCTATCGGCATGCCGAAATATCGAATTAATTTCCACTCCACCCCATCGGGTGAATAAAAGAATGAAATGCAGTCCTCCACTTTGCGTATGCGCAGATAAGGGTTGGTTACGGGAACTTCAACCGAATTGCAATCATCGGATGAACCTTCCTTCGTTACTACCGACACAATGGTAGCCGCTTTTCCATCATACTCAAAACAAAGCTTGCACCAGTTTCGTTCATCCGCCATCACCATCAAACATCCGGAATCATACTGATGTTGCATGTCCACGGTTAGCTGGGTCGTCATTTCAAAATCGTTAGGCACCGGCATCGACAGAAATGGCGCGGTTGCACGGATGTGTTTACCCGCTGGGTCCTGGAAAAAGTCTGTATCAGCCTGAGCTTCTACAATTAGAACGCCTTGATCGGTATAAGACCAGGTCTTCGGCTCATTAATCCAGTTCATTTGGTTTCTTGTTTCTGTTGCAAATACGTTTGTCATTTCTATGCCTCCCAGGTTCATTTTCTGTATTATATATTCGTTCGTTATACAGAAAACCCCTTCTCCTACATATTTTTGTAAGAACTGATCACTTGGGAGTGTTTCTGGGGATCAGGGAGGAATAACATAATGACCATGAGTACGATGTAAAGTACAAGAATGACACTGAATAACAGCACAGGATTATAGTGATACAGTAGCCCTGTCAGGTAACCTGATGGAATTGCGGTTAACGTCATGACGGTCTGCACTGCCGAGAACATATCCGCTTTTTCATGTGTACCCAATCGGTTCATAAGCAGTGAGTCCCGGTACGTTTGTAAGATGAAATTGCCTGCCGCCAGTACAATTAGAGTCAGAAATAACATGGCTATATTTCCCGCAGGGATCAACAGAAAAAGTATTGCCCCCACTGTACTCAAAATGATCGAGAAACTGACATACTTCTCTTCTGAACGCCGTTTCAGACTCGGGATAATGACCAAATACAAGAGCATGACGGTTACAGCGGTGACGACCGGGATAAATGAAATAATCCGATCATTGAATTTTAATTGTTCCTTGAAAAAAATCACCTGAAAAAAGTTCAGCTGCAGGATCAGATTGGAAAGCACCGTGATGAGAATAATCGGTAAAAGCCTCCGTTTGTAGAACGATTTGCCGAAAAGTCGCAGACTGGAGGCCAGACTTTGGATCACCCTGGTCTGGCTATGCATTCCCATAAGTTCCTTCCCTACTGCGGTCTCATCCGTATATCGGTTGCGAATGAAGAACATGACGGTCATGAGGATGCCACCGACAAAATAAATACTGGCTAGTGTTGGCACAATGCCAATATCAGCAATCACTACCCCGGCGATCGGTGTCAGTACTCCAGCACCAGTAATGATCATGTTGAGAATGGCGAATACCTTGGATCGCTTGTGTTCCTCAACATCCTCAATAATTAGACAGTTGAAGGAAACCGTCACAAATTTGGAGGTTGCATTCAGCAGGTAAGCGATCAGAAACAACCAAAAATTCTGGGAGAAAGCCCAGATGAACATGGGAACACTCCAAGCAATCAGATCAAAAATCAGTGTTGTTCGCTTGCGGCCAAGCTTATTCGTGATTGAACCCGCAAATAACTGAAATATAAAGGCAAAATAAAGATTCACCGAATTGATCAAACCAATTTCAATATCCGAAAGTCCGGCTTCCTTCATATATAAGGGAGCATAAAAAAGAACAATCGTGCCCGGAATGGCCCATACCGGTTCAAGTAAGATGGAGTACCGCGGATTTCTCGGCAAATCCTGTAGCAGCTTCAATCGATATCTCCCCCTTTTTTGCGGTGGTTTTCACCGCTGCGAACTCCTTCTTTTCGCAGCGGCAAACCCGACAATGTCTACATACTTACAAGATCAGAGCTGTTTTAACCGAATTCATGGGCAATTTCTCTCCGCTACGCAGATGATACCCAATTGTCCCATTGAATGCCTGTTCATAATCACTCAGCAGTTCCTTGGAGGTAACCATTTGCTCCAGTTCCGGAATACTTTGTGCAAATTTCAATGCTGTACTGATCATCGAGTGATTAGCTACCGCACCAATGATACTAATACCATCATTAATTACGGCAGTTGATTTGAACGTCACCTCATAGCTGTCGTCATAACCCATAGGAATGATCTTGCCGCCTTTGGCAATCATCTCAAATCCCACATGAAGCTGGTTACCAACCGCGTCCACTACAATATCAAACTTCTTGTTATTATTGATCTCGTATACTTTATCCAGTGTCAGATCCTGAGGATAGAACACATGATCCGCGATCTCTGAAGCGAACTCTTTGCGGAATGGATCAACTTCCGTTCCTACAGTAAGCCTTGCCAATCGTTTGCTCACAAGCTGACACAGAGAACCGATTGCACCAGAACCGAGGACCAGTACAGAGTCACTTGGCTTAGTCCCTGCTTTCATGAACGTCTGAAGTACACATCCCAGTGGTTCGATCATCATAGCGGTTTCCCAGCTCATGGAATCCGGGATGGCATAGATATACTTCTCATCCCCTACGTAATATTCTGCAAATGTACCGTGCGTCGTCATCCCTACTTGATAGTCATCAAAATTCTCGCAATAGATGAAAAGACCTTCACGGCAATAGGAGCAGGTACCGCAAGATTGCGTGGGATCAACCAATACCCGATCACCTATCTTGAAGCCACGAACTTCGTCGCCCACCTCAACCACTGTACCTACACCTTCATGACCAATAATCGTTCCTTTATTCGCCGGCACTTTGCCTTTGACAATATTCAGGTCTGTACCGCAGATGCCTGAACCATAGATTTTAATTTTTACTTGGTTTGGCTTTTGTATGGTTGGCTCATCAATATCCTGGTAAGTCACCTGTTTAAGATCCTGATATACGAGTGCTTTCATTGAATATTCCTCCTAGTCGATGTTCTTATTTGAATAAAATTTTAAACGTTTTCGTAAATCTCAATTCGAAAGGTGTTCCTGTTTCAGCATTTCTTTCCAGTCGGAAAGTGTCTGCAAGAGAGCTTCCTCCACCCATAATAATTCATCCCGGGTATGAGCATCTGAAAAAATAAAGTACCCTTTGGTAAAAATTCCGAAGTGGGCCATTCTTTTGACCATAAACTCACGGAACGGATCGGTATGAAAGTTTTCCTCCGAAATAGAGCTAATGGAGAAGCTCGCATAGGTACCCTTCAACACCAATTGATCGGTTAATCCAAGAAGTACGAGTTCAGCTTCAATCAGATCCATAATTCGAATGGTGGCTTCGCGCCAGCTAGGCCATACTTTAGCGCTTTTCATCAATCGCTCACATGCAATCGCTGCCGCAAGCGCAGTGGTCTCGCTGGAATGCGCATTGCTGAATCTGACCTGTTCTGATAATGACATCAGATGTTCTGGTCCCATTACGGCTGCGAGTGGCAGTCCATTTGCCATGCCTTTGGAAATACAAAGCAGATCCGGCCAGATGTCATACTCCCCAGCTGTAGCTTGCTTGCCCATTCGAATGCCGGAGGTGACTTCATCAAATATGACAATGATATCTAAGGACCTACATAGGGATACAACTTGCGCCAACGGCTCACGTTTCCATTCATTTGGACAAAGGACAATGCAGGCGATATCCTCGGGAGAGGATTGGATTTGGGCCTCGATACGCTCTGGTGAGGGCTTATCTATCCAGATTGTTGTGCGCTCGATATCCACGGGGATGCCTCGTTCTTTCGTTTCGCGGCCATAGTATCCATACGCAGACCAGTCATGCCAGCCATGATAGGCCGTCGCGATGACCCTGCTTTTTCCACTTCCCGCACGAGCCAGACGTACGGCTCCACTGACTGCATCGGCGCCGCTTTTGGTGAAACGTAATGAGGGGTAGCGGCCTTCAAATCGTTCCAAAATCAGTTCAGCGCATTCAAGTTCAATGTCAGCAGGAATCGAATAACTTGTCCCTTTTTTCAGCTGATGGATGACGGTTAGTTGAACTTCATGCCGTGCATGTCCCCATGGCGCCGTACCCATGGCCATTTCACAATCCAGCCATTCATTTCCGTCGATATCTATAAAACGGGAATTGCGTGCCTCTGCGCAGCATACGGGTGTATATCCCGGAAATAATCGTTCTGGTGCTTTGGCTAACGTACTGCATCCGCTCGGAATAACCTTCTCGACATGTTCCAACCACTCCAGATTCCGTGTAAACCTTACGGCACGATCAAGCGTGCTCTCTTTTGATTTCACCTTTGGTTCCTCCCTGTTTACTTGGTTTGTGAGTTAGCGAACTTTGGAGCCTGGCCAGCAGCCATCATATATGCGATCCATAGTGATGACATTGCCATACAGATCAATAATCAGATCTTTAGCCCGATGAGCATGTCTCATCTCGATCCAGTAACGGTTTTCCAGCAACCGGGCGAAATTGTCCACCAGAAACAATAATCGGTTCTCGCTATGAATCAGCTCCTTACCCAGAACCTGTGGCAGCCAGATGGCTCCATTAGAGTTAAAACGGTTGGAATAGTCACGTACCTCGGCAACAGGCGCAATGTCAGCTTCCTCCAGCTTGGTCCAGAACGTATCCGCGTCACTGCGTACTTCTGCAAGATCAATGCCAACGATCGGCAGATGATGATATTCACCCTGGCTATCCAGCTGTTCTTTCAGATGACCGAATACGAATGGCCAAACATCGGCCTCAATTTCCCCACCCCATTTTTTCCAGAAACGTGCCAGATTGTTTTTCCGGTTAAAGTTGCGATGAATGCCACTGCTCCGTTCCCAGTGATAGGCGAGAATATTCGGATTAATGACCGTATCATATCCGGCTGCCCGTGCTCGCATCTGATAATCAAAATCCTCATATCCGTTAAAGAACTTCTCATCCAGCTCACCTACCGTTTCATACACTTCTCTCTTCATGCCGAACATGGCGAATACGACAAGCTGAACTGAAAATGTTTCCTTCGGAATGTCTTCAGGTGAAGCGTTCAGAAATAAGTGGCGACCAATTGTATCGGCAAATGCAATACCACAATGCTGCACACCTCCCGTTTGCGGATAGAGCAGAACACCGCCAATCATACCAATCGTAATGTCGCTGTCCATCGTCTCTTTCATCATTGATTGCCAGTTCGGTTGAAGAATCGTATCGGAATCCAGGAAGAAAATATAATCTCCCTCTGCTCGCCGAAGTGCGCTATTGATTGATACAGCACAACCGAGTGGAAAATCATGCTGAAGAATTTCAATCGTTACACCTTCTCTAACCTCTTGTTTCAGTTTCTCCAAATGCTGTAAAACAGCAGAACCGGAACCATCGTTGATAAAAATGATTTGAGTGGACGGGCTTACTGTCCGTAGCAATGAGTCCGTGAAAAGGTTCAAAATGTTATAGTCCTGGTTAACTGGCACAATAATGGTGTAAAGCATGGAATCCCTCCTGTTGGATATGATGGAATGAGTGCTAAAGCGAGTTGAAACGTTATCGAGTTCAGCGCAGATTATCGACCTCCTTGTCGCAAATTCAATGTCTTAATTTGGTAATGATTTGAATCTACTAGAAATTTATATCATTTTTTGTAAGTTTGAAATCTTAAATTCTGAACTCTGTTAAAATTTGAATACGTACCGAAAAGAAAATATGCACCTTTCAATTAGCGCCCATAGCTAGCTCTCAACGAAAAAAAACACCTCCACAGTGAGTCTCGTATCCAATGACACGACTGACTCCACAATGGGGTGTTATATTGCATTATTGTATGTGGTTATAAGGTAGAGCCTACTTATTTGGCCCTAAAGCCATGATAGAACGTATCCACAACCAGAGAAGCTGCTGATTTACGCGCAATATCACCACTTACAACCTGCTGCCACGTCAGAAACAGGATAGAATACAGCACATCTACAATCCAGTTTTTATTGACATCCTGGCGAAAATAATTCTTTTGCTGCAACAAGCTGACCGCATGCAGTATAGGCTCTCTCAGCTTCAAATCTGCTCCCTCAATCTCAGGATTATAGTGTATAGCTGCATCATGGGTAAGGAAAAATATTTTATCTCCTAACGGAATAAGCACTTCAATCAGCTGTGGAATATATGTTTCACAGTTTTCCTCATCCAGCTGAATGTTTTGCATGGCCTCACTGACCACCTCAATCGCACGCAAGCCCAGATAAACCATTAATTGTTCGCGACTCTCCACGTAACGATGAAGGGTCGCAATGCCGATTTTTGCAGAGTCTGCGATATCATTCATGGATGCATTGGGCTTTTCAATCAGCAGTTTGGTTGCTTCGTCCAGGATGGAATTAAGTCTCGTTTGCTTCATCGATGTCATTTCTTTTTTCAACGGGTTTACACCTCTTGGGGAGTTTATTCTATAAATTGATTCAATGATCCATCATTTGATTAGTTGTGACTATAAAATTATAGCATAGTTGCTCATAATTCCGATGTCTGAACACTAACAATCATCACCTATGATTGGTTATGTATTGCAAAGATAGATGTGATGATTAAAAGCCGCCAAGCGGCGGCTCTTAGAATTTATATCTTTTTTCTTTCCCTGTTGCTTATAGCTCGATAATTCTTGTTGCAATATTTGCGCAAAAATCACTGTCATGCTCTACAAACAGAAGGGTTGGGGAGTACTCCAGCAGCAAGTCTTCAATTTGCATGCGAGAGATGACATCTACAAAATTGAGAGGTTCATCCCAAATGTGCAAATGAGCTTGCTCACTGAGACTTTTAGCAATCAGCACTTTCTTTTTTTGGCCAGCGCTATACGTTGAGATATTCTTCTCCAATTGCAACCTAGAAAAATCCAGCTTTCTTAGGATGGATTTAAACAGGCTTTCATCGATTCCCTGCGTGACAGCATAGTCAGACAAATGGCCGCCGAGATTCGAAGTGTCCTGCGACACATACGAGATTTTAAGCTGGTGATCCTTTCGAAAATAACCTGTATAAGGGATATTCTCATCACAAATCAGTTTAAGGATGCTTGATTTCCCCGATCCATTTTTACCATAAAGCGCAATACGATCCCCTTGTTCAACTGTGAAATTCACGTCCTTACATACCATATTGGAGCCGTATGCAATCGACACATGTTCCAATTCGACAAGTTCTTTTTTGTGAAAATCCAGTTGATGAATCTGTAGACGTTCTGCTCTCAATATTTTTCAGAAGTTTGGACTTCTCATGAATGGCGGATTGCTGTCTCTGCTCGATATTTTTGGAACGTTTCATCATTTTGGCAGCCTTGTGTCCAATATAGCCTTTATCCACCTTAGAACCGGAATTTCTCGTACCATTTTTGGTTCTTTCCACTTCATGCGACCATCCACCCGTCCGTTTGGCAGAATCGGATAAACGCTTGATGTCCTTTATTAATTTTTCATTATTTGCAAGTTCAAACTGATCTTGCCTTTGTTTATTTTCCCACCAAGCGGAGAAGTTCCCTTTCTGAATCTCGATGTTATTTTTATTAATGGACAGGATGTGGTCTACGCTGTTATCCAAAAAGGATCGATCATGTGACACCAGAATAAATCCACTTTTGCTGCGAAGATAATTACTAACGAGTTTTCTGGCATGAATATCGAGATGATTGGTAGGTTCATCAATGAGCAAAAATCGATTATCCTTCAGAAACAAGGCAGCCAGCATCACCTTCGTTTGTTCTCCGTTAGACAAGCAATCGAAAGGCCGATACAGGATATCTTCCGAAACTTTTAACAGGTTAAGCTCACGCACAAGCTGCCATTGTAAATATTCAGGATAAGCATCTTCAATGATATCGAGGGTCATAGCTCCTTTATTCTCAACCTGAAAAGGAAAGTACTCAAAGCTGACATTCGCAGAAATAGTTCCGCTGTATTCATATTTACCAAGCAGCAGTTGGAGGAATGTCGTTTTACCTCTGCCGTTCCTTCCGGTAAAGCCCAATTTCCAATCCGAGTCCAGCTGAAAACTCACATTTTCAAATATATTATCGTAACTGCCATCATAGGCAAAGGTTAGGTTGGTAACGTTGATTAAAGACATAAAGATCATCCTTTTTATGTGAAATATAAAAGTTAACCGACGGGGTATTTACCACGACATGGTCCCTCACTTTATATTTGAACATAATCAGAATTTCAGTCCGCCCTTGAATGAATGACACATTCCTTCTGTCATAGTGATTAGAATATCCTCAAATGAAAAAACGCAAAAAAGCCCCCATTCACCGGTGCTTTTTTGCGTTACATCAACCTGACTATACGATAAAGAAACCTGGCGTCCAAAAATTTAACGCCAAGATGATCTATGCATAGGAGGATAAAGTGCCGGATTCTGATTAGTTATGTTGTGAACCATGTCAGTGTTCATGTTCGTTGACAGGTTCACATAAACATCTACAACCTCTAATTCAGTCATCGCTCTATCCCCCTTTAAAAGCTCCACAATTTAATATCAGAAACTTAACATGGAATACAGCCATGGGTCAAGGCGAGAAATCATGTCGATCCTTTTAAACTCCATCTTACACCCGACCCTCATGGATTTATAGTCACCATGCGCTGTATTCAATTTATTTCAATTATTAAACGGCCGCATACAGCGGTTTGTACACTGGATGCCACATGGCAGCTTTTACCGCCTCTTCAACGTCTTTCAGCTCTACACGCGCAACGCCATCTTCCACTGCCGCCTTAGCGACTGCCACTGCAACTTTGTACGAAACAGCATGCAGCTCTTTCACTCTTGGCAGAAGTGGAGCACCTGGAGCAGAGGAGTCTACCGAATTAGCTACGGCTACTGCAGCTGCGGTGAACATGTTTTTGGTGAACTTTGATGCTTTTGCAACAATCGCTCCCAGGCCCAAACCAGGGAACACAAAAGCATTATTGGATTGACCAATTTCATATAAAGTGTCATTAAACATGACAGATTCAAATGGACTGCCTGTTGCAATCAATGCTTTGCCATCCGTCCATTCAATCAGACTTCTTGGTGCTGCTTCGGCAAGTGAGGTCGGGTTGGACATTGGCATAATGATTGGACGTTCCACATGCTTCGCCATTTCTTTGATAACTTGTTCATTAAAGGCACCTGTTACACCAGAAGTGCCGATCAGAATCGTTGGTTTGATCTGTTTCACAGCTTCCAGCAAGCTGACCTGCCCTTGCTCATTCAATGCCCAATCTTCCACTTCCGCAGCTTTGCGCACATATGGTTTCTGGAATTCAAATAGGCCTTCCGTCTCATCAGTAAGGATTCCACGGTAATCGAAAGCCCAGAACCGGTTCTCCGCTTCCTCCCTCTCAAGTCCTTCTTCCATCATGGCGTCAAGAATCTGATCCGCGTTACCAATACCAGCGGCCCCTGGACCAAATACAAGGATACGATGCTCACGAAGAGGCACACCCGTCACTTGAACTCCGGACATAATCGCCGCAAGTGTAACCGCACCCGTTCCCTGAATATCATCATTAAACGTAAGCAGTTCTTCCCCGTATTTCTGTATAATATTTCTGGCATTCACGCTGCCCAGGTCTTCCCAGTGAAGCAGGATATCCGGGAACCACTTTGTTGTTTCTTTCACAAAGGCTTCGATAAATTGATCATATTTTTCCCCGCGAATCCGTTCATGACGGTTGCCCACATACAATGGATCATTCAGCAATTTGGGATTATTGGTTCCGACGTCCAGCACAACAGGTAATACGCGGCTTGGATCAACGCCTACGGCTGCTGTGTATACCGCGAGTTTACCAATGGCAATTTTAATGCCGCCAACGCCCCAGTCTCCGATGCCCAGAATACTTTCCGAGTCGGTCACCACAATCAAATCCACATCTCCAGCTTGTAATCCACTGTTGCGGAAAGCTTCCTCCAGCCCGTCCATATCATTAATGGATAAATATAGACCACCCGGTCTGTGGTACTGATGGCTATATTCCTGAATAGCTTGTCCGACCGTAGGTGTGTACACAATCGGCAGCATTTCACTAAGGTGATCCTTCATTAGACGGTAGAATAGTACAATATTTCGGTTGAACAAATCACTAAGCATGATGCTTTTCCGCAAATTATCCGATTCATTCTGCAATTGCTGATATACTCGAGTCACTTGTTCTTCAATATTTAAAACCATCGGTGGCAAGATGCCATTCAGGTTAAGCTCTCTTCTTTCTTCTTCGTTAAAGGCAGTACCCTTGTTCAACATGGGATTGGACAGAACATCCTTACCTTTCAAAGAGGTTTTTAAGTTTCCATTGGAATCTACAAAAAATGAGTTCATTTACTGATTGCCTTCTTTCATGATGTCTCTTGACGTTACGTCTTTTTAATATATTTTTAACACTTAATAACTTTTAGTTAGTTATTGTTCTTCCGATGACAATTATAAAATATTTTCTATGGTATGTAAACGAACTCATGAAACTTTCATGAATGAAATTCAATTTCATTTCGATAAATAAAATTTATCACTTTGTCATTTTTCAACAAATTCATTTTATAATCAGATTATCGTAGAATACAAAAAAAGCCACGAAATTTCGTGGCTTCAATGGAATTCATTTTTATAGTTTTCCAAATGATGGACGAGGTCCTTTGGTTGGATCTTCCCCTTCGATGAGACAGTATGCTTCAAGTGTGATTCCACCTGGCGCCTGAAGATAAAAGGTGTAGGAACCATGAACAATAGCCGGGCTTTCTACCTGAATTCCATCGTTCTTGAGACGTTGGTTCAAGTTATCCACCTCTTCCTTACTGTCTTGTGGGAACCCTACATGGAAAGTTTCTGGATATTTGATATCCTTGCCATACATTAAGTTTAATAAAAATCCATCGTCGTCGGTCATAGCCGCAAATGCTTTACCTGCATTGACGTAACAGGTTAATCCAAAATATGTTTCGAGAAAATGTTGAACCTCAATAACGTCAGTTACCGTTAAGTTTAAGTGATTAATTTTCATATGAACTGCCTCGATTCTTCTATCAATTTATCTCGAAAATAAAGTATCTAGATTATCAAGATAAATTGATTCTAAATCAATTCATATCTCTAGTCAATGTAGAACCTGAACCATTTTATGTAATATGTCCCCCCTTGCTGCGTTCAACAGTCAAATTCACGGAACATAGGCATCCTCTACCTCAACCTTTCGTTCATTTCCGTTTACAATGTATCTTACGTGAATGACATTTCCTTTCTGAAATTGGGGAATATGTGTAACCGGGATATATGTCTCTACAATCGTGGGAAAGGTACGGCCGTCAACTTGGGTTACGGTCAAATCCAGTCGCACTCCCGGCCTTCCATCCATACTGGATGAAGTTTGTGTAATATCATGAATAACCGCCTCTGCGGGTATTCCCTCCGTTAAAATGCTTTTTCGAAAATGCTGTTTGTGTTTATTGTTACGAAGCAGTTTAAATATCATAACCATAGTGATTGTGCCTGTTATAATCCCAAAACCAATAACAGCAACAATAGTAATTAATGCAGTCGTCATAATGGCCTCCTTTTATTTGAAACTTATGTTTACTATTCCTTGGTTATATCTCTTATTCCTTCAAAATTTGTTTTAAATGGAAATCATTCATGCCAAAAAAGCCACCTTTTTGGTGGCTTCATACAGTTTATGACGTTTTTAAAGTTTTGAATTTTCTATATTACTAGCAGGAACTGTAGCAGTATATGTTCAAATTAATCTACTTTCGCACCATAAGATCGTACAAACAGAACGGCTTGTTCGCGATCCAAACGTACGCCTTTAATATCCAATGATTTCAGATCGATTCCTTCCAGATTAGCGCCTCTAAGATCGGCCCCTTGCAGCTTGGCTCTGCTTAAAACTGCTCTTGTGAGATCACAGTCTCTCAGATCCGCTTTGGTAAAATCCGTGTCCGTAAAGTCGGCTTCAAAGAAACGAATTCCTCGCAAATCCTGTTTGCCCAACCGGGTATGTCTCAGATTCGTATAAGACCAATCACCCTGACTTAGTGTAATACCATCCATTTGTGCACCGGAAAAGTCCGATCCCGTCATCTTGCAGGAGGTGAATTTGGAAGCAAATAGATTAGCACCACCAAATAAGCAGTTTTCAAACGCCGATTCTCTATGGATGGAGCCATTCATGGAAGCACCTTTAAAGTCACATTCGATAAAACGGCAGTTGCTTGTCTCGATTTCTTCCATCGAAGCGTTCATAAAGGTACACTGTTTGAAAACACAGCTGATTAGTTCTCCATAACGCAAGTCGCGTCCTTCAAAATGTACAGCTTCATATTCCTGATCCTTATATTGATACATCACGTACACCCCATCTTGTATGATTATCATGTGTTCACCATTAAAAGAGCTTTTTATAATATACCATACGGATGTCAAGTACCTGCTTAAACGTCTGCAAAAGTCAAGTCACTTTTTTATAGAAAACGGAGCTGCTTCAAATAAAAAAACCGCGAAAATCGCGGCTTTTGGCTCCATAAATGTGTTTAGCTAGTACTTTAATCGGATATGAACAGGGATACTTAACGATGTGTCTCTGTCCTTGTCTCTCTGGTCTTTACCTTGTTCTTCTTGCACAATCCACTGTCTGCCAACTAACAATTGCAGCAACTCGGTCTCTTGCAAGGTCAAATGAATATCTTTCAGTGTCAGATCTTCCTGGATATAATCCTGATCTGCCTTGAGATCGAACCGGAAATAGAGCAGTCTTTTCAGGGCGTTAATATGCAAAAATTTGAATTCATAAACCCTGCTGCGTATGGCCTCTTCCCAGTTGTCTCCCACTTCAGCTGCTGTGTCCAGTCTCTCCACCAGATCCATCGTTGGTTCCTTGATCTTGGATAACAACGAAGAGAACTCTTTTCTCTGTAAACGATCAATGATTAATTCGCTCGGTTCACCGCTCGTCAGAACATTTTCGACTAGCAGAGCTACAGGAATGGATAACTGAACACGGCTCATGCTCCGCCCTCTCCATCTTTGAGATATTGATTAAACCAGGCATTGACCTGTTCAAAGCTATCCACGCGCAGCGAGGGTTTTCCGCTTTTGAGCAACGTGTGATTGGAGCCTGGATATCGAATCAGTTTGGTCGTTTTTCCATATCGTTTTAACGTAGTATATAACTCCTCCGCCTGTGCGATCGGTGTACGATAATCCTGCTCTCCATGCATAATCAGAAGTGGCGTTTCAATCTTGTGCGCATGAGCAAGGGGAGAACGGGCCCATAACATGTCTGCATGTTCTGTCGGATTGCCGCCAATTACCCCCTCCACATAGGAGATTCCAATATCACTGGTTCCATACAGAGACAACCAATTGGATATACAACGCTGCGTTACTGCTGCCTTAAATCGATGGGTATGAGCTACGATCCAGTTAGTCATGACGCCTCCGTAACTGCCTCCACCAATACCAAGACGTGTTTCATCCAGAAAATCATATGTTGCCAGTGCATAGTCCACCGCCTCAAGCAGATCACGACAGTCTCCCCCGGCAAAATCTCCTCGGCAAGCTCTGGCGAATTCCTGCCCGTATCCCATACTTCCCCGGGGATTTACCCATAGAACGGCATATCCCTGTGCAGCAAGTGTCTGCATTTCGTGGCTGAAGATGCCTGTATACATGGCGTGCGGTCCACCATGAATCTGTAATATCATCGGCACTTTCGTGTCCGATTTCTGCATAACCGGCTTCATCAACCAACCTTGAATGGGCCATCCGTCCGACGATGTAAACTCGACACGCTCAGGTACATTGACTTCCAAACCTGCCAAAAATTCATCGTTTCGCCGGGTGAGTCTGAACATGTCACCACTGTTAACATCCACACGGTACAATTCTCCAGGGTGATCCTCAGTTAATACGCCAATGACCAGCGTCTTACCATCAGGTGACAGGGTATATTGGTATACATCCTTCTCCCCGCTTCCTGTCACGGCTTGGCAATACCCATCCTCGGTGATTTGATACACGTCCACATTTCCACCCTGTGTACCCAGTACATATGCCTTACGTTGCGCATGATGGTCATCCATCAGTGGCGACGGAGATGGGCTTGCCGATTTCATGTCCCCAAGTGCTGCGTTCCCCAACTGCAAATCAACATCAGGTGCCAGCTGCTTTGGAATACCTCCACTACTCGGCACTTCATATAGTCTGTTGTGACTGCCACTTCCGTACTCTCGGTCGCTGGCGATTAGAATCAGTTGCTCTCCGTCGGGTGAATATGCGAACTGGCTCACCTGAAGACTGGAATCCGTTACTCTGCGCTGCTCACCGCTTGCCAGATTCACGGTATGTACATCCGCAAAGTACAACAGATCGGCATCCAGCCCCTCATCCTGTACCTGCTTGGAAATAAAGGAAATAGCCTGACCGTCTGGCGACCATACCGGAGCAGCAACATTCCATGATCCGGTTGTTACCTGTGTAATGGTTCCATTTCCGATCTCATATACAAACAGATGGCTATACAGACCATCCCACCAGCCGGAGCCTTCTGCCTTGGGTGTCGTGCGCTCAAAGACCTTGCCTCTCAGGGGAGTTACTTTAACTTTAGGTGATTCGTTTGTCTTTGATGGTTTTTCTGTCTTTGATGTTTTGTCAGTTATCGCTTCATCTTTGCCTTCCACAACTTTGCTTGTAAATGCAATATATTGCCCATCCGGGGACCAGACAAATTGTAAAAGCTTGCGCTCAGGCGAGATGAGATTTATAGCCTTTGTATCACCTGACGCAAGGGTCCATAACCCTTTCCCCCCACTTTCCAATCGTAAAAAAGCGAGCTGTGTTCCATCTGGTGACCAGGAAGGAGATGAATCCTTTACGCCGTCTGTAAGTGGCCTGTCCCCACTACCATCAAGTGAAATGCCACGAATTTGCGTGTTATATTCATTTTTCTGCTCATCAATCGTCTGTTCAACGTACGCCACTTGACCATCTGGATTAATTACAGGCTGGCTAACCCAGCGGTATTGAACTAAGTCCTCTGGCAAGATCGGTCTTTTGTTCATGTGCATGGCTCCCTTCTCCGTTCATCTTATTTCTTGTTTGTATCCGTACGTGGATCAAGTACATCGCGCAGCCAATCTCCCAGGAAAATGACACCAAGAACCGTCAGCGTAATTGCTAGTCCAGGGAAAGTTGCCACCCACCAGCTTGTTGCAACATATTGTCTTCCATCACTGAGCATGCCTCCCCAGGAAATGTCAGGTGGTTTAATGCCCAGGCCCAGGAAACTGAGCGAAGCTTCCATAATAATCGTGGTCCCAACATTCATACCGCAGATCACGATAAAGGAAGATAAAATATTCGGCAGAATATGTTTTAGAATCAATCTCCCATTCTTGGCACCGATTGATCTGGCAGCGTGTACAAAGTCCCGTTCCTTGATACTCAACACTTCACTGCGGACCACACGGGTGAAAGGCACCCAGTTCGTCACACCGATAACCAAAATCAGCGTCGTAATCCCTGGTCCTACAATAGCCATCACAACGAGCATAAACAGAATCGTAGGGATAGCCATGAATGCATCACCCACGCGCATAATAACCGCATCCAGCCATTTTCCGTAAAATCCGGACAAGAGACCAAGAATAGCACCAATGATTCCGGACACGATGACTGCTCCCATACCTACAATTAATGAAACCCGCGCACCATATACGATTCGGCTCCACATGTCCCTGCCCAGATTATCCGTACCCAGCCAGTATTCAGCCGTTCCCCCATCAAGCCAAGCTGGCGGTTTAAGACGATTGAGAGGATTCACTGCACCAAGATCATGACCCGTTAACAGAGGTGCACATATGGCGATTAACACAACCAACAATACGAGCACAGCGCCAAATATTCCGGTCTTGCTGATGATCAGTTGTCTCCAGATATAGCGAAGTCCTGTTGGTGTACGTACATTCTCTTGTTCCTGTTCTGCACCCGGCATTGGCATTTCATTGCTGCCTGTCATCGATTGCACCTCCTTCTAATCGTATTTAATGCGTGGATCAAGCAGCCGGTAGGCCACATCTGTCAAAATATTGGTTACAACGACGATAAACGCAATGACAAAAACGGCGGCCTGTACAATCGCCATGTCATGGGTGTTGACTGCAACAACCAGCAACTGACCTAGCCCGGGCCAGGAGAATACCGTCTCCGTAATCAATGTTCCACCAATTAAGCTTGTGAACTGCAAACTCATAATCGTCACGACCGGAATCAATCCGTTGCGAAACGCATGTTTGCCAATCACGACCATCCGGCCAAGCCCCTTGCTCCGTGCTGTACGGATGTAATCCTGACTCAGAATTTCCAGCATGCTGGAGCGAATCAGACGAGTCATTTGTGCAGCAAGCCCTACCCCTAGCGTAAAGGCTGGCAATATCAGATGTGATACTCCGCCGCGGCCGGATACAGGTAAAACTCCCCACATCACGGAAAATAACAAAATGAGCATGATACCCATCCAAAAGTTTGGCATAGCTTTACCAATGACCGATATCCCAGAGATGATCAGATCGGTAAACGTATTACGTTTGACTGCTGAGGCAACTCCAAGCGGTACAGCCATAACAATGGCAAAAAACATCGCTGCAACAGCCAGTTCAAAGCTGGCCGGCAATCGTTCCAGTACAAGCTGTAAAGCCGGTTCTCCATAACGGAAGGATTGACCAAAGTCTCCCTGCAAGGCGCTGCCAAGGAACTTCATATACTGCGTGTATAACGGCTGGTCCAGTCCGAGTGCCTGCGTTAATACAGCGCGGTCTTCTGCAGTAGCTGTTTCGGGCAGCATCAGAGCTACCGGATCACCCGTGACGCGGACCAATATAAATACGATTAACGAAACAATGAACAGAACCGGTATAACCTGCAGTAGTGACTTCAGTACATATTTGCCCATTTCTCTGTCCACCTCCTTTTAAAAAAGAACGACAGGAACGTGGTGCAGTCCCTGCCGTTCTCGGCTTATCCTTGTCATAACAGGTTGTTCTGTCTGAAGTTACTGTGCAGGTGTAATCTCGTCAGCATAGAACATTTCATCACTACGCGGCTTGAAGTTCACACGGCTATCGGTACCATAAACCCCTTCCATCTGGTACAGATACACAGCTGGGCGATCTTCAGCAAGAATTTGCTGTACTTGCTGGTACTCTTTCTCCCTGGTAGCCGGGTCCATGTTGATCAGCGCAGACTGGAGCAATTTCTCCACTTCCGGATTGTTATAGTCCGACTCACCTTTGGCCTCTTCCAACATGTAACGATTGTAGTTATTTGAAGCATCAAAGAGGGAATTACCAATTCCGATCATGAAGATTTCCTTGAATGACTTGGAACTGTAACGTTCACTGAAAGCACTTGGTTCCAGCACGTCCAGGTTAATTTTGAAGCCCACTTGCTCCAGCATCGCTGCCACGACTTCGGCAGGCTCTTTGTATTGAGAGGATACCGAGATGGTCATCTCCGCTTCACCTTCTGCATAACCTGCTTCCTGCAACAGTTGCTTCGCCTTCTCTTGATCATAAAGCGATGTTTTGTACAACGAAGGATCTGCCCCAAAGTTGCCAGGCGTTACGGATGTGCGAGTCACAATACCTGCACCTCCGGCAATGCTGTCTACAATGCCCTGCTTGTCAATCGCCAGATCAATGGCCTCCCGAACCTTCGGATCAGCTGTGACGCTGCCCTCTGTTTGGCGGAAAATCAACTGAAGTACACGCTGAATCGGTGCTTTGACGATCTTTTTGTCTGCTTCGCCTTCAATGCGAGCAATATCTGTCGACGGTATGGATGCTGCGATATCAACACCACCAGCCAGCAGTTCCGATACACGTGTGGAAGCTTCCGGGATGACACGGAATACAACCTCATTCCATTTCGGTTCACCATCGAAGTAATTTTCATTTTTCACCACTTCAACGCGATCATCTTTTGTCCATTTGCTGAATTTGTATGTACCTGTGCCAACCGGTTGTTTCAGGAATTTATCGAACCCATTGTCCTTAATATATTTTGCTGGCAAGATGCCTGCCCCCATTTTGGACAGACGGTTAAGCAGCAACGGATCTGGTCCGTCTGTAATAATATCTACCGTATGTTCATCGATCGCTTTCACTTCAACAATGTTTTTGAAGTAGCTGTTTTGTTTCAGTGTGCTGTCTTTAGCTACGCGCTCCAGTGTATACTTCACATCTGCTGATGTGAATGGATCACCGTTATGGAAGGTCACGCCTTCACGGAGCTTAAAGCGCCATGTGGTGTCATTCACTTGCTCCCATGAAGTCGCGAGACCTGGAACCTTCTTCTGTTCACTATCATTTTTGATCAGATAATCATATACGTTGACCAGTACTGCTTCACTGGATGTATTATTGTTGTTGTGCGGGTCAAAGCTCTCAATATCCGTAGCAGCTGCGATTGTAAGTGTAGTGCTGGCAACAGTACCGCTGCCAGATTCACTGGATGCCGAATTGCTATCCGTACTCTTACCACCGCAAGCGCTCAGTACCAGTACTACAGCCAATAATGTGATCCACATGCTAGTCCATTGTCTTTTTTTCATTTTCCATGCTCCCCCTAAGAAGTTGTATGTCTTGCCAAATATTCAAGCGCTACGGCGGACAGCATGCCTACACCATAAGGCATGACCGTCTCATCCAGATCGAACATCGGATGGTGAAGCGGGTAACGGGTTCGCTCTTCCTCGTTCCCTGAACCCAATCGGAAGAAAACACCCGGAATCTGTTCACAATAGAATGCGAAATCTTCGCCACCCGTAGATGGCGGAATACTACTCCATCCCTTCGCCCATTCGAGTCCATCAACGGTCTCCGCAAGCAGGTCCACCATGCCCAGATCGTTAACCACAACGGGGTAGCCATCACCATAGATGACTTCATGGCCCGCCCCGAACGAACTGCACACACCACTTACGACCTGTTCAATCAAGGCTGGCATGCGTTCACGAATGGCAGGGGAGAGTGTTCGAACCGTGCCGATCATCTCAACCTCCGGTGCAATGGCGGTTCCCATGTAGCCTCCAGTTATTTTACCGATCGTTACCACAACCGGCTCCAGCGGGTCTACCATACGACTAGCCAGGTTCTGTAGTGCAGTGATGACCTGAGCAGATACGGCAATGGCATCGATACCTTCATGCGGCCTCGCAGCATGTCCACCCTTGCCAAGTACCCGAATCACCAGACGATCTGCCGAGGCAAACGCCACACCTTTGCTTACCCCGACGGTACCCGTATCTTGTCCCGGAGTCATATGCAATCCTGCAATCGCGTCCACTTTCGGATTCTCCAGTACCCCATCCTGAATCATGGCACGTGCACCTGCCAATCCTTCCTCCGCAGGCTGGAACACAAATTTGATGTTACCCGCTTTCGGTCGGCCGAGGCTCGTTAGCAGCTCCGCCGCTCCCATCAGAATGGTTGTATGTGCATCATGCCCGCACAGATGCGCCTTACCTTCTACTTGCGAACTGTACTCAGCCGACTTCTGATCTTGTATAGGCAATGCGTCCATATCTGCCCGAAGTGCAAAAGTGGGGCCCTCTGTCTCTCCCCTCAGCAAGCCTACAACTCCGGTTTTTCCGACATTGCGCGTCACTTCAAGACCCAGACTTTCCAAGTGTTTGGCTACGATCTCTGACGTTCTGAATTCTTCATAGCCGATTTCCGGATGGCGATGGAAATCTCTCCGCCAGGCAAAAAGTTTGGGCTGCAATGCTTGTGCATGTTTATATAGTTGTGATTGGTCCATTAGTTCTCATTCCCTTCTTTGTCATCCGATTCTGATACCAGTCGGGCATAGATCGCATCAGCCGAGAATTCAATGTGTCTTTTCATGGTCTCCCGGGACTTGATGCTGTCATGTGCTTTCAGTGCTTCAAGAATCTCCATATGTATCCCATGATTGACGGAGCGGATTCGGTCATCATATGGCATTAGGTCCAATGCCGGATTAATTTTTGTTCGGATCTGTCTCACGGCCGCCTCGCAGTATGGATTCCCGGATGCCTTGGCAATGGTTAGATGGAACTTCACATCCAGAGCCCGGAACCATTCCCTTGTACAATGAGGTTCAATGCTTTGCTCCATATAAGCTTCCAGCAGCTCCAGCTCGCCTGCGGTAATCCGCTCAGCAGCCAGAAAAGCCGCTTCCGGCTCAATAATGGTCCGGTATTCAAACACTTTCAGCATCTGTTCCCAATCCCGTTTAATTTCTTCTCTTGTGCGTTTATGAGAATTGGCTGTCAGAGGCAAGACAAACGTTCCACCCTTAGCCCCCACGCGCTTCTCTATCAGACCTTTGTCTTCCAATGTAGATAAAGCCTCACGTACCGTAATGCGACTTGCATTAAAAATCTCGGCCAGTTCTCGTTCCGAAGGAAGCTGTTCTTCACTCATTAATTCTTTGAGTATGATGGCTTCTTCCAGTTGTTCTCTAATAAATTCACTGACCTTTTTGGTAGATACTTTTTCAAAACGAAATGAAAACGTACTGGACATGCAAACACTCCGATCTGTAAATGGTCTAGACCTTATACCATTAATATAATTCCGACTAAACAGATATGCAATACTTTTTTGAATATATTTAAAAATAGTTTTCAACTCGACCCGTTTTCCAAATAAAAAAAGATGCATCTGCATTAGACAGACACATCTTTTTAATTTGGATTATTCTCTCTATATACGTACAGAAGTAAGGCACGGTATAGACAAATGGATAGCGTATAAAAGAACAAAAACCTTTATCCTCCTGATGAGGATAAAGGTTTCTGGAATGTATTTTAGGCTTAATTGGATTCGTTCATGTAAACGGCTTTACCTGTACGAGCGGACTCATAGAGTGCCTCCAGGATCTGTGAAACCACCAAAGCCTGTTTAGGAGTTACAACCGGCTCCAGATCTTTATCGATCGCTTCAATCCATTTTCTCATCTCTACATCCGGTGCACTTTCACTTTTTCCATCGTAGAAAGCGACCCCGCCTGCACTCAGTTCAATTTCGTTGGTGTACAAACGGCTGAATTTCTCTCCATTGATGCGCAGGCCATTCTTCATATCCGCGCCCGCTTCGCTTCCGCTCAAGCTGCATTTCGCTTCATCCACATCCAGTGAATTGAGCGCCCAGCTGGATTCCAGCATGATCGTCGCGCCATTCTCCATTACGATCATACCGAAAGCGGAATCTTCAACGGAGAATTTTTTCGGGTCCCATGGGCCCCATGCATTCGCTGCATTTTCTCTTTGTGAAAGCTCGTGATGAGTTGTGCCCAGAACAACTTTTGGTTGATAGTTATCCATCATCCACAGTGTCAGGTCAAGTGCGTGTGTACCGATGTCAATCAACGGTCCGCCGCCTTGCTTCTCCTCATCAAGGAAAACACCCCAAGTAGGTACTGCTCTTCTTCTGATCGCATGTGCTTTGGCAAAGTAAATCGAACCCAGTTCGCCAGCTTCACACAGCTGCTTCAAGTACAAGCTGTCTTCTCTGAAACGGTTATTGTATCCGATGGTCAGTTTTTTACCAGTACGCTCGGCTGCTTCAAGCATTTTTTGCGCTTCAGCAGATGTCTTGGCCATTGGTTTTTCACACATGACGTGTTTTCCGGCTTCAAGTGCAGCAATAGAAATCTCTGCGTGAGAGATATTTGGCGTAAGAACATGAACAATATCAATCGTTTCATCCTGAAGTAATTCTTGATAATCCGAGTATACCTGTGCTTCGGAACTACCATACTTTTCTTTGGCTTCTTCTGCACGTTCCTGAACGATATCACAGAAAGCAACCAGTTCTACATTATCAAGCTTGCTCAAACTTGGCAGATGTTTGCCGTTTGCAATCCCGCCACAGCCAATAATCCCTACACGATACGTTTTACTCATATCTAATCACCCTCACTTTTGGTTTGGTTGTTTCATTTTACGGAAAGCCGATGGGGTCATCCCCAGACGCTTTCGAAAAACAGCATGTAAATAATTAGCATTGGTAAACCCTGAAGCCAGGGCAATTTGTTCGATGGAAACATGACTTTCTTCCAGATTGCGGCACACCGCGCGCAGGCGGATATCCTCCAACACACGGCTGAAAGGCATTTCCGGCTGAACCTGATAAAAGATTCGTTGCAGTTGTCTGCTGCTAATATGTAGCTTCTCCGCTACATTCTCCAGCGTTACTGCTGAGGGATGATTTGCCTCCATATACTGAATGGCATAATCGTACCTGTACACAGACATGTCTCGCACAGGAGCCTCCGCCCGATTCCCCCCGATATCGTAGGCTCGGACGGTTTTCAGCAGAATACTGATCACCTGCTGCTTAATGGACGTGTAATATCCAATCAGTTTACGGTCACAAGCCTCATAAGCTTCCAGGAAACAGTTCATGGCGCGATGATAATCATGTACCGGAGCAAGAGGAAGTGTTCTAAGCTTTTCGATCGTTTCCTCTGACTCTGCTGCCTCCCACGGATCTACACCCTCTCTGGGATGTTCAATGATATCCACATGCAGGCATAGTTCATCCATGGCCTCTTGGGAATCCGCCTCCTGATAATGAACAAGACCCGGACCCGTTAAATACAGCATGCCTTCAGAGAGCGGATGCATCTCATCCCCCAGAATGACTTTTCCTTTCCCTCTCGGGATGAAATGTAACTCGAATTCCGCATGGTTATGAAAATCAACGATTCTGCCTGCTGGAAAAGAAGTCAGATGAAATCGCAGAACTCGTATCTCGTAGTGTCCCCACAGGATCGAGACATCCAATCTTTCCAGGATATCCTGTCGTTCAAGCATCTTCTCAAAAGGATATCGGCTCAATGCGGCACCTCCCAAACCCTATCCCTGTAACTCCTTCAAGGAGATTTTGCGCCCTTCCTTCGCAGAAAGGTTGGCAGCCTCCATCAGGCGAGTCAATTGAGTAGCCGTCTGCAAATTCTCGGTAGCAATCGTATCATTCTGAATATGGGATACCCACTGGCTGAATGCGCTTTCTCTTCTGTCCAGCAAAGGAATCTCTGTCCATTCCTTCTGTTGATCTGAACCAACATTCGTGCGGATTAGCAGCTTATCCTCTGGTGTTCCGTATAAAAGTGTGCCTTCCGTACCATGAACCTCTATCGCAAACGGCGAATGACTGTTCACAAACCCAGCCTCGACTACACCGATTGCTCCGGAATCCGTAAATAACGTAGCAACCGCGTTATCTTCCACTTCTTTTCCAGTAACATATCCGAAATTAGCATTAACCCCAGTCACTTCTTGACCTAGGAACAGATTCGTCAGATACATCGGATGACAACCGAGGTCAATTAATGCCCCGCCCTGACAATCTTCCAGATGATAAAAATGCTCAGGCAGCCAATTGCCAATCGCACCGTTATGCGATAAACGCACACGAACATAAGTCACCTTACCAAGTAGTCCTTGGTTCAGAACATCTTGAATCGTTAATGTATATCCATCGTTCAAACGCGGTAAAGATACCGTCATTTTCACTCCGTTATCCTGTACATCCGAAATGATCGTATTTACTTCTTTAATCGTTGAAGCGATAACTTTTTCTGTGAAAATGTGTTTGCCCGCTTTCGCAGCAGCAGTGATCACCTCTTCGTGAAGACGTGTCGGTGCATCCACAATGACGGCATCGATGTTGTCCTGTGCCAGCATATCTTCCAGAGAAGCATAGAATGGCACGTTCAAACGTTCAGCAGCTTCCTGTCCGCGCTCGGCATCTTCATCCCATACAGCAGCCATCACCGTATCTTCGTGCTCCTGAGCCTGTTTAATATAATCCCAGGCATGTACGTGCCATAAGCTTATTTTACCTATTCGAATGGTCACTATGATTAACCTCCATACTATATGATATTCTGACATCTAACTATAAATTAACACAGACCTGATCTAATTTTAATAGGAACTTACGACAATAACTATATAAAATTACGACATGAATTAGAATGACCTTCTTAAGAAAACAAGCAAAAAAGCTTCCTGCTCACCAAGTCGTGATAATAGGAAGCTTTCTCTGCATGTAACAATTCGGAATCAAGGATGTCCAAAGTTAAGCTGAAGATATTTTATGGCTTATGATCCGTATGGCGGAAATACCGAATTACCTTGCGATACATCGTCTTGTCTTTTAATTGTTTAAAAATATAAGGGTCCGGCTTGGCATTCACTTCAATGACCCAGGGTGTCAGACTTTGATCCAGTCCAATATCCACGCCAATTGCCTTCAATCGCTTGTATTTCTTGTTCATATGACGAGCTATCCCAACACCCAGCTTATTCATCTCCTGAATCAGTTCATTTCTGCGCTTTGCGGACACATGAGATTCCAGAAGCTTATGAATATCCATTGGCTGACCGCCGTTATGATAATTGGTTACTATTTTTTTGGAATGTCCAAGTCGACCGATAACCCCCGTTGCTTCCCACTGCTGTTCTGGGCTTAACTGTACCATGACCCGGATGTCAAAGCGCCTGTTGTTGTGTTTTAGCAGATGTATTCCTCTTTGAATGAGATAGCTTCGCTGTTTCACAACGTGTGCAAGACTTTTATAGAACGAATCAAAGCTATTAAACGTCAGACGTTTTTGATTCATCTGATACGCAAAATCATGTTGATTTTCCATCTCAGCCTTAATGACGCCCACTCCATGAGTTCCTATTTCAGGCTTGATATATAACATTCCATATCTGGCTATCATGGATTTTAGATTCACCTTGTTAAACTTTTGTGTATCAGGTATGAACGGTTTTATTGAATCATTATTGATAAGCTGCTTTGTTTTTAGCCATTTGCTTCTTAACGGTTGTGATTTCTCAATACCCACAGATCGTTCCTCCAGTCTTCATATTGAACACATATGCTGTTTCATTAAGTTCATGCATCATATGCAATATCATTGAACGAATCTTAGGCAATACTTCTTGAATTTACATACAAAAAGCCGACAAACCCCTCTTCTTTGGGCTTGTCGGCTTTTCACTTTACATTTTCAAATCATCGTTTCTGTTTCAATTTGAAGCTGGATTATAAGCATCTCCGTGATGCTTCGATTAAGGTAACAGATTTTCGTCAACTGGCACATTCGTGTCCGGAGCTTCTGCTGCAGATACGAATAACCGTCCTGGCGCTTCCACCTCGACTTTATTTCCTGCTGCATCCTGAGCACGGATCACGATCACTCCACCCTCAAGCACCAGCGAAGATGCAGTGGTATAGGTCCCTGTATAATGACCAGGTTCCGTTTCCAACAATGGAATCTCTGCGCCAGCCTGTGTGCTCAAATTGGATGGCAGTTCAATCCGGAAAGAGGCCTGTAATTTGGGGATACTGTCGAACGAAACCGTTACAGTTTCTCCTGCCACAATCCGTACATCCTCAGCCGGAGAGATATTGGTCAGTTCAGGCAAAGACGTTTCCACATAAACAGTCCGTGTCACGGTTGTTTTATTGCCTGCAATATCTGTCGCAATGATTGTAATCGTGTTCTTGCCCTCATTCACAAGTACGCGGTGATTAAAACTTCTGTCTTGCTCCAATTTCACCTTCTGTCCGTTAATGGTCACTTTGTCGAGGAATTGGTCCTGTACATCGCCCGTCACATGAACCACTTCTGTGTTAGTTCGACTTCTTTCTTCAGGTGTAAGGACAGTTAACACAGGTGCTGTCTGATCCAAGATGATCACAACTGGAAGGGAGCGATCGGTCGTTTTCCCGTTAACTACCGCCTCGGCAGTAATGGCATTAACCCCTGCACGAAGTTTAACATTCAGCTTAAATTTTCCATTCTCCACTGTCGTTGTTCCCGCTACTTCTTTTCCATTATATACCTTGATCTGGGCTCCTGAAGCTGGAGAAGTTCCAGACACAGCAAATGTCGACTGATTGGTATAGGTGCTCGTCGGTTGTGTGAGTACAGGTGCATTCACTGGATATTTCACGACTGCACGAATCATATAGTTACCCTCTTCTGCTGGTGCAGTACTCCATACGCCACCTACACGCTGCCAGCTCCGCCCTGCATTCACACCGTTTTCATCGGTTGCGAGTCCAGGTGCGCTCGTTCCAACAGCAGTCTGTACATACACGATATAGAAATCGCCTTGTACCACTACTGGCTCAGGAAATTCAACGGTTGTCCACTGATCATTGCGCAATGCCGTACCGTCGAAAGGTCCTGCCAGCAATCGGCCTGGCGCTCCACCCGATCCGGAGGCATCATAGACGGCATATTTGAATGCTGTTCCACCTGGTACAGGCCATTGTGTATTCCAGAATCGAAGTGATGCACCTGTAAGCTGTGCTGTCTCTAGTTCTGGCGTCATACGTACAGCCCATGCGTTATCTGCGGCCACAAAGGCTCTTGCATTTTCAGCCGTTCCATCGTCATAAGCGATTTCACCAGGAAATCCGATAAATGGTTTTAAGGCAACTTTCGCTTCGACTGTACCGTTTCCAGGTACTGTTACATTTACCGTTTTGCTATAGTAGTCCGTCGCGATGATCGATAACGTATAGCTTCCTTCCAGAACATCCAGAGCAAATTTACCGTCTGCTCCTGTGCGTACAGCACCTACTTGAGCATCTTCCAACACGAGGACGGATGCTCCAGCTATAGGTTTTCCTGTCCGCTCATCGATTACAGTACCTTCAATCTTTCCTTGGGGAATGGTTTCCAGATTGAAGTTGGCTGTTGCTCCACTACCGTCCGTGATGGTTACCGTCTTCGTCTGAGGATAATAGCCATAGGCCTCAGCCTTCAACGTGTAATCACCCGCCACGTGAGTGAAACTGTATTTGCCTGTCGTCGGGTCCGTCTTCACTGAACGTCCTGTTTCCAGAACAGTGACCGTTGCACTTGCAGGCAAACTTTGCGGCGTTACAGAACCTGTTCCAGGTTTCTGTACTTCAGGCTGTTCCTGCTTGGTTTTATTAAATTCGGCCTTGTCCGTACTTGAAATTTTGTACCAAGAAGTATCATATTCCGGCTTAGGCTTGTCGCTGTTCAGAACAACTGCCGTATCTTTTGTAACCGTCTCAGCGGCGATACCCAGAATGCGGAAGTCATCGATGTACCAGCCTTGCTTGACGACACTGCTGTCTGAAGTCAATCTGAACCGGAATTGAACTTCATTCCCCTTCAAAGCTGCCAGATCGTAAAATACCGGAGTCCATTGTTTTCCATTTGAAGAATGAGAGAATTTACCGAGCTCCGACCATGTGTTGCCACCGTCTTTCGTGGCTTCAACATAACCGTAATCGTATCCACTTTCGATTTCATACCAATGATTGAACGTCAGCGTAGCTTGATCCACCTGAGTTAGATCCACGACTGGCGATACCAGAGAATAGTTAGAACCGTTCTCATAGGTACTGTCCAGATCGGTTGCCCAAACATTCGGCGGAGAAACCGCACTGGCAGGTCCAACGACAGGTACTCCGCGTTCCCACTCGTCCTTGGTGCCGGAATGAGTCCACTCATTGTCACTGTTGCCATCAAAGTGATCGATGAAGATATCTTCAGGGACCTCCACGGTCACGGATACCTCATTCGACTTGTCACTCTCATTGCCACTATAATCAAGAGCGGCTACCGTATAAAAATAAGTCGAATCTGTTACTGTAGCCGTATCCGTAAATGTCGTTGCAGATGTATTTCCGAGCAATTCATAACCTGTGCCTGAATTCGTTGAACGATATACGTTGTAGGATTTCAGATCCTCATCGTCCGATCCCGTCCAGGACAAGTTTACATTCCCCAGTATGTCGGCAGAAGCGGACAATCCGCTTGGTGCTCCCGGTGCAATATCATCTGGAGCTTGTACTGAAAAGTCATCGATATACCAACCAGCCTTCTGAACGGAATTGTCACTGGTCAGATTAAACTTGATAAATACCTGTTGACCGGCGTATTCACGCAAGTCAATATATTGCGTTTTCCAGCCTCCACCGGCACCTGTAAAGCTCAATGCCTCTTCAAATACGAAGTCACTATCCTCTGTTGCAATGTACACTTTGCCAAAATCGATATTGCTCTCCAAATCATACCAGTGCTTGAAGGATAACAATGCTCCCTCAGGGCTCTGGGTAAGATCAATTGGTGGTGCAAGTAAGTAAGCATTACTGTTGGCTGCATAAGTCCCAGTCAGATTAGTTGCAATCACTTTGTCACCAGAGTAGGCACTTCCCGGTCCACTTGTTGGTGCTCCCCATGCCCAAGTGTTGCCAACTCCACCCGAAGTAAAGCCCAGATTGTCTTCCTCAAAATCTTGCAGATACCCAGGCTGGACTCCATTGGAGACAGCAACCTTGTAAACTTCACTCTCGAATCCGTTGTTGCCATAATCATTGACCCGGATATAGTACTCCAAACCCTGTGACTCGATTAGAAATGCCGGAATTGTCGCTGTATAAGTTCCATCTTTGGCATCCCCAGCTACTCGATTCATCGGCAGATATACGTATTGGCTCGTGCCCGTTGTTTTGGCAAATGCCTCCACTGTGGTTACACCGACATTATCGGTAACACGTGCAGTCAGTGGAATATCAAGCCCCGTAAAGGCAGAATTGACAGGCGTATGTTCCAGAACCGGCGCTTCCAGATCGTCACCTGCTGTGACAACCCTGCCAGATACCGTGCCTATGCCTTCGAGGACAGAGCCCACAGCATCCAGTGCATTGATAATGCCGTGACCGTAACCGTTATTTGGCGAATTTGGATACCGGCTGTCTGTTCTCGGTGTCGCTGTATCCATAATGATCTGCTCTAACTGATCAACCGTAAGGGAATGATTAGCTTGAAGCAGGAGTGCGGCCAGTGCAGTGGTATGCGGGCCTGCCATGGACGTGCCGTTCCAGCCACCCTCATATACTCCGCCCGGAACAGAGGAACGGATGTTAACACCTGGAGCCGAAACTTCCGGCTTAATTTCCTCATAAGGGGAAGGACCAAGAAGGGAAAAAGAAGCCAGATTCCCGTTGATATCCGTTGCTCCCGTAGCGAAGCTCTCTGGATAGTTCGCAGGGTTCGCCACCGAACCTGGACCTCCCGGATTCGTCAGTGTCACATTCCCGGCTGAAAATTCTGGAAAGATCTGTGCATCACGCCAAGCCTGTACCATTGGACGGAACCACTCGTCCAATCCTGGACCACCACCCCAGGAATTGTTAACCACATCCGGGGCAAGCTCAGGATGCAAGTTTCCTTCAGCATCCACTGGAGCAATCAGCCATTGACCGCCATCCAGTATAATGGCATCCGTGGTACTCGGATTGAAAATCCGAACGGCAATCCATTTTGCCCCTGGAGCAACCCCAATCTTGTTGGTGCCGTTCGCTTCGGAGCCTACCATCGTACCCATGGTATGTGTACCATGACCGTCTCCATCCGCAGGAAGCGAAGCATTGCTATGGGGATCGTACCAGCTTAGTTCGGGATCAACGATATTTCCCGAAGCATCAAGCCCTCTCCATTTGCTCCGAAGCGCTGGATGCGTGTAATCGACCCCGCTGTCCAGGTTGGCAACAACGATTCCTGTACCGTCGATTCCTTTATCCCAGACTGCTGGCGCGTTGATAGAATCGATATTCCATTCTACGTTCTCTGTCTGCAGGCTCTTATCGTTAGCCGCTGCGCTTTCTTTCGCTGGCGAGTCTTTTGCCGGGATCGTTGTAGTGTCTGCCGCAGGGGCTTCGGTTGCTTTTTCATTACTGACCTCGGTTTTTTGCAAAAAACGCTCCTCATTTGGCAATATTTTATCTACCTCAGGCAGAAGTGCAATCTGTTCCATGACTTCTTTGGTGCTCGTTACTGCCAGTGCATTAACGATGAAATAGCTTTTATATTCTTTGACCTTGCCAAGGTCAAGTTCCTTTTCAAGAAAACTTTCAAGTGTGTACTGAGATCGCGAGGCCGTTTCCCGCAGAGAGCTGACAACGGTGCTTCGTACCGACAGTTTCGTTGCCGAAGCCGTTTGCTTTTCGATTGTTGCCTTTTGCATGGCTTGTTTGGAGACAGAGGCAGTATCTACCTGTTCTTTCATTTTCACCAGATAAGTTACATAATCATTACTCTCAAATTCCTTGCTTAATTTGGCGTTGACTTTGGAAGTAGTGATTTTGTCCGAACTGGATTTCATGTCAATCTTCTGCGATGCGGCGTTTTCAGCTGAAACCGGTTGTATGATAGATAATGCAAGGAGAAGCGACAGGCCCATGGACAGCGGCTTGCGTAAACGATTCATCTTTATCAAACTTTTCCACTCCTTTTACCCGGTTTTTGTAATACAGTGATTTACTGTATCCATTTCTAAAAATGAAAACGATGAAACGGCCTCAACATGGGCAGACGTGTTGCGTTCATTTACATCAAGCCTCACCTCCTTTACAGGACAGGTTATTAAATTACATCGCATGTGAAAGATTATAGATAGCCAAATTTAGCGTATATGGAAGAGGTGAATTTCAGATCAATTAATCTTGTGGGTGGAAGTTTATTCGCATTCATTAAGGAGGGTAATCACCGGCGTTAGCAAGAACGCTTACTTTACATGGGAGTATGATTGCTCTGGATAGATCAGGAGATTTCTTGAATATGTACAAACACTCTTAAAATTACATATAATATAAAATTTAGAATCTAATTGTATATTTATGGTATATTATAGAGTCATAAAAAGAGATATACAAGCACTTTTATAGAAAATAATAGAAAATAAGCCTTTTTAATGCTTTCATAAGTCTAATGACTCTCCGTTAACCATATGTTTTTCGCAAATGTGAATACCACGGCTTTTTAATTGATCCAAACAGTTCTTTATAACTATGACTGATTCACTCTGATAGTAAAAAGAACGACGCGAGAAACTTCGCGCCGTTCTTTTGGTGTTCTCCCAAACCAATCGTGTCATGTGCGTTGTTTCAGACGATCCAACACCAGATACACAACGATGGCATCATCCAGATAACCAATCGGAAAGAGATAGTCCGGGATCAGATCCGCAGACGAAATAAAGTATAACAATGCACTTCCAATCAGAGAACGATCGTTCTCTGGTGTAATCTCATCACAGTATTGAATATGCATTTCCTTCAAATGTTCAATGAACGGTCCTGCACCGTTTATCTGATTGATTTTTAGATCAAACTCCTTACATATTATTCGATGCCCTTCATCTGTACGTGCATATTGTTCGTACTTAACCATTTCCTGTTCTATCCGCTCTGTTGTCACATCGAGGTCAAATAATTTCGTATGTTGCAGTACCGTCTTGATCGATTCAAGCGAATCCAGAATCCCCCGCTCTGCCCCTCTTTTTGCGTTATCGATTTTGTAGCCTGCAGCCTCAATGAGATGATCCAGAGATACATCCAAATGTTCGGAAAAGATCTGTAAATGCGTGAGCTTCGGTTGCTGCTTTCCGTTCAGAATCCGAGAAATGGTGGCCGTGTCCATTCCGCACAACGTACTGAATTTGCGCATCGAGAGAGAGCGTCTGGCAAGCAGAGGCTTGATCAAATCTCCGATATGGCAATCCTTTGTTTGATCATTTGCTCTCACCAGCATCCCTCCAGAGATATGATCGATAGTCTAGTATATGGGACAATGTGGTGAAAGTTTACTTTATTCTTTCTTCATCAGCAGCGTTTTGTTGCATTTTTCTCAAGGACGGGCACATGAATCTCAACACGACATACATTAAGAGCAGAATACAGATCATGAGGTGATTGTATGGCGTGGATGCTCATTCTTGCTTTGGCCGTCTCTTCGAGTCTTGACAATCTGGGTGTCGGACTATCGTACGGGATCAGAAAAATCAGAATCAGCCTATTTTCGAATTTTTTGATTGCCGTTGTTTGTTTGTTGTTCAGTTATTCAGGCATTTTGTTCGGAAAATGGATTTCGATCGTACTACCTGGCGTTTTCCCTATACTACTGGGGACATTTATCCTACTCGTTATCGGTTTTCGTATCATCTTGTTATCCGTTCCCCGCAAGAAGAAAGATCACGAAGAGACCGATTCCCAAACCCTCGGGATCGGGTCTATTTTACAAAATCCGGAACGTGTAGATTTGGACAAATCGAATCATATTGGAGTTCTGGAGGCGTTGATTCTGGGTGTTGCCCTTTCGACAAACGCACTGACGAATGGCTTAAGTGCAGGGCTGATGGGCTTATCCCCCTTGTATATTTCCCTTACCGCAGCGATCGGCAGTTTTGTTACCGTATGGTTTGGCGTGTGGATGGGGTCCAAAGCGGCAAACGTTCGTATTGGTTCATTCACATTGGGACAATTCGGAACGCTTGTCAGCGGGGTTCTCTTGTTGCTGATTGCAGCCAATAATTTGTTCTGATCATGTATGCAAATTCCAAAAAGGAGACATCTGATCAGATGTCTCCTTTTTGAGCATGTTAAACCTTTTCTTAACGGATTATTGTCTTGTCCGAATCCTGGGTTATTTACCGGCTCATCTTATTTCAGTGCCGTAACCACTTCTTCACTGGAGCGAATCCGACCCAATCTGGGGAAAATGGTTTTACAAACGTAGTCATGCTCTTCCTTGGTTGCAGCTGTCATTGCATCTTCTACAAAAATCTGTTGATAACCGTGCTGATAAGCTTCTCTGGCTGTAGTATCTACACCGATTGACGTAGAAACGCCACATAATACAATGGTATCTATTCCCCGACGTCGCAACTGGAGGTCCAGATCCGTACCGAAGAAAGCACCCCATTGACGTTTGGCAACCGTATGATAAGGAGTATGGGCAGTCATTTCAGGCACGAATTGATCCCAGTCTGCGCTAAACTGAATCGCTCCCCGTTCCATATCCGTCTTTGGCTTCAACATGTCTTTTCCATCGACTGAAGAGACTTTTACAAGCACCACAAAAGCTCCCTTTTCCGTGAAAGCCTGTGCTAACTTGGCCGCATTCTGCACCACCTGCTCACCTGTATGTGGAGACTGTAGCGGGCTATTTACAATCCCCTTTTGCAAATCAATCACGACCAGCGCTGTTTTTTCAGCTGTAAGCTGTTCAGCTTCTGCTTTTTTCAAGTTTTCCATGATCTTCTCTCCCAATCGTTTCAAGTTTTTTGTATACCTTAAAATACACCCAGCCAGCATTAATCAATATCAATGCACTGGTAATCAAGAACACATATCGTATTCCCATCCAGGCAGCCACTTGTCCGCCTAAAACAGCACCGCCGAATACTCCCAGATATCCTGCTGACATGTTAAAACCGAACATTCTACCAGTCAGGGAAGCTGGTGTAATTTTTTTGATCAGAGTATTCACCGAAGGAATTAGCCCAGCTGCCGCCAATCCCAATAAGAAACGCAGGCCCATCAACTGCCACGGACTCGTTACAAACGCCTGTGCTATGAAGAGAATTCCGGCAGCTAGAAGAGCAACCAATATGACCTTCTGTGCGCCTATTTGGTCCGAAAGCTTACCCAGTCTTGGCGCAGCAATGAGATTGGCCAATCCTGATGCCGAGAACACGATTCCAGCCAACAGAGCAACATGCGAAGTGTTACCGGAAAGCTGCGTAATATATACGGTAATGATAGGCTCCACCGAATATAAGGCCACAGTGAGTACAAAAAAAGTAACAAACAAGTTAATCGTCAGACTTTTCTCGGGCACTTTTCGCCATACTTCCCTAAGACCAAGCACCACCTTGTCCTCTCGCGTGAACGATTCTTTCACAAACAAAGCGGTCGTAATAAAGGCAATCATCATCAGCCCACCCGTTATAAAAAACGAATTCTGGAGCCCCCAATTTACCCCTATGAATCCACCAATTGTCGGACCGATCAAGGAACCTGCGATGTTGGCGGTTGAAAGTGTGCCCAAAGCATAGCCCGCATGTTTGGAATCGGTTTGGGTCGCTATCAGCGTTGTACAGGCGGTGCTATATCCTGTGATGACACCCTGTAGCAGCCGAAGTCCAATGAGCATATACACATTTGTTGAGAACCCCATACAACCTACCACTACAGCCATCCCCAAACTGGCTCGAAGCAGCATTGGTTTTCTCCCCCATCGGTCGGCAGCCGCTCCCCATATGGGGGAGAAAATGGCGGAAAGTATAAATGTGATGCCAAAGGCAATTCCGGAGAATTGGGCAATCGCTGCTGAGTCATTCACACCAAGCTGCTTGATGTACAGCGGCAAAATCGGTGCGATCTGACTCATGCCTACTCCGGTCACAAACATTCCGAACCAGCATACAATCAAATTTCTTTTCCACAGCGGCATATCAACAAGCCTTCCTCCCGCTTCAGAATCATATCCTCATCTTAGCGATCAGAACGGCTATGCACCATGCATTATGTTAAACTCCATGGACATTTTTGCTGTAAAATTCCGTTGGACTCATGCCTTCCAATTGTTTAAATAGCCTACTAAAATAGAATTCATCCGTGTAGCCGAGTACCTGCGCCACCTCTTTAACTTTGTTGTTTCCTTCCAAAATGATCTCTTTTGCTTTATCCATCTTCAGTTTGTTAAAAAATTCTATAATGGAGTATCCTGTAATCTCTTTGAAAGCTCTTGATAAATACGGGGCTGATAACTGCACGAGCTCAGATAGTTCGGTCAAGGTGACTTTACGATGCAAATGTTGATTCATATAGTTGATAATCTTTTCCACTTTCAAGGATGTCGCATAATTACGATGCCGCTTTTTTATATTTTGGCCGATCGCGATAAGCAATTGCTGTAGTAAAGACTTGGTGCTAAACTCATAACCCGGTAGTTTCGTATGCCAGGTGTCTACCATATGTTTAAATACTTCTTCCAATTGATAATAATCCTGTAATTGCTGGACAGCTGGTAAGGGAAACATCTCGACGTCCTCGTTTACAGTCCATGTATTGTCATTCTGCTCGATCCGGACATAACTGAAGTGAACCGAAAAAAAACTTATGGGATTCTTAAAGTCAATCTCTATCAAGTGAGGCACATCCGGTTGAAGGTAGATCAGGACGCCTTCCTGAATGGTATGTCTTTTACTCTCAATGGTAATCTCCGCTTTGCCGCCTGTAATAAAAATGAGTTCATGATGCTGAAGCGTTCGCACCCCTTTATTGGAAAATGTCCGAAGTTCATTCGGCTTCCTTGAGTTGCAGTATAAAATATGAAAAAAAAGCTGTTCTATATTCATGGTTCCCTCCACGCACATATCGTTCTTGCTGTCTCATTCGCTCTTCCGGTTCACCTGTTCAGGATTTCCAAAGAGTGGCATGTTTAGTATACAGGGATTTCTGCTGAGGATGGTTTTTCAGTTGATTCATTCAATCCTGTTTGTGACGAAGATAAACCTAAAAGAACAAAAAAACAAGCTGTCTCCAATACAAATGGAGCTCAGCTTGTTTCCTGACTTATTTATTCTCATTGCGTGTTAGTAAATCAAGTAATATTCAAGCCACCACTTGCATAGCCGACAACGGTATTCACAAGTGTGAGTCCGGCAGCTGTCGCCGAGAACACCAGTAAAAGACGTGTCTGTGCAGTCACCGGGATAGCCAATCCGGTTGTTATACCATTGGAGATGGTGCCCAATGCGATAATACCTGTAAGTGGAGGTGCCAGCGTCACGACAGCTCCAGGAACAGCCGTAAATGCATTGTCTGGCGTAGGCGAGCTGAACAGTTGTGCTGTGATGGTTACCGTTGAACCGACTAATGACAAGGCTGCGGTTGTGCTAAAGTACGCAGCAATGGAAGTTATAACGCCATCCCTTGGAGCTGAAAATGCAAAGTTAATGAGCGGGCCAACTACTGACCCTGTTAAATCAATGGTGCCCCCGACCAAGCTTATTCCCGTTGCCGAGCTACCGAAACCAATCAGGCTTGTAGTACCAACCAATCCACCAACGAGTGTTG
Source organism: Paenibacillus sp. MDV22-iso6 (assembly GCF_058408365.1). Taxonomy (NCBI): domain Bacteria; kingdom Bacillati; phylum Bacillota; class Bacilli; order Caryophanales; family Paenibacillaceae; genus Paenibacillus; species Paenibacillus sp. MDV22-iso6. Next base: position 470,572 of record NZ_JBZVDZ010000001.1, on the reverse strand, counting down.
TCAAAATGGCTGGACCACCAGAAGCAAACGGAATGATGGCTCCCGAACCTGTAGCTCCCGTTACGCCAGTAACACCAGTTACTCCGGCCAATCCCGTAGCTCCTGTTATACCAGTAACCCCAGCTACTCCTGTCGCTCCTGTATCACCGGTCACTCCAGTGACACCGGCTACTCCTGTCGCTCCAGTCACACCGGTGGCTCCAGCCAATCCTGCGGCTC
>NZ_JBZVDZ010000001.1:0-470253 GCF_058408365.1 Paenibacillus sp. MDV22-iso6 | reverse complement strand
CCGTATCACCAGTCACACCGGTGACTCCAGCTACTCCTGTCGCTCCAGTCACACCGGTGGCTCCGGCCAATCCTGCGGCTCCCGTATCACCAGTCACACCGGTGACTCCAGCTACTCCTGTCGCTCCAGTCACACCAGTAGCTCCGGCCAATCCTGCGGCCCCAGTAGCTCCGGTTACGCCTGGATCACCTGTGGCTCCCGTAACGCCCGCTGCACCGACAGCTCCGGTCGCACCCGTTACGCCTGCCGCTCCTGCAGTTCCTGTCGCTCCAGTCACTCCGGTGGCTCCAGTTGCACCACCTGCTGGACCTGCTGCACCCGTGGCTCCGGTTGCACCCGTAACTCCGTTCAGACCAGCTGCACCTGCTGGACCTTGGCTACCCGCCGGACCGATCGGACCAATGGGTCCCGCAGGCCCAGGGTTACCCTGCGATCCCGCTGGACCTACCGTTCCTTGAGGACCAGCAACACCTTGAGATCCGGCCGGACCGGCAGGTCCTGCTGGTCCAGCGGGTCCAGCAGGACCCGGAATTCCTGAGTTTCTAAGTGCGTTGGCAAGAGCTACCTCTACTGCTCTGATGGCAATGACCAATTGATCTTTGTCCGCAGAATGGATGCATTCCTGTAAAACAACAGACAACAGCGTATCAAGCAACTGCTGCAAGTTGGTGCCTACGCTTATTGGAGAGAATGGGATGACCTCCGCTGAAGCAATGGAAAGTTCCAAGGCAGCTTCCAAGCTGGCCTTGTTTCCTTTCTTTAATTTCAAATGATGAACCAAAGCCAGCAATTTGCGCAGAATTTCAATCAAAACAGAAACATTAACCTGAGTTGGATTAGCAAATACCTGTACTATGGCAGCTTTCAACTCGCCAATCAATTTGAGGAGTAAATGGGCTTCTTCCCCAATACCTGTGAGATGTGATTCTCCTCCACCTTTTCTAAAGCCGCTTCCGCCGTGCACACTGCGTTTCTTGTACTTCATCTTCCATAATCTCCTCCTTGGGAGCCCTGTTAATGTCCGCAGGTCGGGCGAACATCACTTGCTTGATGTCAACAATATATTACCAACATCAAATTTTGTGATGAATTCACCTAAAATTATTGCAATTTAATTAATTCAATTTGTTAAACGACCATCTTTGTGCATCCGTACCGTTATCATTCCATTGCTGGATTGCAGCTCCATCCGCCGTTGAAGAGCTCGAAACATCTACCGCCAATCCATTCACCTTGGAAATGATTTTATAGAAACCGTTACCCGCATCCTGGATGCTCCACCTTTGGGCGTTAGAGCCATTATCATCCCATTGCTGGAGCTGTACGCCGGGTGATGCTGTTGAGTTAGGCACATCCAGAACTTTTCCACTGTGAACCGCCGTGAGTTTATAGAAACCATCCCCTGTGCTGTCGACCCTGAACGTTTGGTTGCTCGCACTGTAGTTGGTCCATTGTTGTACTTTGGCTCCGCTTGCCGTGGATACATCCACAATATCCAACACTTTACCGCTTGCTTTGGAACCGATCGTATAGAGACCCCCGCTGACAATGTTCGGTGTACTCGCTGCTTGATATACCCGCACATAATCCACCAGCATTTGTGATGGGAAAGGTGTCGCATTATTAGGGCTGCCAGGCCAATTCCCACCCACAGCCATATTCAAGAGGAGGAAAAACGGACGTTGGAACTCCTCCGTGTTGCCTGTTCCATTTTCGATGTAAAACTCATTGAACTGTTTGCCATCCACAAACCATCTTATATATTTGGAATCCCATTCGATGCTGTATACATGAAATTGGGAAAAATCAAGATTCTCCGATATCTTTCCATAATCGGCATGCCCGTTAGCATCCCAGTGTACGGTACCGTTTACAAAAGCATTGTTGTTGACCCGCTCCATAATGTCGATCTCTCCGCTCTTAGGCCAGCCGACGGAATTAATGTTGCTTCCCAACATCCAAAAAGCAGGCCACAGCCCCTGACCGGACGGCAGCTTGATGCGTGCTTCAACTTTCCCGTAAGTAAAATCCTTCAAGCCTTGGGTTTTGATTCGTGCGGAGGTATAGCTGCTGCCATTGTAATTTTCTTTGCGTGCAGTGATGACCAGATTGCCACCTGTAACTTGCAGGTTCTCGGTGCGATTCGTATAATACTGCAATTCATTATTTCCCCATCCGCCGCTGCCGGTACCAATCTCTGCAGACCAATTCGACGTATTCAGAGAACTTCCATTGAATTCGTCACTCCACACCAGATTCCAATTGGTCGCTGCGTTTGTCGTCGTGCCAGGCAGTAAAGCGATTAGGAAACTGAACAGCACCAGCGTACTTACGATTTTTCTTTTTCTCAACAATCTTTTCCCTCCCCATATTAACGGACTGATTCTGAACGGGGATACCCCATTTTTCTCAATCCGTAACAACGTTTACATTAAATGTATTCTGTCTGCAACTGGATTATTTCTAACAGCGAACAGGATATTCCATGGACAAGACGGCATTTGAAGTATTTTATCAGGCCTGTGCGAATGAACGGTTCATACCTTGTGACCTTTAATATATTAGGGACATGGCAAATGGTTTGTTCTCAACGTGAGGAAGGAGTAAGCGGTATGAGCAGGCAAGTAATCATTAATGCGGATGATTTCGGGCTGTCGCCCGGCGTTAATCAGGGGATTATTCAAGCATATCAGGCTGGTGGAATTACGAGTACTTCGATGATGGTGAATATGCCGGGCTTTGATCATGCACTGAGTTTAGCCCGATCGCTGCCGGACCTCGGAATCGGATTGCATTTTAACCTGACTTACGGGAGACCCGTATCCGATCCGGCCATCGTGCCTTCTTTGGTGAATCCTGACGGTGCTTTTCATCAAGGCCAGTGTGGATTAATACGAGATTTCACTGATATTACCAAAGAACTCGATGCTCAATGGAACGTTTTGGCTCAAGCGTCACTTTCCCCTACACATCTCGATTCCCATCAGCTGCTTCATCAAAACGATCCCATCATATTCCAAATCATGGCGGAGAAAGCTGTCCGGGAAAACATCCCGCTTCGGCGATCTCAGGTCCGGCATGCAAGCCCTATGCCAGCCCCTCGGATGACGGATACGATTCTGCTGGATACTTACGGAGATCATGAGGGTTTGCAGCGATTGCTACAACATTTATCTAAGCTCCCAGATGGCATTACCGAGATTGTATGTCATCCCGGATATGTCGATGGTGCTCTGCGTAAAATTTCCAACTGGCTGGACATCCGCGAGCATGAGCTTGCAGTATTTGTCAATCAGGATGTTCCCCGAACGATACAGGCTCTGGGCATTATGCCAATAAACTACAAAGCGGTGATGGATACCACGGAAGAACCATGCGAACTGCCACCAATACAAATGACATCACTTCTCAAACCAGTAGAAAAAAGACGGCCTCGTCATATGCGGCAGCGCTTGTTGAAGCGGCAGCGTTTGGCGAAAGTACATCGCTTGTCCAAAAAACGAAGAACACTCCGTCGATCTTCTTCAACCCGTAAACGAGTGTAATCCATTACAGAATCGCACAAAGAATAGGACTATAACCAGTACATATTACTGTTGGTTATAGCCCTTCGATCTCATCTCTTAATCCAGTTCTAATTTAAATACGACGGGTGAGAAGCTATGCACGTTCCTTGTCGTTATCGTCAAGGACTCTTCCGTCCTGCTCCACTCCGGTTCTTCGTCAAAGCCCAATACCTGAATGTCCCTGATCAGTCCATGGAAATGATGAGAATTCTCCTTCAGCGAACGAATATGAACGATTCCGTTCTCCGGGTAAGCCATAACCGTGGCATAAAGGCAGCTTTCTTTTACAGTGAAACGAATGTCTTCACTTGTGAAGATCTTGGTCTCTCCATCTGTAAATTGTCCTTCCTTCACCTCGGTCGGCCCTTCCCCATACGTCCGCCAGAATGTCGTGTCATAAATCGCCTCGCCATTCACGTCCAGCCATTGACCTATGGCAAGCAAAATATCCCTGTCTTCATTCGGGATACTTCCATCTGCCTTTGGTCCAACATTCAGCAGCAGGCTGCCATTTTTGCTCACTATATCGACGAGGTCCCTGATGATCTCATCCGCTGTTTTATAGTTGTTATTTTCTGTATAACACCAGGAATTTTTGGCGACAGCCGTATCCGTTTGCCAGAAATATGGTTTCAAATCGGCGAATTGCCCACGCTCCACATCTGGAACGGCACAACCGAGCATAAAGGCATCGTGTTTGTAGTTAATCGCTACCGGAATGCCCCACTCATCACCTTTGTTATAGTAGTAAGCGCTGAACTTTTTCAAGTAAGGTTTGAACGCTGCCGTCTGGATCCACCAATCAAAATAAAAAACGCTCGGCTGGTATTGATCCACCAGTTCACAGCAACGAAGCAGCCAATCTTCCAGATATTCATCCGTTGGAGGTGAGCCGTATAAATCCTGATGATCCGGTTCTGGCATGGCAGGCCAGTAGAAATCACCGCGTCTGAGCGGCTCCTTGACATCTGAATCAAAGTTTTTTCCATGGGACATGAAAAACCAATGCTCAGCACGGTGTGACGAGACACACAAGGTAAGTCCCTGCTTCTCATACGCGACCTTCATCTCACCCAACAGATCCCGTTTGGGTCCCATTTCAACTGTGTTATAGTGAGAGATGGAGCTTTTGTACAATTGAAAGCCATCATGGTGCTCAGCTACAGGCATCACATAACGGGCTCCTGCCTTTTTAAAAAGCACGGCCCACTCATCTGCGTCAAACTTCTCTGCAAGAAACATCGGAATAAAATCTTTATAGCCAAAATCCTTTGGATGACCATAAACGCTAAGGTGATGTTCATAAGCTTTGGAGCCCTCAATATACATATTTCGTGAATACCATTCACTGTCATACGCAGGGATCGAGTAAAGACCCCAATGAATGAAAATACCGAACTTGGCGTTCTTGTACCACTCGGGAACCTCGAATGCGCTAAGTGAATTCCAGTTGTCCTTATACTTTCCTTCAGCAATCGTTTTGTCGATCTGTTGCAAATATTCGTTTTTGTCCAGCATTGTTCTCATTCGGTTCTCATCCCTTCCGTTATCGGCTGCACTTGTATTGTAGTAGCTGGTTGAGCAGATAGACATGCAGAACGTTAACTTTAGGATGGACAATAATAACCTTTGTAGGGAGTTGAGGTTAATGAATCATAAGACGTTGCTCACGAACCACTTATCCAATCTGCAGGTTGATTTGTTCATAGTCAACTTCAATCGCTGCGATACGGATTGGCGAGACCTCGATTACACACCCGATTACAGCAAATTTTATTTGATCTGTGAAGGCGAGGGCTGGCTCAAGATCGGCGATCAGGAGTATTATCCTGCACCGGGACAGCTTTTTTTGATGCCGGAGGGGGTCACGCAGTCTTATTCAGCCATCAGTGATCGTCCTTTTCTCAAATACTGGTGTCATTTCAGCGTGAAGGTTGGAGGGATCAACCTATTTCAAATTCTGAATTTCCCCCACTTCTGTTCATCGGATCGGCCCGAGCTAATACAGGAAATATTCAACAGCATTCTTGATTACGCCCGATCCGATGAAGTCTATGCGCATATGATGGCAAAAAGTAAATTAATAGAATTGTTGTCCCACTACATTATGCATCTGGATCTGGAACAGATCTGTTATACAAATATACCTGTTATGGAGAAAATATCTGCAATACTGGCCTATATTGATTCCAACATTGAGGAAAATATTTCTGTCCGGGATCTGGCTCAGATTGCCTACATGCATCCCAATTATTTCATTCGTTTCTTCAAACAGCACATCGGCGTTCCACCCATGCACTACATTGCCAGCAAAAAAATGGACAAGGCAAAAGAACTTCTGACCAGTACGCCAAAAACAGTCACTGCCATTGCCGAGAACCTTGGGTTTAGTGACTTATATTATTTCTCAAGGCAATTTAAAAAGCATACAGGTCTTAATCCAACGGAGTATCGCAAACAAATCATGGTATGAGGAACACAAAATCTAGCGATCCAAAGAGTATAGACTCACTGGATGCAATATAAAAGGCGATACTCAGAGTTAATTCTCTGAGTATCGCCTTTTCTTTCATTACAACATTATTACCCTTGGTTAATCAAAATGGACAAAGCACTTTTGGATTCGAGTTGGAAACTTAACAATTCTTCTTCTCTTAGCTGAACCTGCACATTTCCTGTCTCTTCTCCGTCATTGAAAAGCACGAGAGCAATCGAACCATCCGTATTTTTGAAGGCTACGGAACGAATGGATGCCTCATTGGAGGACGAGTCAATGCGTACGGCTTTGGGACGAATCAATGCACTGAAATGAGCCAGAGCATAATAGTCCAGTGTATAGGTAAGCTCTTTCGTTTGCTGGTTAACCTTCACAATGCCGCGGCACGTACTTTTCCCGAAGCCAGGAACGGTAGGACCGTTGTTCTCATCCAGTGCCATATTCCAGAGCACAAAAGATTTGCTGTAATTGCGAAGAATCTCAATACCCGTTCTGATCACATTGGAGAAAGCTTGTTCGAATGGAGGGATCCATTCTCCTCCTGATCCTTCGGTGAAGTGTACCTCTTTACCGGCGACAGCTTCATACACCTTTGTTTGTGCCGAGGCTTCGCCCCCATACCAGTGCCAAGCGACTCCATCTACCTCTTCTGCCGCCTCATCAAGTACTGTCAGCGGGTAATCCGGACGATCCCAGTTGTGATCATAACAGAGGATTTTGGACTGAATGTCATTTTTGACCAAAGCCGGCTTGAGATGATTTTTGATAAAGTCTGCTTGCGCTTCAGCTGGCATCAACATGCCGGGATAATGACCTGGTTCATAAAGTGCTTCATTCTGTGGTGTTACTGCATGGATAGGCAATCCATGTGATGTGTAGGCTTGGATATATTTCACAAAGTATTCCGCATACGCCGGATACCACTCATTTTTCAGTTGACCTGTAATCATCGAGCCGCTTGTTTTCATCCAGCCCGGAGCGCTCCAAGGTGAAGCGAATAGCTTCAGCTCAGGATTGAGCTCCAAAGCCTTTTGAGTCAAAGGAATAACATCCGCTTCATCATGTGCAATGCTGAACCCGGATAATTCCGGGTCCGTTTGATTTTCTGGCAGATCATTATAGCTGTATACCGTTCTGGCATAGTCTGAAGCGCCCATCGGATTGCGGATGACCGACAATCCAATGCCTTCCTCGGGATGGAACAACCGAGTCATGACTTCCGCTCTCTGCTCATCGCTTAATACCTGGTTAATCAGATAGGCAGATGAGTCGGTAAAAGAAGCCCCAAAACCATCCATTTCCTGATACGTTTGCTGATCATCCAGAAGGATAGTCGTTGTTTCCTTGGCGGAGTCCTGCGATTTCAATTGATCCTGGGACACAGATACAAACAATGCATCTTCTCCCGTGGATTTGTACATTTTGAATTTCGTCATATGCTTTCCCTCCACATTCCTCTTATTGGATACCCAATTTCTCTTTATTCTGTTTCATTTTCTCACTACGGACCTTCAGGATATCATCCCAACGGTTTTCACCTAAAAATGACTTGTAAGCGGCGAGCGCATTGTCAAAAGAGGCATCATCTTTGGCACGTACCATGCTTACCAGGGTTGAATTCCACTTGGCGTTGATCGCCGACAACGCACGTGCTTCAGGTGTTCCTTGATTCGGACTAATATTCTCCAGAATGAAGTGTGGTTTCAGTTTGCCTTTGCCCCACTCTTGCATTTGTTTAATCGCTTCCGGGAAAGCATCTGCACTCAGTGCTTTGTAACGGTCATGGCCAAAGAACATGAATTCACCCATCCGGTATTCCTTCTTGAATTTGTCCGCATTATGAAGTTGCAGGTCTTTCACAGCTGGCATCAACTCAACCGTACCATCTGCATTCTTTTTATACGTCTCGCCTTCAATACCATAGTTCATCAGAAGCTGACCTTCTTCACTGAGCAGGTACGTAAAGATTTGAATCGCTTTAGCTGGATCTTTGGCGTCTTTGGAGATGAAGTTGATCATCCAGCCTGTAATACCGGATTGATTAAGTGTCGGTGCATTACCTTTGGTGCTTTGTGGTCCATCAACGGCAACATACTCTTTGCCTTCATTGGCACTCAGATAAATTTGCAGATTTCCTCCCTGTTGAGGTGTACCATCCAGCAGCATCGTTGCATATTTTCCGGATTTCACTTTTTCCTCAAAGGCCGTACCATCATCAGCAAAGCTGTCATCACTGATATTTCCGTCTCTGTATACCTTATTTAAAGTCTTCAGCCATGTAAGATAATCTTCATCCTGATTGCGATCATAGAATTCTCCATTTGCAGTTTCAAGCGGCACGCCAATGAAGTCTTGCAACACGTCTCCGAGTGAACCTGTTCCTTCACCGATAGAGTTAAAACCAAATGGAATCAGTGTTGGGAACTTTTCCTTGATCTGTTTCATCACACTTTCGAATTCCTCTGGTGTTCCCATGACAGGACTTCCCAAAGCTTCGTATACATCTTTACGGATGATAAATGCCGTTTTGGCTGGGATGTTGCCGCTATCATAATCGGCTTGCGTATTGGAGTAGTTTGGATAGCCATACGTCTTGCCATCAGCCTGCTGGAACCAGTTCAGGGTATCGGCAGCTGCGACTTTGTTGAAGTATGGATCATATTTCTCCGCAAGATCATTCAGCGGCATAGCCCAGGTTGCGGCTTTTTGCACCACAGGAGAGTTAGAGTCAAATACTGTCAGCAGGTCAGGCATATCTCCACCGGCAAAGAACGTATTTAACTTCGTGTCATCACCTGTAATGAATTTGATATTGATGTTCAGATCTTCCTTGATCTTTTTGGTTACAATGTCTTTGCCGAAATCCGTGTTCCACCAGTCGGCATTAACGTACCAAGTTAGGTCTGTAGCTTCTTCCTTTTTATCCAGCTGCCAAGCTGGTTTTTCCGGATCGACTGTATAGCGATCTTCAATGGAAACCCAGTTTCCTTCGCTCGAACCCCCTGATCCACTACTGCAGCCTGTAATCATGATCACCGCTGTCAGCAATGCCGCGCACAGTTTAACTCCTTTTTTGCCTGCTGCCTTATTCATCTTGAACATATTGTTTCCTCCTTAAAGTTAGGTGAGAAATATTGAATAGAGCGAACTTTCGAACAAGCTTAGATTCCTCTTACTCCTTGACTGCTCCCAGCATCATACCCGAGATAAAGTATCTTTGAAGGATAGGATAGATCAGTATGATCGGCAGAGTAGTAATAACAATCGTAGCCAGTTGCACCCCTTTAGTCGTTGTTTCAATGACTGCCGAGCCGCCCACATTTTGCATGGATTGCGTTTGGGACTGAACAATAATCTCGTACAGCATCATCTGCAGCGGATACAGCGACTGATCGGTAATGTACAACTTAGTTGTCATAAAGTCATTCCATTGCCCTACTCCATTGAACAATGCAATAGTTGCCATCGCTGGCATGGACAGCGGGATGAAGATTTTGAGGAAAATATGCCAGTCTCCTGCACCATCGATTTTGGCTGACTCCTCCAGGGAATCCGGTACATTCCGGAAGAAATTCATCAGAATGACGACATCATAGAAGCTGAACAATGCCGGAATAATGTACACCCAGAAGCTGTTGAGCAGGCCAAGTGATTTGATCAATAAGTACGTTGGGATCATTCCGCCAGAGAAGAACATCGTGATAACTCCCATGGCTACGTACAGTTTACGGCCACGTATGTGCTTTTTGCTCAGACCGTAACCGACCATGGCACAGAAGAATACGTGTGTAACGACTCCGATTGTTGTTTTGGAAACGGAGATGAAGAACGCTTGCCAGATGTTCGAATCGTTGAATACGGCTCTATAATTCTCCAGCGAGAACTCCGGTGACCAGAAGATGAACCCGCCTTCCGCCAAAGCCTTGCCCGAGCTAAAAGAAGAGATAATGACATTCCAGAGCGGAACCACAATAACGACAGTACAAATAGCGAGTAAAATAATATTTAAGGTATCAAAGATCCGACTATCGAGATCTTCTTTAGCCACCTTTCCATTCACACGGGATGCCTCCTTCTACAGCACAGATTGATTATCGTTTAATTTGCTTGTAATTTTGTTCGCGGTGACCAACAGAATAACGGACACGATCGAGACGCCCAGACCAACCGCGGTAGCATACGAAAAGTCACCCTGTGACATCCCCATACGATATACATACGAATTGATAACTTCTGCCTTGTCACGGTTTTGCGAGTTCATCAGAACGAGCGTCTGGTCCAGATTGGAACCAAGTAAACCGCTTACAGTAAGAATCAGATTAAGGCTAATGATTGACTTCATGTTAGGCAATGTGATATTCCAAATTTGTCTGAGACGGCTTGCACCATCAATTTTGGCTGCCTCGTAATACGTAGGATCAATCTTGGACATAATCGCCAAATACAGAATCGTTCCCCAGCCGGCCTCTTTCCAAATATCGGATAAAACTGCAATCCACCAATACTTGCCTGCATCCAGCAAAATGTTCTGCGGTTGCGAGATCACTCCCAAGCTGAGTAGCAGCTGATTAAACAATCCCGTTGTTGAAAACCAGGTGATCAGCATGCCGCCCAATACAATCCAGGACAGAAAGTGAGGTAGATATGAAATCGTTTGCACGAACTTTTTGAAACGTCCGCTGTTTAATTCATAGATCATGATCGCCAGGATAATGGGAATGACAAACCCGATACCCAATTTCAAAAAGCTGATCCCCAGCGTATTCACTACGGCATCCCAGAAGTATTTGTCTGACATAATGATTCTGAAATTTTCCAAACCGACCCATGGTGCGCTAGACAGCGTATCAATAACGGTGTAATTTTTGAATGCAATCGTCAATCCGTATATCGGAATGTAACAAAAAATAATCATAAAAATGATGCCGGGTATAATCATTGATTGAATTTCCCATTGTCTTCGATAATCGATGACGAACTCTTTCATTCTTTGTCCGATTGGCTTCCTTCCCCCCGGTCTTACAGGCTTTTTACCGGTTGACGACGTCTCTACGGCTAATTTACTCACGCTCTTTTTCTCCCCTCCAACTTAAGCATTTCCTCATAAAAACGTTTTTATTTTATGACAAAAAAACCCCCTAATATCAAATCTATAATTAAAAAAGACCGGAAATGATTGAATCAGTTATGTTAAAAAATCACTCCGGTCCATCTTCACATGACTTGAGCCCCGTATGATAAGTTCACCCGCCAGTTTTTGTGAAACCCCATGTTCCTTCTTCTTGATCATGCGAACCAGGTGATTGATCGCCAGGATACCCTGCCTTGCAATCTGGTTTCGTACGGTACTTAATGGCGGGGAAAAATATTGGGCAATATCAATATCATCGAAGCCTACTACACTTACATCTTGAGGAACCTCGAAGCCATGAGACTTCAACGCATGGATGCAGCCGATTGCACTCACATCATTTCCTGCAAGAAAAGCATCAGGCAGCTTGGCAGGATGCAGATGAAGAAAAGATTTTACAGCACTGTAGGTGCCCTCTTCCTCAAAATATCCCTGTAAGATGTAATCATCATCCAACGGAAGCTGGTACTCACGCAAAGCGGCCAAATATCCATCTCTACGCTGATTACTGTCAAACATGGTGTCCACGCCGGATATGTAAGCAATTTTCTTGTGCCCCAGTCCAATTAAATACTTGGTTGCTTCGTAACCCGCTACATAAGAGTCAAATATGACGCTTCCCATAGTATCGCTCTGATAGACCCGATCCAGAAACACAGCCTTAATCTTGTCTTTCTCCATAGCGACAATATCCTGCTCATCAATCCGCAGTTCTTCGTAGATGATAACGCCATCCACACGCCGTCCCAGAATATTACTCATAATGACCTGCTTATCCTTGGTCACAAACACATTCAGCCCGTAGCCCAGACGATCGCATTCGCGAGACATGGATTCAACCAGCTTATAAAAGTATGGACCCGACACACTTGTGGTGAAAAAGCCCAGCATTTTGGTTTGCCCGGATTTTAGCAGCTTGCCGTTCAAGTTGGGAACGTAGTTTAAACGCTCTGCCACCTTCAGGACATGTGATTTGGTCTCTGGGTTTAAGACATCCACGCCGTTCAAGGCGTTGGAAACCGTAGAAATGGATACCCCGGCTTCCCTTGCAACATCTTTAATTGTAATCTTTCCCATAATTTTTTGGTCCTTTGCTATAAAAACGTTTTTATATATTTTAAATTAGCATAAAACCGTTTTCAATACAACACTTATTCACTGATTTTTTTTGCTACTCATTTATTTACGATTTTTGGCATGGTACAAGATACTACGAAAGTATACGTGTAGAGACTAACTATGCGGAAGGAAGATGATAATGGCCTTTATTGAAAGGTATGCGATAAATGAAAATGGTGCAGTGACTTTCACAGGCAATACGCTTGGACTTAGCCGCTCTGAAACTGTTGGTGTTCCCGGGACAGTTGACAGCATCGGGGCTTATATTACGACGGATACCACACAGCAGTTTGGAACATATCCACCAGGAACAACGAATCTTTTTCAGAACAACAGCTCCTCTGCTGTACTACAAATCCCCGCAGGCAGCAGCATCCTGTATGCCGAATTAATCTGGGGGGGTACATACATTGACAATACGGAGAACAATTCCGCCTTTATCAATGATGCTGTACAGTTTACAACTCCAGCAAGTCAGACCAGTGTTTTTCCGGACCCGGCAACCAGTTTTGAAGTCATCTTGTCCACCGCTTCCGGATTCCCCACAACCTATGCCTATGTTCGTTCTGCAAACGTTACAAGTCTAATCTCTGCTGGAGGAGCAGGAACCTATACGACCAGTGGAGTAGTTGGAACACTGTCCATACCCGATCCGACCTCCAACCATGCGGGCTGGACACTTGCGGTAGTGTACCAAAATGCTGCCTTGCCTTTGAGAAACATGTCCATTCGAGTGAATGCCGATGTCATTCTTTCCACTTCGGGTCCTGTCAACATGATTATTGATGGATTTGCCACACCATTCATGGGTCCACTGGCAGGTCGGGCACAATTCAGTACACAGGAGGGTGATGCGAACAAGACCGGGGATCAGGCTCGTTTTGGACCGACCATTGCCACTGTGACGAATCTGTCAGGTCCGAACAACTTCTCCGACAACTTCTTCGCTTCACAGATCAATGATGATGCCGGAAACCTCGATACCTCTGGTACGTTCGGGACAAGGAATCAGATCAATGGAACCCCTGGTACAAACATCGTTGGTGGTCGTCAAGGCTGGGATATTACGAACGTGGACGTCGGATTTACATTGCTCAATACACAGACTCAAGCTGCCTTCCAGCTTACAACGAATGGAGACGGCTATCTTGTTGACGGCAACGGATTACAGATCGATATCAACCTCCCTGCCCTTAATGCCGTCAAAAGTGCCAACGTAACTGATGCTGTCGTCGGAGATACGGTAACATATACCATTATCATCTCTAATACTTCATTGGTTAATGCAACGAACGTTATGTTCTTTGACAACATTCCTGCAGGAAGCTCCTTCGTAACGAATAGCATCACACTCAATGGGGTTTCACTGCCGGGTACAGATCCGGTAACCGGATTTCCGATTGGAGATCTCAACTCGGGAACCTCCGCTACCGTGACCTTCCAGGTATTGGTCACATCCGTACCTGTACCGGCTCAGTTGTTTAACCAAGCCAGAGTCGGTTATACTGCCCCTACCGTACCCGATGGTCCGATTATTAATACTGCGGTTACCTCCAATGCAGTGGTGGTTCCCATCTATGAACCCAATGTGGCTATTGTCAAAAGCGCAGACACAACCAATGCTCTTGTCGGAGATACAGTTACCTACACGTTGGTCGTAACCAATACGGGAAATATTGATGCCACAACAACCGTCCTAGACAATATACCAGACGGTTCCGTCTTTGTACCGGGCAGCGTAACCGTCAATGGTGTTTCTCAACCAGCTTCTGACCCTGTTGCAGGAATACCTATTGGTCCGGTTGCACCCAACGCAACCTCTACAGTCACTTTCCAGGTAAGTGTTGTTAGTCAGCCAGCTGGATTGCAATTGGTCAATCAGGGAACAGCCTCCTATACCTTTCAGCCACCAGATGGCCGTGTAATTCCCGGATCTGTTACATCTAACACGGTTGTCATCCCTGTCTCGCTACCTATGTTGAGTGTTGTGAAATCAACTGCTGCTACAGATGCAGTGGTTGGTGATACCGTTACCTATTCCTTTACAGTTACCAATCAGGATGCCAGCAGCATTACCAACGCTGTACTGACCGATAACATTCCAACGGGTTCCTCGTTTCTAACTGGAAGTGTCACGTTAAATGGTGTACCCCAGCCTACAGCAGATCCTGTTTCTGGTATCTCTGTCGGTACTCTCTTGCCTGGTGCATCAGCCACAGTCACTTTCAGTGTTCAGGTAAATACCCTGCCCTCACCACCTCAACTAACAGATCAGGCCCAGGTGAGCTTCGACAGCGGTACCTTTAGCGGAGTTTCCTTTTCCAATATGGTCATCATTCCTGTGTTCCAGGCCATTATAGCCGTTACTAAGGCTGCTACACCTACGTTTGCTGTAGTCGGGGAAGCCGTGACCTTTCAGTTTACCGTGACCAATTCAGGAAATATTGGCGCAACAACCACATTAACGGACATCATTCCGCCAGGTGCCACCTTTGTTGCCGGAAGTGTACTCGTAAATAGCCTTCCGGTCCCTCTTGCCGATCCGAATGCCGGCATTTCTCTAGGCCTCGTACCGACAGGTAGCTCGACCCTGGTCAGTTTTCAAGTCGTAATTACATCATTACCGGCTTCGTTTCAGATTGTTAACCAAGGTAATGCCAGCTTCACCTTCACTCCACCGGACGGCCGCATTATTCCTGGCAGCAGCAGTTCCAATCTAGTCGTTATTCCCATTTCGGCAGACAATCTGACCGTAGTCAAAACAGCAAGTGAGCTCCAAGCCGTTATTGGGGATATTGTCACATACACGCTAGTTGTTCAGAATAATGATCCGGTTGACGCAACCAATGTCAGTCTCACAGACCCTATTCCTGTTGCTTCTGTTCTGGTTCCGGACAGCGTAACGGTGAACGGTGCATCTCTCCCAGGAGTCGATCCTAGCACAGGGGTCCCTATCGGAACAATTCCAGCCAACGGCTCTGCAACTGTCACGTTCCAGGTCAGTGTGGTCGGAACAGCTCCGCCGGTTCCTTTTCCCCTGTTCCTGGTTGACCAGGCCACCGTTACGTTTACAACCGGAGAATTCACTGGAACGGCCTTATCCAATATCGTCAATGTCCGGGTGTTTGAACCCGTCATTGCGCTGGTAAAATCAGCTGTCCCATCGACTGCTGTTGTGGGTGATATTATTGCGTATACCGTTTTAGTGTCCAATGGCGGTAACTATAACGCTGACGTTATCCTGGTTGACCCATTACCGGCAGGAGAGGCTTTTGTACCGAATAGTGTGCTGATCAGTGGTAACCGTTGGAGCAGTGCCAACCCAATAACCGGAATTAACTTGGGAACGATCCAGCCCAATTTTCCGGTGACGGTTACTTTTCTAGCCACAGTGACATCCGTGCCAACTCCACCCGAGCTTGTCAATCAGGCTACTGGAGATTACACCTATACTCTTCCTGACGGGCGGATCATTCCGGGTTCATCCTTGTCCAATACGGTGACGGTTCCCGTGTCCGAACCGGGGGTTCTGTCCCTTGCCAAATCAGCTGATGTTACCGCCGCGGCCCCAGGAGATATTATTACGTATACGCTGCTCGTTCAGAATCCTACAGAATTGCTGGCAACATCCGTCTTTCTTACGGACCCGATTCCGGCTGGGTCAAGTTTTGTGCCTGACAGCCTCACCCTGAATGGTGTAGCTCAACCTGGGGTTAATCCCTCCACAGGTGTAAGTATCGGCACTATAGGTGCAGGCAGCTCTACGACAGTGACGTTCCAGGTCAACGTCAATGCACTTACACCGCAGCCTGTGACCCAGACGTTAACCAATCAGGGCACCGTTACCTTTGCCATAAACGGAGTAAGTGGAAGTTCACCGTCCAATGTCGTTTCCATTCCTGTCTATAATCCTGTCATTACCATTCTTAAATCCGGTACCCCCGATGCCGTAGATCTTGGAAATACCGTGTTCTATCAGCTTGTTGTTCAAAATACAGGCAATATTGCAGCCGATGTAACTGTTATTGATCCAATTCCACCTGAATCATTCTTTATCCCTGGATCTTTAACCGTAAACGGAGTGGAAATAAGCGATAATCCGGTTAGTGGTATTCCATTGGGGGAAGTGGCACCAGGTGAAACATTCACGATTAACTTTCAGGTAAATATTCTGTCATTCCCATCGAATAATCAGGTTGTGAACACAGCGATAGTCAATTATAATTTCACTCTTCCTGATGGCAATGTCATTTCCAATTCTGTGGAGTCCGATTCAGTCACTACTTTTATCAGCGATCCTCTTCTGGAAATTGTCAAATCTGCTTTGCCGAGTCAGGTCGTCCCGGGAGAAACGATTACGTTCTCCTTCCTGCTGACGAATGGTAACAATGTCCCGTTTAGTTCCATTATATTTACGGATCGAATCCCTGAAGCAACTACTTTTGTTAATAACAGTGTTACGATCAGAGATGTGAGTGTACCCGGAGTCAATCCGATTAATGGATTTGAGGTAGATAATATCGCACCCTTATCCGCGATTCCTATCACCTTCCAAGTCATTGTGAATCAAGGAATTACATTGGCTCAGATCACCAATCAGGCCAGTGTTTCCTATACATTGGGCGAGGTTTCATTTAACGTTCTGTCCAATGTCGTTCTCATGCAGGTGATTTTCCCAGTTCCACCAGTACCGCCAGTACCACCCGGGCCTCCTGAGCCTCCAACGCCGCCGTTACCACCTGTTAATCCGACTACACCAACAACGCCTGGTTCTTCACAACCGTCCACCCCATCCGTTCCTTCCATACCAATCTCAGCACCTGTGATTCCTGTCCAGAAGACGGCAAGCAAAAGCATTGTTGAGGTAGGAGAAAGCGTTGATTATGTGGTCCTCATTCAGAATACGAGTGCATTTGCAGCCAAAAATCTGGTTCTCACGGATCAACTGCAATCTGGCGTTACTTTGGTTTCTGGTAGTGTCACAATACAGGGTATTGCTCAACATAATTGTAGTTTGGCGAGTGGAGTCTCCTTGGGTGATCTGCTGCCAGGAACATCGGTGGAGGTTGGATACACAGCCATAATCAAACATCAGCCATCCAACGGAAAGGTCATGAATCAGGCTACAGTCTCCCTTTCCTTTGTTCTTCCAGACGGCAGTTTAATTCCCATTACGCTGGCTTCCAACAAGGTTATCGTCACTGTTGTTGAGGCCGAAGAGTAAAATTCAATCTCTTTTCTTTTTCCGCTTTGGTGATCGCATATTGCTTTTGCGTCCGGACTTTAAACGACGGTTAACTGTCGTGCCTACACTCCTCTTACTGCGTTGCGGTAAGGGGAGTTTTTTCTCTGGTATTTCACGCTTCTCTTGCCCTAATGTGGGAGACAAGTGTTCCAGATAAAAGGGCTTCTCCAGTCCTTCCTGATCCTGATATTGAATTCTTTGCTCTTTGATGTAATCCGGCTCCTCCAGCAGTTCGCTTGATTGGTATCCAGCAACTTCGGCATCTGAAATCGACTGCTTTACAACAAGGAGATGATACATAATCTGATAAGCTACATTCAGTTGGGAGTGTCGTAACAGTTCCAGTTCCGTTTCATTGTATAAACCGTGATAGGAAGGGAAATAGAAAAACTCCATGTTGAGCAACCTGAAATCGATAGGGGATTCTACTGTCTCCTCCTGAAGCTGCAGGCGATCTGAACTATACAAAGGTGACTTGTCATCATGTATTTCATTGACCTGAGAAGTCCAGAATTGGGGCATGTATTCATTAAACAACTGCTTGAAATGGGGATTAACCATATGTGAGGTTACATGTGCATAGGGGGCTACGATACAGACAATCGCTTTGTGT
The DNA here is from genome assembly GCF_058408365.1 of Paenibacillus sp. MDV22-iso6. NCBI lineage: Bacteria > Bacillati > Bacillota > Bacilli > Caryophanales > Paenibacillaceae > Paenibacillus > Paenibacillus sp. MDV22-iso6. The sequence continues at coordinate 452,082 of NZ_JBZVDZ010000001.1, read as the reverse complement.
GTACTAATCCTGTATATTTCCTCCATCACCTGCTGCAAATGATCAACATATTGCAAGCTGTGTGAACACATCACAAATGTGGCACAGTTATCATCAATCGGGAGGGGCGAATTGATATCGTGAACAATGTTAGTCGTGGGATATGCTATTCGATCAATTCCCGTACAATTTTGGTGTTTATTTTTTCCGCTACCCAAATCGATTCTCAATCCGCTCACTTCTTCCTCATACAATTTAATACTGTATTTTATTCCAAAGTGGGACTACGTGTATAAGCGTTCACCCTATGTTCATGGCATATTATGCAAAAAAAGCAGCTCATATATGAGCTGCCGATAATCATGCTTCTAATTCCCCGTTCTGGGTGTACATACGATAAATTTGTTGTACCTGCTCTTCCAATCGATCAAAGCGAACAAAACGATCGGCTCGAATATACTCCTTCTGCTCCACCAACATAATCATCGTGGGAACTGTGAAAATAAGAAACCTGGACGCCACCTCTTCTACTTGGTTAGCATTGATGTGGGCCAAGTGCACCATTGGATACGGTTCAAGTAACTCCCTAATCTTAGGGAGTAAGGCGTGACATACACTGCACTCTGGCCGTGATACGTACAAAAAAACCAATTCATGTTGCTTAATCATTTCTTCGATCATTTCTATGGATGTTAAAGTATGGAGCTCTTTCATAGGGGTCATCCCTTTCGGTCAGTTGGCAACTATAGTTAAACTATAGTTTATCACGAATGATTGACTGTACAAATCTCGCACTCACCTAAACATTTTCTTTTCAAACACAGCCTATCTGCATTAAAATGAAGTTGGAAGATCATCCCATATGAAAAGAGGTTATTGTATGAAAAAATCATTTGTTTTTCTGCTTACTGCCCTGATTGCTGTTATCTCCTTCTCCGCGTATGCACCTGCATCTGCATCTGATGCCTCTGGTGATATTGGAGTTAGCCTGCTATCCGATCGTCAATCAGGCACAGTAAAATAAGCGTTCGCACTCTTTCCAAGAAAGAATTTGTACAGAAAATCAGCAGGCGGCCAGTTCGGATAACATCCGGGTTGGTCGCCTGCTGTCATTGTCATTGTTCTTTTCAGCAATCTTTACTTCCAATCCCTCTTGCGAAGATAGGATTCGAATACAAATGTTCCAAAAGGCAATAAGCCTGCTACCAATCCCATGAACCAGCGTGAAGCTTTCCACTTCTTCACAACTGCCAAATGCACAAGTGTAATCAGATATAGCGGAAAAAGAATACCGTGAATCATACCCATAATCATTACTGGGGAAGACATATCGGCTAAATATTTTAGCGGCATGGCTATAAAAATCAACAGCAGCAATGATATACCTTCCCAAATGCCTGCAATTCTAAATCGACCCGTCACTGTCTTCATCCTGTTCAATCTCACCTTTCCAGCGGCTAGTTTGTGAAATGTGTAACTTGTTAAAACATGTTTCAACTTGAAGCCACATCATCTATAATAATGCAGCTTCTCTTGAAACGTCTTGTTCAGTATACCGCATGGTTCAGGTCCGGAAATGCTTCAATTTTGAATAATTAATGACTGAACTATCCGTGAATGAAATGTTGAGTTTTAAATTCAAAAATCGCATCAACAGCATAATGATATCCGCCTGATTTTCGAAAGGATTCCCTCAAATTCGCAGCAGCTTTCTCAAAAGAAGGAACGCTCAACACATGATCCACAGCTTCACGCAGCTGACTGGCAGTCAAGGTTTGCATTTGTAAGCTGATACCTGCTCCTCTACTAACAACCTGCTCAGCGATGATCGGCTGATCGGCGCTTTGAGGGAGTATAATGAGGGGAACCCCATAATATAAACCTTCATTGGTACTGTTCATCCCGCCATGTGTAATAAATAATTTAGCGGACTGCAATACATCCATTTGTGGAACATAACGTTTAACCATAAAATTCCCCGGAATTTCTCCCAGATCCGTAATTTGTGTTCTATCCCCTACAGACATGACGATTGTATGATCGGTATTCCCCAATGCTTCCAAGCAAAGCTTATAGAAATCAAGAGCTTGGTTAAAAATTGTACCCAGTGAAATGTAAATAGGTCTTTTCCCTTTAATTGCTGTCAGGTCGAAGTCTTCATGCGTTAATCGCGAGAAGATGGACGGACCTACAAAATGATACGTGTGGTCGAATGCATCTCCATAAGGCTGAAATTCCCTTGTTGTATATACGATGGTAAGCGGCGCGGGATTGCAAAACACTTCGTAGGGAGAAGCAATCTCCACATCATATTTTTCCTGTAACCTGATCGTCAGGCTATGGAATGTATCGTTTATAGGTTGGGCGATTTCGGTAGGAACATTTAAGAAAAAGTGTTGCATCAAATGATCGAAAGATTCTTCATTCTGCGCAAAAGAAGTGCATGAATTAATTGCAGGCAGCTTCAGAATTTGCGCAAGTAAACGTCCGCAGCCAAACATGGAATCATGGATGATGTAGTCAAAATGTTCACCCTTAATCTGTTCAAGCACGCTCGGAATGACGATATCTGCCGTAAGTAAAAGACCGTTGACTCGCTCGAGCACATAATCTCTGCCACCTGAGACAAAGGCTTTAATGAATTTTTGACCGTCAAAGGTTCGGACTATAGCCCCCGTCTTTTCCATACGTTCCCGATAAGCTTCTATAGTGAAGTACACGACCTCTTCCCCGCGTGAAATAAGCTCTTGCACGACGCCAATTGTTGGATTGACATGACCCTCTGATCCACCGTTAATAAATAAAACACGTGCCATAACGATCCCTCCTTTGCTATGCTACGTTCTCTAAAAGGTGTAAGAATTCGTATGCAATGATGTGCTTTTCCCCAAAAAAATTTAGGTGGTTGCACGTTCTATCAGTTGAAATTCCAATTGCTGAGGCTGTAGCTCCTGCTTGCCAAGGACGGCCCATAATCGATGAAAGGCCTGCGTAGCTTGTTCTGCAATTGGATTATGTATGGTTGTTATTCCAAGCACACGCGACAACTCAATGTCATCGAAACCAACAATAGCAAGTTGTTCAGGAACTTGTATATTCTGTTTGCGTGCTTCGGACCAGATTCCAATTGCTGCATAATCATTCGAACATAACACCGCTTGAGGAAGTTCTGGCCCACTTGCCATTCTTCGCATCGCCTCTTCTCCGTCAGATGAGCTGAACACGGAATATTGATAAGCTTCACGCAATACAGGCAGACCCTTATCTGCCATAAATGATTCATAGGCTTCCCGCCGACTCTGAGTATTCAGGCTTTCTGCTCTGCCAAAGGCATTGGCAATGCGGGTATAGCCTTTGGACACCAGATGTTCAAGAGCTAGCCTGTAGCCTTGCGCCTGGTCCATAGCCACTGACGGAATTTCGTCATCTCCCATCCGCTGCCAAGATACAATCGGACCATACTCGCAGTAGGCTTTCAGTTTGTCTGGATGATTGACACAGGTCATAATCACCAGTCCATCTACTCGTTTACTCCGCAGATCCTCGAACGCCTGCAATTCAATCTCTTTATCTCCACGCGAAGTATAGATCAGGGTCTGGAATCCATAATCCATCGCTGTATCAATGAATTGATTCATGAACGTAATAATAATTTCGTTGGTTGCGGATGTGACAATTCCAATTTGCTTGGTCTGTCCGGTAGATAACGAAACGGCATTTCGGTTCGGGATATAGTTGAGCTGTTTCATGATTTGCGTTATTTTCTGCCGGGCCTCGTCACTCACATGTGGTGAATGATTAATTACTCTGGACACCGTGGCCTTCGAGTAGCCGGACAGCTTCATAATTTCATCGAACTTGGACACATGAAGTCTCCTTTCTTGCTGACTTTCTATGATGATTTACAGTTTGCCTCAAAATAAATAAAAAGTAAAACTTGACGTGTAACCCGTTCCAACGATTAAGCTTTTTTTATGCAGTGCTGCTGTATGTAATATTCACAACGAATTCATAACGATTGGAGCGATACACATGACTCATTCTCAACATCCATCATTTCATTTCCCTGAAAACTTTCTGTGGGGTGGTGCGATTGCCGCCAACCAGGCTGAAGGTGCATATAATCTAGGTGGCAAAGGTTTGTCCACTCAGGATGTGGCTCCCAAAGGTATCATGGGTCCCATTACTGAAGAACCGACTGAAGATAACATGAAACTGATCGGGATTGACCTCTATCACCGTTATAAAGAAGACGTGAAGCTGTTCGCTGAGATGGGATTCAAGGTATTCCGTACTTCCATCGCCTGGTCCCGTATTTTCCCTAAAGGCGATGAGCTGGAACCCAATGAAGAAGGCCTTCAATTCTATGATGATCTCTTTGACGAGTGTCTTAAATACGGAATCGAACCACTGGTCACCCTTTCCCACTACGAGACACCTCTCCATCTCTCCAAGGAATATGATGGCTGGGTTAATCGGAAGATGGTCGGCTTCTACGAGCGTTATGTGACTGCTGTATTTAAACGTTATCAAAATAAAGTGAAATATTGGCTCACGTTCAACGAAATCAATTCGATTCTGGAAGCACCATTCATGAGCGGTGGGATCTACACACCAAAAGAGAAATTGAGCAAGCAGGATCTTTATCAGGCAATACACCATGAGTTTGTAGCCAGCGCTTCTGCTGTGAAACTCTGTCATGAGATCATTCCAACTGCACAGATTGGTTGTATGATGCTCAGTATGCCGACCTATCCACTAACACCGAATCCCGATGACATGATTAAAGTGATGGAATTCGAACACAGCAATTATTTCTTCGGAGATGTACATGTGAGAGGCCGCTATCCTGGATACATGAAACGTTACTTCCGTGAAAATGGAATCCAGATTCAGATGGAAGATGGCGACGAAGACATGTTGCTCCATACCGTCGACTTCATTTCTTTCAGCTATTACATGAGTATCTGCCAAACGGCTGATCCGGATAAACAAGTCGCAGGTGAAGGTAACCTGCTTGGAGGTATACCTAACCCTTACTTGCCTGCAAGTGAATGGGGATGGCAGATCGATCCGCAAGGACTGCGTTATGTTTTGAATATGTTCTATGACCGTTATCAGAAACCACTCTTTATTGTGGAAAATGGGTTGGGCGCTGTGGACGAGCTTATTACCGGATCTGATGGTGAAAAGACAGTTGAAGATGACTATCGCATTCAGTACTTGAATGATCATCTTGTTCAGGTCGGGGAAGCCATTGAAGACGGCGTTGAAGTTATGGGTTATACGTCCTGGGGATGTATTGATGTGGTCAGTGCTTCGTCAGCACAATTGAAAAAGCGTTATGGTTATATCTATGTTGATCGCCATGACGATGGTTCAGGAACACTCGAACGGTATCGCAAAAAGTCGTTCCACTGGTACAAAGATGTCATCGGCAGTAATGGCAAAAGCCTGAAACGCTAAGAATGGATACACCTGGAGCAGGTACATTCCTGCTCTCCCCCAGCAGAAAACAAGGACATACATTGGTATACGATGTGATGATGTATTGTTTTCTGCTGAGGGATTTTTATTAATATGGGAGTCCCGTCTTCAGTTGAATTGGACCAGGTCCGGTTCCAACGATTTCAACGTTAACCATCTCATCCCTGCTTCAAAGTCTTCCTGGAAGGAATCGATCAGAATGATGTCAGGATAAGATGGCATCGACAGATCGCCTTGATACATTTGCCACGCTTGAACCACTGCATCTTCTTCAACCATCTTCTGGTAAATCACCACCTGGTCTGGAGCAAGAATCGCATTTACCATTTGAATCATTTTGCATACCGTTGCAATAAACGCTTCCTTTTCCACTGTATCATACCAATCAATTCCCATAGGAAGGTATTTGACTTCCCCGGCCATGCCACGTTTTCCTTTGATCACTTTACCGTCCACATAAATGCCCATGCCTGGAGGATATTTGGTTGGAAAATAAATTCCGATGACACACTGATCCTCGTCTAACTCTCTTTTTGCGCAATATCCGCTAATTGCAGCGTTCACATCATTTTCCACCATGACTGGTAATCCGAACTGTGCTTCAAGATCTTCAATCATGCGGACACCTTCTAACTGCCGGTGACTGCTCACCGTAATTTCTCCGTTCACGGTTTGCCCCGGAATACCGATACCGATGACTTTAATGGAAGCATGTTGAGCCAGTACGTTCCCAATGATTTCATAGAAGTGTGTCTGGTCAAAGGCGGGCATCGTATATTCTTCTCTGAACACCATGTTATCCTCTAAGTTAATGACAGTGGCTGTGATCAGATCCTGCCCCTGCTTTTCGTTGATATACATGACCAAAGCCAAGCTAAAATCGTAATTATATCTGTAGGTTAATGCAGGTCTCCCCCCGTTGGAAGGTACTGTCTCGTCCTCAAACAGTTCACCCAGTTCACACAACTCTTTGACCAGTGAATTGACGGTTACTACACTGAGCTTGGTCAAAGAGGCCAGTTGTGGCTTGGTTGCTGTTTCTACCCGTTTCATGACCTGGCGTACATGGTTTATATTAATTTCTTTCATCAAATACGCGTTCGCTATTTTCATAAGCACCCCTACTCCATAGTTTCTTCTCCAATGTAGTAACTATACAATATCTCCAAAGGGTTTAAAAACACCCGATGAAAAAACATCGGGCATTCTGAGGGTTCGTATACATTTGTGTTAGCTTCTTCTATACTTCGTTTTGTCTGCTTCCGTTATTTTGCGAATAACTCTGCATGGATTACCCGCAGCAATTACATCCGAAGGAATGTCTCTGGTAACTACACTTCCTGCACCGATGATTGTGTTATCTCCAATGGTCACACCCGCAAGCACAGTCACGCCGCCACCAATCCATACATTATTGCCCACTGTGATGGGACCTACAATTTCAAGCCCTTCGTTACGTTGTTCCACATCATAAGGATGACCAGCAGTGTAGAATCCACAATTCGGTGCAACAAAAACGTTGTCACCAAACCGGATTTTAGCTCCATCCAGCATAACTATATTATGATTGCTATAAAAGTTCTCGCCAATTTCAATGTTATAGCCGTAGTCACATACAAATGGCTGCTCGATCAGGAAACGATCCGTCGTTTTTCCAAGCAACTTTTTGATCAATACTTCTCTCTCAGTGATCTTACCTGGATGAAGCTGATTGTACTCGTAACAAAGTCCCTTCGCGTACAACCGCTCATCAATTAATTCTTTGTCGTAATTCGCATTATACAGTAGTCCCAGTTGTGATTTCTCTTTTTCAGTCATGAATTCTTATGCCTCCAACTCTTCTGTCCAAAATGAATAGATTAAAGCTCTATCTCTCTAATGATTCTAGCAGGATTTCCACCAACAATCATATTGTCCGGAACATCTTTTGTGACTACGGCACCGGAAGCAATAACGACATTGTCCCCAATGGTGACCCCTGGATTAATGACTGCCCTGCCTCCGATCCATACATTATTTCCTATGGTTACTGGCTTACCATACTCTGCACCTGTTATCCGTTCGAATGGATTCAAGGGATGGGTAGCAGTATATATGTGAACATCAGGTCCCATTAAACAGTTATCCCCAATGCGCACTTCACATACGTCAAGTATCGTACAGTTAAAGTTGGTATAGAAATGCTCTCCAACATGAATGTTGTATCCATAGTCAAAATGAATGTTCGGTTCCATGCTCAGGTGTTCACCCGTTGAACCCAATAGCTCTTTCAATACTTTTGTACGGAGCTCACCATCTGTTTCTGTAGTCTGATTGTACATGCGTGTCATTTTTCTAGCATGTTCCCTGTCTTCAGACAATTGGGGATCGGAAGCCAAGTACAGCTCACCATCGATCATCTTTTGTTTTTCTGATTTTGTTGTGATATTGCTCATGATTGTTTCCCCTTTACGTCTATATTAATATTCGAACTGTTAAATTAAGATACTTTATAAAGCTATAATAATTATATGGGATAAGTTAAATAAATCAAGTTTCTTTGCAAATTGAATATAGAGGTATTATGCCTAATGTTATTAAAAAAACCTCTGCGATCCAATAATTATTGGATCGCAGAGGTTTGCTGAAGTAAAAAAATATATAGCAGTTTGCAAAGACAACTTTTAAATCAACACATTATCCAGCCGCCTGAACAGTTTGCTCCTTGCGACTAATTGCGTAAACGGCCGACACCAGACCAAGCAGGATCAGAACCGATCCCACCCATCCTGTATACATAATGGACGAATGATCGATAACCATCCCACCTATATAGGTTCCCAGAGCAATACCAGCATGTGCAATTCCTGAATTGGTGCTAATTAACGTTTCAGCCGTTGCCGGTGAGGTTTTGATAATCAGACTATTCTGTACCGGGGTAACGGTCCAGCTTAGCGCACTCCAGATACTTAGCAGAATCAGGAAAGCAATTAAAGGCAACCCGGTACTAAACGGAATAACCGCCATGCTTATAATAAAGGGTATCAGCACGATGATAATGGCTTTGGCTGGATGCAAGCGATCTGATAAGATGCCGCCGATGCCGCCGCCTGCTACAGCAGCGATACCAAACATCATATAGATAAAGGTGACCATTGTTGAGCTGGCTCCCAGCGCTTCCTGGAGAAATGGTGTGAAATAAGCATATAACGTCAAGTGTCCTGCAAGCACAAGCAATGTTGTAACATGGATTGCCAGCATTTTCGGATTCCATAGAGCAGTAAGCTGCTTCTTCAGGGATACTGCCGGAATCGGCTGCACACGGTCCATGGCAATGCCAATGGCAACCATGACTACTGCAGTCAAAATCGCGATCAAAATAAACACTTCACGCCATCCAGCGATATTACCCACAAAGATTCCGAGAGGTACACCCAGAATCAGTGATGCACTTCCTCCCATCGTGATTATTCCCACAGCACGCCCTTTATATTGGGGCTCCACAATACGAGCTGCGAGCGTCAAAGACAGGACAAAAATCAGCGAGCCCGTTGCAGCCCCCAATGCTCTGCCTGCCAAAAGAATATAGAAATTAGCACTGAACGCAGAGATGAGATTGCTGATTAGAAAAACGAATAAAGTGCACATATATACTTTTTTACGTTCGAATCTGGCCGTCATATTTAACAAAATTGGCGCAGATAACGCATAGACAAGTGAGAAGATGGAAATTAAATACCCGGCTTTGGCCAAGGTCAGATGAAGATCTGTTGCAATCAAGTCCAGAATCCCGCCTAAAATGAGTTCAACGGTACCAACCACAAATGCCGCGATTGCCAGGACATATACTTTTTTATTCATTTTTGAAGCCTCCTCGAAAGTTACAACTACGATAGTAACTTAATCAAGAGAAGATTTCAATACAAAAAAAGCTATTCTCCGAAAGAATAGCTTTGGAACCATCGTTTTAATAAATTAATCGCGCCAGCAGACGTGCGATTTCTTCGTCCTGAAGCAGCTGGTCACCATATTTTTTGGTAATTTGAGTAAGAGCGACGTCATGATAGAAATAATCCGTCATTGCTTTAACAATCGGTTTGGATGTTGTCTTGATGGCCTTCCATGAATCATGCTCGATACCTGCAAACAAGAGATAGCCATGGTCAACAATGATTAGCTGCGAGGGCTCAAGATTACTGTCCTCAAGCATCGGAATTAACGAATATTTATGGGTTAGAGACGTTTGCAGTCCTCCTACAGCCAAGACCTCTACATGTACCCCTTCTGCCTCTTTTCTCTCCAGAAGCTCCCGGTATTTCTCCATTTGTTCGTTCCAGGCCAGAAAAAGGATATACGAATCCGCTTCCTCAATGAGCTGTTCAATGTTCGATGCAATGGATGATGCATCCTTCAATGTCCAGATATGTTCATCTGTGAATGTACGTTTGATTTTATATGTCTTTAATTCCTCAATATCCTTCTCAAAGTCAGCCCTAATTTTGAGAATAATGGACTGAAGATCAACCGCCATGTACAATTTTTTCTTCCCATGCATAGTTGTTAGGACGATTCCCTTATCAATAAGCCGATTAAGCACTTCGTATATCTTAGCCTTGGGTACATTGGAGTAATTAACAATGGATGTGGCATCGAGCGGTGCATCCTGCGCAAATATGGCCTCATATACCTGACTTTCATATTGTGTAAAACCGAATTTCTGCAACATGGTTCGATTCGGGCTCCTTCTTGTTTGTATCGTTCTATACAGTTTAGACTCCTGAACTTCCCATGTCCAGTTTATCCCACCTAATTACGTTCGATCCCAAAAGCGTTGTTGGGTCATGGCTTGAATGAATTGTTCTGCAAAAGCTGTAGGTTGCTGTTCCACAATGACACCAGGTTTGCCGATAATGCCGACTGGCTGAATCAGGGCCGCCCCCGTCGGTGTAGCTCCTATCGGTTTAAAATGATTGTACGTTTCAATGGCATAGGATCGGGTGTATTTCTGAAAATAATCATCTTCCTTCTGTCCTCCAACAATGAATAACCCATCATATACCAAAGGTGATCCGGTCAAAAAGCTGTCGTCCACTTTCAACTCCACACCGCTCGTTCCATGGACCACACCTTGTCTTTCATGAACAATGACTGGACGAAGTCCCGCGCTCTTAAACTCATCCAAAATGTATTGTGTGCTGGGACCATCAAATCCTTCACCGACAATCACCCCGACGCGCAGCGTTTTGGGAGAAAACACAGTATTGGCCATACTTAACGCAGGGGAGGATTTTGTCACTGAAGATTCGGGAACGTTCGGTACAGCGACTCCAAGCTCGTGGGCCAGAATGGTCGCCAGCTCTGTGCTGATATTCCCTAACATATCAACGACCTGTTGACGAATTGAAACGTCCTTTACTTTCCCAAGTTCAAACGTGAGCGCCTGAATGATATGACTCCTCTCCACGCCTGTCATGCTGTTCCAGAATAAACGTGCCTGCGAGAAATGATCCAGGAAACTAGGTGCCGTTTTCCGTTCCTTGAGACCTTGCACCGTGGAAGGATAGGTTACAAACCCACCTTTTGTACCGGGCACAGTATAGGGAGAATTATTGGCAAGAGAGTTATCGTGATAGGCGACTCTCCCCCGATCAATAGTAAATCGGGAAGCGCCGTCTCTCTGGTTGTTATGTATAGGGCATACAGGACGATTGATCGGCAATTCCTGATAATTCGTGCCAACCCTTGCCAATTGTGTATCCGTATACGAGAATAGCCGGCCTTGAAGCAGTGGATCATTGCTGAAATCAATGCCACGTACAATGTTGCCAGGATGGAAAGCCGACTGTTCCGTTTCCGCAAATACATTCTCGACATTTTGGTTAATCGTCATTTTGCCAATGATTCGTACCGGAATGTCTTCTTCAGGCCATAATTTCGTTGCATCCAAAATATCAAAATCAAACTTGAATTCATCCGCTTCCTCCAGCACCTGTATTCCAAGTTCGAACTCAGCAAAGTTACCTGCATTGATATTCTCCCACAGGTCCCTGCGATGAAAATCCGGGTCCGCCCCGCCCAGCTTCTGCGCCTCATCCCACACAAAAGAATGCATGCCAAGTACAGGCCGCCAATGAAATTTTACGAATCTGGATTTGCCTTCTTTGTTCACCAGCCGGAAGGTATGTACTCCAAATCCCTGCATCATTCGAAAGCTTCGTGGTATCGTGCGATCAGACATAATCCACATGACCATCGCTGCCGACTCCTGATTATTCGCGATAAAGTCCCAGAAGGTATCGTGCGCAGTGGAGCCTTGTGGAATTTCATTATTGGGTTCCGGCTTCAGTGCATGAATCAAATCCGGGAACTTGATCCCATCCTGAATGAAGAAGATCGGAATATTATTGCCGACCAGATCAAAGTTGCCTTCTTCGGTATAAAACTTTACTGAAAACCCACGCACATCCCGATTCGTTTCGTTCACTCCTTTGGAGCCTGCAACCTCGGAAAAACGAACGAATAGCGGTGTCTTCACACCGGTATCCTGAAGAAAATGTGCCATCGTTAACTCTTCAAGTGACTCATATAACTCAAATTCACCGTAGGCTCCATATCCCCGGGCATGCACAACTCTCTCCGGAATGCGTTCCCGGTCAAAGTGAGACAATTTCTCACGCATCAGAAAATCTTCAAGCAGCGTGGGTCCGCGATCCCCCGCTTTTAGCGAGTTGCTATCATCCGATATTTTAACCCCTTCGTTGGAAGACATCTCTTTTCCGTTATTATCCCGAAGAAAGGCATTTCGCTGTTCTATCTTTTTGTTCTCATCCATGGGTTCCTTGCTCATTCCAATCACCTCCAGCATTATATGTATGGGACTGGAAGTACACTTATGATTGACTGATACACCATACTTTGGTCCGAATCATGTGTGTGAATTACAAATACGGATAACATGAGCTTTGCCATGAGGCATAGCTGGCGATTGTCCATTTATGAAATATCGCGTCCATTGTCTAACACCTTCCTCATTCCCTTTTCATTTACTATAAAGAATCTAATAGAAAAGAGATGATGAGGATGGCTAGTGTAAAAGCTGTTCCACAACCGGATTTGGTATTGATCTACTGGTCCAGAAATCCGCTCGTTCCCGGTTCTGCACGCCGAATCAGAAGTGTACGTGTGATCGGGAACACATCCCCTTGTACCTTCACACTGGTGCGTGGTGCATTGCTGATTAATGCCTTAAACTGTTTGCTGGACAATGATATTGGTTTTAAAGTGGTGTATAGCAAAAAAACATCGAGCATCAGTGGCGTTTTATTGTTGAAACGCAGATCTTAAACGAACAAACAGGTGTCTCCTTCAATAAGGAAGTGCACCTGTTTGTTATTTAATCAATGAATGATGTGACTGAACTCCACTCTATTTGACGTTCATATAACGTTCGAAGGCATCATTACGGATGGTCAGTAACTGTTCAAGTCCCATATCATTCAACTTTTTGATATAAGCATCCCAGCCGTCTTCGATGCCGCCTTTGGTTACCCACTGAGCTCGCATCGTCGCTACATAACCGTCAATATCCGTTGTCAGCGTTGGCAGCTCCTGGAACTCTTCAGCATTGTACATAACCTTCGGATAAGGTGTCGTTACATCTGCACTGCCCAACTGATCAATTTGCAGCTTGAGTCCGTCACCAGCCTTCGGATTAAGCTTAATTTTTTCTTCAAAGGAAGGGCTTACATATTTGGGTCCGAAATCACGCAGGGATTGATCCCAGTACCAAGCATCGGCGCTAGTGCCTGCTGGCGGGTCCATCAGCGTATATGTGCCATCATCATTTTTCTTGATTACAGTTCCAATCGCACCCCAGAAATTCTGAATGCTGGCTTCATTGGAATAGAACTGATCAGCCCAGCGTGCCGCTACTTCTGGAACAGTACATGAACTTGTAATGAGCAGTTCATTACGGGCCAGATTCATACCGCCCGGATCACCTGGTTGATAACGTTTGCCATCAGGTCCGGCAATAGGCGCAATCGCTTCATATTCGTCGCTCCACTTGCCAAATACTGCATCGGGCGTCCATTGGTTGCTGAAGCCGACGATTGGAATGTCTGCATTTTGCCATTTGGCTGATGTCATTGTATTGTCTTGTGTGAACAGTTCCTGATCAATCAACCCTTCTGAATACAGCTTGTGTGTATAAATAAGAGCTTCTTTATAGGCGTCAGTCGTTGGGAAGAAGACCGGTTTACCGTCCTGCACAATCATACTGCTGGCATTAATGTCAGTGATTCCAAATGGATTGAGGAAATCCACATTCAGACCCGTTTCCGTGTACGGAATTTCGTCCTGTTTTCCATTTCCATTCGGATCTTTTTCCTTAAACGCTTTCAACACTTGATACAGTTCTTCTGTTGTCGTTGGTGCTTTCAGCCCCAGCTTATCAAGCCAAGCCTTATTAATTACAGGCTGATTCCGGCTCTTCGGACGGGCAGGCAGTCTTGTTGGCATGGAATAGATTTTGCCATCAGGAAACGTACTGATTTTCTTCATGTCTGGCGTCTCTTGCATAGCAGCCTTCAAGTTGGGCATATACGAGTCAATATACTCATCCAGTGGACGGAAATAGCTCAGGTTGTTTACAATGTCCGAATCGCTGAACACCTGGTCACCCAAGATAATGTCCGGGAGTGTACCACTGGCAAGCATAATGGATTTCTGCTCCCCCCAGTCATTAGAGGACATGACCTGCCACTCAATTTTCACATTGGAATCCTTCTCCAAATCCTTGAGCCATTGGTTCTGTGTAAAGGTGTCGCCCATATTCCCCCAACGAACCGTCAGTACCTTGAGTGTGACCGGTTTATTGACAATCGGAAGACCTTCCTTGTTAAAATCACTTGAAATCGTAGTCTCCGCAGGTTCACTACTATTTCCACTACTACAACCAACAACGCTGACCAACATGGCCGACACGAGAAGCAGGCTGTTCATTTTGGTGAATAACTTCTTGCCTATCTTTTTCCCCATTTGGGAACCCCCTTGATTCGTAATGAATTTCAACCCACCTTATTCCTTCACTGCGCCGATCATCACCCCCTGATTGAAATACTTTTGGATGAACGGATACACACACATGATCGGAATTGTAGCGATGATAATAACGGAATACCTCATCAAATTGGCAAGACGCAGGGCAACTTGTGCTGCTTCTCCTGTACCCATGCCGGACTGCATCTGATTCGTGATGAGGATATTACGTAAAATTAGTTGCAGCGGATACAGATTCGGATCTTTTAGATAAATCAGGGCATTAAAATATGAATTCCAATACCCTACAGCAATCCATAGTCCAAGGACTGCGATGATTGCTTTGGACAGCGGCAATACGATGAGTACAAAATACCGCAGGTTACCACAGCCATCGATCTGGGCAGCTTCCCATAAATCTCCCGGAATACTGGTCTGGAAAAATGTCCGGGCGACGATCATGTCGAAAACCACGACGGAGAACGGAAGCACCATCACCAGGAACGTGTTATAGAGATGGAAGTCGCGGATCGTCAGGAAGGTTGGAATCAAGCCGCCGCTGAAGAACATCGTAAAGATAAAGAACAGCGAGAAAAATTTGCGCCCGACCAGATCTTTTCTCGATAATGCGTAAGCCGCCGAAATATTAACGACAAGCCCGAAGAGTGTTCCCACCACCGTATACAGAATGGTATTTCGATATCCGATCCAGATATTTTCGTGTCGCAGCAGTTCCCTATACCCTTCAAGCGTGAAACCTTTGGGGAAAACCCACACCTGTCCGTTAGCCACAGATGAAGGATCACTGAACGAGGCGATGACAATAAAATAGATCGGATAAATGATAGCAATCAGAAAAAGAACAGCAAAGGCATACAGTACAACTTCTGCAACCGTAACACGTGGTCGACGTTTTGTACGGGGAGTTCTGGTCATTGCTGCCGGTTCCATAACGCTCATCTTGTTTGTCTCCCCCCTACCATAGACTGTTTTCACTGTATTTCTTGGACAACTGGTTGACCAGAATAAGCAAAATGAAATTAATGACGGTATTAAACAGGTTTATCGCTGAGGAGAAGCTGTATTGGCTGCTCAGTAACCCGATTTTGTATACATAAGTAGACAGAATCTCACTTGAGAGAATGTTCAGGTCATTCTGCATCAGATACACCTTCTCAAATCCTACGCCCAGTAATCCGCCTACCCGCAGAATAAGCAGCGTGATGGCAGTCGGCAGCAGCATAGGAATATCAATATAACGAACCTTGTGCCATCGACTTGCCCCATCAACTGTGGCCGCTTCATAGAGGCTTGGGTCTACGGCAGACAGCGCGGCAATATAGATAATGCTATCCCAACCGACATGCTGCCACACGTCAGACCATACATACACACTGCTGAACAGAGCTGATGAACCCATTAAGTCCGGTGCTTGTGCTCCAAACAGCTGATACATATTGCCAACGAGCCCTGTACTTGGCGAGAACAGGATCAGCATCAACCCAACCATAACTACCGTTGAAATAAAGTGAGGCATATAGGAGACTGTCTGAAAAAGCCTCTTGAATCTTCCTGCTCTCATCTGGTTCACCAGTAGTGCAAGCATAATTGGGATCGGAAAAGTAGCCAAGCTGTACAGACTGATCACAAGTGTGTTACGTATCGTATTGGTAAATTGATAGGAATGAAAGAATTTCTCAAAGTATTTGAATCCAGCCCAAGGGCTGTCTCCGATTCCCAACGCCGGACTGTAGTCCTTAAAAGCGATTAATACGCCGTACATCGGCTTGTAGGCAAATAAAAGTGTCAACAGAACCGCTGGAAAAAGCAAAACGTAAAGGCCCCAGTTTCGCCTGATTCTCTCCAACGTTCTTCCAATATAAAGTGGATTGGTCCTCATGGTTCTTCCTTCCCTCCTGTAAATATACTGATGCTGCTCTCCCGTAGGACCTGTCATCTCTGGAATAGCTTCAGTATAAACTGCTTCACATTGGGTTTACCGGACCGCTAAGGACGTTATTCGGACTTCTATGGTTCCATCAATGAACTTTACAAGTAACCAAGATGCTTACAAGCAAAAATCATATCGTTATCCAGACTTTCGTGTGTGTAATCCGGACTTATGAATCAAAAGATGCAAATCTTTATGTTTTTTTCAAATAAAGGTTTTATACTATTCCTGAGATATTAAAGCGTATTCATAACCAAGCAATCAAGAAAGTGGTGCATTGTTCCATGGCAAACCTGAACACCATCAAACCCTACCCCATTCGGCATTATATCCGCATGATGTTCGTCATTTCCTTTGTCGTGCTCATCTTGGATCTCGTAATCAGCATTGCTTCCATCTCCATGGTCAAACAGCAATCCACCCAATACTTGCAGGATGCAGCCGATCTGTATATCAATCGCATTAATCACGATTTTGCGTACATTAATCATTTCATGGGGTGGACACTGGCCAATGACGAGAATCTCGACAACATGAATACATATGGCGTGAACAGTATTCCGTTCCTAAAAGCCAACGAGAAATTACATTTGCTCTTCGCCGAACTACAGCGAAACTACGGGCAGTCGTACAATTTCTTTTATTATTTGGAGAATAGTGAATATTTCCTCAACTGCGCGCCAATAAGTATCTCCTATTCGGATTATTCAGAAGTGAAGAAGCAGATCATTACGCTGACCCGTGATAAAGGTGTGTATGAGAAGTTCTATTCCCATTGGACACCAATTCACGTGAACGGCACTTCTTATCTTATCAATATTGTGCCGTACTACAACCGTTATCTTATTGCCTTGATATCCGCAGATGAACTGATCGCCCCTCTCCAGCAGATTAATCTGGGGGCCAACGGATACGCCTCTCTGGTAGACGAGAATGGAGTGCAACTTTCTGGACCTGCCGGCGGGGATCACATACCAGAAGTGAGACATTCATTTCTCGATCTGTTCCAGTCTCATAATATTGTCAGCAGCGACTTCTCCAATGCGGCATTCAGCGTGCGCATGGCCATCAAGTTTGGTGCATTCGAGAAAATTATGGTAGCTCAGCTGCTCATTATGCTGCTTTTTCTGATTGTGACCTCCACATTAAGTGCAATCATCATGTTTTTCAGGAGAAATCTGCTTGTTCCCATTCAGCGATTCTCCAAAAATTTGGCGCGTATTAACGAAGGGGACGAAGCGACAGACTTCAAGAGCAGTCGGATTATGGAACTGGAGCAGGTCAATGCACAGTTTAAAGAACTGGTAGCCCAGATTAAACGGTTCAAGATCGATCGCTACGAGCAGGAATTAGAGAAACAGAAAATACGATTGGATTATATGAAATTGCAGATTAAGCCCCATTTCTTCCTGAACTGTCTGACGAGCATGTACAGTATGGCACAGATGCAGATGTACGAGGAAATTGAGAGTATGGCCCTGGCTACGTCCCGATATTTCCGATATATCTTTCAAAGTGGGGAGAATTTCGTTCTTCTGAAGGATGAGATTGAACATGTGAGAACGTTTCTGGATATCCAGAAGTCGCGTTACCGCGATGCTTTTTCCTACCGCATTGAACATCCAGATGTGATCACGGGCATCGCTGTGCCACCACTCGTCATTCAGACATTCATCGAGAATGCCGTCAAATATGGGGTCTCCCGAGACCGGGAATTATGCATTACTTTATCCGTAACGGAACAACGACAGGAAAATGGCGATCATGTGCTGATCCGGATTTCGGATACAGGTCCAGGATTCAGCCCGGATGTTCTTGACGCACTGATGCGTGGAGAAGCGCTGGAACAAACCGGTGGTAACCGGATTGGCATTATGAATACCATCCAACGTTTGGAGTTGTTATATCGGGATGAAGCGAATATTACCTTTGCAAACGATGCAAGTGGCGCTCGGATCACGCTTTCCTTGCCTAAAATGATACTGAATTCAGATACTTCGGGAGAGGTGACAAACCATGAATGCATTGCTGGTTGATGATGATTATTTTGTAGTTATGGCTTTGGAAAAGAAAATCGATTGGAAGGCCTTGGGGATTCATACGATATTCACAGCCTACAATATTGCGCAGGCCAAGGAGGTTTTGCAAAATCATCCCGTTCAAATTCTCATCTGTGATATTGAGATGCCCCAGGGCAGCGGGCTGGAATTACTCGCATGGGTCCGGGACGAATCGCATAATGTACAGACGATATTTCTGACCAACTATGCCGATTTCAACTATGCCCAGAAAGCAATTGAGCTGCAAAGCTTTGATTATTTTCTGAAGCCTATTGAGTTTGACAAGTTAACGCTTATTATACAAAAGGCGGTTGCCAAAGCCCGAGACCAGCAGTTCATTGAGAAAGCCATTCATGAGGGTGAACTGTGGCAGAAAAATCGGAGCAAACTAATTGAGGATAGCTGGCGCAGGCTGATCTCCGGTAAAGCCTTTCCTTCCGGCCCTGCCGACGTCTCTGCCTTTTTGACAGAACAAAACCTGCCTTATGACACAACAGATCTGTTTCTGCCTATTCTGGTTAACCTGTTTCCGTATGATCATACGCTGGGCAAGACCGACAAGAACCTGTTCGATTACGCTTGTTTGAATGTGATGGTTGAACGGTTTCAGGACACTCTCTTCTCCATTGAAGCCATTACCGAGATCAAGGATCATAACTGGATGATTATTCTAAAATGGAACAGAGCGCCGGATGCACAGCTGATCGAATCCATGTGCGGTTCGTTTATCCCGGAGGTTAATAATTACCTGAAGTCGGATGTCTGCTGTAGTATCGGGTTCTCTCTGCCACTGGGTCAGATTCGTCATACCATCAACGAGTTGTTGCTTATGAATGAAGAACGAATCAAACACCGCAACCAAACCTTTTTACTGGAAAACTATAATAGACCTGAATTGAATTACACACCGCCTGATCTGGGATTGCTGGAGAAATTGTTGAATGAAAATCGCTTCCAGGCGTTTCTGGATGAAACAGGGCGTTATATGCATCAACTTGTCCGTGAAGAGGTGGTAGGCACCGCTGTTCTAAGTCTGTTGCGTCTTGATCTGGTGCAACTTGTGTATGCCCAATTGAAGAGTAAGGAGATCGAAGTGCACAAGCTGTATATGGGCAAAACGAATGATCAGTTGTTCATGCAATCTCTGCATTCTATTGAAGACATGCAATCCTATATTGCCTACCTGGTCAATACGGCTGCGGAATATCTGAATGTTGCCGAGCAGCCCAAGTCGGTTGTACATGAGATTACCCATTATATACGCACTCACTATGGAGAAGATCTAACGAGGAATAACCTGGGGGAGATGGTCTATCTGAATCCAGATTATCTAGCAAGACTGTTTAAGAAAGAAATGGGCATTTCACTGGGCCATTATGTCATCCATACCCGTCTTGTGGCGGCCCGACATTTGCTGGAGACCACCGCACAATCGGTGCATACCATTGCTGGAAATGTCGGTTATACCAACTACTCTCACTTCACCAAACTGTTTAAGCAAGAGATGGGCTGCAGCCCCAATGAATATCGCAAGAAGCAGAAAGAGAACTCTCATGAAACAGGATGACCTTTCTCGCTTGTAATACAAAATGCCACCCTGCGTATCGCACGCAGAGTGGCATTTGCTGTTTTGCTATGCCTTATTTATTCGCATTAATGACTTCATTCACTTCCTGAGTGATCTGGTCTCCGCCAAGCTTTTTCCAATTTGCAACAAATTTATCGAACTCGTCAATAGACAGGTTGCCATAGATGATTTTCAGAAATGTCTCAGCGCGCAATTTATCCAAGGTTGCCTGTTTGGTGTTCATGGTTCTCGTCGGGGCGTAGATAAATTCATTCATGACAATGAGGTCGTTATCCCGATAATATTTAATGACACCCTGCGAGCTTTCCGGTCCAAAAATACGTTCCATATGCCACTTATCCAGATTTCCATTGCGGTAATCCATAATATCATCGTAGAATAGCTTTGCTTCGAGCTCTAATCCGGAAGTATCTCCCGTTTTGAGCGCCTGCTCGACTTCATCTTGTGCTTTTACGTTTTTGTTGGCAGGCAGATTGGATACGGTCGCATTCTGAAAACCGAGTCCGGTTACCCCGTTCAAATATGCAGCACGCTCTTCCTTGGCTGACTCACCGAACATTTTCTCTGCTTGGAAATTCAGCAGCTTGATTAAGGCTTCCGGGTGCTCGTATCCTTTACGAACGGCGAATATGCCGCCCAAGCTAAGGTGGTTCTGCGTTTTGGCAGGCTGATCATCAATAGATTGAACCGGATAAGGCAGCCAGTCCACGTTCTTATCCTTCTTGATCATGCTGCTGACTTGAAATGGTGCCCATTGTGGGAGGAAGAATATGCCTGACTTACCCCCGTTGACATCCTCCATCATTTTTGCAAAGTCCTTCACTCCAAACTCAGGATCAATAACGCCCTTCTGGTACAGATTTTGCAGTTCTCGCAATCCTTCCTTCACTTCAGGCTGAATGGTTCCATTCACAACCTGACCTGAAGCATCCTTGATCCAGGTTTCGAGATAACCATGATAGCCGAGCAGGAACGCATTAATTGGCAAATCCTTGTTGAGTGCAATACCATACGTATCATCTTTACCATTTCCGTCAGGATCTTCAAAGGTAAAGGCTTCCGCAATCTTAATGATATCCTGCATAGACTTTGGCGCTTCCAGTCCCACTTTCTTCAGCCAGTCCTGACGAATCCAGACCATATCTGAGGAATCAAGTGAGCCTGGGAAACTCACCATCGCGTAAATTTTCCCATCCTTGGTTACCGGTTTCAAGCCTGCTCCATCCTCAGCAGACATAAATTCCTTGACCAGATCGGATGCATACTTATCATAAACCTCTGTCAAATCTTCCAACATCCCAGCTTCGTGCAGTTGTTCGAACTGCACAGCACTTACTTTCAATACATCTGGCAAATCGCCACTCGCCAGGGTGACGTTCATTTTATCGTTATAATTGGCATCCGGGACAATCCAGTCATAGGTGACATCGATCCCAAGCTCGTCCTTGTATCCTCTGGTCCATATGTTATTGGCGTGTGTATCGCCTTCGGCGAGCGTTTCTTTCCCTGTTTCATTCATAGTTGATGTTAATTTGATGGGTGGATCATATTTCGTAAGCGGGCCTCCCGCATCCTGCTGTTTGTTCGGTTGCGCTTCATTCTCAGCACTACCCGTACCCGATGAACAGGCTGCAAGCGTGGTTGCCAGAACCATGGTTAACGTTAACAATGAGAATTTCTTTAATGACATGTTCATGCGAATCCCCCTTTTTATTCCCCCGTGAGGTATAATTTTATTGTATAAAGAAAGCGCTATCACTTCGAGTGTACCCCGTTGACATCTGGTATCTTTGATTTACCATTTCAGACTTGATCTAACTTTTTTGATCCCGATATTCCTGCGGCGTGCAGCCGGTGGCCTTTTTGAAGAAACGATAAAAATAATGCTGATCACTAAATCCGACCTTAGCGGATATTTCATGCATTTTGCAGGTGGAGCCGAGAAGTAATTCCTTGCTGCGCTCAATGCGCCGGTCATGGATATAGTCGGATATGCCTTTGCCTGTAATACGTTTGTACCAACGGGACAGATATGACGGATTAAGGGAAACCTCCTGTGCAATTCGGGTTAGCGATAGGTCATCCTCCAGATGGTGCTTGATATAATGATGAATCGTAATTAGAATCTGCGACTGATCATGGATGCGTGTAACACTTCTTTTGGAGATAATCCATTCATATGCCGATTGATAGAAAACCACCAGATCAGACCAAGGAGTATGGATGTCAAAATGAAGCATACGAGATAACGCAATTTCCTTCATCGCTGATTCGTACAAGCCCAGTTCATGAAGAAGCTCGATCAGTCCATTACCTGCTCCTGAATAGATCTTCATTCGAAAGAAAGGGTCCTGAAGTCCTTCTTTTGAAGCCTCGGTCCATTTGTGAAACGACTCCATCCACTCTCTGTCACCTGCTGTAACACGCTGCCTGATCTGATCCAGATGAAGAGCTGCAACACTCTGCTGATTCAGACTATTGGGGGTGTATGGCGAATCATGCTGCACTTTGACCCGAAGAAGCTTCTCCATCCCAAGTCCAGGGCCCTCATGGATCGACAGGCGCAGCTGTGTAATCGCCTGACTTAACTCCATCCACTCCACCGCCTGTTCGCTCACCATAATGGAGACGGACAGATTCAGACAATCCGCACAGGATTGCTGCACAGACTCCAGCGTTCCATAGACGAAACGCAGTGTCTGTTCCCACTTCTCCTGCTGTCCTGTATGGAAGCTCGATGGCTCCACCTTTGGCTGAACAAAGCAGGCGATCACCTGATAATCCAGATCAATAGCCTTGACCTTGGCCTTATCCTGAAGCAGCTCCTCCGCAACGTTGGCAACCGCATAGCGAATTAAACTTCGGTCCGCCTGGGATTGATAGTTGTTCCACTCCTCAACCCGTATAATGACCGGAATTACAGGCTCGTTGGACATGAAAGGTAACTGGACCGCATCCAACTCTTCCTGAAGCGAGGCGGTATCATGTCTTTCCGTTCGTTTTAGGAGATCCAGCAGTAACTGTCTCTGTAGCTGCGGCAGCGCTCTGGGCAGCTTGCTGCGGAACCAGGCATGCTGGTAACGGAAATCATTTTCCTCCGATATTTGTGTTAACGCCCGCTCTACCGCTGCGCGAATATGACTCATGCCCTCTGTCTTTAACAGGTAATCCACAACACAAGGGTTACGTATTGCTTGGTGTGCATAATCAAATTCGTTATGACCTGTCAGCAATAGCACTTTGCATCGTGGCCAGCGATCCATAATCTTTTCGATCAGTTCCATGCCATCCATGCCTGGCATACAGATGTCGCTGAGCACGATATCAATTTTGACAGAATTCAACCACTCGATTGCTTCAAAGGCAGAGTATGCCTTAATGATCTCCATATCCTGAAAATCCGCTTTTTGAAAGAATGCATAAAGACCATCCAAAATAACCGGTTCATCATCGACAATTAACATGCGCTGCATACGATTACTCCCGTCTCCATGGAATATTTAAAATCATGCATAAACCGCCCAACTCACTACGCTGCGCACAAAGACCATAGCCCGTCCCGAACTTGATCCGTAAACGTTGATTCACATTCATTAGTCCCGTAATCTCTTCATCCCCATGTCTCGGGTTCGCAGATTCCTGAAAGGATGCTTGCAGGCTGCTCAGGATTTCATCCTTTAATTGATCACCATCATCTTCTATCCGAATGGACAATTTGTGATGGTCCACTTGATAGGATAATTTCAGAATTCCTCCCTGACTGCGCTTGGCAAGGGCATGCTCGAAAACGTTCTCCACAATCGGCTGAATGATGACTCGAGGAATGGCGATGTCTCGATACTCCCTACTTAGTTCCTCCAATTGCAGTTGGACTCTTGAGCCAAATCGAATTTTCTGAATAGAAGCATAGACCAAGGCATGGTCCACCTCTTCACCGAGCGATACCTCGGAATGAGAATCCCTGGACATATACCTGAAATATTGACCCAAATAGTCGGTGAATTCCTGAATTAATTCAACATTCTCGACCTCGGCCATTTGCTTGATGCTGAACAGACTGTTATATAGAAAGTGAGGCTGAATCTGGGACTGCAAATGTTTGAGTTCTGCCTCGCTGGTTCGAATCCGGGCAACATAATTTTCATCAATCAAAATATGTAAGCGCTCTATCATGTGGTTGAAGCGAGAGTATAAATAACCGAATTCATCGCGTCTGGATTGCGGAATATGAATATTTGTCTGGCCCTGCTCCGCCATTCTGAACCCGCGAATGAGCACAGATAACGGCTTGTGAATTGACCTGTAGATCGAAAAGGAGAAGATCATAATGATAACAATTGAAATAAGCGTCAACGTCCACAGCCATAGGTTGTATTGTTCCAGCGGAGCTTGGAGCACATCATTAGGGATACTGGCTGTCAGCGTGAACGAGTGATCGGGATCATAAAGCGAATAATACAGATATGGATCGGATTGAAATCTCGTCACTTGCATGGATACAGGTGATACCGGTGATACCCGTTGCAATAATGCCGCCGATGTAGGTTCGTCTGAAGAGGAAATGGCGACATTGCGCTTCTCTCCGAAGCTCAGCGTAATATCACTGCCTCCTGTTTCCGCGAGCTGCTGTAATCTGTGCTTCAGTTCTTCTGCAGACAAGCGTATGCCTAATATAAAATTGGGTGGTTCTTCATGATTCATGTTATACGGATTGCTTTTGAGAAAATAAAGATTGTTATCAGAATAAGACAACTCACCATTCAGATTTCCCATAGTTTCCAGCAGATCCTTCCATTCTGTATCCTCTACATTGCGAATTCCGTCCACCGCGCTTACTCGTTTATGCAGAGCCGGAACGTAATACACAACATCGCTGATATAGGGACTCGTCACCATGATCTGCCCCAGCTTGTTGTGGATATTATTGAGACTGGAAGTCACCTCATATCTACTCATAATCGCAGCTCGTGTACTTAGGGTAGACATCGTTTCATCGAACGAAAATTCGGTAACAAGCCCACTCATTCGCTCCAGTTCGAATTGCAGATGATTGTGGTAAAAATATAGCTTTGATTCATGCGCCTTCTCCACTTCCGTCTGCATTTGCTTGGAGCTGGTATGCGTGATCATAATGCTGATCCCATATAGGGGCAGGATGACGAGCACAAAAGCAATCATCAGTTTGACGACGATGGATGCATTTTTCCAGGTGCCCACCGCGATTCTCATTTCCCTTTCACTCCTCTCCTCAACGGCAAAAAGGAGCCGGAAATCGGCTCCTCCCATTGGTTTTCCTCCATCGATCTTATCCCTTTACACTACCGACAACAAGTCCATGAACGAAATACCTTTGCAGGAACGGATACACCAGCAAAATGGGGATAACGGACAAAAAGATTTGGGATGCCTGGGTCGTTCTATCCGACACCCGACTTAACAGAGTTGCATCCTCCAGGGTCATCATTTCACTCTGAATCATCGTCACTTGCTGGAGCATCGATTGCAAATACGTGGCTAGCGGATAACCTTCCGGACTTTTCATATAGATCATGCCATCAAACCACGCGTTCCAGTGTCCCACCATGGCAAACAATGTAATGGTTGCGATACTGGGCAATGAAATGGGAAGGTAAATGCTCCATAGCGTGCGGAAATGGCCTGCGCCATCCATCCAAGCCGCCTCTTCCAGCTCCTTCGGCAAACCCCGGAAGAAATTCAGCATAAGCAATACATTAAAGATCGGAACCGCTCCCGGTAATATCAGAGCCCAGATGGAATCCAAAAGACCTGCTTCCTTGACGATCAGATAACCCGGGATTAATCCTCCACTGAATAGCATGGTAAAGACAAAAACCCACGCATAGAACGTTCTGGAACGAAACTTTGCTGCCTCTTTGGAGAGCGGATAGGCTACAAGAATCGTGAAGATCAGGTTGGTCGCAACTCCGAGTACCACACGGAGAAGACTTGTACCGAATGAATTTAGAAACTGCTGATTTTCGAGAATGTATTTATACGAGGATAAGGTGAAGTCCACCGGCCAGAATGTCACACTCCCCGCCTTGACTGCATCACTTGAACTAAACGAAATCGCCAGAATATTCACAATAGGAAACAGGCATAGCAAGGCAAGAAGGGTCAGGATGACATAATTCAATCCCAGAAACCAACGATAGGCTCTCGAAGCGTGATGCATGTTCTTGCCTCCTTTCTAGAAAATCCGATAATTGGCTAATCGATAGGCGAGGAAATAACCAAGTCCGATAAAGATAAACGAAACGACTGACTTAATGAGACCCAATGCGGTTGATACCGAATACTGAGCATCTTGCAGACCGATCCGATAGATCATCGTATCCAGAATGTCTCCGGATTCATAGACCAGTGGATTGTAGAGGTTGAACACTTGGTCAAAACCACCGTTAAGCACGTTACCCAGACTCAGTGTAACCATTAGAATCACGATGGGACGAATGCCAGGCAGCGTAATATGCCAGGTCTGCTTCCATCTTCCTGCTCCATCCATGACAGATGCTTCGTACAGGGATTTATCAATGTTTGTCAGTGCGGCCAAATATATAATCGTGCCAAATCCGAATTCTTTCCATTGGTCCGTAATGACGAGTATGTAAGGAAACCATTCGTTACTGGCCAGGAATTGAACAGGTTCAACCTCTATCGCCTTAAGCAGCATATTTACAATTCCT
Organism: Paenibacillus sp. MDV22-iso6; assembly: GCF_058408365.1. NCBI lineage: Bacteria > Bacillati > Bacillota > Bacilli > Caryophanales > Paenibacillaceae > Paenibacillus > Paenibacillus sp. MDV22-iso6. Next base: position 425,292 of record NZ_JBZVDZ010000001.1, on the reverse strand, counting down.
GTACTAGGGGACAATACGTCTACAATGATACCGGCCAATATAACCCAGGAAAAGAAATGCGGCATATAGATGACCGTCTGAATTGTTCGTTTAAAACCTGTTTTGCGCACCTCATTCAGCAGCAAGGCCACAAGTACGGGAATGACCAAACCGGACACAATTTTCATCGCGGAAATAAATACCGTATTCCATACGACCTGACCGAACCCCGGCAGATCGAATAGATACCTGAAATTGTCCAGGCCGACCCAGTTCATATTTTTGAATCCGGCAATGGGAGAGAAATTCTGAAAGGCAATGGAGAGTCCCGCCATCGGAATGTAACCGAATACAATAATAATGATCAATCCAGGCAATATCATGAGATGAAGCGGAACGTTTCGTATAAATTGTCTGTAGTTGGAACGCATGAGCTGTCTCCTCCTTCAAATTCATTATAGAATCCGTCAGGAATCGGCAATAGTGTAGGCTATTTACTTTAGGTATCTTTTGTTGACTCTCTTCCCGGAACACCAAAAAACCGCGAGTATCGCGGTTCTAAGGCTGCATCAGGTTACTATTGAAATATTAAAACTTATTATTTCTGGACATCCATAACCAATACATTGACCGAATGAGCAGGAAGCTGCAAAACAACCGAATCCTCCTGCAGATGAATCACTTGTTCTAGTGGAACAATTTTCTCATCATTCTTCTGGTTCACATTAGGAACATGTAGCAATTCTTCATCTCCGCCAAGTGTTATCCGTTTCGCAACAGAGGTAACGTTCAGATTTTGAAGGTGAATTTGGGTTGCTTTGTCCACCCCATCTGCGTTCACCAGCTTCACATACACATGCTGCGCATCTCTCGTAACGGAATGGAATACATCCCGGTTGTATGCTTCCAGCTTGTAATCCAGAATTCTGCTGGTCGTGTGACCATCGGTATAAGAGCAGATTAGATTCTTCCCTGTATCGCCACCATAATTGACAGTAATCGTATAATTCGTATCGTTCGCCAGCGGTTCATAGTTGGTTGCCCGGAGATTCCCCGCCGCTGAACTGGAAGAATAATCGCCCAGAGTGTAGCCTTCTACACCTTGTTTATATACTTTGACTCCCGTTGCATTGCCGCCATAACCGATTGCGTATTCGATGACATCCTTTTTCTCAGGTGAACTATCCGTCAACCCCACACCGATGGTGAAGCCATCCTCACCCGCTATGCGCTCAGCCTCGACTTCCACTTTATAATTTGACCATTCATCATTCAGTAGATATAACCCATTCAGACCGCTTGACTGCGCTTTTAAAATCAGTCCTTTTCCCGTCTCCAGCGTATATCCTGCCGATCCCGGAATCTGATTCCACACCTCATTCAGCGCTGTCTGCTGCCTGAAATCTTCTGTAAACAGCACGCTGCCATCCTGGTTCGATGTGACCGTAATCCGTTTCACCACAATGTCCGCATTGCCTGTCGCAATCTCGATGCCTCCACGTGGAATGAGTGCTATCGGTTGACCCTTGCTGTACGTTGAAAATGAAGTGCCCAGCACCTGCTCACCCACATACTTGGCAAAAAGCTGCTGCACATAATAATTCGGTGTATACCACACCGTTTCATCATCAAACCAGATGCAGTCCGGCGTCCAGCGGTAAGTACCATCCGTCAGTACTTTGTTGAACAGCGGCGCATAGGCAGCCAGGCGAACAACGTCCGCATTATTTTCAAAACCGGTCATGACTGCAGCTTCTGCGATCGCACCTGCCAGTGTATTTTTGTCCGTGGATGCATATTCTCCCACAAATACCTTGGATGTTTCTGTCCAATCCATACTGCCGTCTTCATGATAAGCCCGCTCATAATAGTTGTACCGATCCACGTTGTTCAGCAAATAGTCATTGGAGCGATAGTAGTGCTCATCCGCAATGGTATCCATATAGTTGTCCTGGTTCTCATACCAAGTGACCGTCTCCTCGATGACCTCTTTGCCATCTGCAAAAGCAACCTGAGCTGATCCGGTCAGATTGCCGCTCAGGAATTTCCAGCCCTGTTGGTACGCATCATCGTCCGCCTGGGCGCCGACTGTCGAAATGATATGAAGCTCATGATCAGGATAATTACGTTTCATATACGCATCAATTGACGTCTTGAATACTTCAAAGTTGGCAAAAAATTCGGTTCCCCAGTTCTCATTACCTACGCCAAGATAACGCAGATCGAATGGTTCAGGATGTCCCATGCTACTTCGAATGGCAGCCCATTCGTTATGTTCAATATCCGTGCTGAGCGCGAAATCGATCAGGTCTGTAAAGTTTCGGATATAGTAATCCCTCAAAGCGCCACCCGCCGGATGTGCGTAATCCGATCGAGCCTGGCACAGAACACCACAGGCCATAACCGGAACCGGAGCAGCATTCAAATCTTCTGCCAGTTGGAAATACTCCATATAACCTAGACCCATCGTCATCATGTAACCCCAGACGTTATAGTTCTCTTTGCGAAGCTCTACCGCTCCCACCGAATCCTTCCAGTCATACACATTGTCCCAAATGAACGAACCTTCGGAAATGCATCCACCTGGAAAACGCAGAAACTTTGGATGCAGATCAACAAGGGCTTGAACCAGATCTTTCCTAAGCCGATAGTTCGGATTCCCGGTGTAGTTGGCATGTGCTGAAGCGGATACTCCCTGCTCTTTTGGATCGGCTCCCCATACATCCTGCGGAATCAACGACACCATGTCTATGGAAATGTCTCCTTCAAAGGAAAGTACCAATTGCCCAAGCGCGGTCTCCGTTCCGGTCAAGGTCACGTTGGAATTGGTGATGTTGGGAGAATTGGGGTGAGTCAACACATGGCTGCCACTTGCATGACCGCTGAATTCGGCATTAGCCACAAGGACACGGGTATCGGAATAGGCGATCCCGTACTTCTTCCATGTGTTACCGCCCTCAACTTGCAGGGTAACAGAATCGCTGATGGCATCACCGTTCCCGTCCTGCAATTGAACCGTAATCGTTCCTGCGGATACAGCCTTGGCCCAGATGGTAAAATCATATGCCTCTCCTTTCTTAATGGACATGGCACAATGCTGATTGGAATCCGAGAATCCGCGATTTCGAATGGTCGCACCCGCCTGAACCGTTACATAATAAGCGTTCACTTCCGGGTCTTCCACGTTAAGATGAGTGTTTATTCCGTCGGTATGCTGTACGATCATTTTCTCGGTATCCCCGGACCAGGCAAACAAAGGATCACGGTTCCGACCTGTCGAACAACCACATTCTCCAGAGTCATGTGAGTACGTATCGAATGCAAAAGATTCGAACGAGCGGTTCTGAACTAACTCCGCATAGATTCCCCCATCTGCTGCATTGTTGATATCTTCGTAGAATAGGCCATACATCACTTCACTAATATCCGCCACCTGCTGGTCCCCATGAATTGTCACGGTATAAGGCGGAAGGTGTTCTGGCACAATGGACACATCAAAACTTTTGTTCAGCGTAATTCCACCCTTGGTCAAAAGTGCGTTCAAACGAATCTCCTGTGCTGAGCTCAGGGGTTGAACTTGTCCATTCGCTGACAGAACTTCTGGCTGACTTGATTTCCATTGAACGTTTACCTTGCCCCCCAGCAAATCTACAGGCAATGACACGTCTTTGGTAATAATCCGGGCTGGAGCAGACAAATATTTATCTCCTGCCAGCTTCACAATCTCTTCATCCGTCAGGGACTCGCACATGACTTCGATCACTTCATCCATGGACAGAGCCGCCTGATAAATCCGAAAATCAGATAGTGAGCCTGCAAAATCCACATCTGCCGCGTACTGAGAACGTCCAATATAATTGCGGCTATAATTCGCAGGATCTACGAACGAATCAAACCATCTGCGCAGCTTGGCATAGTTGCCACTAGACGTCTGACTGATGGAGCCATCCGCTACTTTCTCTCCATTCACATATACAACCGGACCCGCGCTGCTGCGTGTGCCGCCCTGACTGCCTGCTACTGACAAAGCAACATGCATCCATTCCCCACTGGCAAATCCACGTCCCGGGTCTACAACCAGATCATCACCTGCATATAACGTGCCCCGCATCTGACGAGTCAGAAATAAATAGGGGCCCTTTTCTCCTTTGCCGAAGTCGAAAATCCGCTCCCACACGTTCGATCCCTTGCCTAAATGGACCCATGATGCAACAGTTACTCCAGTGTTGTCGCTTACATTTTGCAGCAAATTCGAAGGCAATTCCAAATAGGATGTTCCGTTCGATCCTCCAGTAAAAGTAACCGCCCATCTGCCATTCACTTCGGAAATGTCGGGTATTTTCTCTCCTGCGGCGCCTCCAACGTGCCCATTTCCTGAACTATCCTTGCCAATGTCGGCTGCATCTTCAAACTTGTAGTGTGCAATTAGTTGATTATGAAATGTATTCATGTTCATTCCTCCTATGTAGCCTAAATTATCATAGATAAGCTTTCTTTAATTCGTATAAATATAAATTGATTGATAAATACATAAACAAATGATCTAATCGTATAGTATCTTATTCCGAGTAAAGATTTCAATCCCAAAATTACAAAAAATCCGTTATATCATAGGAATTATTTCGAATACATCGACCTTTTGCTTATCTCCCTCTCCATCCTAAAGTCACCCTAACCCTGATATTTATGGTTTACAAATATATAAATTGATTGATAATATAGCAAATGAAAGCGCTTGATAATTTATGAGAACCAAAAGGAGGGCTGTCAGAGCAAATAACGTTTGCGGCAATGAATAGGGTGATTTTTCATTTCAGGTATTGGGAAAGGGGAAACGTATGAAACGTTATTGGGTAAGCGTACTTAATATTTCATTACTGAGCTCTGCATTACTTACGACAACAGCTTTGGCTCCCGTCTCCGTATTCGCGGATAGTCCGGGGGCAATCAGTTCCAACCCGCAAGTTTCCACATCCATTGAGAATGCGGTTCCAGCATTCAGGAATGTTTCCGTTCATGACCCTTCCGTTATTAAGGTGGGTGATACCTTTTATATTTTTGGTTCACATCTTCAAGTGGCAAAGTCCAAAGATTTGATGAATTGGGATTCGGTCGCCTCCGGGGTTACGGATGACAACCCTGTTGTCCCTAATGTAACCAAGGAATTCGCTGAAGCCCTGCAATGGGCGCAGACCGATACATTATGGGCAGCAGACGTCATCCAATTGGCGGATGGCAAATTTTATATGTACTACAATGCATGCAAAGGGGATTCTCCCCGCTCTGCGTTAGGTGTTGCTGTGGCAGATAACATTGAAGGGCCTTATAAGGATCAGGGTATTCTGCTCAAATCCGGCATGTGGGATGAGATTAGTGAGGATGGCACTATATATGATGCAACCATACATCCGAATGTGGTCGACCCAGATGTATTTTTCGATAAAAACGGCAAGCTCTGGATGGTATACGGTTCCTATTCCGGGGGGATTTTCATTCTGGAGATGGACGAAACGACGGGGAAACCTCTCCCTAATCAGGGTTATGGCAAAAAACTGACCGGAGGCAATCACAGCCGAATTGAAGCACCTTATATGCTCTATAATCCCGAAACCGACTATTATTATCTGTATCTGTCCTATGGCGGATTGGGTGCTGACGGGGGATATAACATTCGGGTAGCTCGCTCCAAAACACCGGACGGCCCTTTCCTCGATGCTGAAGGAAACGATATGATCAACGTCAAGGCGGACAAGGACAAACCCTTGTTTGACGACCGTTCGATCGAGCCATTTGGCGTCAAATTACTAGGAAACTTCCTGTTTCAAAGACAGATCGGTGACCCCGGCACAGGTCAAGGTATCGGCTATGTATCACCAGGACATAACTCCGCTTATGTTGACGCTGAAACGGGAAAACAATTTCTGATCTTCCATTCCCGCTTTCCAGGACGCGGCGAAGAGCATGAAGTCCGCGTCCATGAGATGCATATGAACTCGGAAGGATGGCCTGTTGTTTCTCCCTATCGCTATGCGGGCTTAGAAGAGGATACTGCCGCATTGAAAACCCAGGATATTGCTGGTCAATACAAATGGGTGAATCACGGGAAGGAAATTACGGCCGAGATCAAATCTTCACAGACCGTTCAGTTCACAGCAGATGGGCAGATTAGTGGTGCGGTGACGGGAACATGGAGTCTTGATGCAGACAATCAGGTGCAAATCACATCGAATAATATTGTGTATAAAGGTGTCTTCACGCATGAATGGGAGCCAGATTCCCAAAAGACGGTTCTGACCTTTAGCGCTCTCTCCTCCTCGGGCGTGGCAATCTGGGGAAGTCAGATGGCTGCACTGAAGGATCAGGATATTGTTAATGCGGTGAAAAAGGATCTGAGTATCGGCGACACAGGGAACATATTCTTCAACCTGTCCCTCCCGACCAAGGGAACTCGTGATGCAGAGATTACATGGAAATCTTCCAACACCTCTGCGCTGTCCGCTACCGGAATAGTGAATCGTCCTCGCACAGGTAAGGGAGATGCCAAGGTAGCATTAACGGCAACGATTCGCAAAGGTAGTGCGGTAAGCTCCAAAACGTTTAACGTTATCATTCCACAGCAAGCGGTAAGTCCACTGCTTGGAGAATATACTTTTGATCAAAAGAAACTTGCAAAAATCGCACAGGATTTCAGCAAAAATGAATACCATGGCCAAGCTTTTAATGTGGCGACTTCTGCTATTAGCAGTAAGAATCAGGCTGCTGCTTTTAATGGAACCGACAGCTACATCCAAATGCCTGGTATCATTACCGATACGACGGATTTCACCTTTAGTGCATGGGTCAACTGGAGTGGCGGGGGAGCCTGGCAGCGAATTTTCGACTTTGGAAATGGCCTGAACAGACATATGTTCCTTACTCCCGCCCAACATACCGGAGCACTGCAATTCACCATTCATGATCAGGGACGGGATCAGAGCCTAATTGCTGCTGAACCGCTGCCCTCCAATCAATGGGTGCATGTCGCTGTTACCCTTCAGAGAGATACCGCCACTCTGTATGTGAATGGAAAATCCGTAGCAAGCAGCACGGAAATCACGTTTAACCCGAAGGATCTGCAAGTAACGGAAGCTTATTTGGGCAAAAGCCGCTATACAGCCGATCCCTTCTATAAAGGCTCGATGGATAACGTAAAAGTATATGATAAAGCGTTAACCTCCACAGAAATACAGCGTCAGGCAAAAGAAAAGCCTTAATCAGGAAACTTGCCAAAGGTGTTGGATCCAAAAAAAATACCAATAAAGCAGCCCATTTCTCAGGCTTCTTTATTGGTATTATCATTTAAATCGTCTGTATTTATCCCTGCGGTCCGGCTGCTGCAATTTTCGCGATTCGTTCGTTTACATTTCCCTCTTCATACCAACCACCGTGATAACAGAGGATTTTTTCGATGTCATATGCAGCAAATTTGCTTAGCGATTCGTAAGCTTGCTTCAAATCCGGTGTCTGCACGGGGTTAGGTCCTTGCAGTTGTCCCCCGCGAATTAACATGGCATCACCAGCAATTAATGTTTTGGAAGCAGGTTGGTACAAACTGATATGCCCAGGTGTATGTCCTGGCGTCTCAATAACAATGACTCCGCCACCGAATGCCAATTCGTCGCCATCTTCAACAGTATCTGTAACGACAGCTCCAGACACTAAAGGGAAATGGGACGTTTTGAGCTGCACTGTTGGAGGCATTTGTTTTAGAAGGGGAAGCTCTCCATCGATATAAGGACGATCAGCAGCATGTGCATACACCTTTTTACCCGGATAGGTCTTGATGATTTCGGTTAGATTGCCAATATGATCCGGGTCCTGATGCGTGAGCAGAATACCTGTTAACTGTTCAATGGAATATCCAGCTTCCTTCAACTTGGAGGATACTTCTTGCACCATTCCCGCCACGCCTGTGTCCACAAGAATTAATTCATCTTCCGAATATAACAGCGAAGGCGTGAATGTCCACATGCCTTGCGGAAGCTCAATACCGAGTTCGAGAGAAATTACACCTGATTTTTTCATTTTTATGATCTCCTTTTACGCTTGGATTGTGAGTTCATTCATTAGTTCACATAATGCTTCAATGGCATTGTCAGAGAAAAACAATTCCATGTTGGACTGGGTAACGGTTGCCGTTTCCGCCGCGTACTCAAACATCTTGGTTTCATATTCCTGCACGGCTTTGTCAAGATCAGCATGATTTATAATGGAATTGGCAAGCTCGGCAGCATCCAGCATTGCCAGATTGGCCCCTGCTCCCGCAAAGGGAGACATCAGGTGGGCGGCATCGCCTATCAGTGTAACGCCAGATTTATGTTCCCACTGGTGAGGGACAGGCAGCATATATATTCGTCTGGGTGTGATTGCCCCGTTAGCACATCGGATATAACTCTTCAGTTGTTCGTCCCAATCTTCAAATAACGGCAATATCTTTTTCTTCGCTTCTTCCAAGTTCTCAAAAGGAATATTGCTCTGTTCCAGCCAATCTCGTTCCACCTTGAAACCCAGGTAAACCCGAATCCGTTTGTCCCCATTCAGCTGTGCCATAATTCCTTTGTGATCACCCAGGGCAAACATACTTCCCATCCCATTAAATGCTGCAAGTTCGGGAAACTGGGCTGCGGCATTCAGGATGTTAAGTTCAACCATGCTCACACCCGAATATTCTGCGGTTGCATCACTGACCAATGGACGAACTTTGGAAAAAGCACCATCTGCTGCAATGACCAGATCAACGGTTTCGGTAAACCCATTGTCAAACTGCAGTTCATGTTGTCCCTGACCAAGCGGTACAGCCTTCAACAATTTACACCCCCATTGAATGGAATTCGGCTGCAGCGAGTCAAGCAGCATCGTCCGCAGCACGGAACGGTCGATTTCTGGACGGTCATGTTCTGTGTGATCAAGGGCTCCCTGGGCATCAAGCAGAATGTTTCCTTTTTTATTTGAAAGTTTTAACGCCTGTCCTTCAAAGCGGCAAATGGCATGGAACTGATCGAGTAGTCCGGCCATCTGTAATGCTTTTTGGCCGCTCTCCTGATCCAGATCAAGTGTACCTCCCTGTTCGCGATACGCCGGATACGGGTCACTTTCATACACGACAGGACTGTACCCTGCCTGCTGCAAGATCCTTGCCAGCGTGAGTCCACCAGGACCCGCTCCAATAATAGCGATACGTTTATGTTGATTACTCATAGCAATCACTCCTAGATTTATTGGTTAATTTCATGTTGTTTTCCTGTTCACAAACTCATCTTAGCGCTTGAAGTTAAACTGAATTTAAATGGATAAAGAAATCAGCATATTCATCTTCTCGTCAGAATGTTTCACATCTGAAGATCTGACGAAAAACCAAAAAAGCACCAGTCGTTAAACGACTGATGCTCCACTAAATCCGATCCCATATTCCACACATTCAATCTAATTTCAAGATTTTTCAGTGATCAGGGGTAAACTCACAACAAATTCCGATCCCTGTCCCAGCTCACTTTTGGCAGTAACTTGTCCGCCATGCATCATCACAATTTTTTGGACAAGAGACAGCCCAAGTCCATTGCCTCCCAGGGAACGGGTTCGAGCTTTATCCGCCTTGAAAAACCGTTCAAAAATGTGCAGCTGATCTTCTGGTGAGATGCCCACGCCATTGTCCGTGATTGCACATACGACCTCATCTTGATGACAATCAAGTTTTACCCCAATAGTTCCTTCTTCTGGTGTGAATTTGATTGCATTATGCAGAAGATTGATCCACACCTGACTTAGCAAATCCTCGTTCCCTATAATCGTAGTCACAGGCAGAGATACATCCAAATGAATTTGTTTTTCAGCCCACTGGGGTTCCAGCATAAGAAGGATGTTCTCAAGTTGTCTGTCCAAACGATAAGCTTTCTTCTCCATGGAAGTATAATCGGACTCCAATGCGGAAAGACGCAACAAATTACCACTCAGCTTGGATAATCGCTTACTCTCCGTTTCAATAATATCTGCATATAACACGATTTGCTCTTGATTCACACTTTTATTTTTCAGCAACGAGGCATACCCACTGATGGAAGCGAGCGGGGACTGGATCTCGTGAGATACATTGGATATAAAATCCTGGCGCATCTTTTCCACCGAGCCAAGTTCTCTAGCCATGGTATTTACGCTGTCCACCACCTCCTGATACGGGCCCTGTTCGACCTCCATCTTCACAGAAACATTGAAATCTCCCTTGGCAATCCTGCTCATCGCTTCAAGCAATTCTGTACGTTGTTTATTGAAAATGAATCTGCGATCCTTCCGTTCTTCGCCACGGATCCATGCCCACACGTAACCTACCAACGGCATAAGAGCCAAGCCAACAATCGCAGTAAGAAGATGGGCAATCAGTTCCGGGGGATTCCCAGTCACCTTATAGATCCACTGCATTAGCACATATCCAACACATAGAGATACACAGAAGAGCACCAGGAAGAAAATCGTTCGCCTTATAAACATATCCATCTCCGCTCGATTGAAAGCCCCTTCTTTCTTCAAGGTGTCTCCTCCAATCGATAACCCAATCCTCGAATGGTTGTAATCTTGAAACCTGCCGTCTCCGGTTGATAACGCTCTCTCAACCGATTGATATGTACATCCAGTGTGCGTTCATTTCCTTCAAAATCATACCCCCATAAATCCTCAATCAACTGATTACGGGAGAGTGTTTTATTGGCATTACCCGCAAGCTTAAATAACAATTCAAACTCTTTCATAGGAATCGTATGAGTATTCCCCTCCATAATGACAGCATAACTGCTTCTGTCTAGCGTGATTCGTCCAACGGTAACCGATTGGGAGGCATTTATTTTATAACGCTTCAGCAATGCCTTCGTACGGGCTATCAGTTCAGCAGGTTCAAACGGTTTGGTGAGGTAATCATCCGTACCCATTTCAAATCCTTTGACTTTTTGAGTGATATCCTCCTTCGCAGTTAGCATTAAAATCGGAATATCCTCATGATAGCGCCGAAGCTCGCGACACAATTCAAAACCGTCCATATTTGGCATCATAATATCTATAATGCAAAGGCTTGGATTCACTTCTGCTACTTTTTGCAGCGCATCATGTCCATCAACCGCTTCAATTGTAAGAAATCCCTCCTGTTTCAGGATCGTACTTACAAGTTCGCGGATATAAACATCATCATCGACAATTAGAATTTGATTCATTACCGGACCCCCTTTCACTCATTCAGGAAGATCGTACGACACGAATTTAAACAAAATATAAATAGCGTAGAATCTATTCGTATGACCATCTCATTTTGAATAATGAATGACCATGCTTAATTTATTCGCAGAGGCACCCGAATTTTTATAGCCATGGGGTTTGTCCGCGCGAAAACGGATCGACTCCCCTTGTTTTACCGTATAATCCTCTGCACCAACCCGAATCGTAACTTCCCCTTCAAAAACTGTAATAAATTCCTCTGCTCCTTCTATATGTGGTTCAGCATTCAAAGAAGACTCTTCATCCATTTCCATCATGTACATTTCAAAACGGCGTCCTTCTTCGAAGGGAAAATGGGGATAAATCCGAATCTTTCCCTCATCCTCCATCAATGCTTGAATATCACTGCCCGTTACAACTGTAGTGTCCGACTTTGGCTCGTGGATTAAGGCAGTGAACGAAATTTTCAGGCCGTTCGCAATTTTCCATACCGTCGCTATTGTAGGGTTGGATTCACCACGTTCTATCTGACCCAGCATCGTCTTGCTAATTCCAGACATTTCGGCAACCTTGTCCAGACTAAGCTTTCTTTGTTCCCTGAGCTGCTTCAAATTCTGAGCCAGAACAACATTAATGTTTTTCAATATACAGTCACCTCTGTTTTAAAAGATTATATTGTGCTATATAGCGTACATATTGTACAATTATAAAGATCGTACGTTATATCGCACGTTTCAGTTAAATATAACATACAACAAGAATGAAATGTGGAGGACTTATGAATATCATTCCGTTACTGACTTACGCAATCGTTGCTTCATTCACACCGGGTCCCAACAACATCATCGCCATGACTCACGCAAGAAACGAGGGATTCAAAAAAATTATTCCGTTTATTGCCGGCGTAGCAGCTGGCTGCTTGCTTATTATGTTCCTGTCTAGTTATTTCAACCTTATTCTGCATCAATACATCCCTAGGATCAAACCGGCCCTGAACATATTGGGGTGTGTATACATGATCTATTTGGCGATCAAAATCATGCGAAGTAAACCTGCAAATGCCAAAGATCCAAAGGTCAATCGTTTTACGTTTCTCTTTGGCTTCACCCTGCAATTCATCAACCCTAAAGTCATTCTGTATGGTCTTACGGCCATCTCGGTATTTGTTATGCCTCTTGGAGACTCTCATGTTCATATGATCGTATTTTCGTTACTTCTAACCATCATTGGCATTAGTGCCAATATGACTTGGGGGTTATGCGGTATGTTATTTCAGAGCTTTTTACTGAAATATGAACGTCCTTTTAATATTCTAATGGGTGTTTTGCTCATCTATAGCGCCCTATCGATTTTAAAATAAATGCAAGAGAAAAAGCGTCCTCCCATCGAATGGCTGGACGCTTTTATGTTTATTTCAAATTACCTCAGTTTGATCTCCACCACGGTTGGCTTGGGTAAGCTCCCGTATGCAGCACAACCTTCTCACCGATTTTGGGTGTTGCAATGGTGACATTCAGGGCATGTGCAGCCTTGGTGATTCGTTCAATCGGCTCGTTCCAGGCATGATAGGCCAACGTAAATGCTGCCCAATGAATCGGGATGAGCAGCCCTCCCCTTACATCCAAATGAGCCTGTACCGTTTCTTCCGGCATCATATGAATGTTGGACCAACGCTCATCATATTGTCCGCATTCCATCAGGGTCAGGTCAAAGGGTCCATACTTACTGCCGATTTCCTTAAAATGAGGACCGTATCCGCTGTCGCCGCTAAAGAAAACCTTCGTTTCTTGTCCAGCAATAACCCACGAACACCACAGTGTCGAATTGCGGTCCAACAACCCTCTGCCCGAGAAATGCCGCGCCGGCGTGCAGGCTAATGTCAGACCTTTGAAGGATAGCTCATCCCACCAGTTATGTTCGGTAATCTGTTCCGAGGGCACACCCAGTTGAATTAGTCTTCGACGCACGCCGAGTGGGACGATAAACCGCTGTGTTTTATTTTTCAATCTGCGGATAGAGGAATAGTCCAGATGATCATAATGGTCATGCGATATAATGATCGCATCCAAGGCTGGAAAGTCCTCGGGTTGAATTGGCAGGTTAGTGCTGTATCGTTTCGTACCCGCCCAAGATACAGGAGATGGACGGTTGCCCAGCATTGGATCAAAGAGCAATCTGTGTCCTTCGATCTCAAGCAAAAAAGCCGAATGACCGAACCATGTTACCTGCGGATGATCGGATACATTTAACGATTCCGCTGGTTCATATTTTTCTACGGGAATGTTACCCGCAGGTCTTCGCTCTATACTTTTCCGCATGGAATCTTTCAACATGCTCACGAGGGAGCTGAAGCTCATACCTGCGGATGTCGGAACCTGATTTTCGTATTTTGTCATTATTCATACCTTCTGTTCTCTATAATCAATCATTCGAGCGATCATTCAATCTTGAGTAAAACAGGAGCAATATTAGCCTTTATATTAAATCATTGCTCGTTTATAATCAATTCGCCTTCGGTTATCTGAATGTAATATTTCAATTAACTTCATTTCAATGGAGCCAATGGACCAATTCGAAAATTAAGGTGGAATTAAGACTCTGTTTTCTCTCCAATAAGATTGGGCATATATGATAGAGAAAATACAGAGAGAGTATGTGAGAGATGATGAAAAAATTTCGCAGAAGATTATTTAAGACGTTTATATTCGGAGCAGTGGCTTTACTTCTCCTTCTGGTTACGGGCTTGATCTATCAACAAGTGAGTACCCGTCAGGATCAGAAAACATTTATTCCGCCTGGCAAGCTCTACAGCATACATGGTGACAATATGCATTTATATACGGGTGGTCAAGGAGATGCAACAGTTGTCCTTGCATCCGGGTGGGGCACAGCTGATCCTTATGTAGACTTTTATCCGCTCTACGAAAAGCTTGCACCCTATACGAAATTCGCGGTTTACGATCGCTTTGGTTATGGTTATAGCGATATGACCGATAAGAAACGCGATGTCGATACCGTGGCAGATGAATTGCACGAGTTATTAGAGGTATCTGGGCAAAAGCCACCATACGTTCTGGTGGGCCACTCCCTCGGTTCGCTGGAAACACTCCGGTTTGCGCAAAAATATCCGGATGAAGTTCAAGGTATTGTCATGTTGGATGGGGGAAGTCCGGAATATTACGCCAATGACACTGACGATATAGCAAGTGTGATTGGTGGCTTCATGAACCAATTCCGGATCAAAACGGGTTTGTTTCGGTTGACTTTACAGTCTGACGCTGTTGTGGAAGCTTCCAATGCCAATCGCAACGGCCTGAAGTTTGTACCAGATGATCTGAAGAAAATAGATACCACGGCTCTATTGCTTAACTATGGGAATGCCAACACCGTGGATGAGTTGCGTGAAATGACAGCCAATGCCAAGGTTGTCGTCGACAACAAAAAGCCCTTCCCGTTTCCACTTACCATACTGACAGCAGATTACTTCGGAGCCAGTGAGCCGATATGGGATAAAACCCAAGCTGAATTTACGTCCTGGTCGGAACATTCCAAACATGTAACTGTTATGGATACCGAGCATTATATTCATCAATATCACCCGGATCTTGTTGCCAATGAAATATTGGAACTGGTCAAGAAGTAGATTCCCTGAACAAACGCTAAACAAGCAGTACAATTCGTTTCAAAATAAAACCCTAACGATTCTGGTAATCGTCAGGGTTTTTATTTCGTTAGTGCCGTTACTGTGCTAGTGCCATCCTCGGTGTTAGCGATCTGAAATGTGCTAATGCCTCTTGGACCTCCGTGGTCGTGAGACCGTGTCGATCAAAATAATGCACGATCTCCCCCAGGTCAGCTCCATCACCGCTGTATATCCGCTCAATCTTTCGAATAATCTCTTGTTGTAATCGCTCTCGAATCCGCAGGCAACTAACAGGTTCACATAGCCAAAAATCAGTTCGTTTGACCTCCCCTGTTGCAGTCCATAACAAATTCTCATATCGAATGACATCCCAATCACGATAACCTGCCTGAATCTGCTGAAGTTCTGTTGAAAACATATCATATATTAGATTGTGCGGTATGTGTCCATACGTTGCCCGATATTGTCTCAGATTGAATCCTTCGATCCATTCTGTCAGCACAAAATTCCCAGGAGCGTACGCATACAGTTCGGGAACATGAAGGTTGTTTTGCAATGATAAGAGCGCCTCACATTCAAATTCTCCATCCACTTTTCCACGAGGAGTATATACCTTAAGGCAGTACTCTTGTAAACGATAAACAACCGACTGCTTTCCCATTAGTGAAGCTTGCATGGTCAGATGACCATTTTTCTCATAACGATCTAGCAATTGTTCAATATTCGCAGGAATTGATTTAACGATTCTCATAAAGACGTCTCCTCGATTATAAAATACACTCTAAAACGTTTTCCTCTATCCGTTATCATTCATTAATCTACTCTCTATATTATCTTTAAAATTCCATATGAACATATACAATTTCACCAGAACATGAACTATTTGCTTCCAACATCGAGATTTATTCTTTTCGACTGTCAGGTTTATTTTCACTCTAATGGATGGAACCCGTTTCATGTCAAGGTACAAAAAAACGATGCCCTCTATTGAAGAGAGAGCATCGTTTCATTTCTTATATGACTTTTAATTAATGCATAGGACCTTGTTGGCCCTGCTGAGCACCGACCTTAACTCGTTTTACGAAGAGTGAAGTGATCAGACCAATCACAGCAAGAACCAGTGCGAAAATAAATGCATTTTGTACACCGGATGTGAAACCTGCCAACTGATTCTCTGGGCTCTCAGGATCCGTCACACCGCTCAAGAAGCGGGTCTGACCTGCGCTCAGTATACTTACCGCAACAGCTGTACCAATAGCTCCGGATACCTGCTGCAATGTATTCATAATCGCCGTTCCGTGAGGATAGAAATCAGGTGGCAATTGATTCAAGCCGTTGGTTTGTGCAGGCATCATAATCATTGAAATCCCGATCATCATGAAGATATGCAGCGTAATAATCTTGCCCAGAGTCGTTGTCGGAGTGATTCCAGTGTACAAGAAGAGTACAACAGTTACGATCGCAAGACCGATAATCACAAGCCACTTCGGACCGAATTTGTCAAACAGACGCCCCATAACCGGGGACAAGAATCCATTCAGCAAGCTGCCCGGCAGCAGAACCAGACCGGCAGTCAGAGCCGTAACCGCCATACCTTGTTGCAGGTACATCGGCAGGATCAGCATGGATGACAACATCATCATCATACAAAGGAAGATCAGAATCAAGCCAACTGTAAACATTGGATATTTAAACGCCCGCAGATCCATCATCGGCTGTTTCATTCTCAATTGACGGATGCTGAACAGCAGCAAAGATAATACTCCAATAACCAGTGTGGCTACAACGATAGGACTGGTCCAGCCACCGCCACTTTCCCCATGTCCTCCTGCACTACTGAATCCGTACACGATACCACCAAAACCAAGTGTGGAGAGCACAATGGAAAGAACATCAATTTTGGGCTTGGTCAGCTTCGAGATATTCGGTAAGAACAGCAAGCCGCATACCAATGAAATAATGAAGAACGGCAAGGAGATCCAGAAAATCCAGTGCCAGCTCAGATTGGCCAGAATCAGACCCGAGATACTCGGTCCACTTGCTGGTGCAAACATGATAACCAAACCGATCAATCCCATGGCAGCGCCACGCTTTTCAATCGGGAAGATAACCAATATAGTGTTGAACATTAGTGGCAGTAACAGAGCTGTACCTATAGCTTGCAATACCCGCGCCACCAACAGAATTTCAAAGCTCGGTGCAATAGCAGCAACTATCGTTCCTGCAATCGAAAAAATCAGAGAAGTCGTGAACAACTGTCTCGTCGAAAACCATTGTAACAGCATACCGGAAACCGGCACCAAAATACCCAAAACGAGCAAATAACCTGTCGTTAACCACTGAATGGTAGTAGGTCCAACTTCGAGCAAGCCCATAAGCGGTGTCAATGCCACATTTAGTGCCGTTTCACCGAACAGACCAATAAAGCCGCTAAGTAACATGGCGAATAAAATCGGAAATACTTTATATTGTTTTGTTTCTTGTTGATCCTGTACAGAACCAGCCTTCATGGAAGCCTCCACGATCCCATCCTCCTCAAACAATCTGACGATTTCTATTTCTCTTTACGAAGCTTATTGCTTCTCTTTTGCATTCTTCGCCACAACGGACAAATAATCAGCAGCCGTCAGCAAAGGCTGTTTGTCCTGGTTGGTCAGGCTGATAATTAATGCGCCCTCCATTAAGGAAATGACGAGTAGTCCCATCTCTTGTGCTTTCTTTTCACCTATGCCATCCAAAATCAGATGTTTCGTAATGATTTGCTGCCATCCTGCAAACACGTCCTGACAGGCAATTCGCAATTGTTGACTGATGCACGAGGTCTCCACGGCTGCCCAGAAACTAAATGGAAGAAAACCCGTAAAACCTGCCGCCTCCGTTTCAATGGCTAAGTCATGAATAAATTGCTGAATGGCATCCCCCGTATTATCATGAGCAGCAAACACTTCTTCAAACTTCTGCAGAATGTTTTCATTGGCTTTTTGAATGCACTCATGAGCGAGCTCTTCTTTGCCATGTGGGAAATAATGATATAACGAGCCTTTTGGCGTACTGCTCTCCTTAATAATCTGATTTAGACCGGTCGCATGATATCCTTGTGAAAAAAACAGTCTGGCTGCTGTGCTGACGATTAGTTCTCTAGCATTAGACTTTTCACTCAATAAAGCCACATCCTTAAATGAATTATAACAATCGGTCTATATAATTAAAACCGTTTCGAAAAACACTGTCAACCCTTATATTTCGGCCAATATTCGTGATAGCGCTATCAATTCAGTGCACGGAAAGAACAGGGAGCAAATTATCCTTGATAACATTATAAAAACATAATATCCTATTGGGATAGTATACATTAACCATGATATACTGATCATTACAATAATGAATAGAAAGGTGTTTGCCATGGAAATGCGAATGATCAAGACCTTTCAAACGATTGTAAAGCTCGGGAGCTTTCAACAGGCAGCAGAAGCTTTGCAGTATTCACAACCCGCCATTACGCTGCATATGCAGAAACTTGAGGCTGATCTGGGTATGAAATTACTGGATAGAGGCAAAAAGATTAAATTGACGGAAGCGGGGAAAATATTTTACGCCAGAGCCGATCAACTTCTGAAGGAATACGAGTATTTGACAAATACGATCACCGACATTCAACAGGGACAAGCGGGGTTTGTACGAATCGGAGTATCTGAGCCAACAGCCAGCCATCGGCTTCCTGCTATTCTGTCTTCTTTTGTAAAACAGAATCCCAAGATTAAGCTCAGTGTGCGCATCGGGGACAGTAAGCTGCTTAATGAACTGCTAATTGATGAGCAGCTTGACTTTGCCGTCTGCCCTTCTCCTGAGACGAGTATGGAAACCGAGTTTCAACCGCTGCTTTTTGAACCGATGGCATTGCTGTTGTATGATTCACATCCATTTGCTCAGGGTGATGAAATCCATTTGGCAGATCTGAAAGGACAACAATTCCTATTCACACCCCCTAATTGCCCGATTCGCATCCGTATTGAGCAGCTATTGGCCGAGAAAATCGACAGCGATTATCAGGGAATCGAAATAAGTAATATCCGATCTCACAAATATTATGTACAAGCCAAATTAGGCATAACCATCGCTCCGATTGCAACAATCTGCCCAGCCATTCCCGGTACAGTTATCCAAAAAATTGCCGATCTCAAGGTTGGGCCCATTGCAGGCATTTTGCGTAAGCGAAATATACCGCTTGGTTCCGCGAGCGAAAAGCTGATGCTAGACATTCGAGCTGCGCTGCTTCAGAGCAATTTATATGTTCCTGAATTTGAACTCCCTTCCCAGCTGGCTATGCCATAGAATTGACTCACCAGCTGCCATTCTATTTTCTTTTTCAGGGCGCAAACTACTACTTGAGTCTGCCTGCCGTGCGTCCACCATCTACCGTTAGTATGCTGCCTGTAATAAATGAAGCCTGGTCAGAAGTCAGATACAATATCGCTTGGGGAGCGTCATCTGGACCTGATGTTCGGCCTAGCGGTGTAATGTTAATCATATGTTCCGTATGCTCCTTCGTCATCACACTAACCTCACTGCCGGGTGCATAACCCGGCACAACTGCATTTACCCGAATGCGATAGGGGGACAACTCCAGGGCAAAGGTTTTGGTCAGCATCTCGATTCCTACTTTCGAAACCGAATAATTCCCCATGCCGACACCTGCGGTGGAAGCTGCCCCAGAACTTATATTAATGAAGGAACCTTCGACCTCGCTCGCAATCATCTGTTTGGCAAAATGCTGAGTAAGCAGAAATGGTGCTGCCAGATTTAGATCCATCGTCTCATTCCAATGTTGAAGCGTCATGTTCATGAGTGTGCGGTATGGATATATTCCCGCATTATTGATGACGATATCCGGCGCTTTCCATTGCTGTTCGACCGCTTGAACCAATTCATTAATGGACTTTTCATCCACAAGATTCGTTACATGCCAATGAACATCCACTCCCTCCTGCTTCAGCTCATCTACTGTATTCCTTAGTGCATCCTCCCGGATATCGGACAGATAAAGGCTCGCGCCTTCGGCGGCGTATGCTTGTGCAATCCATTGGCCAAATACACCTGCCGCTCCAGTAATAACTACCTTTTTCCCTGCAAATGTTCGTTCCGGCATGACTGTCGCTCCTCTATACCATGATGTTCTTGCTGTAAACAGTCTGCTTCACCTTGGGTTAATTCCAAACGAGATTCTTTCCGGCCTCCACGACAAGTCGCTCTGCCTGCTTTATCTCATAGCCAATTCGATTCACCTGACGTATAAGTGATGTTTGGAGTCTGAAAAAGGCTTCACTGCCTACTTCGGCTACCGCCAGAAGTTCGATGTCTGACAGCGCAGGCACAAGTGTATGACTGCCTGCCGCATCATGATCATACCGGCTGCCTCGAACATAATTGATGGGAACCAGCCATCTGCTAAGTGACAATATCGTTCGGTTCGCTTCTGTAACAGAAGCATCCGCCAGGGACGAGGAACCTATCCGGTCATAGAAATGGTCTGTGGCATTCTGTAGCTGCTGGACCCTGCTTGTTAAGCGCGAAAGATCAAGCTTGTCTCCGATAAGCTCTCTATAATAGCCCATTCGTTCGGAAAGGGTTCGGATCGCGTGTCTCTGATCAATTGGAATAATGGGAGCAGAGGCAGCATTATAGACGGCAGCTACGTACACTTTGCAATCACGGGCCAGATAATCTCCATCAATTTTATCCAGCGTATCCTCTGTCGTATGCCACCACCAGCCAAACCAGCCCTCAGGCTGATAGGACAGCCCCATAAAAGCAGACGGAAGTCCAGCACCCCAGAAAGACTGATCTCCCGACCTTCCAAACGGAGAACCGCGAAAAGGTTCATCCGTTACGGTGCGTATGGCATCAGCACATAGTGTCCGTGTCTCTGACATTGTATTGGCTGCACCGAGGTGACTCGCTCCCTTGGCGCCCACGGAATCAATATTGATATGCAACACCCCGTTTTCGTGCAAATCTTCCCAATGAAGATCGCTGTATAATGCAGAGCCGGCATATCTGCCGTGGGAATGGCCTGACCAAAATGCGAACCGAACGGAGCGCCGCAGCGTGTTACGATGCAATGATAATACCCGTGCCGTCTCCACCATGACGGCATTGGCGGAGCCGTTATCCATCGCCCCATAATGCCATGAATCCACATGTCCGCTAAACAACACAAAGGATTCTGGTTCTTCCGTCCCCTTTATCTCAGCAATCAAGGTCGGAATGTTCACCCAGTCTGTGCGCACTTCCGCGGTCAACGTAATCTCTACATTCTCTCTTTCTTCCACGGCGATTAAAGACTTGATCTGCTCTCCATCTGAATGGTTGACCGACAGAACCGGAATAGACGGATAGCCATCATCCTCTGGTGTCGGATTTCCCCACACGGAGGAAACGATCATTTCATGCGTGTACGGACCGCTATTGATAAATATGACCGCTACTGCACCCAACTGCTGCAAACGATAAATCGTGGGCCCATTCGCAAGCCCATGAACGACCACCGCATGACCTGTCACTTGATTGGCCCAGTCGGTCTGGTCTATATCCATTAGCTCAATGAATCTCAGAAGTGTGCTCAACTGTTCCGTCTTGGCTGACATGGAGTGCGTAATAGCTGCAAAAGAAATGCCGCCGACCTTAAGTTCTGCTCTGACAGGGATACTGATGTAGGCTTTGTTAAACGTAAGCTCGGTGGTCAACCCAAAATCCTCAAGCTGTTCCTTAATATAATGGAAAGCCCGTAGTTCCTCTTCGGAACCCGACAAACGAATCTCCTTCGCAATCTGTCTGTTATATTCAAGCAGGAGATCACGGTCGATCTCATGCAGTATGGAGTGCACCTCCGACTGTTGCTTCAACTCAGTCATGTCGATTCCCTCTCTCCTCATTGCCTGCTGCAACACCCAGGGCAACCCTTGATTCATCATCACTGCTCTGGTTCAAATAACGGATGGCTGTTTCTCCAAGAACCGATATTCCTGTAACAATCGCTTGCTCATCAAAAATAATGGAATCACTGTGAAGGGGAAGCTCTGAACGGGCATCTTCTTCTGTTATTGTGCCGAGTCGGAATATGGCACCCGGCACAAATTCGAGATACGCACCAAAATCTTCGGCGCCCATGGATGGCTCCTTCAGATACACCACGGCCTCCCGGCCAATAGTATCTTCCGCTGCCTGTTCAATCACATCGACGATATAATCATCGTTTATTACAGGAGAACCGCCGCGGTAGTAATCAAATTCCGCTTTACCACCGAACCCTTCGGCAATGGCCTCAATGAGGCGCTTCATATATACGGGCACAGCTTCACGCGTCTCAGGATTGTGCGTACGAATGGTACCTCTGAGTTGAACCTCCCCAGCGATAACGTTATACGCATTGCTATTGCTTTGCAGTTTCGTAATCGAGATGACGGAAGAATCAAGTGGAGACAGGTTTCGGGATACTACCGTTTGCAACGCAGTTATAATCTGGGCAGCAATGATGACCGGATCGATGGTTCGATGTGGATAGGCAGCATGTCCACCTTTTCCCGTCACTCGAATATCAAAAGCATCTGCCGCTGCCAGCATGGCCCCTTTTCTCAAACCAATCTTGCCAGCAGGCAAATCCGGCCACACGTGGAGCGCAATGATCGCATTCACTTCCGGATTATGCAAAACACCTGCAGCAATCAGATCCGTTGCGCCTCCCTGAACTTCCTCTGCAGGCTGGAATATAAACTTCACTGTTCCCTGAAGCTCATCCCTGTGCTCACTTAATGCCGCTGCTGTTCCAAGAAGAATGGCAGTATGCACATCGTGCCCACAAGCATGCATCACCCCTTCGCGAACGCTGGCAAACGGCAATCCTGTCTGCTCTACGATAGGCAGTGCATCCATATCGGCACGAATTCCAATGGTTCTTCCCTCGCGTCCACCTTTCAAAAGCCCAACAACCCCTGTGCCGCCTACACCCGTCTCTACTTCGAGACCAGCATCCTCCAAAAATTGAGCAACCAGCTTGGCTGTTTCAAACTCCTGGTGACCAAGCTCAGGATTCTGGTGAATATGGCGGCGAAGCCGTATAGCCTCGTCCTTCCACTTTTCGGCTGAACTACGAAAACTCATTGTTTCATTCCTCCTCTATTCATCGTATAAATGACACTGCACTTCACGGTCTGGAGCGACGAATCTTTTCTGTGGAACGACCTGTCGGCATGTCTCCATAACGTATGGGCATCGGGTATGAAAAACACAGCCCGCAGGTGGATGAAGTGGCGATGGAATCTCACCGCTTAATACAACTCTTTCCCTTTTGGCACGGGGATTCGGGATCGGTACCGCAGACAATAATGATTTGGTATAAGGATGCAGAGGATCGGCGAACAAGGCTTCCGCGGGCCCCTGCTCCACCATCTCGCCCAAATACATCACACCAATACGGTCGGCAATATGGCGTACAACGCTAAGGTCATGTGCAATGAATAAATAAGAAATGCCGAGCTCTTCTTGGACCTCTTCCAGCAAATTAATGACTTGGGATTGAATCGATACGTCCAGCGCTGATACGGGTTCATCACATATAATGAGCTTCGGTCCAAGGGCCAACGCTTTGGCGATGCCCAGCCTTTGACGCTGACCACCTGAGAATTCATGGGGGAACCGCTCGTAATGTTCTTCACTGAATCCAACTTTGCGCAGCAACGACATGGCTGTTTCCATTCTGTCCCGTTTGTTGCCCTTCTTGTGGATTAATAGCGGCTCTTCAATGGAGTAGCCAATGCGTTTACGAGGGTCCAGCGAGGTGTATGGATCCTGAAATACCATCTGCATATGCTGCCTATAGCTTCGCAGTTCTTTTTTGCTTAACCCCAGAATATCCGTGCCCTCATAAAATGCTTCCCCTGATGTTGGCTCAACAAGTCTGAGAATCGACCGACCGAGTGTGCTTTTACCGCAGCCGGATTCGCCCACCAGGCCAAAGGTTTGTCCTGTGTGGATGTCAAAGGATACCCCGTTGACGGCCTTGACTTGCCCCTTGGTTCTGCCAAAAGAAGATCGCACAGGGAAATGTTTGTTCAGATTGCTAACCTGTAGCAGCGGCTTCGACTCAACCAATGATTTCGAGTTCATGTGTCTCCTCCTGAATCGTTGCTATTCCGGGATACCAGCAGCGTACCGAATGGTTCTCGTCCACCTGTTTCAAGGAAGGCGCTGCTCGTAAGCATTGTTCATCCGCATAAGCGCATCTTGGAGCAAATCGACAGCCTGTTGGAACCTGATGCAGCGCGGGTACCGTTCCCTCAATGACGTGAAGCTTGCTGTGCTGTTCGCCATCAATACGAGGAATGGATTTCATTAAACCTGACGTATACGGATGCTGGGGATTGAAAAATAAATCGTCCACGCTTGCCTCCTCCACGACCTGTCCAAGATACATGACAGCCACTCTTGTACACGTCTCTGCGACTACACCCAGGTCATGTGTAATCAGGATGACACCAAGTCCCGTCTTCGCTTGCAGACTTTCAATCAGCTCTAGGATTTGCGCCTGAATCGTCACATCCAGTGCCGTCGTCGGTTCATCTGCAATAAGCAGTTTCGGATTACAGGCAAGCGCCATGGCAATCATGACCCTCTGTCGCATCCCTCCGGAGATTTCATGCGGATGTTCATCTACCCTCTTCTCCGGTGAGGGAATACCTGTCATACGCAGCAGGTCCACGGCAGCCAAACGCGCCTGTCTGCCATTCATGCCTTGATGCAACTTCAAGCTCTCGGCAATTTGTTTGCCAATCGTCTGAACCGGATTCAGGGAAGACATGGGGTCTTGAAAGATCATGGAGAGTTCATTGCCACGTATGCGTTCCATTTGTCTTTTGGACAAGCTTAAGAGATCGGTACCTTCGTAGAGGACTTCACCCGAGTAATCCACGTAATCTTCATCAAACAGTCTAAGAATGGATTCGGCGGTTACGCTTTTCCCGCAGCCGGACTCACCTACGATGCCCAACGTCTCCCCGGCAAGGACGTGGAAGGAAACACCTTCCACCGGGTGAATGGTTCCTTTTTCGGTTGAAATGGACACTTTCAGGTCCTTCACCTCAAGCAGCGGTTGTTTTCCCACGACGTCTCCCCCTTTTCACCTTATTCGCATGTGGGTCGAGCAGATCTCTAAGGCCATCGCCGAACAGGTTCAGACCCAGTACAACGAGCACCAGGAAAATGCCTGGGAAGACAGTCATCCACCAAGCGTTGTAAATCACCGTTTTCCCGTCAAAAAGCATATTCCCGAGACTTGGGGACGGGGAAGGAATACCTGCTCCAAGAAAACTTAGAGAAGCTTCCGTCAAGATCGATACGGCAAAAATAAAGCTGGATTGGATTATGAGCGGAGACAGCGTATTGGGCGCCATATGAATCCAGATGATGCGCCAGCTGCCTGCTCCCTGTGCATGTAATGCTTCGATATAAGTTAATTCCCGAATGACCAGCGCCTTGGAACGAATAATTCGGGCCATCGATGGAATGAAGATAATACTTAGAGCGATAATGACATTGCCTGGATTCGGGCCAAGAGCCGCCATAATGGAGATGGCAAGCAAAATGGACGGAAAAGCAAACAAACCATCACAGATGCGCATAAAGATATGATCCAGTACCGAATAACTTGCAGATAACAGCCCAACAATCATGCCGATCAATGAAGATACAACCGTAACAGCAAAACCAACCGCAACTGAAATACGCAAACCGTATACGGCGCGAGTGAATACATCACGTCCAAAGTTATCTGTGCCAAATATGTGCTGCCCGTTGGGGCCTTTGAGTCGATTCACCGGATCAATCTGTAACGGCCCGTATGGTGTAAGTATCGGCCCCATGATTACCAGAAGCACAACAACAAGCAGAATTCCCGCCCCTGTGGTTAACAACTGATTATGCATAAAGCGTCTGAATACGATGCGCCTGTTCTTCCTTTTGTGAAGTCCTGACGTAGCGATGGTGGTATCCGGATTGGTTATCAAGTTGTCTCCACCCCCTTCATTTCTTGCTTAATCGAACTCGTGGATCGACCAAACCATACAACAAATCAACGATTAGATTTACAAACACATAAGCTACCGTGACTAGCAGCACAGAGCCCTGAATAACCGAGTAATCTCTTCGACTAATCGAATTGACGATGAGCTGCCCCACTCCCGGGATATTGAATAGCGTTTCTATAACCGCAGCACCAGTAACGAGCCCACCGAACGATTCACCAATAACTGTGAGAATAGGGATGAATGCAACGCGTAACGCATGTGTATATACGATCGTTTTTTCTCTGACACCCTTGGCTTTGGCGGTTTTGATAAAATTGCCGGACATCACATCCAGGACGGAGGATCTTGTCATTCGGGTAATGAGCGCTGCCTGAATGATGCCGAGCACGATGCCAGGGAGCAACAGGTATTTGATATGCTGCCATAGCCCCTCACTTAACGGTTGATACCCTGCAACGGGAAGCCAGCGCAGCTTCACGCTAAAGAACATGACCAGCAGTGAACCCAACAGAAAACTCGGAATGGAGATGCCCAGCATGGAGAAACCCATCACCGATTGGTCCACGATGGTCCCTCTTCGCTTGACCGCTGTAATGCCGAGGAACAAGGCAAGAAACACACCAATCACCTGGGCAATGATCGCAAGGGACAATGTAGGCGCCAGTCGTTCAAAAAAAGCCTCTGTCACAGGCTTGTCCAGAAAGATGGACTCCCCCAAATTGCCGGATAACAGCCCCAGCAACCAAATGCCGAATTGCTCATAGATTGGTCTGTCCAACCCCAGCTTGCTTCTTAGCTCATCGATATCGGCTTTGCTCGCCTCTTCACCCAGTAGAATCGCAGCGGGATCACCAGGTGTGACATGAATGATAGAGAACACAACGATTGCCACCACAAAAAGGACAGGTATCAAGGACAATAACCGACGAACAATATATCCACCCATATGAGGGCCACCTCACTTTCCAATGGCAAACGGAAAGGCGTATTCCTGTGGAAGCGATTCTACGCCTTTTCATCCGTTGCCTTCCTTATAACTACTTGTTATTGGTTGTATTCCAGAAGATCGGGCCCAAAATGTTCTGGAAACCACTGATATTTTTCGATAGCGCTGTAACCTGTTTGGTATGCCCGATCTGAGAGAATGGAACTTCGGTCCATACAAATTGCTGCAATTCGTCAATGAGCGGCCTTGCGGCCTCTACTGAATCGGACGTCCGGATTCCTTGAAGTAGCTCGCTCAGTTTCTCGCTTTTTAGCAGCCCTGCACCGCCTCCCCAAAACGCATACTGGTAGAACGTAGGCCGGAATGCATAACTCATCGGGTAGATATCCCACCCTGTGCCTGTCCCGAGTTTTTCTTGCAACGTAGGCCAATCATAGACATCCAGCTTAACCTTGACGCCAATCGACTCCAGCTCCTGCTGCAAAACAACGGCTACGTTATATTGATCCACATAATCTCTCGTCGTGAAAATTTTGATTTCTTCGCCGTTATAGCCTGCTTCTTGAAGCAATTGCTTTGCTTTATCCGCGTTAGCCTGGCTGTACGATTCCTTACCTGCTTCTGAATACCAATTCGGATATTCGGGTAGAACCAGAGAGGATGTCTTCACATAAAATTGTGGATCACGGAATGCCGATGTCAGTATGTCATCCACATTCTGAACGGCATTGACAGCCTGCCGAAGTTTGACGTTCTTGAACAAGCCGTCATTACTGTTATAGAAATATCCAATCATGCCTCCCGGACTGAGAAAGGTTTGCAAGTCGGGATTGTCCGCAATCTGCTGTTCATTATCCACAGAGATATTCAGCGCAATGTCGTATTCCCCGGAAGTAATCCCGGCAAGGCGGGTTGACTCGTCTGTTACGAAGCGGAAGTACAGGTCATCGACCAACGCTTCCTTTTTGCCGCCTGCTCCATCACTCGGCTCGGTCCGGGCGGAGTAATCGTCATATTTTTTCAAATGAATATATTGATCCTGCTTCCACTCCTCCAATTGAAACGGACCTGTACCGATGAATGATTTGATACCTTTATCATCTGCTTCATCAACCACTTCTTTCGGATAGATCGCCGCTGCGGGAATCGGATCAGCTAGAAGTTGCAGTGTTAGCAGAAAAGGTGTTTTCAATTGAAGTACGACAGTATACGGGTCCGTTTCTTTGGCCTCGGCACCCACAAAGTTCGCTTTACCATGACTCGACAGTTTGATCCAGCGATTCAGGGAAGCGACAACGTCCTCCGCTTGCAGTTCCTTGCCATTATGAAACTTCACACCTTGGCGCAGATGAAATGTATAGGATAACTTGTCGTCGCTGATCTCATAGGATTCAGCCAGCAGCGGAATAACCTGTGCATCTTTATCCAACGTTACCAGCTGCTCGTAGATCTCGCGTGAAATATCCTTAACCGCTGTATTGGAAGACACATGTGCATCCAGTGTGACCGGTTGTGTTGGATAGCCAATGTTCAGCGTGCCGCCTGTCTTTCCTTCAGCCGATGTCTGCTGCACCGGAGTTTCACCGGTTGTTGAAGAGGCCTGTGTATTCTGCTGGCCTTCTCCACCTGAAGCGCAACCTGCCAGAAGCAGGAATGCCAGAATCATCATTAAAGCAGGCTTGGTATGTTTTCTCATCATGTAACCCCTCTCGCTCTCATGCATAATGTTAAATCCAATTTCACTGTCCTGAATGATATACAAGTGTTCATGTCGGATTAGTGAAAATTGGTATTTTCAGGCTAAGGGAACAGATGACTTTTGTAAAATAAGCAATCGTAATGTGTTGATTCATTTTTTGTAATCTACGAAAAAGCGTGATTCTCTGTACTTCCAACTATTCCGATGGTAATATACAACTTAAATTTCATCCTTTATCTGGAAGGAGTCACGAACATGACAACGATACAACGCTTGGATGCTGCACTTGCGGCACATATCGAGAAGGTTGAACATTATAAACAGGTACAAACCCTGCTTGCCTGGGATGCTCGCACAGGGGCACCTCGAAAGGGCGCATCCTACGCCGCACGAGCCAAAGCAACATTGGCCGGAGAACTATTCAAGTTACAGACCGATGCTGAATTCGGTTTGCGATTAGAGGAAGCAGCACAACAAGAGGAACTTGATGAGCTATCCAAGCGAATTATTGCAGAGCATTGGAAAACGTATAAACGCTGGAGTGCCATTCCGATAGAGGAATATCAGGCATTTGTACAGCAGCAAGGTCTTGCAAACGCCGCTTGGCTGGAAGCCAGAGCTGCCAATGATTTTTCCATTTTCGCTCCGCATTTGAAACAGATCTTCAATGCAAGCTTGAAGTTTGCCGGATACTGGGGATACGAGCAGCATGCATATGACCCACTCGTGCAGCAGTTTGATCCTGACCTGGATACGGTAACGTTGGATCGCATTTTCAGTGAGCTGAAATCCGCTCTAATACCGCTGATCCGTCGTGTCACCTCTTCCGCTAAACAACCGGACACATCCATATTCAACCATCCTTTCCCACTTGAACAGCAGCGGCAGCTTGGGATCGAGCTGTTACAAGCCATTCGCTACGACTTTGATGCCGGGCAATTCGGTGCAACCGTGCACCCGTTCAGTTCTGCCATCAATCCTTACGATGCACGTCTCGCAGCCAAATTTGTTGAAAATGACGTTCGCGTTTCCTTGTGGAGTGCTTTACATGAAGGAGGCCACTCGCTCTATACACAGAATATTGACCCCAACCTGATACATACTGGACTTGGGATCTTCACTTCGTACGGCATTCATGAATCCCAATCGATCTTTTTCGAGAAATTCATTGGCAGACATAAAGGCTTCTGGGAAAACAACTATTTTATTTTGCAAAAAATCAAACCTGAAACGTTTGGCCATGTGAGTTTGGATGACTTTTATTTTGCTTTAAATGCAGTAAAACCAACGTTTAACCGTTTTGAGGCCGATGAACTTACCTACAACCTGCATCTCATTATTCGATATGAGTTGGAGCAAGCCATTATTGCTGGAGAAGTGGATTACGAAGGATTGCCTGAAGCATGGAATGATAAATATGAGGAATATCTGGGGATTCGTCCCCCGACTCATCTGGAAGGCATTTTACAGGATGGACACTGGAGCGCAGGATTTGGATTATTCCCTTCCTATACACTTGGGTTTGTCTATGCAGCACAAATACACAAAGTCATCCGCCGCGAACTTCCCGATTATGATCATTTGATTGAATCAGATCATATTGAGACAATTACCGGATGGCTAACAACTCATATTCATCAATATGGTAAATCAAGATCGGCGGACGAGCTAATCAAGTCCATCACCGGTAAAAGAATTGATACCGCTCCATTGATTCATTACTTAACGGATAAATACGAGCAGCTCTATGAACTGTAATGATTGTGTGATTCTGCACAACAAAAAAAGCGAGAGTAGTTCCTCGCTTTTTTTGTGTATCATTTTTTAAATGGAATGTTGTATGGATTGTTGCCCCCTACCAGCTCTACCCATTTAAAATCCTTTTCTTCAAAATACGATTCACTTGCTCCGAGCTGGCCAGCATCAGGATAAGGAAAACAAGTACAACCATCGGGAAAAATCCGATATTGGTTTTCGCAGCGAGAACGCCAAAAAGCGGAGGAAGCAAAGTGGTTCCTGTGTACGCCAGTGCCATTTGGTATCCCATCAATCGGGCAGAATTCGCTTTGCCGAATCGAGTTGGAGTTTCATGCAGAAGTCCGGGATAGATGGGTGCAAGCCCCAATCCAATTAGCATAAATCCAGCCAGTGCAAACGAAATGGATAATGGAAGCAGCAAGATGATTCCACCCACAATGGCGGTCACTTGACCCGCCAGAATTAACACTCGATTTTTTATTTTTAACGTGATAAAGCCTGTTATCAACCTGCCTATCGTAATACCACCGTAGTATAAGGAGATCCATCCCGCAGCCGTTTCTGCCGAGATGTTTCTTGCTCCTACCAGATAGCTGGCTCCCCATAAACCGACCGTCGTCTCCACGCCACAATAAAACAGAAATGCGATCAGTGAGTTTTTGACTCCCTTAATCTTCAATACATTCCGTTCGGGTCTGTTCTCACTCTGTACTAACGTGTTGTCCGCTTGCACAAGATCTGATTCGTTATTCAGACTCGCACTCTCCCGACTTGCAGCAACACGCTTCCACAACGGCAACGTGGCAAACAAAATCAGGACGAGACAGCACTGGACGACGGCTACAGCTGTATACCCGCTTCTCCAGGAATGATGTTCCGCAATGTAATACGACATAATGATAGGCCCTGTCGTCGCGCCCACACCCCAGAAACAGTGCAGCCAGTTCATATGGTGTGCCTTGTAGTGCTCTGCTACATAATTATTCAGCGCAGCATCAACGGCCCCAGCTCCAAGACCCAGAGGAATGGCAAGAATGACGAGCCATACCAATGAAGGTGCGAAGGAAAATCCAAGGAGTGCTCCGGCAGTCAGACAACAGCTAATTAACGTAACCTTGCCTGTTCCCCATTTTTGAATAACCGTGCCACTTGCCAAGCTTGAAACAATGGTTCCCGCTGCAACAACCATTGACAGAATTCCTGCTGACCCAAACGAAGCGCCAAGTTCAGGCCACATGACGGGCCAGGCTGAACCTAGTAGGGAGTCCGGAATCCCCAGACTGATAAACGCAAGGTAGATAATGATAAGAAACCAAGTTGCCATAAATAGATCCCTTCCCTGCATATAAATTAAAAGTAATTGAAACACAATAATGCTGATTAAACTTCTTTATTTATATACTTTATAAAGTTCATTTATTATATTGCGTCAAAAATTTTTCTTTGTCAATAGATCGTATCAGCCAAATTAAAACAGCCGCCGATCTGGATGAGAAACTCCAGATCAGCGGCTGTTTTTCGGATAGGTAGCATTATTCAATGATTAATTGATTAATAGGTGACATAGCCCTCATAGGTAACAGTCCACGTATAGCCTGTCTGACCATCGACTGATTTTAATGTAAGTATTCCCCTGTACGGATCAACATTATAACTTGCTGTCACCGGGATATCACCAAGCGTTGGGAATTGAGATTTGGGTAGAATGGTCTGCCAGGTTATATACTTTTGTGCGTAAGGAACTACTTGTGTACTTTCTGGTAAACTACTTGTTGAAGTTGAAGGTACACTAGCTGCAAAAGATGTAGAGCCTAGCGTGAAACATGCAACGACAGTTAAAAGACCGACCATAAGTTTCTTTTTCATCTTCATCTTCCTTTCGTTTTGGAGTACAGTTCTATCATATAAGACAGGCTTCTATTAAAATGTAATATTTGTCATATAGTGAAAATATTTGATGTAAAATGTGTGAACTATTATTTGATTTTTAAATATATAACTTAGTTGATGTGAACACATACTGAACTTTTCTCTTCTCACATCATCCTACAACATAAGAAAAAGGCGGCTTATCGCCGCCTCCATCTTAACGTGTCTCAAATTACAGGAGCTTTAGCCGATTCAACGGGTCTTTTACCTGCCCACACGTCCTGAACGTAACGGCCCTCCGCCTGGAGCTGATTGAGCCAATCTTTTGCCTCCTGAAGGGTTGCACCTTTCGCCTTCTGGTATGCTTGCCTCAAAGTCTCTTCGACGGCGGGAGCCATTTGGCTTCCGTCACCACATACGTAGATTCTCCCTTTTTCATCAAGCAAATGGAGCAACTGCCCCCACTCCTGATTCATCAGATGCTGCACATACGTTTTGGGCTTACCCTCCACACGTGAAAAAGCTGTGTGTAGCTTGACGATGCCTGCCTGTTCGTATTGTTCAAGTTCTTGACGATATATGAAATCCGAATCATTCCTGCAACCAAAGAACAAATGTGCTTCGCTCAGTGGCAATCCTCTCTCTTTTAGCACAGATCTGGCCTGGAGGAAACCTCTGAACGGTGCAACACCCGTCCCTGGACCCACCATAATAATTGGAACATCCGGCTCTTCTGACAGCTCAAATCCGGGTTCTGGCGTACGTACAAACATCGAAATACTCTCTCCCGTCTGGCAGTCTGCCAGATAGGATGAAGCCACACCACGGAATTCACCGTTGCCGCTCCAAGCAGGCTCTTTCACAACGGACACTGTGATGCTCGCCTGCTTGGCATTAAAGTGTGGAGAGCTGGATATAGAGTAATACCTGGGTTTGAGTGGAGACAGCAGTTCAAGAAATCTTTCGAACGGCAGTTCACAGGCCTCATACTTTTCCAGCAGTTCCAGCATGGTAGTTCTGTTTTCAAGTATATGTTCCCTGTAGTTGTTCTCTTCGAGCATCGCCTCCAGCTCACGCTTATGAGGTGGGCACACCGTATTGTTAGCTAACTCCCGCAGCTGCGTTCTTGTAACAGGTGCTTGCAGCTCAACGCAGGAACGGAGCAATTCATTCACTTTGACAGAACGGTTCAGAGGAAGATGTGTCAACTGTGTCTCGTTCGAAGTTAATTGGATCTGAACGTCCCCTTTTAATCCGAAACGATGCAAGATGCGATTCACGATTTCATCTGCATTTAGGGGCAATACGCCAAGATGATCGCCTTCTTTATAGGTCATGCCTTTAGGCAGCAGCATCTCAATATGACGTGTACTCCGCCCACTATCCATGGCCTGAAGCTCTTCATTTACCACTATAGTGGCATAGCTGGCATTGTAGGTTTGTGCAAGTGGCAGATCGGCTTTCTCGCGAACAAATTTCATTTGAATTGTACTTCGTGAGGAGTGCTCCATAGATTCCTCGCTAATCCCCAACGCTTTTAACATTTGGGGCCACAACATCCGCTGCCACTCTTCCACTTGTTTCTCCATATCCCTGCCTGCATCGGCTTCTCCCCGAGGTAACAGCCTGTTGCCTCCCAAGCTCGCAAGCTTCTCATCGACCAATCGAGGAATGCTCTGGTAGGTACTGGACCAGCTCCGATCCCCGCAGCCCAGAACTGCATAGGTCACACCTTGCACCTTCTCTGACTCGGCTTCCTTTAACCACTCGATAAATGCCGCTGCATTTTGCGGAGGTTTACCATTATACGAAGCTGTCACGATGAGAACGATCCCCTCTTTGGGCAGACGGCCAATCCATTCATTCAATGTTGCGGCTTCGCTTGGAATTCCATAGGAACGAGCTTTATCTGCAAAAGCTCTGGCAATGCCTTCTGCCGTCCCCAGGTTGGAGCCGTATAGAACCAGTATGGTTGGATTGGCATTTACGGAAGTCGTCATCGATTCCTTCATAGCACTATGACCAGCTACATTTGTATGCATACCCTGATCCTGATTCGGCTTTTCATCCGAGCGAGCAACAGATGTACTCAGTTTCGGTGAAACGGTCCGTGCTCTCACCTGTATTCGAAAATCGCCTGGTTTTAACGTTAACGTTTGTTTCACATCCAACTGATAGTTGCTATAGTCTACCAGTTCAAAATGTTTAAGTACCATACCGAGTACAAGGGTTGCTTCATATAAAGCAAACTGCATGCCGATACACGCTCTCTCCCCATTGCCAAACGGTTTATACGCATGGTGAGGCACTTGAGTCGTATCTTCAAAACGTTCCGGGCGGAATAGCTCTGCATCCTCTCCCCAGGCGCCTTTGTCACGGTGAAGCTGAGGCAGAAGAATACTGCAACTCTCCCCTTTTTTCAGTGGATATTTGCCACCTATGACGGTGTCTTCTTTGGCATAGACGTCAAATCCCGGGGCGGTTGGCCATAGACGTAGCGATTCGCTAAGAATCATGCGGATATAAGGAAGCTGAAGGATTTCTTCGTACTGTGGTGAGTCACTCACCAATACCCGGTCTACCTCATCATAGGCCTTTTGAAGTGCTTCTGGATTGTTCAGCAAAAAATAAAGGGCAAATGATAACAAACCACTCGTCGTTTCATGTCCGGCAATGAGGAACGTAATAATCTGATACCGAATGTTCTCATCGTCCAGCGTTTCTCCGGTTGCCGGATCTTTGCCATTCAGCATACGAGCGAGCAAGTCAACCTCTTCAGGAGCAGCACTTGCTTTACGTTCCTCAATAATCTGATCAACTAATGAGAACATCGTTTGGATGTCTTCCTCGAACTGTCGTTTGGTTTTCACCATCAGCAGATTTTGGATTTTCAAACGCGAGCTTTTCTGCATAGCTTCATTTAATGCACGGACCATACTTTCGATAAAAGGACTGTGGTCCTGTCTGTAAAAGCTGTTAAATCGATAATTGAAACCGCATAGTCCAATAGTATCCAACGTAAGTCGTGTCATGTCGTCTGCTACATCAATGGTGTCGTTGGAATTCAAACGTGCCCATTTGTTTATCAATTGTTCGGCTATGTCGACCATCATCGGATGATAACCCTTCATCGCCTGTTTACTAAAGGTGGGAAGCAAAATATTATGTGCCTTTTTCCAGTTCGGCTCGGATGTTCTGCTTGTAAATAAACCATCACCTCCAAAGGCACGTACATTTTCGAGTTCATTGTATACAAATTTATCAAAACGAGACACGTCACATAACTCAGCCACCAAATCTGGGCCAGATACAATCAATCCGGAATAACCAGGAACGGTCAGTCGATATATCGGTCCATATTCCTCAGCAAGCTGTCCAAGGGACAATGTTGGTTTCTCTTTATCAATCAAGGGCAGATTCCCGAGCGGTCCGTACATTTTGGGCTGTGGAACGTTAGTTGCAATGCTCATTTTAAACACCCTCTCCCAGAGTTTAAAATGATAGTAATATCTATCATTTGATAAAACTATAAACCGTTAACGGATGAAAATCAAATATTGGGCTTATGCCAATAACGGACGGAACTAGTCCAACTTAGTGACAGAGAAGACCTAGTAAAAGATCTACTAAACACAAAAAAGGAATCGCGTTTGCAATCCCCTTTTTGATCTGATCTATTTTGTTGACTTATCGTTTGTGCAAAGTACTGGACAAGAAACCGTACATCGTTATTCTACGGGTTTAAATGTTTACCGCGCTCATCCCAAGCTTCCATATTAAGCTCACTGTTAATCGTTACAGCGGTTAATGCACCAAGGGATGCCGCAGTAATGGCCTGGTACAACTCCGATGCTGCATCTCCAGCGCTGAACACACCCGTTACGGTCGTTTTGCCGAAATCATCTACAACGACCGTACCCGCATCCGTAACCTCACAGCCTATCGTCTGCGGAAGTTGTGATCCAGCCGTTAATTTCGGTCCAAAGAAAATCCCTGTGCACGAGATTTCGGTACCATCCTCTAACACCACTTGCTGCACCATGCCATCGCTTGATTCAATGGATTGAATTGGAGAGTCCCATACCGGAACTCCATGCTGCTTCAATTCCTCCCGCTGCTCATCCGTTAATTCATCCGGTCCATTCGTACAAATGGTAAACTGGCTTGTCCAGCCGGAAATGGTCTTGGCCATATGAACTGCCTTCGCTCCATTCACAATGATGACAAGCCGTTGATCTCTTAATTCCCAACCATCGCAGTAAGGGCAGACAAAAGCACTCATGCCATATACCTCTTTCAACCCGTTAATATCCAGTGGAAGATCTTTTTTCCCGACTGCAAACAAAATTTTCTTCGTGCGATAGACGACTCCTTGGGCCGTTGTAACTTGAAAATCACCATCTGTTCCTGTCACTGAAGTCGCTGTGTCCCCTACAAAATGAACAGACGGGTAAGCGCTAATCTGTTCTTTCGCAACCTTCCGAAATTCACGTGGACTTGCTCCATCTCTCGTCAGAAAACCGTGCGTTTCACGCGTAACCCAATTGCGCGGGCGTTCATCATCTATGACCACAACATGTTTGCGAGCTCGTCCTAGTACAAGTGCAGCATTAAGACCCGCTGGTCCTCCGCCTATAATTAATACATCCATCTTTTGATCCATATTTAACACCCTTTCCAGATATTCAATATCCTTTATTGTTACAAAAAAAAGCCTATACTGATTATACCTTGCCGCTTGCAGCTATTCTCTAATAGCAAAAAACGTAAGAGGAGATCACTCGATACCTTTAAAGATCTCTTATGTCTACAATAAACAAATAAAACTCAACATGCAAGAAAAATATTCTTTTCTTGTTATCGCTGCTATTTGGTTTCAATGACCTGTATCACAGAAAATCATTTTTAACAATTAAAAAAAACCGTGTTTTTAAATTGTTCACAATCAAATGACATTATTTTAAAACCTAAATCGTTAATTAATTCACATAGTGTATTGGATGCTATAATAAGACCACGAGATATATAAGAATAGATATAGGAAGTGAGTTCTTGAAAACATTGAATAAAGGGTCACGGCCCGAAATCAGTCTGGAGTATACTAGCTCGATTCCGAAAGTATTCTTTGATACGATCAAGATCGGAATTATCAAATCCAATCTGATCGCCATGTTTGCCGGTTTAAGTTTGGCTTTGTATGTATTTGATGCATCCATTTTAGCTAATATTGTACCCATTATCCTCTCTGTCATCGGGTCTTCCCTGATTATCGGAGCGGCCGGGGTGTTTAACAATTTGTATGATCGGGATATCGATGCGATCATGGAACGCACCAAAACACGTCCGACGGTAACTGGTCGTGTAGATACCAAAACAGGTTTGATCCTCGGTATTGCCATTACGATTATCGGGGGCATCATGTTGTATATCGCTTCCCCTTCGGCTGCCGTATTCGGCATATTGGGACTGTTGTTGTACGTGTTCCCTTATACGATGTGGACCAAGCGGACAACGGTATACAATACGGAAGTAGGAAGTCTTTCAGGCGCTGTTCCTCCACTCATTGGTTGGGCAGCCATTTCGCCAGAACTGGGTCATTATGAAATTTGGGCTTTGGTTGTTACCATGCTGTTGTGGCAGATGCCTCACTTCTATGGCATTGCCATCCGGAGATTTGACGAATACAAAGCGGCTGGCGTTCCCATGCTTCCTGTTGTAAAAGGAATCAGACGGACATACATCCAGACGAATGTTTATCTGGTATTGTTGTTATTCTCCAGCTTCTTGTTCTGGCCGCTGAGCCCGTTCATTGCCATTGTTGCGTTTCTGGTAAGTTTGGCATGGCTTATTCTTAGTGTGGCAACTTTCGATAAGAAAGAAACCAAGAAATGGTCACATAAAATGTTTATTTTCTCCATTAACCACATCACGATTATCTTCCTGGTTATCATTGCGTATTCATTGATTGCACAGCTGATCAAATAAAGATTGACCCAATGAGGAATAATAAAGCCGTACAGATCTTAACTCTTTCAAAAAGAGTTGTCTGTACGGCTTTTTTCATTTTTATATATCGTATATCTTATCTTATCTTATCCCACTTTAACCGGTGTTTGCTCACCTTGCCATAGTAATTGCATCTCTTCATTTGTAGCAAGCAAATCTGATAAGCTGCCCTCGGCCTCAATTCGTCCATCCTTCATGACGATGATATGATCTGCCTTCGCAAGTGCTGCTCTGCGGTGAGACACCGCAATACATGTAACATCCGGCTCCTGGAACAAACCTTCCCAGACCTGTTGCTCGGTTTCCACATCCAGTGCACTGGACAGATCATCGAAGATGAACAAGTCCGCTTCCGTCATCAGCATGCGCCCAGTTGCTGCGCGCTGGATCTGACCACCAGACAACATGACACCTCTTGGACCTACGGATGTTTCGAGTCCTTGATCCAGGTTTTGAATATCCTTATCCATTACAGCCAATCGTATGGCTTTTGCAAGTGCGACTTCCGTACGGCCCTGTTTGCCCTGAACAATATTCTCTTTCAGCGTATCACTGAACAGTCGAGGTACTTGCGGCGTATATGCTGCTCTGGGCGGCATCAGGAAGGTAGCGGGATCTACATCTTTACCATTCCAGCGAATCGTGCCCTCTTGTTTGGGCAGCAGTCCCAGAAGTGTGCGGACCAGAGTCGATTTGCCAGAACCGATCCGTCCAGTGATGACCAGAAATTGTCCCCGCTTCACACGGAAGCTGATATCCTGTATTCCATTTGCAGAATGTGGATATTGGTACGCCAGATTGCTGATCTCCAGCTCTCTTAGCTTCTCTTTGGGATCTCTCTGTTCATTAGGAAGCTCAGGCGGATCTTCATTCAGATAAGTCTCTCTGAAATCCATGATCCGGTCTTCCTCACCAGGACGAAACAGGGTTCTCATCCGGTCAAATGATACTTTGAGCCGTTTATGCTGAAATACCATATAGCCAAACAATGAGATACTAAAGCCAATATTCGCTAGATAACTGGTGAACAAGGCAAAATTACCTACGGTGAAATTGCCAGATTTCATCTCAGCTGCACACATCAGGAGAATGAGACCTGTACAGATACTGAGCACATGCTGATTAAGTGATCTCATCCACTGCTTGAACAGATTATCCCGGAGTGCGGCTTGACGACGTTCTTCATTGAGTTTGTTAAAACGAGTAGAGACATGCTCTTCTGCCTGCCCAAGTTTCAGTGCCTGCACCGCTCCAAAGGTTTCGGCAATGAAACTGGTAATTCTCCCTGTCGACTCACGATTGACCTGAGCATATCGACGAGCCCGATTACCTGACAAGTTATTCAGCAACGTCACGACTACTAGGGGCAATACTGCAACTAGAGTGATTTTCCAGTTAATGTTCGCCATGATGACGATGGATACGATAGCGAACACAAGCCTTCCCCAAAAATCCACCCAGGATTCTACGTACTCAACCACTTCATCTACATCATCCCGAAAGCGACTCATCGCCTCCCCCGGTGAAGCTGGCAGATTACGTCCTGGCCAGCGCATAATCCCAGCGAGCATGTTGGTACGCAGAATGGCCTGAATATGGTAGATATACGTGATCCATGCATAGAATGCGGCAAAAAACGTGCCTACTCTTACCGCTCTGATCAAAGCAATGAAGATCAGCGGAGCAGCCAGCCACATATAATCACTGGAACCCGCCGTTGCCCGGTCAAAGAACCATTGCATGCCGATCCCTATTGCCAGCGGCAAAGAATGAAAGATGCACCATGACAATCCGTTAATCAAAAATAGAAAAGGCCTGAATCGAAACAAACGGCCTATAAATCCTGTTACATTCACGCCAATTCCTCCTCTCGCCCTGTAATCAGCAATCTGGCATAATGTGAAGCCGGATCGCTGGCGAGTGCTTTTCTGGCTCCGAATTCCAGTACCTTGCCATCACCCAGTACCATAATCTGATCGACCTTCTCTAAAGTAGCCAGGCGATGCGCAATAATAATTCCCGTACATTGCTTCATCAACTGATCGATGGCAGACTGAAGCATGCTCTCTGTAGCGGCATCCAGCCGTGAGGAAGGCTCATCAAGAATAACCAGGCTAGGTTCAGTCAGAAATACTCGCGTCAAAGCAAACAATTGAGCTTCCCCAGCGGACAATGAAGAACCACCTGCCTTCAGATGTGTATCCAACCCTGCCGGTTGTGATTCAATCCAATGACTTAATCCAAGTCGATCCGTTGTCTCCTTAATGATCTGATCCGAGACATCCTGGTTGAACAGCGTTAAATTATCTCGCAACGTACCGTCGAACAGCTGTACATCCTGCGTAACCATACCAATCCTGCGGTAGAGTGCAGGTAAGGTAAGCTCTGTAATATCTTTGCCACCCACACGAATTGTTCCGCTATCCAGATTGTACAAGCGTAGAAGTACCCGACTGAGACTTGATTTTCCGCTACCAGTACGACCGATGATGCCCAGCCGTTCGCCAGGTTTAATGGCAAAGTTAATATTCTGCAATACAGGTTTATCCTCGTTATAACTGAAGTTCACCTGCTTGAATTCCAGACCAAGCGGCCCTTCTGGCAGCTGATCCTCTCTTCCGTTTTCGATCTCACTGCGCAAAGACAACAATTCTCTCGAACGAAGCATACCTGATTTCGCCTTCTGAAACTCTTGAACCTGATCACCCAACATCTCAATCGGATCATTAAGCATCTGTGTGTATTGATATATCAGAAACAGCGTTCCGATGCTGATGATGCCTTGCATGTAGTAATGAACACCGAGCAGAAGTACTGCCGTGACTGCAAGGGCGAACAGAATGACCGTCGTATTCCACGGAATAACCCGAAGTAGCCAGGCTTTTCTTCCTTTTTGAAATACAACACGCATCGTCCGATAAAAACGATTCATCACATACGGGACATGCCCGTTCGCTTGAACATCTTCAATTCCCGCAATACGCTCTTCAATTAATCCGAACAAGGATGCACTCGCTTCCCGCTCATTTTTGGAAGAGTTTACTCCCAAATTCCGAATGAACACCATAAACAGAATCGATAACAATGTAAACACCGTCATGACGATCGCAATCGGTACGTTTACGCTGAACATAAATCCGAGGATTCCGGCAAGCAAGACAAAGCTTCCAACCACTTGCACAATGAACATCGCGAAGAAGTTGGAGATACTCGTCACATCACCATCCACCCGTTCAATCATCTCTCCCGGTGTCTTCACATTATGAAACCGCATATCCAGACGCAGACAATGCTTCAGGAGATCTCCCCGTAATCGGTTCGTTGCCCGCCAGGCCACATCGTTACCCAGATAACTTACGGCTACTGTAATCAGTTGATTTACAACGGCAACAACCAGAAACAATCCGGCAAGCTGGAACAGGTTAGAAAGGACTCCCCCACTTGCGGCCGTATCAATGAATCGTTTGATAATTTGTGGATTCAGGAGCTGCAGTCCCGTTGACGTTAGCAACATCACCATAAGCAAGGCCAATCGGCCTTTAACGGGTTTTAGATATTGCAGCAGCCAGGACATGGAGCGTTTCTCTGTTTTGGGCATAGCCCCTCACCCCTTCGTATAACATTTCTATTTCATTTTTGTGATTCAAAGCATTTTGGTTCCTCACTAAGATGAATCATACATAATAACAATAAATGCAACATTTCCAACCCGTGGATGAATCTTACCAAGTGTGTTTACCATTTAACATTCTCCCAATCCCTCTGGCATTCTTCCCGAAATCTTTGCACCCATTGTTCAGAAATCTCGTCTGCGATCGGGTCAAAGGACGGGGGCGATACGGCAACACCGGCAGATTCAACATCCAAAAACTCTAGCACTTTCAGGACGGTCCCTTCGTAATCTGCTATAAAATCCTCATAAACAATCGTCAGCGGCACAATGTCTGACTCGGACAAGAAATCTTCAATTGCTGCTTCGCACATGTTACTCTCCACAAGCAGATGTTTAATCGCATCAAAGTTATATTGATCTGCAATATCTTGTAACTGAGGACTGTCCCCATGCTTGCGGTGCCATTCACCCGAGACGATGGCTCTCCACCAAGACACAGCCAATCTGACTTTGTTGCGACGCGTCATGTAAATATGCTTGCTGCAATTAGGGAAACCCGTACTCCATACCTCCGCCCGCGATAACGCTGTTGGCAGACTATAGAGACTGCGGAATGCGTCAATCCATCGTTGTTCAAAATTAATTTTGATTCCGAATACTCCGTTCGACGTTGTTCCCTGATCCCAGATCTGCTCCAGATCTTCACGCTTTAATGTGTCTGGGCTCTTATGCTGATAATGCAGCCACTCCCTCGGATATCCTGCCACCCCCGTAGAACTTAATGCTTCACCCAGCAGAGTACTGCCGGTTCGTTGGGAAAACCAAATGGTATAACTTTGAGTAGGTTGTTTCATATCGCTGCCTCTCTTTCTCCCCTTAGGGGTAGTTTCATACCAAAAAGCACTGCAAAATCTCCCTTCCATGTGCAACAAATTGGGTGGAATGCATGCAAAAAAGCCATAGATGAACTAATGTTCATCTACAGCTTGTAACAATAAGAGAATCATATGAAATAAGAAGCGTTTCCGGATTTCTCCTCTGCACGCAATAATGATGAGCGTCCACGACAGGGGTGCACAAACATGACTGTCCAAACGCCAACACAAAAAAACATTGGTTAAGTCACTTGCTCATGCGTATTCAGTTATCGATTTAGAATTCGCCCTGTCTGGAACATGTTCATCTTAACCACCCGTCACACATATTTGTTGTTTATTGTATTCGCTCCACCGTAATCCGTCAAGATAATATTAACTCAGTTGTTATTTTCTTCATATCACTGAACATCATATGCTGTGATTTCAACGATCATAACCCAAATAGGGAATTTCTCTGAGATTAAACATTAACTGATTCACTTTCCATACACCATGACTGTATACTAGTTCAATATTTCGATCATTTACATAATGAGAATCACCCGTTAATGTATTTCCGATTACGAACGATTGGGATAACGTCGCTGTTGTACTGCTTGTATAATAAACGGAAGTCTCTGGAGCATCATATACCATCCAATCACTTACTAGATCCTGCCTTTTGAGAATAAATTGGATTAAATCTTCAGTGAAATAAGGCTTGAAATACGTACTGACCTGCTTTATCTGAGACAAGCCTGAAATTTCATTCAATTTCTCTGACAAAACATTTATTCGTCCCTTTGTTATTTTCACAGAATCAGGTATTTGGATGGTCTCCTCTTGCATACTTACAATCATGTTTTGTTTATTCAAATGGATGGTTGCCTGTTTAGTTTGTGGATTCCACTCTAGCTTGGCTCCTAACGTTTGGCTAACAAATCGCAGCGGAACATATGCTGTATTTCCAATTATTTCAACAGGAGAATCCATTCTAATGATCTGTTCATTCACTTTCGCATTTTTAAAGTTAACCACAAGCCAAATTTCTTTTTCATCCGTTTGAATTCGAATGCTCTTCCCTTCCTTATACCACGTTACTTCTGCTCCCAAGTTGCTGGACACAACCCTCAAAGGAATTAACACCCGGTTATTGGACAATACGCCAGTCCCAATCTCTAGCGTCGCTTCCTCAGCTGAACTCGGCGTTGAAAACGCAGCAAACATAACACACGCCAGTAATGCTAAAGTAAACTTTTTTAATATCATTTGGAACCCCCATGAGGAAATGTTTAACTAATTAACGCTGATTTCTCAATGAAAGTTACCTTTCTCCAAAAAAAGTTAAAACAGCTAAAGCTTATACGCCATGCAACTGTCATCGCTCAAGC
The DNA here is from genome assembly GCF_058408365.1 of Paenibacillus sp. MDV22-iso6. Taxonomy (NCBI): domain Bacteria; kingdom Bacillati; phylum Bacillota; class Bacilli; order Caryophanales; family Paenibacillaceae; genus Paenibacillus; species Paenibacillus sp. MDV22-iso6. The sequence continues at coordinate 381,218 of NZ_JBZVDZ010000001.1, read as the reverse complement.
TAGGCGCTCACTTGTATGGGTGGTGTTTCCCTCTCCCTGACGACAAGGCGTTTATGCGCTACGATAAGAAAAGGCAGTCCAAGTGCAGTGGTCAGTGCCAGCGGTACAAAAACGAACAGGCCATTCCCCGTCCCATATTGAGTTAATAGGAGCCCTCCAAGAATCGGTGCCATGACGCTTCCCAAGTTGTTGAATCCAATTGTGCCAAAGTAGGTCCCTTTCCATTCAGGTTTGGCAATACGGTCAATCAGCACATCCATCATGGTGAACATGAGCACTTCCCCAATGGTGAACAGAATGACACTAATCATCAGCAGCATAACGCCTTCAGCTATGCCAAACAGGAACAAGCTTGTTGCGACCAGCACGTTTCCAAGAATGAGGGGCACAACCGGCGGGAATTTGCTGGCTACCCGCACAATCGGGAATTGGATTACAAGCACAGTCAACGCATTGAGTGAAAGCATATAGGAAAACACTTGACTTCCATGTTCAAAAAGAGGATTCTGGGCCACATACTGAGCCAGGGTCGAGCTAAAATGCCCATACCCGAGCACGCAAAACGTAGTCCCGATAAGTACTGGCAAAAATACACGGTCGCGTCCCGTAGTAGCGAGTGCATCTCGTAAACGAGGTGCACTGACCTGAACATGTTCCGGCAGATTTGCGCGTTGCAATCGAAATTGCAGGAACAAAACGAGGCCGTAAACGATGTATACCAACCCGGAGATCATGAACGGAAACGTAGACTCCGCTGATCCAAGCTGAAGACCGATAATCGGTCCAAACACAACCCCCAGATTAATGGCTGCATATCTGAGGTTGAAGACAAGCAGTTTATTTTGCGGTGGAGTAATATCCGATAGAAGTGCACGTGACGTGGGCTCAAACACGGCGCGGCATAATCCGTTTAACGTATTGGCTACAAAAAATACCCACAGATGCTCAGCTGCTGAAAAGATGAAGAAAACACAGGCCCAGCCAAATACGGAGACCATCATGACCACTTTGCGGCCGATTCGATCCGAAATATAACCTCCATAAAAGCTGACCATGACCCCCGCCAGAGAACTGACCGCGACGGTAATTCCAGTCTGTGTGGGTGTAGCTCCCAGTACCTGAGTCAGATAAATGGATAAAAACGGGATGCTCATGGACGTAACAAGACGTCCAAACATCGTTCCAACAATAATTGTCCAAGCTAAAGGGTGAATTTGACGTAAATGTTGCTTCATGCGTATGGTTCTCCTGTTCTAGATGTTTTTGTCTCAGATGGGCTACCTTTGCCCTATCCCTTTATGTATAATTGTATGGATAAAAGGGGGAAATAAAAGTGTAAGAAAACGTGAGCACATTTCACCCTTTAAGAAGGAGCACTTCATATGGATACAGCAACAACCCATTATCTGCGTCTTGCCACAGCAAAAGAACTTTCTCTTAAATTTCATGAAGCGGTTCCGGTAACGATTGAGAGCCTTTCCGCTGCCCTATGCTGTACTCCACGCAACGTGAAGTTTATTCTGCGCAAGCTGGAGGAACAAGGCTTTATACACTGGCAGCCCGGGCGTGGCCGGGGTCATCATTCTGAGATGACATTGCTGCGCAGTGTGAATGAGGCGCTCGAGGAGAGTTTTTTGGAGCTCATGGGCAGAGGCAAAATGAAGGAAGCGATCGAGTTGATCGGCAGCACAGAGAAGAATGATGCTCTCCGGGAGCGACTGCTGAATTCGTTGAACAAGCAGATGGGATTCCACAGTCATGCCGAGAGCTCTTCCGGTCAGGACGTGCTTCGCATGGTGAGGTCACGAAGGTTGGCAGAGCTGGACCCTGCTTTTGTGTATACTGCTTTTGAAACCTATCTGCTTGGGCAGGTATGCAGCACGCTAATCACCTATGACGCCAAAACAGGAACCTTCTTGCCGGATCTGGCGCATATGTGGGAGTACAACGAGGATCAAAGAGTTTGGATTTTCTATCTGCGCAAAGGTGTGCGATTCCACCATGGTCGGGTAATGACATCCCGGGATGTGCAAGCTACATTAGAGCGCTTGCGTACTGTAGACAGTCCATTCATTTGGCTGTACCGGGATATTGAGCGTACCGAAGTTGTCGGGGATTACTGCATTCGTTTTTATCTAAGTCGGCCTAATCGCTTCTTTCTGCACTTGCTTAGTTGTGTCTCCATGACGATTCTCCCCTATGATGTCGATGTAACCCAACAATTAATCGGTACCGGACCTTTTCGGATCAATGAAATAAATGAAACGTTGTTGATCATAAGCGCATTCGATGCCTATTATGGAATCCGTCCTCATCTGGATCGAGTAGATATCTGGTTTGTGCCCAATCTGGGTCCTTATGAACGTCATTATGAGTTACCAGGAACAGACCGACTTAAATTGGCTACAGACGATACGGGGAGCAACAGTGTTGATTATCCAGCAACAGGATGCCGATATATGCTGATTAATTTTCGTAAAGCCGGTATTCACCATCAACTGGAATTTCGGCAAGCCATGCGCATTGTTTTCGATCCAGTCGCTTTGGTGAGGGAACTTGGCAGCAATCGAATTACACCGGCAAACAGCTTTCTTCCCTGGAAAAGCGCAGAGCATGCTTGGCGCGAGTCTTCACTTGAGGATGCCCGTGAGCTCCTGTACAGCAGCGGATACCAGGGAGAAAAGATCATACTTGCTTATACTGTAGCTAAAGATCAAAAAGAAGCAGAATGGCTTAAACAACGCGGAGCCAGCATCGGTTTATGTATTGAGTTGCAACCCTTCGTTGAATTTCCCAATGTGAGAGAAACAAGCGAAGCCGACTTCATTATCGCAGAAGAAGTTTTGGAAGATGACTGGCAATTTGGCATGATTAATTTTTTCATCAACAAACGTAACTATTTTCATATTTGTTTATCACCCGATTTACAGTCCATATTTTATCGAAAGATGGAGAATTTCCTTCAGCAGAATGAAGAGCAAAGGTCTGCGATGCTCAATGAAGCCGAGGATTTGCTTCGCGATAACTGCTGGATATTGTACGGCTGCCACATGAATAAAAAAGCCCTGCTTAATCAAAGTCTCTTTGGCCTTCATACCGCTGAGTTTGGGTTTATGGATATCTCCAAACTATGGATCAAAAATCAGTAATTTAGTCATTCCCGGAATGGGACAATAGCAAAAAGGCCGTTAACTTATCCATGGATAAGTTAGCGGCTCCATTGCCAATCAAGAATCCGTTCCTACGGAATGTTGAATTCAATTGTAAGTAGTGGGATATTTCTTTATTTTGTAGAATTCCTCCATCACTTGCATAATGGATTCACTTTTAATTGGTTTGCTTACATACGCATCCATTCCAGCCTTCAGACATTTGTCCATATCCCCACGAACTGCGTTCGCAGTAACCGCAACAATATAAGGGCATGCCTCTGGCCGCATTAATTCCTTAATGGCTTTGGTCGCTTCGAATCCATTCAGTCGAGGCATGTGCACATCCATAAACACAATATCGTACGCACTTCTTTTGACAGCTTCCACTGCCTCTATTCCATTCACTACATAATCGACAAGATGTCCCTTCTTCTCAATCATCCGACGCAGAACAAGCTGGTTCACCTCATTGTCCTCGGCAATTAGAATACGAAGTTGATCTGTTTTATTCTTTTTCTGTTGTAAATCGTATCTGTTGAACTCCTCCATGTTGCTGGCTTTAAACGACACCGTAAACATAAATGTAGTCCCCGGATCGTCGGACTCTTCAATCCAAATATCACCGTGCATAAGCTCTACAAGCTTCTTGCTGATGGCCAGTCCAAGTCCAGTACCTTGAGGCTTGCGCGTCATGAAATTCTCCAATTGGTAGAAGGCTTCGAATAAATGCTTTCTTTTCTCCACTGGAATTCCAATCCCTGTATCCTTCACCTTGAACTGAAATTGAACGTCATTGTATTCTTGTCCGGTAACCTTCACCTCGATCTCAATACTGCCTTCCGGGGTGAACTTTACTGCATTACCAATAATGTTGGTTAGGACCTGTTTTAGACGGTAAGCATCTCCGAACAAAGGAACAGGAATGGCGTCATTCAGGCTTAAACGAAGATCCAACTGTTTCTCCCGAATCATTGGCGTTACGATATTAACCGTCTCTGTCACAATTTCCTTAAGATCAAAGGGCTCATCCACCAGATCGGTTTTACCCGACTCTATTTTGGAAAAGTCCAGAATATCATTGATAATCGCAAGCAACGAATCCCCACTTTTTTGGATGATTTCAATGTATTCCTTTTGTTCTCCACTAAGACCAGGCGTATCCAGAAGCAAATCCGTCATCCCAATCACGCCGTTCATGGGTGTACGGATCTCATGGCTCATCATCGCCAAAAACTCACTTTTGGCTTTATTCATTCGTTCGGCAGTCTCTTTGGCTACAAGAAGCTTTTTCTGTTCTGTTATATCCTTGGCAATCAGGTAGAACCCTACGTTTTTCTCATTAATAATGATTGGCGCAAGCGTTGCCAAAACTTCTGTCTCTGAACCATTTACGTGCTGAACGGCATTGATTTCTTTTTCAGCCATCTCATACTGGCTATTGAGAATAAGTCCGAGATGATACGGTCCGATAAACCGGCATATACTTGTTCCAATCATTTCCACAACCGGGCATCCAGTCATTTTCATAGCTACCGGGTTAGCATTTATGATATTGCCGTCCATATCAAAAGAAATGATGGCATCATGATTATATTTTTTGAGTGAAGTATAACGTTCCACCGATTCCTGAAGTTTGAATTCGACGAGTTTACGCTCCGTAATATCCTGCAAAGTTCCGTTCAGCTGAATCGGTTGTTGATGCTCATCAAAAGTAACTAACCCTCGCAGATGAATATACTTTTCTTTACCAGCTGAGCCCAAATGCCGATATTCAAAATCAAGCGGTTGGCCTGTTTTCACCCATTCAATACAGTCCTTCAACTGCTGCTCCTCCGCCTGTTCCATGAATGCAAAGATATCGCTAGCCATATACTGCTTGTTGTTATCAATTTCAAACATCTCGTATATCTGATCGGAGATGGAAACATGGCCACTCAGCATGTTCCACTCCCAACTGCCGATCATGGCTATCCGTTCAGCCTCTGCACTAATTTCCTCATGTTTCTTTCTCTCCGATATATCGCGACCAATGGCAAGGATTTGTTGTTCTTGCCCAGGCTCCCCGATAACCTTATAGGTGGTCTCAAACCAAAGAGAATGCCCATCTTTATGGCGAGCCTGCAGATTCAACATATGACCTGTGCTCAAATCGATTTGCGAGACACGTTCCAGGTCCTGCGAGTGGAAAACAGCGGTATTGTTCTTGCCCACCACCTCTTCTGGTGAATAACCAAGCAGATTATAAATGGAAGGAGAACAATAGCGACAAATCCCGTCAATGGTCGCAATATAGATGATTTCTTGTGCATTATCAGAAATGAGTTTGAACATTTCTTCCGTTTGAAGCAGTTTTAGTTCGGTTGTTTTATGATCCGTAATATCTACAACGTGGCAAATAAAATACAACGGTTCACCGCTGACCTCGTTTCGAGCCAATGATATATGCAGTGATATCCATAAAATATCTCCATTTTTCTGAATATAACGCTTTTCGTATTTGTACTCACTCAATTTACCTTCACACAGTTCGCGCTCGTACATCAGATCCTGTGCTAAATCATCGGGATGGGTGATCTCCTGGTAATGAAGATGGATTAATTCTTGAGCTGTATAACCCAGCATACTGCAAAAAGCAGGATTCACTTTCATCCACTGTCCTGTTGGAGCAACAAGTGCAATCCCAATAGGTGCTTGATTATAAATCTGCTCAAACAATTCGTGATGATCGACCTTTTGAACCTGCATCTTAAGCTCTCCTTTTGGTGTATAAACACAATATTTGCTTAATACCCGAATTTTTAATTGTTGAAACATCTCATTTTCTAAACGTTTGTGTCATTAAAGCAGAATAGACCTGGATTCTATTCGCATGGAATCCAGGCAACTTTGTTTCATTTCATATAAACCATGTTGAACATGGGAATGGGTTTTAGTCAGAAACGATTTTACCGCTCCCGTCCAATGATGTAATCCAACAGATGTCTTAGAAAAGAAATCGGCTTCGGCATTTCGTTCAGCGCATCGGTTGCGAGACAATAGTGCTCCCACATCTCTTTCTTCGCGCCATCTTCACCCAGAATGGATACAAAGGTTGAGCTGTTGTTCCGTACATCCTGACCTGCCGGCTTACCGAGTACCCGATGATCCCCTTCCAGGTCCAACAGGTCATCCTTAATTTGAAAGGCGATACCCGCATGATACGCAAACTTCTTTAAGCAGGCAATCTCCATTTCCTTCACCTGAGCCAGAATGGCTGGCATCACAAGTGCAGCCTCGAAAGCAATACCTGTTTTGTAGAAACAGATCATGTTCAATTGTTCCAGGGTCAATGCTTTGCCTTTGGCATTCAGATCCATCGCCTGTCCCATACACATATCTTCTGCTTTTTCAGCGGAATATTGAATCAGGGTAAGCACGGTTGCGGCATCAAACTGATTGAGGGAAGATTGCTCGCCAATGGCTTTTTGAATGAGAAATAAACCTGTCAATTCTGCTGTTGCGCTGTTATGCACCTGATGTAAGGTAGAGCGCCCCCGCCTGGTCGAAGCATTATCCTGGGTCGGCAGATCATCAAAGATCAGTGAAGCCGTATGCATGTATTCCAGTGATCTTAGAAGAGGAATGATAGATGATTCATGCAGACCATATTCACGCACACCCATCACCCAGGTCAGGATCGGCCTTAGCCGTTTTCCATCTCCTTGTAAACTGTAATTCGCTGCATCAATAAGTGTGCCTTTCATCTCCGGAAGTCCACCCGGCTTGGATATCTGCAATTCAATATTGATCTGTTCACGAACCGTGCGAATCGTATCCAGAAAATCCTGTTTTTCCTGCTTGTCATTCTGCAATTGAAGGATGACCTGATCCCGCAGCAATTTATCCAGGAAATCCACATCATCGGCTTTTCGCACCATTTGCTGAATGAGGCGATTGAATTCAGGTTGTCCGGAGGCAAAGATGTTCATCACTTCGTTGTATTGTTCTTGACCCAAACGCTCTCTACAACGCTTAAGACCATTAATAGCCCGATCCAGTATGACCTCCTGGGTCTTCGCATCTGAATGGTACACCTCATGAATCAGATAAGAGATAACCGCCCAGTATAGTTCATACGGATTGATCAGATCGGGCCGCAGGTCACGATACTTCAGATAGTAAGTATAAGGAGTTACTGCCTCCTCATCCATATCGTCAAACATATCAGCGAAATCGTCCGCGAGCTGATTATAAATGCCATAGTAGAATGTCCGCAGATCAAAACCTTCATCCGCAGATGCACTGAGCACGGAACGAACAATGAGTCTGGAGGATGAGGATTTAATAATGATTGGAATATAAAGTTCTTCATTAGAATAATTCGCGTTCGATAGTTTCTTGGCACGGTCTATTTCCTGAGATTGAAAGAATACATAGGATTGCTCGAAGAATGTGCGCTGCGTCTCAGGGCGCTGGTAGTTCTTGATATACTCGAACGCATCACGCAGCTCGGCATGAACATATTGAATGACTTTGAGATTGTCTCCCTTCCATTCGCCGATATCCGGCACAATCCCGGTGAGAAGCGCATTGCGAATTAAGAGAGAATACTGTTCCTTCTCTTGCGCAGTCAACGCCTGCGAATCAAGTAGGTCATCAATAAATGGATAGGTCAATCCGTAAGAATAACCGAGCCTAATCGCAGCGTCCAGCCTCTCGGAACGTTCTACCTGGGGAGTCTCATCATTCATATCATCGTTCACATGCAGAACAACACCAAGAATGATCTTGAGCAGCTTGCGCTGTGCCTGTTCTGCATCCAGTTCTTTGGGAATATTGGAAGCAACATTTTTCAATTTGCTGATGACCCAGATAACAGCTGTTTCCACGTTTTCCTTCTGGGCCCAGCGATACAAAGCGGCCAGACTGATATAATCCGGGCTTCCCTTGAGGTGGGTTGTATTTGAACGCATAAAATACGCTTTGGTATCCTGAGCGACACGCTGAATGCGTGCTTGGGTATCCAAGGAGTCCAGGGCTTTGCCCAGATCTCGCATATAAATGTAAGAAATACTGCGATCCAAGTAATCATCCAGTTTGCCTGTAACATTAAGCCAATGGATATATCTATGAGCATCCCGGGAATCCGGTTTTCTTTGACTTGGTGATAAAAAAGATAACCAGGAAAAAGGTTGAATATGTTTTTTTTGCCACAAGTGAATATCTTGCGTAAGTGCAGTGGTATACGTGTTATTCAGAAGTTGTTCATGAAGAGAAGTAAAATACTGAGCTGCCTTCTGCTCAGCCAGCCGATATCCTGCATCAGCCTGATCTGTGAGTACGTTATTCATAGGATGGATACCTCAACTTCTCATAATGTTAAACATGTATCCATGAAAGGAGTTTGAGGGTGCTCCATGGACGAAAACTGATGTGAATTCATGCAACAACAAATTCGCCAGCTCATGTTCATAACCTTTATACGGCATTCCATCCGTTTGGTTACGAAATCGTCATGGACGCTTCAATCCTGTGTGGTTTTACAAAATGGAATACCATACCTTCACTGCTGTAATGGCGATAAGAACCATCAGTCCGTACCGAAGCAGTCTCACATTAATCATTGAACTCACTTTGGAACCAAGTGAAGCACCAAGCAGACTCCCGATAACCGTATAAATGATGGGCTCCAGCGGAATGTCTCCACCCAGAATTTTTCCCACCACCCCACCAATGGCGGAGATGAACACAATCGCAAGTGAAGAAGCAATGGTCGTCCGGGTAGGAATCTTAAGCACGGTCAGCATGATCGGAATCAATATAAAAGCACCACCCGCACCGACAATTCCAGAGACGATCCCTACGGCAAGAGCCGATCCCGCCGCAACATATGTGTTAAATGTCACCTGACCAGCCGAGCCTTCTGTTCCCTTACCGGGAATCAGCATAAGTACAATCGCGATAATGGCCAGAATGCCATAGATCAGATTGATGACTTCTCCATTCAGGTGACCGGATATGAAGCCGCCAATCAGGCTGCCGACCAGAATACTGGAGCCCATGTAAGCCACCAGACCTTTATGAATGAGAACTTCGCTCTTTTTCCCGTTCCCTGTTCTTCTAATGTAGGCAATCACACCAGCGAGCGAGGCAAAAAACACCTGAAACATGCTGATCGACGACACCTCATGTGCCGAGAATGGTTCCAGCCCCATGAGAGAAGGTACATACAACAACAGCGGGTAATTAATTATGGCTCCACCTATACCCAACAAACCGGAGAAGAAGGAACCGACCAGACCCAGTATAAACATGATGACAAAAAGCAGAGTATCCATCGGTTTTTCTTCCTTTCTTGCGGTGTAAAAAATGATGCAAAAAACAGTATACGCAGTTAAAATAATCGGATATAATAAAAACCAAGTAAATTAATCCGAAATGAGTGATTAAGCATGTTTAACGTGTTGAAGACTCTTTTTGAAAATAAATGCCCGCAGTGCAACGAAAAATTACAAGTTCACAGTGATGCGTTATGCGCTACAAAAACATGCTCCCAATGTCACTACAAAGAAGAGAGCTATGGCTCTCTCGGTGTGCGTATTGTCTATGACACCACAAAATGATAAAAGACGCATGCCTGCTTATTGTATCATGATCTCTGAACTACCGGGATGACTATATAGAATTATTTTCATAATAAATACTCTTCTTATATTGATTGCAAAAAAAACGGTGCAGAACGATTTATTCGTTCTGCACCGTTTTTTCTTTTATTTTTCAGAGACGGACTGCACTACCTTACTGCTCAAATCTTATTTTGTTTTGAAGCTGAGGAATCCATCATCTACCGCAACCGTTGTACCATTCACTGCACTGGCAGCGTCACTGAACAGGAAGGCTACAACACTCGCAACTTTCTCCGGTTGAATGAGCTCTCCGCGCATATGTTGGGTGGCAAGCGCATCTTTCATCGCTCTGTCATCACCCAAAATCGGTGTCTCAATAAAGCCTGGCGCTACACCAACCACACGAATACCATGTTCGGCAAGTTCCAAAGCACCGGATTTGGACATCATCACGACAGCTGCCTTGGCTGCATTGTAGTTAAAGCTTCCCACAGCGGCAATGCTTCCATAGATCGATGCTGTATTTACGATGGTGCCTTGTACATTCAGTTCAACCATTTTTTTGGCGCCATAATACATACCGTAATAGACACTGTGCTGGTCAACATCGATTACTCTGTGATAGGATTCCGGGTCCATTTCCAGAAATGGCTTCACAAGTCCAATGCCCGCGTTGTTGAAAATACCGCTCAATGTTCCGTATTTCTCTACAGTCCAGTCGATCAGGGCTTTGATCTCATCTCCTTTGGACACGTCCACTTTGTATGCCCCGGCTGTGCCACCACCTGCTTCAATCTCAGATGCAAGCTTTTTGGCACCCTCTTCGTTATAGTCTGCTACAACAATCGTTGCACCCAGATCCGAAAGCTGAAGCGCTGTTTCTTTACCAATACCACTCGCTCCGCCGGTGATAATGATTACTTTTCCATTTTGTTCAGACATAACGTAGGTCTCCTTTGATAAGAACATATTTTTCACACTAAAGTAAGCAACTATATTTTCTTCTGTTCTTTAATCATATTAAACGGTTCACCGCTTTGTCAAACAATGGGAAATGCTTTCTCCATTATGAGAAAAATGTCATATCCAGCACACAAATCCATTACATAGTCTTGCTAGTGTGAAGCTAAATATTCATCTGACTCGGATGCAGGGTCAAATTTTTCCTTACTCATAAACCAAGCAGCCAATAGAGCAATAACGGCCGGAATGATGGCCCAGGCAAACGTATGAACGATGGATGAGGACAATGCTTCTGTAATCTTATCCAACATTGGCGCAGGAATATCAGCACGAGTGTCCGGTTTTAGGACTAAGCTAGGATCACTCAGATTCACGCCACCACCCTGCTCACTACCATTACTATTTCCAAAGAAGGAAACCAATTTACTCGCAAATACGTGACTCTGTACGATACCAAATACCGTAATTCCTAACGTCATACCGAGTTCCCTATTGAAGTTAAGGGTTGAGCTGGCAGAACCGCGCTGTCTTGCTGAGAAACCGTGAATGGCTGCATTGCTCAATACAGAGAACGAAGACCCAATGCCCAGACCAACCAGAATCATGAAAATGGTCACCATAAATCGGGAGGAATCCGTCGTTAACGTTGTCAGCAAGGCGATACCAATGACCAGCAGCGCAAGTGTGGGTAACATGATGGAGCGGTATCTGAGCTTGGTAAGCATGGCTCCTCCACCCGCAGCTGTTACAACTGATCCAAGCATCATCGGCAGCAGAACCAGACCGGAGTTGGTAGCTGATCCACCAAGTACGCCCTGAATATAAATGGGGATATAGATGGAAGCTGTAATAAAGGCTGCACCGCTAAATATAGCCATTAGATTGCTGGTGGAGTACAGCCGGTTTTTGAACATGCTGAATGTAATAATTGGTTCTGCCACACGCCGCTCTATGAACACAAATGCAGTCATCAGCACGGCGAACGCAGCAAACAAACCCACAATCATACTGGAATTCCAGGCATATTCCTTGCCTCCAAGTTCAAGTGCAAACATGAGACACACGATGGAAGCTACCAGTGTGAATGCGCCAAAATAGTCAATTTTCTGTTTGGAATGCTCTACGGATTCTTTATAGAAGAATGCAATCATGACAAAGGCGATCAGACCAAGTGGCAGGTTGATATAGAAAATCCAGGACCAATGAATGTAATCAGTGAGATAGGCTCCGAGAAGTGGTCCGAAAATACTGGATAAACCAAAGACTGCACCAAATAGTCCCCCCACTTTACCCCGTTTGTCTGCGGGAACGACATCGAACATAATGGTAAATGCGATCGGCATCAACGCTCCGCCGCCGATTCCTTGAATCGCACGATAAATGCTGAGCTGAATGATAGAATCCGCTGTCCCGCACAATGCAGAACCAATCATAAATACAATGATTCCAAAAATGAAAAATCGCTTGCGGCCATACATATCCGATAGTTTACCGAAGATCGGCATACCCGCCATCTCCGCAACCATATAGGCAGAGGTGACCCACATTAATTTATCAAATCCGCCAAGATCACCCACAATGGTACCAATTGCAGTGGCTACGATGGTGTTATCCATCGAAGCCATGAGAATGGCAAGCAGCAAGCCTGCAAGAATAACGCCTAATTTATTGCTTTTTACCATGATTATTTTTCCCCTTATCCATTCTGATTAAAGCCCCTCGGCTAATATACGCTTCAAAAATTGTCCTGTATGGGAGGCTCCGACCTCCGCCACCTGCTCCGGCGTGCCTTCGGCTACTAGCTCACCACCCGCTGCGCCACCTTCTGGGCCAATGTCAATAACCCAATCGGATTCCCGAATCAATTCCAGACTGTGCTCTACAACGACAACGGTATTCCCCGACTCAACCAGCTTATCCAGCAAAATATGGAGTTGCTTGATGTCTGACGGATGAAGGCCGGTTGTTGGCTCATCCAATAGATAGAGCGTGTGTTTTTTGGTCTTTTTACTCAGCTCTTTTGCCAGCCTGATCCGTTGACCCTCACCGCCTGACAATGTTTTGACGGATTGCCCCCATTGGAGATAACCAAGTCCAACTTCACACAACATCTCGACGAGATCGGCGATTTTGGTCTGACTTTTCAGGACAGGCAGACTTTCGGCTACTGACATATTCAGTACATCGGATATCGAGAATCCTTCGTATTGAACCTGTAACACCTCATCCATGAATCGTCTGCCCTTACAGTCATGACAAGTTACCTCCAGATCAGGCAGGAAGTTCATGTCCACAGACAACACTCCCAGGCCTTGACAGGTTTCACAGCGCCCTCCGGGTGTATTGAACGAGAAATGCTTCGCAGTAAGCTTTCGTGCCTTGGCATCTGGCAAACCAGCGAACAGTTGGCGCAGGTGCGTAAATACATCTGTGTAGGTGGCAACATTCGACCGTTGCATTCTGCCCATTGGCGTTTGGTCAAAAATAACGATATCACCTACGTTCTCCAACCCTGTTATCTCTTCACAACCTGATGGTTTCTGAAGTGATTCCATTCCCTGTGCGAGGATATCAAATACAAGCGTAGATTTGCCGGACCCTGAAACACCCGTTACGGAGATCAGCGTGCCTAATGGAAAAGATACAACCGGAATATCAATGTTGCGCAAATGCGCTCCCCGAATGGCAAGATGCTGCCCCGTACCTGTTCTTCGGTTATAAGAAGGACTAGCCACAGATTCATTTCTCAGATAAGCTCCCGTAACCGAAAGCTCACTTGCCATTAAATCCTCCAGGCTCCCTTCACCAACAACCATCCCTCCATTGACTCCAGCACCAGGTCCAATGTCGATCACATGATCAGCAGCACGCATCATCTCAATATCGTGTTCAATGACGAGGATCGTATTGCCCAGATCACGAAGCTCCTGAAGTACGCGAATCAGGCCAATGGTATCTTTCGGATGAAGCCCTGTCGTCGGTTCGTCCAGAATATACAATACGCCCGTTAAACCAGAGCCTAGAAGCGATGCAAGTCGTAATCGCTGAGCTTCACCACCAGATAAAGTTACGGTCTGACGATCCATGGAGAGATAGCCAAGTCCAACATCCATAATGCGTTTCAACTTGGTGGGCAGATCATGAAGGATTGGATCAAGCAGGTGATGTGCCTCGGGTGAGATCACTTCTTGTAGGCCTACCGTCCATTCCAGCACTTTACTGAATGACCAGTTGGTTACGTCGGAGATGGATGCGCCAGCTACGCTTACCAAAAGAATTTCTTTTTTCAAACGAGCACCCTGACATTCAGGACACTGCTGTTGATGAAAAAAACGTCCGTCTTTTTCCGTTCCGCCACCTTCTCCTTCCTTTTCTTTATATCGTCTCCACAATCCGGGGATCACACCTTCGAACTTGGTTCCCTGAATGGGCTTGATATTAGGGTAATGCTGCTTAAACGCTTCGCTCTCGACGCCGTAGTACAGCAAATCGCGCTCGATTTCACCAAGGTCCTTCAATGGACGATCCGGATCGAATCCGAATCCAAAATGCTGTCCAGCTGCAACCAGAATTCGGATCTGGATATCCCGATGCACACCATTTAACGAAGCAACCCCTCCATCCCGCACACTAAGCTCAGGATTGAATACAGCCGCTTCGTTGATTGATGCCACATGACCAAGCCCACTACATACATCACAAGCACCCTCCGGTTTGTTGAACGAAAAGTGTGACATGCCCAACTTCTCAAGCACGGCATTGCAATGTGGACAATGTATAGTCTGATGACCCATGTATTCGTCTTCCTCGGTTAAATGACCAGCCGCTTCCCACGATGGTGATATGGTGCCATTACAGGATGGACATATACGCTCCCCAAGTCTGGAAAAAATGAAACGAACGTAAGTGTAAATGTCTGTCACTGTTCCTACTGTTGAGCGTGGATTCCGATTAGTAATGTGCTGTCCTACGCTGATGGATGGAGAAAGACCTGTGATGGACTCCACTTTCGGTTTGCTGATCGAATCCGATGTTAATCCCATCGATTCCATGTATTGTCTCTGACATTCTCGCTGAAGGGTATCCATTGCCAGCGTGGATTTGCCGGAGCCGGACGGTCCCGTTAGAACCACCAACTTATACTTCGGAATCGAAAGTGAAATATTCTTTAGGTTGTTCTCCCGTGCTCCTTTAATCATCATTGTTTCTCTCAAAATCGATCGTCCCCTTTGCAAATAAGTACAGAGTTCGTTAAAATAAGTTGAAATTAATCATACGTTAATCTAGTATCTCCAAAATTTATTATCTCGTTAATCTAATATCTCGATAATCAAGATATATGTCATCTTAAGAGGAGGGTTATCTTTTGTCAAGAGAACATCAACAACAACCTACCGAATTACAGGAGAATTTTACGTTGCGAATGCGGAGCCTGGGTACCCGAACCGTTTTATATCAGCAGCATGTGGCTGCCTCTTTGGGCTTGTACAATAACGATTTCATATCCGTGGATATCCTGCGCGAGAAGGGGCCAATCACTGCAGGTGAACTGTCAAAACTTACCGGTCTGGCCACCGGAAGTGTTACGACATTAATTGACAGGCTTGAGAAGAACGGCTTTGTCCGTCGAGAAAATGACCCCAATGACCGCCGTAAAGTCATCATTGTGCCTTTGTACGAAAACAAGGAAGAGGTCAGCAGCACCTACCTCACCCTTCATGCAGCTATGGTTAATCTGGCTTCCACATACACAGAGGAAGAGCTGGAGCTTATTACAGGGTTCCTAAGTAAAGCAGGAAATGTTCTGGATGGACAGATTGAAGATCTAAGCTCCAAAATCCGTGGCAAATCATCATCGTGATCCATGTTTATATTTTGTAAAAAATGTGAGTTATATTAGAAAAACAAAAAGGACGATATCCGCAAGTGATCAAAATCACTCCGGTATATCGTCCTTTTTGGGGATGAAGCCGCTTTATACTCAAGGCATTTCCTGGTTTAAATCTTAATTGGCCTCGATTCCAAGACCGCTTAACGGATCTTTTAAACCATTAATATTGGTGATCAATTCAGGAATACCTGTCTTCTCCCAGTTTTCTGCCGTAAAACCCTGCTCTGCAAGCGTGTTCTCAAATTGACCCACAACTTCGGTTAATTGATTGTTGTAACTGACCAGATTTTCATGAATGCTTTCCCCTATCGCTGGTGCTGTCAGCTGAGAGAATTCGCTGGCTTCTGCCTGAATTTGATCTATTTTCTCCTGGACCTGAGTTGTTATTTCAGGGTTACTCACCGCTCCTGATGCGAGTTCTTGCAGATCGGCTCCGGCGTTCGATACTTGCTCTATATAATCAGTAGCCCCACTAACGTAATTCAAACTTTGATTCGCTTGTTCTACAACGGAACAGGCCGATATCACAAGAATACTTGACGCAATGAGGCCTGCCATCATCAATGTATGCTTTCTTTTCCGTTTAATCATGACCATCTCCCCTTCTTCAACTTGAAGTGTTTCTTCCAGATTTATGATAACTGCTCCGTATGCTTCATTGCAAATGGGTCTACATTCAGCGTTATTAACATGTATAATAAAGGAATCATACGGTAAAGGGATGTCATGAATATGCTTCAGGCCTTAAATGTACGCTTGAACCGCATCATGCCACTGATTACTCCAATCAGCATTATAATTGGCGTTCTTTGCGGGAGTCTTCTTTCTTCTTATACCTTTTTGTCGCCATGGCTTTTTGCATTCATGACGTTTGCGGGAAGCATCAGTCTCGGGATACGGGATTTTGTGAACGTGCTGAAGAAGCCTTTTCCACTGTTCGTTTGTCTGTTTATTCTGCACCTGGCGATGCCTTTGATTGCTCTTGGCATGGGTCACCTGGTCTTCCCAACGGATGCCTACACGATAACGGGCCTTGTTCTGGCTGCCGTTATTCCGACAGGTGTGAGCAGCTTTATCTGGGTCAGTATCTATCGGGGCAATATCGCTCTGACGCTGTCGATTATCCTGATTGACACCATGCTTGCTCCTTTCGTGGTACCCGGCGTATTATCCTTGCTGATTGGCACTAGCGTATCGTTGGATATAGCAGCCATGATGAGCAGTCTGTTCTGGATGATCGTTGTTCCCTCCTTGCTCGGGATGCTTTTGAATGAATGGACCAAAGGGGCCATTGTTCCAGTCTGGGGGCCTAGACTGAATCCGTTCTCCAAATTGTTCATGGCAGCGGTTGTCGCGATTAATGGCTCTGTTGTTGCGCCCTATTTAGCTGACTTTAACTGGCAGCTCGCTGGTCTAGCAGCAATCATTATTTTTCTGGCCTCATTTGGCTATGCTCTAAGTTACTTCGTTGCCCGATTACTCGGTTGGAATGAAGCCGATCAAGTCGCACTTGTATTCAACGGAGGCATGCGCAATATTAGTGCG
The DNA here is from genome assembly GCF_058408365.1 of Paenibacillus sp. MDV22-iso6. Taxonomy (NCBI): domain Bacteria; kingdom Bacillati; phylum Bacillota; class Bacilli; order Caryophanales; family Paenibacillaceae; genus Paenibacillus; species Paenibacillus sp. MDV22-iso6. The sequence continues at coordinate 364,062 of NZ_JBZVDZ010000001.1, read as the reverse complement.
GGAGCGGTGCTTGCCGTATCGTATTTCCCTCCACCGGTTGCCGTCCCGGTTGTACTCGGCATGGTATTCCAGCAGATGTTGGCCTCGCTTGCAGGATATCTGCTTGGCCGCCGCTCGCAGACTCTTCACAATGCTGATAAGACGTCCGCAGCCTAGTACAAAATAAACAAATCAAAAACGCCGACAGTATTGTCGGCGTTTTTTTGATTAAACTTTATCAAGCTACGTATTCATAAACCTAGTAATCCGAGAGCGAAATTCCAGTTCCAATGATAAGTACGAACACTAGAATATACACAACAATTCCGATCGCTGCCCACAGCAACGATGCTTTGGCATAATTGGCTTTCGAAGGATTGGAATCTCCAAATGCCCATACAAACAACATAATAATGTTTACAAGCGGAATCATCATAAGGAACAACGTGAGCATCCAACTACCGAAACTTACTGGCTGTGGTCCTGGCTTATGTACTCTTTGACTAGACACTTCTGACATAATATTTCTTCCTCCTTTCTCCTTCATTTCAATTGCTACCTGCTAAGACAATCTACTTCTACTTTATAAATAAAAGTTTGCCGTTAATAAAAATACCGGAAATCTCATGAATTTACAATGTAATATTTACCATATTAGTTTCAACATAAATTTTTTATAATATATCCTGATTCTGTATAACACAAAGGACCTGCAATAAGTGACACTTATGATTAAAGTGCCTACCCTGCAGATCCCCATTTACTCTATTTCTCTTTTCCTCACACTAATTCACAAGGTATCACAACGATTTCAAAAAGCCCACGATTCTGGAGGCAATTCTTTCATGTCCGGCCTGGTTGGGATGGAGCCCATCCGGTACACCATTATCACCTGTAAAATATAATTCTTTGTGGATTGGCAATAATGGCTGGATTCCAGCAATGTTCCACAGATCACAGACCGGGATGGAGTACAACGACGCGACCTCTCTAATCGCAGCGACATAGTCACTGTATATCCGTCTGGTTACCGTATTGGGCAGGTCTTCTGGGACAGCTTCACTTGATCCATGGGGCGGAGTAAGAAACACGATCAGCTTGGTTGGATAGCGCTGGATCAACTCTTCTGCTATATGTTTAAGCGCCCCATAAAAGGTATCCTTCGAATTGGGCGAAGTACTGATATCGCCAAATGCCGTCATACCACTGGAGAAGTCATTTCTTCCGCCCATGAAAAAGATAACATCCGCTTCCGCGTGCATCTGCCCAATGCGATTACACATCGGTTCAAACCCTCCGTCCGCCACACTGCTTCCGGAAATGCCATGATTCTCATGGGATTGAAATCCCAATGCGCTGCAAACCAGCTCCGGATACGGATGTTCCCCTTCCTGAAGTCCATATCCGAAAGTTATGCTGTCTCCCAGAAAAACAGCCTTTTGCCCTTCATAGGATGATGATTGTGACGACATGAGCAGATCCCTTCTTCCCTTGTAACAGATATGTATAGTAACGATGTCATCCAAATACCGAAGCAAAACGGCCTTTCCAGCCTTTCATCGTTCGCTACACTATTGTAACAAAAGTTTTCGTGCCACACGATACCGAGACAATCTTAATAGAGAAGAAGATCAGCATCTATCGCTCTACGTTCCAGGCATTCTCCACTAAAATATTACCTTGTTACATCACGCACGGTGCTGTTCCTCGCCTGGATGATGTCTCCAGTGGAAGCCATTGGTGTATCACCTGCTACGGTATGCGCCAGCATTCCGGCTGTCGCAGCAAAAGAGATTGTCTCCGCTGGCATCCACCCCTCCAGTTCACCATACATGATGCCGCTCGCAAACGCATCGCCCGCGCCGATCCGGTCATAAACAGAAAAGGTCAGCGGCTCGGAATAAGCGAACACCCCTTCCTTGAACATATAGCCCTGTAGGCAGTGTCGGTTATCGCTGTATATGGTACGATGCGTTCCAGCAAGGCTACGCACGCCATACCGTTCGGCAACCAGGGGAATGAGCTCAGTCAGTTGCTCTTCCCTTTGTACTTTGTCCGTATTTAACCCCAGAATATGAAGAGCATCCCGCTCATTCATCAGGACGATATCTGACAAATGCAACATTTCCTCATAATGCGGCTTCGCCATGGCATAACCCTGATCCCCCCATAAAGCAGGACGATAATTACAATCAAAAACAACTGTGCCGCCTTGTTCTTTGACCACCTGTGCCAATTGTTTCATCGCCAGTCTCACCGAATCATTCATCGCCAGCGTGATTCCGCAGAAATGAATAGCGTCCATGCCTGATGCAACTGCCGCAAAGGGATACGTGCCTTCAGGCGCAATATTAAAGCTGCTCTCCAGCCGGTTAGAGTAAGTCACCCGCCCAGGTCTGGCCCCATAACCATTCTCCAGAAAGTACATCCCGATATACTGCCCTCCGCGAAGCACATACTCGGTGCTCAGGCCCAGTCCGCGCAAGTAGGATTCGGCGGCATCACCCAAGGGATTGACTGGAAGCCTCGACACCAGCAGGCCTGCATATCCGTAACGTGTCATCGCCGATACTACATTGACCCCACTGCCCGAAAAGGAGTATTTCAGCCGATTACTCTGAATCAACAGATCATGTCCCGGAACTTCAAGTCGCATCATGACTTCGCCAAAAGCCCCTACGCGTTTAACCATACTTCTTCGCCAGCGTCTTCATTGATGCATATAACGACTGCACATCACTTACAATGGTCAGACCCTCCTGATCAATAATGGAGGAATACACATGTGGAATAACTTGCGGAACCCCCGCCTCCAGTGCGATTTCGAGAATCGCTTCAAAATTATCCATATCGATGCCACCGGTAGGCTCCAAAGCAAAGTCCGCTTCTGCACATGCTTTCGCTACCGCTCGCAGTTCATCTTCCCTTTTTAGCCCCTGCATCGGGAAATACTTCAGTGCATTGCCACCCATATCCCGCACCAATGCAATGGCCGCGTGTACAGGCACCACGGCAAGCTCGGATTGGGCAGCACTCACTGGACCCGTCGAAATATTGACAAAGCCCGGCTGACCAGTCGGGGAGACGAGGCTGTTAATCCAGCTGTCCCGGTCTCCGAGATTCGCTCGGGTAGCGCCAACTGCCGGAAATACCTGATTGATATGACTGCCCGGAAAATGCTTTACGATTTCGGCGACGACAGCAGCCTGTCGATTGTCTCCGGCACCTAGTCCAATTGAAACGGCATTGTCAATTTCCCGCCCATAGGCTTCCATCGCTTCCACCGCTTCAGCCACAGTGGCATAATCCTTGGAAAGAACGCCGACAAGAACATGGCCCTCAGCCGCATCAAAAACCTCTTTTGCATTCGTAATGTCCTTGGCGAGCACATTCAAAGCCACCCGATTGTTATAAAATCGTTTTGCAATCTCAGACATTTCCTTCTCCTCCTGTCAATTGTCGAATTCGATCTTCAATGACCCGCATGTCATCCCCCATCAACGGACGGGGATCGATATCGAAATAACCTTGCCTTACGCCATAATCACGAGTATAAATGGCGATAGGACCGCCTCTCAGCTCCTCATTAAGCTGTTTGGCACTGATCCCCGCCTTCGCTTCGTCGACCTGGATGCGCCCCCTGTAAATCGCTCGGCCCGCTTCGTCCTGGACAATCGATACCTGAATCCCGGCTATCTGATTGAGTGACATTAACTCCTGCAAGGAAGCCTTTTCCTGCTCACTATGGTCAGCTTTGACTGCATATTCATCCAAAGCCTGAAGCAGGCCAAACGTCGTTTCTTTACCAACTTTCATGCTGCGCCCAATCCCGTGAAGCTGAACCTTCAACCATTCGATATAGGTTCGTTTACCTGCCACAATGCCGGAAGTTGGGCCTTCAATGGCCTTGGAGCCGCTGTATATGGCTAAATCCGAATACTTCACATATTTGTGCAGGTCCTCTTCCGCAGCCGCATCGACAATGAGGGGTACCTCACACTTCTGGGCAACCTGCCAGGCTTCCTCTATGGAAATCATGTTTTTCTGTACCGCATGATGGGATTTGACGTATAGGATCGCAGCCGTTTTGTCTGAAACCGCATCCGTAATATGCTCCGCCCGACCTTCATTGGCATATCCGGCTTCGATCAGCTTCCCACCACCAAGGTAAACCATCGTCTCCACGGGTGCTCCGTATTGTACATTGTGGCCTTTCAGCATAACAATCTCATTGTTCGAAATGACTTCCTGATGTAGCTTCAAACTTGCGTGGCGGTTGCCCTTTGTTACCATGGCAGCTACGGCGAGCGCGATGCCACTAGAAGCGGAATTGACAACAACGGCCGCTTCGGCACCGATTAGACGGGATACATAGTCCCCTGATTTGTCTACAAGATCTGCGATCTCCACATAACTCTGCCCGCCTTGCTTCATGGCATCCATGACTGTGTCCGTCGGTGCAGATACGCCGAGGATACTCATCCGCCCGCTGGCGTTGATAACACGTTTCAGTCCATATTTATCATTCAATGAATTGGTCACCCACAATCACTCCTTTTACTTCAATTTGACGGCTGCCTACCTTATTTACTCCCTCGGAGTCCACAAGCGTTACAGGCTTGTCTACCACTTTAAAAAGTGTCAAATTGGCTTCATCACCTGCCTGAATCCTCCCCAGCTGCGGTCTGCCCAGCCACTCTGCTGCCCGTAAGGTCACCCGATCTATCGTCTCGCTCAACGAGTAGCCAAGGGCCAGAAACTTACTTAACAGATTAGCCATGCTATAGACCGGGCCGTTCAGACGATTGCCCCTGTAAATATCCGTACTGATCGTATCCGGGTCAATGCCATGCTTCTTGGCAGCTTCTGCAACCTGAAATGAAAAACTCGCTGTCCCATGTCCCACATCCAAATGCACACCGCGCTTGATGGCATCGTTCAATACATCCAGCGGCGCGCCTCTATCATCGAACAAATTATTGTTTTTTCCATTCAAATAGTGAGTGACCACATCACCACCCTGTAAGAGCGGCATGACCTCACGAATATCAGGTGGGGCTGATCCAATGTGAACCATAAGCGGCAGGCCTGTTTCCTGCGAAAACTCTCTTGCCAAATACAGCGGCCGCAGTCCACTTTTGCCAACCACACTCCCACTGATTCTTGCTTTTAATCCCACGATGAATTCAGAATATGCCCGGGTAGCCTGTAACAGCTTGTCCCGATCAATCCAGTCCAGATTCGACAATTCGTCAGTACGCAGTAAGCCGAGGCGAGATATGTTCAAAAAGGCAAACACCCGGGTAGCCGCCTTATGAGTGCTTATCACCAGATCGCCAATTCGATCAGCACCGCAGCTGCCTGCGTCCACAATCGTAGTAACACCCTGTTTTACACCGATTTCATCAATGTCGTCCCCATAAGGATCAAACTCTGGAAAAGCATGCACATGCATGTCGATCCATCCGCTGGATATGTAAGCTCCAGGCGATTCCCATATCCGATCTCCGGTTGCCGTTCCACCAGGAGCGAATTTCACAATCAGTCCCTCATTGATAACCACATCCACCTCTTCACCGCTTGTAAGACGGACTCGACGCAATACCAGCTGACCGTCCATCACAATCCCCTTCCTGTTCTGGAATATTGGATTCACCTGTTCCTGCTTCATATGTATTGATATGAAAATACCCCTCTGTTCAACAAAAATAAATTCATCTTCCCAGATGCTCATACTCTTGTCTACTAAAAGGGGTAGCCTGTCAGTCATATTCTATTACTTCTATTCCTATTTCCACAATGCCTGTTTATTTCGGCTGAATATATCCTTCAGCTTTGAGCAATTCAGCGATCAGAACAGCACCGCCTGCTGCTCCGCGCAGCGTGTTGTGAGACAGTCCTACAAACTTGTAATCATATAGGGAGTCTTCGCGCAGTCTGCCCGTTGAAACGCCCATACCGCGCTCGATGTCACGATCCAGCTTTGTTTGTGGTCTGTTCTCTTCTTCAAAATACGTAATGAACTGTTTCGGTGCGCTTGGCAGACCCAGTTCTTGCGGACGACCTTTGAATTGCAGCCAACGGTCCAGAATTTCTTCTTTGGATGGTTTTTTCTCAAAGGATACAAATACTGTCGCCAGGTGACCATCTGTTACCGGAACACGAATACATTGTGTTGTAATTAATGGTGAGGACGCTTTTACAATCTCATTATTTTGAATGCTTCCCCAGATGCGCAGCGGCTCCTGTTCACTTTTCTCTTCCTCGCCACCGATGTATGGAATCACGTTATCCAGCATTTCCGGCCAGTCGGTAAAGTTTTTACCTGCGCCTGAGATCGCTTGGTATGTGGAAGCCACCACTTGAGTTGGATTGAACTCGCGCAACGCGTGAAGTGCAGGTACATAGCTCTGAATCGAGCAGTTTGGTTTAACTGCAATGAATCCGGTTTTCGTTCCGAGACGTTTGCGTTGAGCTTCAATCACGTCCAGATGTCCTGGGTTAATTTCCGGAATAACCATGGGTACATCCGCTGTCCAGCGGTGAGCCGAGTTGTTGGAAACAACCGGAGTTCCCGTTTTGGCATAAGCCTCTTCGAGCGCTTGAATTTCATTCTTTTTCATATCTACAGCACAGAATATAAAATCAACCTGGCTTGCAAAAGCTTCCACTTGGGAAGCATCCTGCACAACGATGTTTTTCACTGCTTCCGGGATCGCAGCAGCGAGCTTCCATCTGCCTTGTACGGATTCTTCGTATGTTTTGCCTGCCGAGTTAGCACTTGCTGAAATAGCCGTTACTTCAAACCATGGGTGTTCATTGAGCAGATCCACAAAACGCTGACCTACCATCCCCGTTCCTCCGACGATACCGACTTTCAATTTTGCTGACATAAAATCATCATTTCCTTTCGGTGTGAGTTTCCCCTTATTAAACACTATTCAGGCATTTCCAAAGCGTGTAGCTAACATCCCGGAAAAACCAAAAAATCCCATCCCCAAGACAAAAGTCTCAGGGACGAGATTGTTACACTCGTGGTACCACCCAGATTCGCCAATATGTCGCCATACCAGCCTCTTCGAGTTAAGGATAACTGCATTCAATTATGCCGCATCCGCATATACTCTCGCTCTGTAACAGGAGCTCCTGTCACACCATCCCTCAAGCCTTCAAGTTCCGATGTGCTGCTCTGAGTCTTTATTCAATAAAAAATTCTTTACCCCTTTTCAGCTGCCGGAGCTCTCTGTATAAGAAACCTTTTATCTACTCATCTCTTCGTCGCATTTGATATTGCGATTATAATATCAAAATTACCATCGTGAAGTAAACACATTTTTTTAGATAATGGAATTTATACGTTTTCAGCGGAGCTGAACAATTCAATTATCGCAAGAAAAACTTCAGCAAAACGCGGTCTGTCTTCTGTGAAAGTACGTCGATAGACGTTTTTCTTATAAATTGCTGCAAATGGCTATTTCTTTACTGCTTTTTGGCAACAATCGCATACGTTCCCAGTGGGCTCCCAGGCCCCGAGGCATGATGTGTCCTAAGTAATTTCAGTTCGGAAAGAAGAAGTGTTTTTACCTTATTCGGAATCGGAAGCATCTGCAGTTCCATAGGCGCTTCTGCCAGTGTCATTTCGGTTTCCCAGCGACCGTCCTGCAGCTCGGGAGAATGGATCGAAATCTCTTCCTTAATCGTCCAGCCCGCCGCAGAGACAAGCTCTTGAATATCCTCCGGTGTAAAAAGCGTGCGCACATTGGAGAAGCTGTTCTCCTTGTAACATTCGACTTGGGACTGAATCAGAACGGATAACCAATGTGAGAGCTGGCTCACATCTGTAACTCGTGCATCCCATTCGGCGAAACATAACTGATGCCCCCACTTCCTAACCTTGCTAAGAATCTGGGCGAGTTCGTCAAATGATTTCAAGTACCACGAACAATGGGAAAGTACAATCACATCAAACTCATTTTCGCCGAATTGGGCCTGATCACTTAGAATGTCAAAATCATAATCCATTCGAATTCGGTCACCCAGCGGAGATTTCCGCAGTTTGGCTGCCGCTTCACCTACGGTCAGTGGTGCACCATAATCCTCTGGTGCAATGTCTACACCATGAACATACCCGTGCTCCCCCACCAGATGTGCAAGCACGGCCGTTGTATCTCCCTGACCACAACCGATTTCCAGAACGCGGCTGCCTTCCCGGATCCCCCAAAAGAGTCCCAGTTTCATCCGATGCTCGGTCTGAATGTATTGAATGGCGGCATTGTCCTCCACGTCCATATACTTAATAAGGTCACTGATGATAGCCTCACTCATGATTCCTCACTCCTCAAAGAGCAACTTGAACTTCTTGCTCATTGTATCGTGACAGTCACCATTGTACAATGCTGGAGTCTATGCCAGAACCATGACACAGAGGAGACTCCGTCCTACAGCAGATCTAAACTTCTGCTACATATCAATCCCTATCCCCACTGCGTTGCAAGCTTCTGAAGATATGGTGTCAGCATGGGCTGTAATTCCTTACGCATCAGTCCGATCTCCAAGATCGCCTGAATATATCCAAACTGATCACCAATATCGTAGCGACGCCCCTCCAGCTCAAGGGCCAGCAGCTCTTCCACCTGGCTTACTTCTTTCAGCGCATCCGTTAGCTGATATTCCCCTCCAGCCCCTCTCTCGATTTGATCGAGAATTGGAAAGATGGAAGGTTTCAGAATGTATCGTCCCATCACGGCTGTTCGGGAGGGTGCTTCTGCCATTGAAGGTTTTTCTACCAGATTGGTAATTCGGTGAACCCGATCCTCTGCGCCCTGTGAATCGATAATTCCGTATTTACTCACGTCAGCATCCTGCACTTGCCGTACGCCGACAATCTGGCTGCCTGTCTTTTCATATAAATGAATCATCTGTGCGAGCGCCGGAGGATCAGACACCATAATATCATCTCCAAGCAGTACGGCGAACGGTTCATCTCCCACAAACTGACGAGCACACCCAATCGCATGGCCCAATCCAAGCGGTTCTTTTTGACGGATAAAATGAATACTCGCCATTTCGCTGATCGCTTGCACTTCTTCCAATAGTGCTTGCTTGCCTTTGGCATACAGGGAATGCTCCAATTCAACCGATTTGTCAAAATGATCCTCGATCGATTTTTTATTGCGTCCGGTTACGATGATGATATTTTCAATGCCCGATTGTACCGCTTCTTCCACAATGTATTGGATGGCTGGTTTGTCCACTATTGGCAGCATTTCTTTGGGTTGAGCCTTGGTTGCCGGCAAAAATCGGGTGCCAAGCCCCGCTGCCGGAATGACTGCTTTTTTAATTCTCATATCATGAAACACTCCTTTCATTAGCATCAGATGAAGGATCAGATCCTTGAACGGGCTCTGCCCGGAACACCCAATACCGACTGGCAATATAGTTTATAACCATGCCTGAGAGAGTCGCCAGTATTTTACTCATTACAACACTCCAACCTAATGTGCTATTGCAGATATACAAAATCAGGGAGGATAAAGACAGTACCACCAGATTGGTGATTACAAAACGCATGATTTCGTTTTTTTTGCCTTGTCTTCCCGCATCCTGGAAGGTCCACCTGCCGTTCCACCAGTAACTGTTCACGACCCCACAGCTATACGAGATCACCTGAGCAATTAGAGCAGGTGCGCCTGCGGCAGCGAGCAACGTGAATACCATTGCATCCACCGCCGTATTCAGGACACCCACAATTCCAAACTTAAATATAGTGACCAAACGATTAGTCATGATGAGCAACTCTGCCCGTTAACCGTGACTGACTCGACTGACTTTCCACCTGATACACATCTCTTACGATATATAGCGGGCGCGCCTTCGTTTCATCATAGATTCGGCCAACATACTCGCCAAGAATGCCCAGCATGATCAGAATGAAGCCGTTAAAGATCAGCATGATGCTGACCATTGAAGGCCATCCTTTGATCGTTGAATCTGTAAATATCGCTGAAGCGATGACACTTAGCATATAAATGAAACCGCCGATGGATAGAACAGCTCCTACGTAACCTGCCAGCTTGAGCGGTTTGTGTGAGAATGAGGTAATGCCGTCTAGACTCAGCTTCAACATGCGTTTCAGCGGGTATTTTGTCTCCCCTGCTAAACGTTCATCCCGTTCGTACTCAATGGCCGTCTGACGGAACCCCACCCAACTGACCAGTCCGCGAACAAATCGATTTTTTTCCGGAAGGCGTTTCATCTCATCACATACCTTGCGATCAATCAGACGGAAATCCCCGGTATCTACTGGAATATCCGTATCCGTCGACGCACGCAGTACGCGGTAGAACAGGCTTGCCGACCATTTCTTGAAGCGGGTCTCCCCGCTTCGTCTGGTCCGACGGGCATAGACAACCTCATAGCCCTCTTTCCACTTGTCGATCATGTCCAATATCAGCTCGGGAGGGTCCTGAAGATCCGCATCAATAATGACGACCGCATCGCCTGCTGCATAATCCATCCCTGCTGTAATCGCGATCTGGTGACCGAAGTTGCGTGCAAAATCAATCAGCTTCACACTCTCGTCCCAACGGGCGTAGTCACGAATCATCTGTGCACTTTGGTCCACGCTACCGTCATTGACAAACAGCAGCTCGTAGCTCTCTCCTGTACTGCCCATCACTTTTTTCAGACGCCGATAAGTCTCCTCAATCACCGCTTCTTCGTTATACATCGGAATGATAATGCTGTAACGGCACTTTTGAGCCATGTTCGTTCCCTCCCTTATACCAATCGATCACGCTTATAATTTCACTTCATATAAAGTGGTTTGACCACCGAAACCGGAACCGCTGTCCGTACCTGTCTTCCACTCTGAAGTTGGAATTTCGGTACCATGCTCCTTGATCCAGTCACCGATATCAGAACTTCCACCTCGGCCGCCCATGCCACCTACCATGAAGTATTTCACTTGTCCACTCTTCACAAGTTGTTCCAGTTTTTCCGTGGTATACACCGGATCTGAGCCCGAGAACCCCCCAAGCGTAATGACTGCTTCATTCTCATCGATGATATATGGAGCTGCCTGGTTATAGTCCGTCGTTGCGAAGAGATAGGTTTCACCTGTGTTATGCTCTCTCAGATAACTCAGTGTAGTGGTGTCCACTTCTTCGTTGCGGTTTCCCGCTCCACCTCGCCCACCTGTCGTAGGCATGCCTGCTCCGCCATTCATGTTTCCGCCTGAATTCGGAGGTGTTCCCATGCCCGCATCGTTCGGGTCAGTTTCATCGGATGATGGGAAAGCCTGATCGGTGTCGGTGTCATTTGATGCATTCGGCGGAACCATACCGCCACCATTGCGACCACCTTGTCTATCTCCCATCGCCATGCCCATTCCACCGAACATCCCATTGGAACCTGTCGGTCCAGCCGCCGGAATCATGCTGTTGCCTCCATATGTGATTGGGGTGAATGCCCAATAGGTTGGACCGATCAGCATGACCATGAAGCCTGCGATAATCAAACCCTGTTTCCAGGGGTGTGAACGATTAAGCATCACAATCAGAATAACCGTGATCAGAATGCCTGCGATCAATTCACTTATGGACCAAGCTGCCCCGATCGTTTCGTTATACACCTGCATGATGTACCAGCCGAAGATGGTCGTAAGCAGTACGGATATCGGAAGCAGCCAGGCTTGCCAGCCATTGCGTTCACGATACGCCGTCCACATGGCTGCAAATCCTGCTCCGGTTAATGCCGCTACAGGAGGTGCGAGCATAATCAGATAATATTGATGGAAAAAACCAGCTACACTAAAGAAAGCAGCTACCGGAAGCAGCCAGACCAGCCAGAACAAAGCTTCCTTGTGCTTATCTGTTATATTTCTCCGTCTTAATCCTGCAAAAATCGCGATGCAGCCAAGTAATACCATCGGCAAAAGCCAACTGGCCTGGCCGGACAGTTCGGTCTGGAATAAGCGCAGAGGACCTTTTTCCCCTGTACCAAACATGCCACCCATGCCTCCACCGCCGCCATTACCGCCTCCGAAATTCCTTCCATTAGGCATCTCGCCACCGTTTGGCATCTGACCGCCCGGGAAAGTCATTCCGTTCATGCCACCCATTTCACCATTTCCCGGTGCATTGCCTGTTGGAGCCGAGCCGCTGCCCGACTGATCGGATGCTGATGTTTGGGAAGTTGCGTTGCCACGGACCTTGCCTTCATCAGAGGCGTTTGGCATGCCTGCATTCGCTGATCTGTTCTGTTGTCCCGTGAGACGGGATAAGCCGTTATATCCAAAAGCCAGCTCCAGCACCGAATTGGTTTCACTGCTGCCGATATAAGGCCGTTCATCTGTCGGTATAGAATCCACGGTGACTGCCCAGGATAAGGAAACAACTGCCAGCACTGCCGTACTTCCGATCAGCAGGATGATTTTTCTTCTCCACTTTGCATTGAATGCAAGCAGATAGAACAAGTAGAAAGCCGGAAGAATCATGTAGGCTTGCAGCATTTTCATATTAAAAGCAAGTCCAATGAGTGCAAAGGCAACCAGGATGCGCCACGTACTACCTTGCTTGCTTCCCTTGAACAAAAACCATGAACCCAGCAGCAACGTGAATACCAACATGCTGTCAATATTGTTGGTACGGCTGACCGCTGCCACAACAGGAACAGTCGCCATCGCAAGTGCTGAGATTCGCGCCGCGGCAAGACCAAATGTAGGCTTGACCATGAAATATATCAGCAGCACCGAACCGATCCCCGCTAACGCTTGCGGTAAAATAACACTCCATCCATGTAATCCAAAAACGTAAGCAAAAGCGGTTTGAATCCAGAAGACAACCGGTGGTTTGTCTACGGTTACCGAACCAGCCGAGTCAAGCGATGCGTAGAAAAAGTTATGGAAATTTCTCAGCATGCTCCCGACGGCGGTCGTATAATAGGAATTGGCATATTGGTCGTTCCAGATGCCATACCCGTTCAGAAATGCCGCCAGTAAAACAATCGGCAGAAGGACAAGGTCAATCCTTCGTTTGGCGTTATTCAATCTCAATCACTCCTTCAAGTTCTTCATGTCTACTATTGTGACATGCCAAAGTAAAACTGGGATGAGTGCCCGCTGAATGTTGCCTGAGGATAACTTGCAAACTTTTCAGCTAATTTTCAGTTTGGCGAGCGATAATACAGCATATAGACCTCTAGATTTGAGGGTATGTAATCGATGGATTTAACGGGAGGGAACGCCTGCTTATGAAGCTAAGTACTGGCATTAAAATACTATTGGCAGATGATGAACCACATATTTTGCAATTTCTGGAGCTTGGGCTAAGCAACGAAGGATTTGACGTACGTACGGCCCCGGATGGAGCCGCTGCGCTTGAATTGGCACTAGACTTTCGTCCACATATGGCCATTCTGGATGTCATGATGCCCGAGATGGATGGGTTTGAGGTTGTTGAGCGTCTGCGCAAGAGCGGGGCTCAGGTCGGGGTGATCATGCTGACAGCCAAAGATGAAGTCGAGAATCGGGTAAAAGGCCTATGGCTCGGTGCTGACGATTATATGATTAAGCCTTTTGCGTTCGATGAACTGCTTGCACGGATTCAGGCAAGGCTGCGTAATCAGTTTCCTTTATTAATAGGGGCAGTGACTCATGGTCCATTCCGAATTGATGATCAACGCAAAGAGATTACCTATCACGATCAGATTCTGGAGTTATCTCCAACCGAATATGAACTATTAAAATTCATCGTGCATAATCATGGCATTGTCCTGAGTAAAGCGACCATTCTGAACCGCGTGTGGGGATACGATTTTGGTGGAGAAGAGAATATTGTGGAGGTGTACGTCCGCTCCTTGCGTGACAAACTGGGGGATAAAGAACATAAGCTCATTCGTACACTTCGAGGTGTCGGATACAGGGTGGATCTCTAATGACCTCTTTATTAAAGAAAGATAAACATTTTTGGACATGGCTTCATCAATGGATATCGCCACATTCGCTCCGCTCTCAATTACTCGCGCGATCCCTGTTTATTATGGCTGCTCTGTTATTGTTAATTGGCATTCTTCAATTCTGGATTATGGAAAGCTTTCTGTATCGCAACCAGGCGAAAACCATGGAAGAGCAGCTCATGTCCATGCCTCCTGTGTGGCTCGGATCGTCTTCACGAAGTGGTGCGACGAACAATCCTTTTGGTGGGCAATCTGGATCAGATCCAAGAGGATCAGGCAATCGTTTCTTATACATTCCTGATCGTTCACTCGCCTTATTTGATAATCAAAGTGGCTTCGAGGACATTTTTGGTGAAGACGGTCTGATCGCTCCTCGCTTGACATCAGTTGAATATCAGAACATTACAGATCGGATCAACGATAAACAACATGTTCCGTACCGGATTGTAACGGATAACCAGGGCAATGAGCAGCTAATCGTCTTCTCCTCGCCTGGACCGCGTAATCGCGGCTTACCCATGGTGCAGATGGGCACTGCTACGAAACCGCTAAAAGATTTGATTGTGAAACAGCTTCTGATCTTCTTGATGTTATCCCTGCTGGCTATGGTGGCTGGACTCGTTCTATACGCCAAAGCACTTCGCCGGACACTGATTCCCTTGTCCAGTATGGTAGATACGGTGCAACGAATCGATGCAGGCAGCCTGGCCGAACGCCTTCCTTCTGTCCAGGGACAACAGGAAGTGGATCAGCTGGCACTTTCATTTAACGGCATGCTCGAGAGGCTTGAAGACTCGTTTGAAGCAGAGCGGGAGTCGAAAGAACAGATGCAGCGTTTTCTGTCTGATGCTTCCCATGAACTGCGTACCCCTCTTACCTCCATTCACGGATTTATTGAGGTGCTCAAGCGCGGCGCAGCTTCCAACAGCGAGCAATTATATAGCGCTTTGAACAGCATGTATGGTGAATCGGTGCGGATTAACAAACTTGTAGAGGATCTGCTGATGCTGACCAAGCTGGATCAGGCGCCTCAGCAGGAGCAGGAAGTCATCCAACTTGACAGTCTGCTGCTCGAAATGCAGCCACAGTTGATCATGATGGCTCAGGAAAGACAGGTTCATCTCGACCTGACCGCTGAAGTTCATGTAATGGCTGATGCTCACAAACTGAAACAGGTTGTACTCAATCTGTTCCACAATGCAGTACAGCACACCGATTCAGATCGGGGAACCATCAGTATTTCGTTGTATGCCGCTCAGCATAAAGCCGAGTTAACCGTCAAAGATAACGGCTCTGGGATTGAACCGGAACATCTCCCTCATATTTTTGAACGCTTCTATCGGACAAGCTCTTCCCGTTCCAGAAAACAAGGGGGCGCGGGTCTCGGCCTTGCCATTACCCGTTCGATTGTGGAATCGTATGGGGGGAAAATAACAGTGCGCAGCCAACTAGGAGCAGGAACGGAATTTACGATTTTGCTGCCATTGGTCAAAAGTGAATCCTAAGCTGAACGAGGCTTGTAAGATGCAGCCTTTCGTTTTATTGCGGCTCTTATCACATGACAAATGCCCCTTTCATTTCTGCGGAGAAATGAAGGGGGCTATTTGTTTGGTATCGAATTGGTTTATTTGTACAAGGTCAATCTGTATCGGAAGTTATCGTTGGTCTGCGAGCCATTCGTCAATTTCAGCAATCCATTGATGCTGCTCATCCGCAAGTAATGTTTCCCATCCCAGCTCAGCAGCAGACTTCAAATTTTTAGCCTGATCATCCACGTATATAATACGTACATCCCTGTCTAGATGAGATTGTACAAGTTCATATATCTCTATATTGGGCTTGCAATATCCGACCTGATTGGAAATGGTTATGCTCTTGCAGTACGGTTGGATCAACGGCAAAATAGATTGAATCCATTCATGACAATGATTGCTCAAGAGATGAAGTTCTGCCTGCTCGCTCCATCGTTCAAGACAATGCATGGCAGGTAGCAACTCTGTTGTTTGTTCAAGCAATTCATAAGCATACATCTTATCCATATTGGGATATTGGGTTTGCATCCAGATCCAGAACTGTTCCTCTGTCATCCTCCCTGTCCACAAGTCCTTGCGTATACCACTCAATTGCTCGATTAATACAGGAAAAGGCGCACCCGCATACCTAGCAAGCTCCTGCCAGAATGAAGAGGAAAGATTGTTGATCAACACACCCGCCAGATCTAAAACAAGCTGCGGTTTGGAATCCATGGGATCACTCCTGTACAGTCATCTTGAGCCAATTACAGTAGGGTTATCGTTGGTGCTTCAACAGTTGATAATGGTTGTACGGTTCATTCTCGATTTCGATCAAATTCAGCCATTCGAAATTGCATTTCTGTATTACCTTATTCGATGCCTGATTCGTTAATAAAGCAATGGCATTCAATACTTCAACGTTTGTATTTTCAAATAAATACTGTGTTATGCCTTGTACTGCCTGCGTTGTATAGCCACGGTTCCGGAAGTGTTTCGAAATGCCGTACATAATCTCCCGATTGGGCGCTGGCAGTTCATCCTTGATCCCCGAGCAGCACCATCCAATAAACTCATCATTTTCTTTGAGCACGATAGCCATACGTAAACAGAGGTCTCCAATGTCCCCTTCCGCCAAAACAGCTTGTTTAAAATTCTGATTCTCAGGGATTTCGTATTGAGTGAGCCAAAGTGCTCTATCTTCAACCGCAGCATTCCATCCCGGCAAAAATTCGTAAACCTCAGGTTGCCAGGTGACTTCCTGCAATTTCTTCAAATCCTCAAGTCGATACTCGCGCAAATAAATATCTTTGCAATCAATGATTAATTCATCACTTTGGTTGGTTTGTTTCATAATGCCTCCTGGTGTACATCTTATCTACCCTTTTGCGTCTCACTTTAAAGCTCGATAACAAAAAATCAATTCAAATTATAAGCTCGTATTACGTTGTTCTCTTCATCAAGAGCATACACATTCGTGAACGTTGCCATTAACATCATTTTGTCTTCACTCTGGTAAGCTTCCGGCATCTTCACGATAAATGTATTATTGCTGGACTCAACCTCCTGAGTTTCACCGTTTGTATATTCAATCTTAAACTTGTGTACAGGCATATCCGAATATAAAGCGCCCCATATAAAATTCCCTTTGTTGTTCTTCGGTTCCGCTTGTACCAAAAAGGCAGGCCCCACATCTGAACTCGCTGTCCAACCTGATTCACTATCGGTATCATAGTGATATCTCCCATTCTTCAGTTCATAAGCAGCGAAAACATATTGTGTTTGGTCCAGTGACAAAACCAGTTCATTTTGTTGATCTACATTAACCACTTGAAGGGGGTATTTCCATGTAGACTGAACAGCCTTCTCTAACGTTTTATATCCAAAAATATCATTCCAGAAGAATACACAAATACTAACCAGTACACATACAACAAAGCACGAACTTATCCATAACAGCTTCCTCATATTCCCCCCCTTGCACATTGCCAGTTACCCAACTAACATTGGCAGACCATAAACACCGTACCACTTTGATTTAAAATGGGACTCACGCAAGTCCCTCCTTTTTCATGAACTCGTCTTTGGTTAATCCGAACAGGATCATATCCTGGTATTTCCCATCGGTATAAATCACCTGACGACGCACGCCCTCCTGCACACATCCAAGCTTTCTCATCATCGCTGCAGAAGGTTCATTTCCTTCCAGAACATAATCATTGAATTTATTAAGCCTGCGCTCGAAAAAGGCATATTTCAACAATATTCGAATGGCTCTCGTCCCGTATCCTTTTCCGCGATGATCCCTGTCAATTTGAATCCCAATACTGAAGGTTCCATTCCGCTCATCGATGCTGTTCAGGTTCACGCCCCCAACATTCTCACCATCCATATTTTCAATCGTGAACATGATCCGTCCTCTGTCTAGAGAGAAATCGGAAAAGGCTTCCGTAAATTTCTTCGCCTCAGCATTCGTAGGTGGCAGCTCTACTGCACATTCCAGTAAACGACGAGCGTGTGAATCAAACCGGTTATAATAATGATCCTCCCAATCTTCCTCACGCAAAGCACGTAATCTGACCTTATCATCCTGCCAAAAATAATCGCTATAGTTAATCTCTCTCATTCTGATAACCCCCACTTGGCCATGAAATGTTTTCATTTTAATATGAACTACGCCTATGATAACCCAAATTGTGGAATTTGAGGAGATTTGTTTTCATATACGATACAACTAAAAATAGCCCACGGACAGGAAAATCCTGCCGAAGGCTATCATCTATTTTATATAATACGTCATTACAATTCTTCTTCTTCCGGGTACTGAGGCTTGGTTACATTATCGGGAACCGTTTCATCGTAGACATCCTGACCTGGATAATCCCGAACTTCCCCTTCGTGCAGCTCATGATTTTCATAATCGAAACGATGCGCGGTCCTTTGATCCACTCGCCACGGCGAGCTTTTGCCAAGAGATTCAGACATTAGAGATGAGCCGTAAGGACCTTCAGGGAACTCTTCGAGTGTGATATCATTTCGCTGCGACTCCACCGTGGACACATCGGTATATTCTTGTCTTTCTTCTTGCAAAAATTTATCCTTCATCGTTCGTCCCTCCATATCTGCTTCGTGGTGATCAAAGCATGTTTATTTTGAGCGGAAATGAAAGGATTTATGCATGATCCATGGCAAACACTGCGTTTCAGTCTCTGATCCAGATATAAAATACAAAAACAATAAGTCCGATTATGCAAGTCCATGTATCTCGTTTGGACCATACCAATAAGGAGGAACGTGCTCCAAGCAGGGAATTCTCTCTAACTTTCCGCATTTCCATCGCAATCGTCATATCTTCTGCACGCTGAAACAACGCCATGAGCAAGGGAATGACCATTGGGCCAAGATCACGTAACCGTACCGTATTCGGTCGTAATGCAGCTTTGCCGCGTGCCCGGACGATCAGCGAGAATCGCTGCCATTCACTCCAGATCATCGGGATAAAACGAAAGATTAAAGACACGGCGAGTGCAAACGACGACACGGGCAGCTTGATTTTTTCGCCGATACCAAGTACCCAATTCAGTCCCTCGACCATACGGCCATAAGGTGTAGTCAGTGAAAACCAAAGACTTGCTAACGTAACGATAAACAAACGATACACATTGAGTAACGTCCCCTCCGCCTGTATCAGGGAAAATCCGAACTGTAGGCCGCCACCTTCTGTAGAAAGAGTTGTGCCCGACAATGCAGTTGATACGAGAAAGAACAGTACGAGCGGTTTCATTAATTTCAAGCATCCCATCAGAGCCTGTCGTGGCAGCACAACGAGCGCCAAGATGACTGGCACCAACGTAAGAGATAGACCTAACCAGTCGTGTTGAAGCATCGCAGCGGTCACGAGCAAAATGTATAAAACCCATTTCAGACGCGGGTCCATGGCACCATACAATCCTCTGTTGGATCCTGATTCTGCGTGGGTGTGTATGACCCCCTGTGTGCCTTCTCCTCCCAAAGTGTCGGAGCTTGAAAAGGCAAGCTTCGCTTCATCTGTGAATTGATCCTCATTACCAATAACATCAACCTTCTGCTCTAAAGGCTCATTGACGGACTGAACAATACCTTCAGCCATTTCCTCCGGGGTCAACGCAGTAGAAGGAAAATGAATGCCCGCCGCCGCAAATTGTTGTGCCAGCTGCATGGAGGGTGGCAGACCAATTCCGGCAAGCTCCAGCAGATCTGGCCTTGTATGAAGTTCCCTTGGTGTGAGATCAGCAACCAGACGCCCCTCCTGCAACAAAAGAACCCGATCTGCATGTGGTAAAAATGTGTCCAGGTCGTGTGTAGCCACAATGGCTCCCTCACCTGCAGTTCGATGCTGATTCAAAGCATCCAGCAGCATAAGCACACTTTGTGCTTCCAATCCGGCGCTGGGTTCATCGAGCAATAGCCATGAAGGCTGCGTAGCAGTTCCCAGGGCAAGCCCCAGTCTTCTCCGTTCCCCCCCACTTAGTGCAAAGGGTGATCTGTCCGAATGGAATCGTTCTTCCCCTCCCTGACCCGCTGGGGAATCCCAGCGCTCCAGTGCTTCGGAAATCTGCTTTTTCTTTTGTTCATCCGGTAGACGATATGGACGCAGAGAATAAGCAAATTCACGCCCAATGCTTCGGGCGAACAGCTGTTGCTCTGGGAATTGAAAGACCAACCCCATTTGCAACAGAATGGACTGCGGCACTTTCCCGTTCTGCCAGAAAGGCTCTCCGTCCAGCTTGAGACTACCCTCATCTGGAGGTTTTAGGCCAGCGATCGTTTGCAGCAGTGTGGTTTTGCCTGATCCTGTGCAGCCTAACAATAAAGTGATTTCGCCACGGTTCAGTCGGACAGTGATATCTTGAAGCAGCGCTCTTTTGTCAGCCTGTGACGAAGCTATACCTACATGTTCTAATTCGATTGCCAAAGGGCTACCTCCTTAACCAACTGCTCTGGTCGCAGAGGTGTCGCATGTTGCAGCAGACCTTTCCGTTTTAGGAGTAGAGCCGTCTGCACTGTAAAAGGTGGAGCAAGCCCAAGCTGTTCGCAGGGTGATGGTTGTTGTGCTTCTTTTCCAGCGTCAGCCGTCGTCTCTTCCTTATCTTTTCCATAAAAGAAAGCCGCAGGCACTCCATCGTAAACACAGCGTCCCTGTTCCATGGCAATAATTCGATCGCACAGCGTCGCTTCCTCCAAATGATGCGTAATCCAGATTACCGCCGTCCCTTGCTGGACAATGGCTTGAACTACCGCCTCCATTCGTTCTCTGGCTCCCGGATCAAGCATGGCCGTAGGTTCGTCCAGAATGAGTACATCCGGTTTGGCCGCCAGCGCTACCGCGATATTAAGCAACTGCTTCTGTCCTCCAGACAGCATCGATATTGCCGCCTCCGGCGAGTGCTCAAGTCCTACCGTATGTAATGCGTGCTCTCTCCGTCGTAATTGTTCATCAGGAGATTCCAGCAGCGAGGATAAGGAAAAATGAAATTCCTCCTCAATGGTGTCTCCAAGTACCTGCGCATCAGGCTGCTGGAGGACTCCACGAACAACCAGTTCCGAAGAAGCCTTCCTTTCCCCACCGGATAGCGGAGTGAATCCGATTAGCAGCCCTGCCAGCGTACTTTTGCCGCTACCATTGGCTCCCACAATACTTATCCATTCTCCCGGAGCTAATTCCAGCGAAACTCCATCCACTGCCTTACGAACAAGTCCTGACTCCGACGCATAATGAACACGGACATTCTCTAGTTTTATCAAAGGTGTAACGTCTTGCATCGCAAATTGGTCCTTTCCCTTTTGAATCTTTTGTGGTACGATCCAAATCGTTAACCACATCCGTTTAATCGGTTAACAATAAGATTACCAAAATTGAAAGGAATGTTCAAACATGAAATTATCTTTGCGAGGTATTGTATTCAGCGCACTGATGGCAGCCATACTTGTTCTTTTTGGTTACATAAGTATTCCCATTGGTTTCTCTCCTGTGCCGATTACGCTGCAAACTCTTGCGGTTATGCTGGCAGGCGGACTGCTTGGCCCATTATATGGTTTTCTAAGTGTCGCTTTGGTCGTGGTCCTGACTGCAATTGGCTTCCCGCTTCTGCATGGCGCAGGCGGACTTGCAGTACTCCTTGGGCCTACCGGGGGATATGTTATGATGTGGCCCTTCTCCGCATTGCTCATTGGACTATTGCTCAGCAGAATCAAACTGAACGGATTCGTTGGTTATTTCCTGGCCTTTATCGTATTTGAGGTGTTTGGTTCAATGTTGATCTATGTCTCGGGCGTTCCTTGGTTGGCCTATGCTTACAAAATGTCTTTACCCGAAGCGATGATTCAAGGATTCTATCCTTACATCATCGGTGATCTGATCAAAGCCTTGTTCGCTGCGATCATCATCGCACCTGTGCGCATGGTCTTCCCTCCGCAACGACTGACAGGCAATATGAACTCAACGGTTGTGCGAGCAGATTCTTAGGACATCATTGGATCGTGAATAAAACGAAACAAATGCCTCCAAAATTAATTTTTGGAGGTATTTTCTTTTGTGCCAGAACGTCATGTCCATATTTTCCATGCTTCAAGTCCATATTGAACATGTTCTTCAAAAGAAGTCTTGACTATAATAATTGATAATGATTATCATTATAAAAGAAAAAGGGGATTTCATTATTATGTTGCGTCATCCAAATAAACTCCAACTTTCGTGCATTATCCTTGTGCTAACCTTGCTTCTCTCCGCTTGCGGTCAAGGGAAACAAACATCATCACCTTCTACTGAAGGTAATTCTGCACAGCAGACAGAAACGTCAACCGATACTGCCTTAGAATCGGCAACTCGCGTATATAAGGATGCTCTGGGCCGTGAGGTAACGATTCCAGCCCATCCCCAACGTGTTCTCACTACACAATATTTACCGGAAATGCTGGCAGCAGGACTTAAGCCCGCTGGGGCAGCATCTCATCTGCTTAACAACTATGTCTCGATTCAAGATCAATTGGAAGGGATCGAAGATATCGGGGTCTCCAATAAGCTGAATTTGGAAAAGGCACTCGAACTGCAGCCGGACCTCATCATTGCTGCAGAGTGGAATGAGGATCAATTGGAGCAGCTGTCCAAGATTGCCCCTACGGTTGTTGTTCAATGGGAAGGTGCCGATGCATTCCAACATTTCAAGTCAGTGGCTGACGTTATTGGCAGAAGCGAACAGGCACAGGAATGGATTCAAGCATTTAATCAGAAATCCGAAGAGGCACGGACCAAGCTTTCTTCCTTCGTTTCACCAGATGAGACATTCGGTGTTGTGGTTATTGGCGGATTTGAAAAAGGTCAACTCAGAGTGTACGGGAACGCTAATGTCGGTTATACCTTATATGATGCTCTGAAGTTCAACATGACGGATACCGTCAAAGAGGAATGGGCAAAAGGGAATCATGAACTCGGCATCAACATCTCTCTTGAGAAACTGCCGGATTATGCTTCAGCAGATCGACTGTTTGTGGTAAGATTCGATAATGATCCTGATTTCCTGAAAGAGGTGGATGATAGCCAGTTGTGGCACTCACTGCCTGCCGTCAAAAATAATAAAGTTTACGTGGTTGATGAGAGCCTATGGTTCTCTTACGACGTGATGTCTCTCAGTGCTCAATTGGATGATGCCGTTCAATTGCTCACCAAATAAAAGATATTAATCACATTATATGCAATAGAGGAGAAGTTCTTCAGCGATCCTGCCTGAAGAGCTTCTTTTCAGCTTTTGAGGAGGGATACCATGATTTCGCTGGTCTATATACTTACAGGGACATACTGCGATGCGATATCCGGTCCGTGTACAAAATCAATACACCGTCATACATTGATGATCATCACCGAAGGGCGTGGTAAAGTCCATTCCATGGATAGACAGACTGAGGTTATGCCAGGAAACTGCTTTCTATTTCATCCCGGTATGGAAGTGCAGCTTGAGAGTCTGTCAGATCTTCCTCTGCAAGTATATAGCGTTGAATTCGAACCTCTGCCCGTGACTGTTCAGGGTACGCCCCGAATGGCTGCATTAGCGCAAGGACAAGTATACCCTGAACATGTTTCTCGCATGATTCAATTGGTACACTTGCTGCATCCCGTGGAGGATCTTTGCGATGAAAAGGAAAACTACAGCAAACATGTGCTGTTTCAGGAATTGATTTTACTAGCCATGAAAGCCGACACGATGGATAAAGAACATCGCAGCATACAGGCCGTAGATACACTCCTTCAACGGTTGGAACAATCCGTTACACTTGACTATACTTTGGATCAACTTGCCGCAGAGACTGGGCTATCCACACGCCATTTTTCACGTCTTTTTCGTGAGCACACCGGACAGAGCCCTATCCAATATTTGAATGGCTTGCGAATGAATCGTGCCAAAAAACGTCTGCTGGAATCAAACGATTCGATTCAGGAAATTGCAGGACACATCGGATTCCGCGATCCTTTTCATTTCAGTCGCAGCTTCAAGCAATATACCGGTGTATCGCCGCGTTTATATATTCATTTAAGAAAGCATACAATGCGTGTCGCCTCCTTTCAGTTCCTGGGTGAGCTGCTGGCGCTCGGCATAACACCTATTGGTGCACCTTACCAATTGCTAGACTGCCGTTATTACCAGGGTCATGTGCGAGGTGTTCCTTCGATTGGAAATTCCGTGGTAACGCCATATATGGATAAGATATCGGAGCTGAAACCCGATCTCATCGTGACTTTTAACGGGCATCATTATGCCGAATACTCCAAAATTGCTCCTACACTGGATGTTCCCTGGTCCCTGCCCTTCTTTGAACGCTTTCGTCTTATTGCGGATTTGACTGGAAGGACATCTGTGGCAGAAGCCTGGATGGAAAGCTATACGAACAAGATCAAGGAAACCCAAAGAGTCTTGTCTCCTCTTCAAGATGGTGACCAAACAGTTTCATTCTTCTGGATGAGAGGACTTCCCGCTACCTTCCAGGTCTACTACGACGTAGGTGTGTTATATCGTGATTTGCAATTAAAACCACCTGCTCCGGTGCTGGCAGCCCAGCAAAATAAATCTCATCCGTTCAAAGAAGATATTCCTTTGGATCAATTGCATAAGTATGCGGGTGATCATCTCTTTATCGTTGTGTCGGGCGACCCGGAATCCATCCGTCAGTTTGAACAGCTTGAACGCAGCAAGTATTGGCAGCAGCTTCAGGCAGTGCAGAATGGTCAGGTTTACCGTATGACGGAGGACTGGCTTCGGGAAGATCCAATCTCCATGATGGGACAGGTTCAGGATCTGATGAATTTGATTGGGTAACAGCAAAAAAAGCCGCGTCCACGTAAACAGAAATCGTTCTGTTCCACCTTGGACACGGCTTTTGTTATTTTTACTCTTGTTCCTGTCCCTTTCCTCCATACAGGGTAAGTAAAGGCTCTTGAACCCGAACTTGTCCCGTAGTCAAAGGAACCACTTCCTCATAATTCGCAGAATTCGTTACAATTATAGGGGTTACCGTATGATAACCGGCGGCCTTGATTGCAGCGATATCGAATTCCAGCAGCAAATCTCCCGCTTTAACCCGATCACCTTCCTGAATATGTGATGTAAAGTGCTGACCATCGAGCTTGACGGTATCCACCCCAACATGAACCAAAATCTCCGCACCTGTATCCGATACAACAGCCAGGGCATGTTTCTTTTTGAAAGCCACGGTAATAGTACCGTCAAAAGGAGCAACGACTCGGCCAACTGCCGGCTCAATCGCAATGCCTTTGCCCATCGCGCCGGATGAAAATGCCGGATCTGGCACCTCAGTCAGTTCAACAATGGTTCCCTCAATCGGGCTAAGAACTTCTTGATCCAAGGAATCCGCTGTTCTTACTGATGCATTGGTGGATTCCGTGCTTTTTTCTTGTTCTTCCTCTTCCACCGGATCTTTGAATCCCATAATGTACGTCAATGCAGCCGAAACAACAAAGGATACACAGATCCCAAGAATCAGTCCAGGGAAGCCCTCTCCACCTGGTCCATAGAAGATCGGCAAAGTCAGTAATCCTGGAGCGCCCGAAGCAAATGCCTGAGTACCTGCCTGACCAATGATGGCCCCACCAACAGCACCCCCGATCACTCCTGCGATGAATGGACGTTTGAGTGGCAGAGTGACACCATAGATGGCAGGCTCGGTAATCCCGAACAAGGCCGTCAATGTCGATGAACCCGCCAGCGTTTTCAGCTTCTTATTTTTGGTTTTCAACATAACGCCGAATGCAGCTCCGGTCTGTGCGAAGATGGAAGCCGTCGCAGCCGGTTTGACACCATCGCGTCCATATACAGCAACGTTGTTAATAAATACGGGAATGAGTCCCCAGTGAATTCCGAAAATAACGAGCAGCTGCCAGCTTGCACCCATAACTGCTCCTGCTAATAGAGGACTGAATCCAAAGGCGGCCACAAGTCCTGATGCAATGGCATTACCTACATACACTCCAAATGGACCGAATACGAGCAAGGTAAGAGGTACCATAATAACAAGCAAAAATAATGGAGTGACAAAATTTTTCACACTTTCGTGAAGAACTTTATTGAAGAATTTCTCCAATTTGCTCATTACGATGACTGCCAGAATAATAGGGATAACGGTAGATGAATAATTCATCAAAATCACAGGGATACCGAAGAAATCGGTTGGCGTTCCCTCCGCCTTGAGCGTGACGATAGAAGGATAGATTAATGCGCCAGCAATGGTCATTGCTACAAACATGTTACCCTGGAATTTGCGAGCGGTTGTAACCGCTAACAGCAAAGGCAAGAAATAAAACAGGCTGTCTGCTGCTGCAAATAAGATCTTATACGTGGTTTCCGTTGTTTCCAGCCAGCCGACATTGCTTGCAATGAGCAGCAGCCCTTTCAAGATACCGGCTCCCGCCATAACGCCTAGCAGCGGTGCAAAAATACTGGAAATCACATCGATAATGCCGCCTAAACCTTTCGCGGACTTCTTAGGCTTTTCCTTTTCGGAAGAGTCATCCAAAATGTTGCTGATCTGACCAATGGCGCTATATACCTCAGGCACCTTATTGCCCACGACCACCTGAAACTGACCCCCATTTTCCTTGACTGCGATGATTCCTTCTGTCTTTTCTAGCTTGGCTTTGTTTGCCTTCGCGTCATCCTTCAATACAAACCGCAAACGTGTTGCGCAATGTACCAGTGATACCACATTCTTTTCGCCGCCGACCAGCTCGACGATCTCTTTTGCGAGTTTTTCCTGACTCATGATGTGCACCCCCATATTTACTAAAACAGGCACCTTACCGATTTTTTTGCACGCAAAAAACCTAAGCCTTGAGTAAGGTTTGGACACATTGGTCCTGCCTTCTCATGACTTAGGTTTTGCCTGCATAACCAGTAACAATCCCAGTTAAATCGTATTCAATTCCTGTTAATCTCATATTATTATGATTTAACCAAATTTGTCAACATTTTAATTATTATCGATTAACGACCCGTTCAATGTGGACGGTCAGATACAATTTCTCTTCGTTGGTAAGCTGATGGTTATATTCCTTGTTGACGAACATTTCGATTTTCTCCGTACATGCCGCCGCTTCCGGGTGCTTCTCTTTGATCATGTCGTAAAAGTGGTCATAATTATTGTCATAATGCGTGCCGCTTAATACCCTCTGGGAGAAGAATTTCAGATGCGTAATGAAGCGAAAATAGCTGAGAGACTCTTCATCGAATTCCATCTTGAAGTGATACTTCGCTATATTAATAATCTGCTGAATAAACTTCGTGATGTTCATCGTTGTAATGACTTCTTCATTCATCTCCGCATTGACAATATGCAGGGCAATATACGCTGCTTCATCCGGTGGAAGCTCGATATTAAGTCTGGACTTGATTTGCTCCAGCGTTTTCAGACCCAGTCCGAACTCAGCCTTGTACAGCTGTTTGATTTCCCACATCAGTGCATTCTTGATTTCAACTCCTTCACGATATCGTTCAATCGCAAAGTTAATATGATCTGTCAAAGAAACATAAATATTTTCATTCAGGTTACGGCCCAGATTCTCTCTGGCGTAGGTAATAATTTCTTCCACAATTTCGATCAGTTCCATTGGCACTTCGCGCAGCAGCATTTTGAAATTGTCGGATGTCTGCTTGTTTTTAAGCGCAAATACTTTCTGGATGCGGGTCTCGTCTACTTTATCCCCCGGCTTTTTCTTAAAGGCAATCCCACGCCCCATCACTACAAGCTCTGCTCCATCCGCCTGATAGATGCTAATGACGTTATTGTTGATAACCTTTGCTATTTTCACTTCAATCCCCCCGTCACGATCCACTCTCTTGGCAGTCATATATCGCCTTTTGGGCATACAAAAAAAACCTGAAGCATCACAAAATAAACAAGACATGTACGTCTGTTTTTTTGGTGCTTAGGTTTTGCCTACTTCAAGTAGTAACAATCCCAAAACGATATAATTGCGTCAAGTATAGCGCGAAGAGACACATATGTCAACGCTTTCAACGAGGGAACAATCGGAAGTTCCATGAAGAGTGGTCCTTCCGATATTGATCATGGAGAATGTCCCTCATTTTGCCCTGCTTATTCCTGTTCTAAATTGCTGCCATCTGATTTAATCACATTTTTGTACCAATGGAAGCTCTTTTTCTTGATCCGCTTCAAGTCACCCTTACCTTCATTGTCACGGTCCACATAGATGTAACCATAACGTTTTCTCATCTCTCCTGAAGAAGCGCTGACAATATCAATTGGCCCCCAGCTTGTATAACCAATGATCTCTACACCATCCTGAATAGCTTCACCCATCTCGGCAACATGGCGTTTCAGATAATCAATCCGGTACGCATCATCAACCTCACCTTCAGGGGTAACCACGTCATTGGCTCCAAATCCATTCTCTACAACAAACAGCGGTTTTTGATATCGGTCGTGCAGTTGATTGGCTGTAATACGGATGCCTTTGGGATCAATCGTCCAGCCCCATTCCGATTTTGCCAAATATGGATTCGCTACAGAACCAAATACATTGCCGCTCGTCATGTTTTTGACGACTTCCGGGTCTGTGGAGGTTGTACGACTTGAATAATAACTAAATCCGATATAATCAACCGTATGGTTTTTCAGAATTACCGCATCACCAGGCTGCATGTTAATATTCAACCCATGATCCTTGAAGAAACGTTTGGCATAGCCCGGGTACTCTCCACGCGACTGAACATCAATGAAGAAATAAGACTCCCTGTCTTTCTCCATGCCCTGGAACACATCATCCGGATTACAGGTATAAGGATAAAAGCTTCCTGCCGCAAGCATACAGCCGATCATTGCGCCCGGGATGATCTCGTGACAGGCTTTAACCGCCAGTGCACTGGCCACCAATTGATGGTGCGCTGCCTGATACTGAATCTCTTTCACATGATCGCCATCCTTGAAAACCAGACCCGCACCAAGGAATGGCAGATGAAGCAGCATATTAATTTCATTGAACGTCATCCAGTATTTCACCTTGTCCTTGTAACGGCTGAATACGGTTTTCGCGTAGGTTTCGAACAGAGTCACCAACTCACGGCTTCTCCAGCTGCCATATTTCTCAATCAGATTAACCGGTACATCGAAGTGAGCAAGTGTTACTACAGGCTCGATACCCTGCTTCAACAGTTCATCGAATAATCGATCATAAAACTGCAAACCCGCTTCATTCGGCTGTGCATCTTCTCCAGTTGGGAAAATCCGCGCCCAGGAAATGGATACACGCAGCGCTTTGAAGCCCATCTCGGCAAACAGCGCGATATCCTCGGGATAACGATGGTAGAAATCAATTGCTTCATGCGAAGGATAAAACTCGGTTTCCAGCGGGGTTAATGCAGGAACATTACCCTTCATTATGCTTCTGCGATTCTCTCCTGTCGGCAGCAAGTCAACAATGCTCAGCCCTTTGCCATCTTCCAGATATGCACCCTCTGCCTGATTGGCAGCAATGGCTCCACCCCACAAAAAGTCTTTGGGAAACTTAAAATTAGTCATCCTTATTCTCCTTCCAAATATGTAATTCTGTTATCCGCTCAAATCGCAAGAAACATTAAAAATCAAAATAGAAAAAACCCGAACCAGCCCGGATACACGTTGCAGTGTATACAAGCCAGCTCAGGTTATGCCCATATCGGTAACATTCCCAGATCACAATTATGCGGATTGGATAAAACTTTAGCAAGAATTAGGGCCATTGTCAATTTAATAAGCGTGATATATATCCTGCATCTGCATGGAACGTTGTCCCTGCAACATACGAAGACGCATCGAATACTAAGCAAAGACTAGAAAGATCGGTAATCGATCTCAAGTAGAGTTCATGCTATTGTCCACGGAGGTTTTTCATGCAAAAAAACCTGTTTCGTGCACCACATATAATATTCCAAAATTGTCATAACCACTAATTTTTACATGAAATATTAACCAATTATACTGGTATTATCTTCTATTAAAGCATGATATATTTCAATTCAGAAAACGCTTTCAGTAATTTTGATTTGGAGGTGATCCGCGTTTTTAACAAGCTTACGGCTTGTTTTTTGTTGAGCTTTATTGCCAATCTTTGCAAGCATCCTATTTTAGTTCAACGATTATAACTCAAAGGAGAATATGTTAATGAAAAACAACCGCAAATCGGCTCTCTCACTCACGCTCGTGACTGCGATGATCCTGTCCCTCTTCTCATCCACCATCGCTTCTGCTGCTACTGATAACTCGATTCAGGCAAGTGCAGCCGCTGCTCCAACCAATATTCAGTCTTATGTCACTGCGATGGAGCCGGGCTGGAATCTGGGTAACTCGCTGGACGCCGTTGGAGCAGATGAGACGGCCTGGGGTAACCCGCTGATTACTCAGCAACTGATTCAAAATATCGCTAATCAAGGCTATAAGAGTATTCGTATTCCAGTGACCTGGCAAGCTCATATAGGTGGAGCTCCTAACTACACTATTGATACCGCTTACATGAACCGTGTACAACAGGTTGTAAACTGGGCGCTTGATGCCAATCTGTATGTCATGATCAATATCCATCACGATTCATGGCAGTGGATCAGCTATATGGAGAATGACCATGCCAATGTCCTTGCACGTTACAACTCTGCCTGGACTCAAATTGCCAACAAATTCAAAAACTCATCCACTAAGCTGATGTTCGAAAGTGTAAATGAACCTCGCTTCACCGAAGGTGGTACAACGAATACCGCTACAGCGTATGCTTTGCTGGATGAGTTGAATGTATCTTTTCATAACATCGTGAGAGCATCCGGCGGCAACAATGCAACACGTCCATTGGTCCTCCCAACGATGCATACTTCTTCCGCTCAACCAGATCTCGATGCATTATCTCAAACAATTGCGAAATTGAATGACCCTAACATTATCGCTACCGTTCACTACTATGGTTTCTGGCCATTCAGTGTGAATATCGCAGGTTACACCAAATATAATGCTGAAGTGCAACAGGATATTACGACTACATTTGACCGAGTGTACAATGCATTCACAGTCAAAGGTATTCCGGTTATCGTCGGTGAGTATGGCTTACTCGGCTTTGATCAGCACACAGGTGTCATCGAGCAAGGTGAGAAACTGAAATTCTTCGAATTTATCGGCCAATACCTGCGTCAGAAACAGATGACCACCATGTTATGGGATAATGGACAGCATTTTGGCCGTACCAGCTTCACCTGGTCTGACCAGGATCTGTATAACACAATGAAAGCAAGCTGGACAGGTCGTTCCTCCACAGCTGAATCTGATCTGGTTTATCTGAAAAAAGGGGCTGCAATTCAGGATAAAACAGTAAAACTGAATCTCAATGGCAATACATTTAGCTCTCTTGCTAATGGCAGCACTACCCTTGTTCAAGGTACAGATTACACGATCAGTGGTGATGTGCTGACATTGAAATCAAGCCTGTTAACCAGACTGACCACCTCAGGCAATCTTGGGGTTAATGCCAAGTTGACCGTCAAATTCAACAAAGGTGCAAACTGGAACCTGAATATCATCAAGTATGACACGCCTAAACTGAGCAATATAACGGGCACAACGAGCTCGTTTGCGATTCCGACTACCTTTAATGGCAATCAGTTGGCCACAATGGAAGCAACTTATACAAGTGGCGGAAACGCGGGTCCGCAAAACTGGACTTCATTCAAAGAATTTTCCTACGCTTTCAGTCCGAATTATAGTAGCAACGTCATTGAACTGAAACAAAACTTCTTCAACGAAACGAATAATGGAGAAGTCATTCTCAAGTTCCACTTCTGGAGCGGAGACGTAATTACGTACAAAATTACAAAGAATGGTTCCAGTGTTGTCGGAATCTCTTCCTAATTGGATTTTACAACTCAATCTACAGCATATTGGAATTCACGAAACGTTCTGTCCAGGGCAAGAGGCTCTGGGCAGAACGTTTTTCATTATTATCCTTGGTTAATCTGACTGGCGACGAGAACCCACTATCAGTGCCTTTACAATAAAAATGAAACATCTCCACTCCGGCTGTGAATGACATATGTTGCTCCCAGACCTTTATAAACAAGCCCAACAGGTGCCCTGTTGGTAGAAACGACATAGAGTTGTTGCGGACACAAGCTGCGACACAGCTCAATGTCCTGGCAGCACTGCGGCAAGCTATTTTCGAATACAAAGGCGTTTTTTACTACAAATTCTGGCGGAAGCTGATTACGGAATGCCATTTCCTGAATGTAACGCACGGTGACTGCACCAAGCGACTGGAGTTGTTCCCCCTCTTCTTCGCTGTGTACAAGCACGACAACTGCAAATCCCCTCTTCAGTAATACATCCACAAAATTCATTCCCGCCTCACCGTGTCCTGTCGATACCACCATCATTGCTTCATCCATTGCCGCCAACCTCGCCTTCCATCAGATCCTGCAAATGCCATCTGGAGTACGTTATGTGCGAATCATAGTCCTCTGTCTGCATCTCTGCAATTCAAATGCATCCGATTTTCACCCCGTCCTGATCGATTCCAGACAATCCAGGTGAGCAATTCTTGCCTAATCTCCTCTTTTCGCAGTCATGCGGCATGTTGCTCGGTCTGTCATAAGCGGAAGAAAAAATCGAGTTATTCGTGTCCAAAACGAAGATATATCACTTGTTAATCGCTTACATGTGTGAATTCTATACCAAAAATCGGAAAATCAGGCGTATATCCATTCCGGTTGATTTTACTTGAGCTGTGTTCAGTCGTAATATAATCGGCAGGATAACAAAAACAACAGAAAACAATAAGATGATTTTGCCTATGGAGGTTGGAGCGTGTGATTGCAGATTGTGATGTGGAAATTCGAACGGAGATTTGTGTTGATACCCGAATTAGTTCCATGGAGATTATTCGTTACGATATGCGAAAATTACCCTTCATAGCGCAGGAACGTTCCTGCTACTGTGGATTGTTCAAAATCTCATGCGGGAATGTTCATGGTTTTGCTGAATTTGAATTGCCTGTAGGCTCCCATCCCTCTGATCTGGTAAAATGGGCTTCGGTGTTCAGGGCCTTAAAAGGTATGGAGCTGTCACAGGTCATGCATTATATCCAGAAGCATCAAGAGCTATGGGGAAATGAACGCATGCTTTTCCTGCATGAAGCCATCAGCAATTTGCTTCTTAACCTGGAGCAAGCCAGCACATCTGATGTGATGTTAAACCGGGAAGAAATTCGTGCCTTTATGATGCAATACGCACTGACGTATTATTCTTTTTGACACCTTCCGTTTAGAAGAAAAGATACATAAAAATGCAAAGAAACCCTGGTGATATACACCGGGTCTTTTTGCATTTTTCGACCTGTCTTTTTCAAAAGTTTACGCTTATTGCGGTTCAGTAAATTTCACAACGATTAGTGCTTCTCCATTAGCTTGAACAGGGCCGGTCGTCGTTGGCATCACCTGTTCGATCTTTTCGTTCCCATTCGGGATGAGCACAGGTGTAATCAATGGCAGCCCGGCAGCCTGGATCGCTTCCATGTCAAATTCAATCAACAGTTGACCTGCGGTTACGGTGTCTCCGCTATTCACATATGCGGTAAAACCTTCACCCTTCAGTCCAACGGTATTAATTCCAATATGCACAAGCATCTGAACACCGGTTTCATGTTCCAGGATTACGGCATGTTTGCTTTTATTCATCACATGAGCGATGACGCCGTCAAAAGGTGCAAATACTTTGCCCTCAGAAGGCTCGATAGCGATCCCTTCTCCCATATGCTTTTCCGAGAATGCAGGATCAGGAACCTGCTCCAAAGCAACAGCTGTGCCTGTGATCGGTGATGCAATTTCCAACAAATCTACCTTGGTGCGATGGTTAGCGGCCTGGCTGGCAGAGGAGTTTGACTTTTGCGACAGAACTTCCGTCTTGCTCTCATCTCCAGCATTGCTCGGAACTTCCTCCGCAACCGGCTGATCCTTATATCCGAAGAACCAGGTAAGTGCAAATGCAATTCCCATGGCCACCACGTTGGACAAAATGTACAAAGGCAATTGACTATTCAAATACAGCAGGGTGCCCGGAATAACCGTCACCGCCATACCTGTACCTTGCAAATGGAACAATGACGCGATAAATCCACCGACAGCGCCTCCGACAAGGCCCATGATAAACGGTTTCATATACCGCAAGTTAACCCCGAAGATAGCAGGTTCGGTAATCCCTAGAAATGCAGAGAATGACGAAGGCAGTGCGAGTGCTTTCAGCTTTGTATTTTTGGTCTTCAACCCCACCGCCAGACAAGCTGCTCCTTGCGCAGCCATAGCGCATGTAATAATCGCGTTGAACGGATTAAAGCCCGTTTTCTCTAACAATTGAATCTCCAGAAAGTTAAAGATGTGATGTACACCGGTAACGACAATAATTTGATGGAAGAAACCAATAATAATACCCGCAATACCAAATGGCAGTCCCAATACGGCTGTTGTTCCATGCAGAACCCACTCCTCCAGGGAATGGAAAACCGGACCAATCGCGAAGAGACCAAGTGTAATCATGACCGTCAGTGTAATAAAAGGGGTAAGAATTAAGTCGAGCGCCTCTGGCACGCGTCTTCTTAGAACCTTCTCAAACTTCGCTCCGATCAACCCGACGAAGAACGCAGGCAGTACGGAACCCTGATACCCGACCACCGGTATGAATCCGAACATATGCAGCGGTTGTGCTGATCCATCGGCCACAGCGTATGCGTTCGGCAGTGCCGGATTCACAAGCATCAGACCCAAAACGATGCCGAGAACCGGACTCCCGCCAAACACGCGGAACGCAGACCAGGCTACCAGTGCAGGCAGAAATGCAAATGCCGTGTCCGTCAGGATTTGAGTAAATAATAAGAAATTGGGCGAAATGTCGTCCGGTGTTGCACCAAATAGCGATAGAATTTCATTTTGAGTGAGCAGCCCGCGCAGACCCATGAAGAGCCCCGTTGCGACCAGCACAGGAATAATCGGTACAAAAACGTCACCAAACGTGCGAATGGCCCGTTGAAAAGCATTGCCTTCCTTTTTGCCCTGACTCTTCACGTCTTCCTTGGAAGACCCTTCGATGCCCAGCTTCTCAACCTCTTCAAATATCCGGTTCACTGTTCCTGTTCCAAAAATGATCTGATACTGGCCCGAGTTGAAAAAGGCCCCTTTCACTTTGTCAATGTTCTCGACCTGCTTCTGATCAATCTTGTCCTTGTCATTCACCATGATCCGAAGACGTGTTGCACAGTGTGCAAATGATGCGATATTTTCTTTGCCCCCGATGGCACGAATAACGTCCTGGGCAATCTGCTGATTATCCGACATGGTTCTTCATTCCTCTCACGTTATATCTAATAATCCCATTTTGATGCCTGAAATCCTGCCTTGCCTTCATGTGCAAAGAAGCGAATCTCCACACTTTCCTTGCTTGGGAAGATACGGCTTGTGAATACCTCTTCTCCATCATTGACAAAGATCTCAACAGAAGAAGAATCCACAAAGATATGGAACTTAAGCACGTCTGCATTCAATGCGCAGCGCCGAATATTCCCGTTCTGATCCGCGAGCGTGGCGCCTGACTGCGAACGATTCAGGGTTACTTTCTGAGTCAACCGATCGTATTGCAACAAGGTCTTCTCTTCTGCACTCGCTCGCAATTCAATGCCTACTACCTCTGCGTCAAAATCACGGATTTCACATTCCAATTCATAAGCCATTCCAGCAAAGTCTGCGAAAGATCGAGTCTCATGATCCATTGTGAATTCCATGTGAGTCCCTTCAGAATCCCCACGCAGCTTCACCATTTCAGAGACTGGCTGCTGAATTAATTTCCCCTCCCGGAGTGACAACTGCCGCGGAATTGTTAGGCAATGTGCCCATCCACTCTTATCTGTCGGATACTCCAAATCGGGAAGTCCCATCCACCCCACCAAAATTCGTCTTCCATCCGGCGCCTGCATCGTCTGCGGGGCATAAAAGTCAAATCCACGATCCAGCTCCTGAAACGGACCATGTTCGAAGTACCTTGTCTGAAGATCCAGTGGTTCGCCAATCAGATAACCCGACTGAAAAATGTTGTGATACTCATCTCCCTGACTCTCTATTCCCTGCGGCGAAAAGATCAGTACACCCTTACCCTGCATCTCCATATAATCGGGGCACTCCCACATGTAGCCAAAGTTAGGTAGCCCAGTATGAATCTCTCCTAGAAACGTCCAGTTTCTGAGATCTGACGAGCGATATAATACGGTGCATCCCGTTTCATCTACACGCTGGGCTCCAATCACACAATAATACGTGTCACCTTGCTGCCAAACCTTGGGGTCTCTGAAATGTTCCGTGTAACCAGAAGGTACTTCAGAGATCACAGGTTGCTGCACTTTGGTTATTGAACCGCTTTCATGCATAATCGCCAGACACTGATACGGATGCCTGATCCAGTCCTCATCTCTTGTATTGCCTGTGTATAGCAGATTGAGCTGGCCATCTTTTTCAATAGCACTGCCCGAATATGCCCCGTGTGAATCATATGTGTCGCCCGGCTGGATTCCGATTCCGACTTCTTCCCAATGCACCAGATCCGTTGAACGGGTATGATACCAATACTTCATTCCATGCTCGGTCCCGAGTGGGAACCACTGATAGAACAGA
Source organism: Paenibacillus sp. MDV22-iso6 (assembly GCF_058408365.1). NCBI lineage: Bacteria > Bacillati > Bacillota > Bacilli > Caryophanales > Paenibacillaceae > Paenibacillus > Paenibacillus sp. MDV22-iso6. Next base: position 327,392 of record NZ_JBZVDZ010000001.1, on the reverse strand, counting down.
TGATAATATCCCTGGTAATAGGAGAATCCGTTAGGATCGTTAAGCAGTCCGGTTATCGGCTGGATATGGTAATGCTGTCTCCACGGACAAGCAGAGATCAAAGCTTCCAGCTTGCCTATTTCTCCAGGCTCTGCCTGCTCGATACGTCTGTAGCGTTGCTCTCTAGTCATTTTCATAAAAAGTGTTCTCCATCCTAGCGAAAAGTAAAACCTAAATTAGAGGAACCGGTTCCAACACGCTCAAAAAAATAATTCCATATGGCTTTTTCGCCTGCCACCGTGTTCCCATATCCTTAATGGATATTCGGAGTGGAACCGGTTCGATGGAATTATCATAAAGGATTCATTTATATCTTGTCAACGCTTTCTCGTGGAATAATCTCCACATCAAGAATCGTGCACTGCTCCACCGGATCGCCTTGTACCAGACGAATAATGTGCTGGGCCGCCACTTGACCTGCCTCAAAATAATGATATTTTACTGTCGTTAGTGTAGGATGAATCATCTCGGTAATTTCATAACCACCAAATCCGGTAACCGATAAATCCTGCGGGATTTGTATCTTATTGGAAAAAGAAACCTTCATCACACCCAGTGCGATGTTATCTGTTGCGCCCACAATAATCGTCGGTTTGCTTTTTTTCAAAATCGCTTCTGCGGTAATGATCGCCTCAGACATTTTGAAGCTTGTCTCGTAATATGTCACATCACATCCACCGCATTCGTCGATCGCACGCTTGAACCCCTGTTTGCGATGGATACCCACTGCCTGATCTCTCTCGGTAACGCCAATATAGACGATTTTCCGATGGCCCTTTTCCACAACATGTTTACCCATCTCATACCCCGCCTGATCATCATTATGAACCAGACTGTGTAACTGTTCATGCTGCTGCCCTACCAATAGCACCGGAATTCCGATGTCTTCAACAGCTTTCAGATGTGCATCGGTCACTTCTGCGGCAAGCAGAATAATGCCGGATACCTTCTGTCTGGCAAAGTCATATATGGCATCAATCTCGCGCTGCATATCCTGGCTCGTATTCGCGATCAGCATCTGATACTGATTATTTCTTAATTCTTCATCGATGCCGATCAATGTCTGAGAGGTTGCAAAGGAATCCAGACGAGGAACAACCGTTCCAATAATACTGGTTTTTTTGGCTTTAAGACTCTGTGCGAACGTATTGGGTACGTAATTATATTGTTTAATAATGCGCTCAATTTTCTGCCGTGTATCGTCACTAACAGAACCACCATTCAGGAAACGAGAGACGGTGCTCTTCGCCACGCCTGCCATTTGGGCGATATCCGAAATCGTTTTATTCATAACTTCTCCTCTTATTCTCATTCGCTTGAATTCACTTATATTACCTTATATTATACTTCGAATGGCAAACCCTTGCGAATACTATTCCCATGGAGATATTAGTAAATCTCACAGAACTCTGAAAGTGCATGTGCAATGCGTCACGGTAAAGCGTTATTGATGCATGGCATTAATTCAGCTTCTTGCAGACAAGGAACATGAGATGCTAGTATAACTTCAATTCATAACGTGCATCATGAAATACAGAACCGAATATCATTATTCATACAGGCTATGACGGAAAGAGTACGCGGAGTTATCGTTCATTACAGGGACGTGGTGCCGAAGACTGAGAGCACCCGAAAGGAACATGCCGCCGAAGTTCACTCCCGAGCCGATTGCTGAAGAGCTGCTCCTCATGGATATAGCTTCTAGGACAATCCGTTCCTTGCGTTAAAAGGTCAAAGTGAGAAACAGATCGGCTGTATTCAATCAGCAGGACCGTTTCTAATTAGGGTGGTACCACGGCTTCTTCGTCCCTTACGGATGAAGGGCCTTTTTGTGTTTTTTCATAAATTTAAATTGAAGGAGTGGATCAGCATGGATCAAAGCATGAACTTGGAACAATTAAGAGGCCGATTGAGTGAGATTAATCATAACCTCCTGCACTTGTTGTCAGAACGGGCCCAAATTACACAGGAAATTGGTCAAATCAAGGAAAAACAGGGTGTACCCAAATTTGATCCGGTTCGCGAAAAAGAAATGCTGGAGGAACTGACTGCTGCCAATCCTGGGCCTTTCCAAGACGATGCCATCAAACTTCTGTTCAAACAGATTTTCCAGGCTTCCCTGAACCTTCAGGTCGACGAACATAAGAAACAACTGCTCGTTAGCCGCAAAAATCAGCAGGAAGATACTGTCGTCTCCATCGGAAACGTCAAGGTTGGCGCAGGCAAACCCATTATGATCGCTGGCCCATGCTCGGTTGAAAGTTATGAGCAGGTACGCGAGGTCGCAGCAGCGCTGAAAGCGGCCGGCATTACCGTAATGCGCGGAGGTGCATTTAAACCTCGTACTTCTCCATATGACTTCCAGGGACTCGGAATCGAAGGATTGAAAATTCTGAAGGAAGTTGCCGACGAGTTCGGACTGAAGACCATTAGTGAGATTGTGCATCCAAGTCATATTGAATTGGCTGGACAGTATATTGATGTCATCCAGATCGGTGCCCGTAACATGCAAAACTTTGAACTGCTCAAGGCTGCCGGGGATGTTAAGATTCCTATTCTGCTGAAACGTGGTTTGGCGGCAACCATTGATGAATTCGTTCATGCTGCGGAGTACGTTGTATCCCGCGGGAACAAACAAGTTATGCTGATTGAACGCGGCATTCGCACCTATGAAAAAGCAACACGAAACACACTAGACATCTCTGCCGTGCCGATTCTGAAACAGGAAACCCATCTGCCTGTGCTTGTGGACGTCACCCACTCTACAGGGCGCAAAGATATCCTTGCCCCTTGTGCCAAGGCAGCACTTGCTGCGGGTGCAGATGGCGTTATGGTTGAGGTTCATCCGAATCCGGCCGTAGCCCTCTCGGATAGCGCACAGCAATTAAATATCGAGCAGTTCCACCAATTCCTCTCCTCTGTGAGACAATCTGGATTGCTGAAGGATCAATAGGTTAGTTAACAATAAAAGCCTGACTGAAATGTGTGGTTCATACGAAAAACGGTATGATCCTACATTTCTCAGGCTTTTGACTATCTTAATCTTAATTTTAATCCACATCTTAATCTCTATACATCGGCTCTGCTCCACTTTCTCAAACCTCAATAATAATGGGCAGAATCATTGGTCTTCGTTTTGTCTGGGCGTAGATGTAATGACCGATCTCGTCTTTCAGCTTTCTTTTGATCACATTCCACTGATTCGCTCCGCTTCCGGTTAACTCATCCATCTTGTTCTGAACCAGCTCATGAATCTCTTTCATGAACTCCTCAGAATCCTTCACAAACACAAAACCTCTGGAAATAATCTCAGGCGCTGTCACCATATGTTTCTCCGTTTTGCTCAGCGTAGTCACAATCACCAGCATTCCATCGGATGACAGTTGCCGGCGATCACGCAGCACGATATTCCCGACGTCGCCCATGATCAGACCGTCGACCAGACTGTTGCCTGAAGCAATTTTGGGACCAGGAGATGCCACGCCATCTTTGTACTGAATCATATCCCCATTGTTCACGATGAATACATGATCCCGTTCGATCCCCACGGACTCCGCCAGTTGTCTATGCTGATACAGCATGCGGAACTCACCGTGAACTGGAATTAGATAATCAGGCTTCATCAGGGTCAGCATCAGTTTGAGTTCTTCCTGGCTGCCGTGTCCTGATACATGCATGCCTGCTGCTCCGCTTGAACCGTAAATGACGCGTGCTCCGAGCACATACAGATTATCAATGACATGCGCAAGATTGCGTTCGTTCCCCGGGATCGCCCCAGCGGCAATAATGACGGTATCTCCAGGTGCAATCTTCACATGAGGATGTTTGGAGGCCGCCAAACGGGATAAAGCAGCCATCGTTTCACCCTGACTTCCCGTACAGAGCACAACGACCTCATCAGGTGGAAACTGGTCCGAATCAATGGCCTCAATGAGCAGCCCCTCTGGTACATCCAGGTATCCCAGTTCACTAGCTACGGACACTACATTAAGCATGCTTCTACCCAGCAGAGCCAGCTTGCGCCCCGTCTCGAACGCTGCATTTACAATCTGTTGAACCCTGCTTACGTTGGACGCAAAGGTAGAAATAAACACTTTTTGTTTGGCACGAATAAACGCGTCCAATATGTGGTCACCTACGACACGCTCGGAAGGGGTGAACCCCGGTCTCTCTGCATTGGTGCTCTCGGACAACAGCACGTGTACACCTTGTTTGCCAATCTCGGCCATACGGTGCAGATCGGGATACGGCCCATTTACAGGTGACATATCAAACTTGAAATCCCCGGTATGGACGACATTTCCTCCAGGTGTTTGAAAGAAAATACCCAGGCAATCCGGTATGCTGTGACTGGTCGCAAAAAAAGAAATCTGAATTCCACCCAGCGTAATGCTGGATTTGGAATCAACCGTATGCAGATCTGCTTTGCGCAGCAGCCCATGCTCTTTCAGTTTCAGTTCAATTAATCCTCGTGTCAGTCTGGATGCATACACCGGGATATTGATTTGTTTTAACAAATAGGGAATGCCGCCAATGTGGTCTTCATGTCCATGGGTAACCACAAGCGCCCTTACCTTGTCCTGATTTTCCAGCAGATACGTCACATCCGGAATGATGAGATCAATGCCCGGTAGGGTTTCATCCGGGAATTTGGAGCCACAGTCGATGACAATGATGTCCTGATTATATTGGATCAGATACATGTTCTTACCTATTTCATTCAAGCCGCCAAGTGCCGCGATATACAATTTGTTGTGGGCGAGATTCAAATCGGATGCATCCTCCTCTACGTTGCAGTACTAGCATTGAAGCTTTGCATTTTTCTATGTATTTTTAGTATGGAAATTCTGACCGCAGTTATGCATTTCGCAGCTGTTTCCATGCAAAAAAGCCACAGTGGAAAACTTCTCCACCGTGGCCTGCATCACCCTATACGAAAGATTTATCTCGTTGAAGTAAAACTTCCTGCTCATAGGTTTTGATCTCAGCAATCCACTGTTCACGTACAGGTACTTGCTGCTGGGCGCAATAATAATCCCAGATCGCGCCGAAAGGATAGGACTTAAACTCTTCTGTCAAAGCAAGACGAAGGGTGTAATCCCCTTCCAGCTCCGCTGATTTCAGAGCATCCACAGGTTCCAACATCGCACGTAGCAATGCTTTAATGGTGTTGCGTGTGCCAACTACCCACGCAGCAACTCGATTGATGCTTCCATCAAAGAAATCGAGTCCGATATGTGTCGTTGGAAGCAGATCATGACGTACCAATTCGCGAGCAATTTCCAGCAGCTCATCATCCATAATGACAACATGGTCACTGTCCCAACGCATTGGACGGCTGACATGCAGCAGAATGCCGTTGGTAAACAGGGCCAGTGAAGATAGTTTGTTAGAAATAACTTCCGTTGGATGAAAATGTCCGGCATCAAGGCAGATTAACGTATCATTTTGCAGTCCATAGCCCATATAGAATTCATGAGAACCAACGACATACGCTTCTGAGCCGAGGCCAAACAGCTTACTCTCGACCGCATCCAGATGATACTTGGGATCAAGCTTCTCGGCAAATACCTCATCTAGTGAATCCTTCAGCCGCTTCCGCGGTGTCATGCGATCGACCGGATTATCCTTGAACCCGTCCGGCACCCATACATTGGTTACACAAGTCTGGCCCAGCTGCTCGCCAAAGTAAGCGCCAATGCGGCGGGATGCTTTGCAGTGATCAATCCAGAACTTGCGAATCGCCGGATCGGAATGACTTAGCGTGAAACCGTCACTTGATTTTTCATGTGAAAAACAGGTTGGATTGAAATCCAGACCGAGCCCTTGTTCTTTGGCCCATTTTACCCAGTTCTCATAATGCTTCGGCTCAATCCGATCCAGCTCTACTTGTTCGTCCGTATCCGCATAGATCGCGTGCAAATTGACCTTATGTTTGCCGGGAATCATGGAGAAGGCTTGCTCCAGGTCTGCCCGAAGCTCTGCGGGTGTCGTTGCAGCCCCCGGATATTGACCTGTAACGGATATTCCACCCGTAAGTTCCCCATCTTTATTCAGAAAACCTTTTACATCGTCCCCTTGCCAACAGTGAACAGACACTTTGATTTCCGCGAGCTTCTTCAGCACTTCATCCGTATCAATTCCATGCTGAGCATATAATAATTTGGCTGCTTCATATGCTTGCTTGACTTGATTTTCCATGTGCGAAAACCCTCCTTATTATCGTGTAAATGCTGCTGGCACACCGCCATCAATCGTCATCATGCAACCGGTTGTTTTTTCTGATTTGGAAGAGGCAAAAAAGGCGATGCCTTCCGCAATATCTCTCGGATAAATATTGACGAGCAAAGTTGTTCGTTTACGATAGTACTCTTCCAGTTGATCCGGTTCGATACCATAGGCTGCTGCACGTTCATTTCTCCATGAACCGTTCCAGATCGCTGAACCTTGCAGGATGGCATCCGGGAGAATCGTATTTACACGAATACCGTATTCCCCACCTTCCGCCGCGATGCAGCGGGCCAAATGAGCCTCAAGTGCTTTGGCCGAGCTGTAAGCTGAGGCGCTTTTACCCGCATAGACTGAGTTTTTGGACCCGATAAATACCATACTGCCGCCAATCCCCTGTTGTTTCATCAACTTGAAAGCTTCACGTGCCACGAGGAAGTACCCAGTACCCAGCACATTCATGTTCAAGTTCCATTCTTTTAGCGATGTTTCGTCAAACGGACTAGAGGTGGCCAGGCCTGCATTGTTCACGATAATATCCAAGCCGCCATATTGTACAGCAACTTCGGCATACGCAGATTGCACGGCTTCCTCATCCGTTACATCCATCTTCAATGCATATGCTCGATTGGCACCATATTGGTCGTTAATTTCCTGAGCTACCTTCTGTGCTCCTTCAAGGTTGAGGTCCGCGAGAACGACATGTGCCCCTTCAGATACCAATCTGCGTGCGGTTTCACTTCCAATTCCACCGGCACCCCCGGTAATAAACGCCACTTTGCGGGAAAACTCAGTCTCCGCCGGAGCCAGCGATAATTTGTAAAGCTCAAGCGGCCAGTACTCCACATTGTAGGATTCATTGGCGCTGAGGGATACGAATTGGCCCAGACTTGTCGCACCGCGCATCACGGCAATGGCTCTATGATACAATGCCCCGCTCACCTGGGACAGTGCCCAGCTCTTGCCTGTGTTGATCATGCCCACACCTGGGATAAGAATGACGCGAGGTGCAGCTTCGAACATCACGTCACCATCATTTTTGTTGCTCTCAAAATAGTGTTGATATTGTTCTTTGTAGGCGGCTACGCCTTCCACCAGTTTGGATTTCAGCCCTTCAATATCCTCCGCGTCCGGTGTCCAATCGATGAATAGAGGTACCACTTTGGTGTGCACCAAATGATCCGGGCACGCCGCGCCTACCTGTGACAGCTTCGGCGAATCCACTCCTCCAACGAAGGCAAGCACATCCTCCTGATCGTCAAAGGACAAAATCATTTTTTTGCTATCCGATACCGCTCCCCGAATGGTCGGCATTACTTTGGATACGATCTGGCGACGCACTTCTGCCTCAAACGCAGGATGCTCCTCTCCGCCAAACAGGCTTCCTTCGTCAACACGTGCTTCAATGAAGGCTTCCGCTTCATTAATAATTTTGATCGTCTGGGCGTAACATTCTTCCGATGTTTCTCCCCAAGTCACAAGTCCATGCTTCTCCATCAGAACCAGTTCGGCATTGGGATTCGAGAATACGCTTTCAGCAATCATCTTGGATAGTGTGAATCCTGGACGCACATAAGGAACCCATACAAATCGATCCCCGTAAATCTCTTTCGCTAGTTCTTTTCCGTTATCTGCACAACACAGACTAATAATCGCATCTGGATGGGTATGGTCCACATGTTTATATGGAAGGAATGCATGCAGCAACGTCTCAATGGATGCACGCGGGTGTTTGGAATCGATCATGCAATGACCCAGGTATTCGACCATCTCTTCATCCGACATGGATTCCCGTTCAATTAATGGACGAATATCTTCGAGTCCAAGGCCTGTAAAATGCTTCGCCTGCATAGAAGCCAGATCAGATCCGCTGCCTTTTACATACATCACTTCTATATCACGGCCGCGAAAATCTTTCACCGTCGTTTTGGTAGACGTATTGCCTCCGAAAATGTTACATACACGGCGATCTGACCCAATCAGATTGGATCGGTAGACCAGTTGCTCCAGTCCGGTTGTTTTCTCCGAAGCCTGTGATGAATTCCATAAACTCTGTACCATTTGTTCCCCTCCGATAATGTTTGTTTTATTCCTAATCAGAGTTTATCATCTTTGTTTTGTTTTGAAAACAAAAGATTTTAAATATAAACGGAAAAATTCAAAAGAGTTTCTGTTTTGATGATTTTTTTTTCAATAAAAAACACCCTGACGTGTTGGTCAGAGTGTTTGGAAGAGATTTTCTTGCACAGAACATGCTCAATGCTTCTCGTTGAGTAGATGAATCTTTTTAGAAAAGCTAGACCCTATAGACCCTAGTAGATCCCTGCTTTTTTTGAAGTATTTTTGATTCCGTAAGTGTCGTTGACGACCGTGTTTCCAAAGGATGTCAAACTTCCGTTAGGACCCGTAGCTAAGTCCAAATAGTTCAAATCAGAGCTGTTGCCATACCAGGACCATGCGAGCCAGCCTACCCCTTTTTCCTGACCATATTTCATGATCGCATATTCATCGACATCTCCGTTCGTGTGATATCCACCGAATTCACCGATGATCAGGGCCAGACCTTTGTTTAATACGCTTTCCATGTTGGCTTTTACGGTTGCCGCGTCTTTACCGGCATATTCATACATGTGAATCGAAAACAAAGTATTTTTCTGTGTATCTGCTGCAAATACACTTTGTCCATAATCCACGATGGATTGCGGGTACTGCCCCCAGCCCGCTGCATCCACGATCAACGTATTGTTAATCCCGGCATTTCTCAGCTTCGGAATTGCTTTTTTGTATCCATCAGCCCAAGCACTACCGTTCCATGTTCCATACCATTCGTTCGCGATATTTACGATAACTCTGTCTTCTTTGCCAATGAGTGCTTCCTTGATGCTAATCCAGTAATTCACTGCTGCATCCAACGAATTATAGTCATCCTTACCTGTTGCATCATGTACTTCAAGCACCGCAATCATTTTGTTTGCGCTCACAACATTAATGATGTTTTTAACGGAGTTCAGATCGTCTTTGGTGTACTGCACGCCATTGGAGAGCACAATCCGTACGGTGTTGGCACCTGTTTTGGCAATTGCAGGAATAGCCGTGTTCAGGTCGTTCTTAAACCATGAATGTCCATGATTGACACCTCTCATGACAAATGCCTTGCCAGTGGAATCGTACAATTTGCCTCCGCTTACATAAAATCCTGTAGCAGCAGACGCTTTGGGTGCAGCACTCCCCAGAATCACCAACATAAGTGCAGCTATTACGGTAAAGACTGTACACTTTTGCAACTTGACCATTCGCTAGAACCTCCTACATTTTTTTATTTATTTCAATTAACCCTGCTCAAGGCAATAAGTTAACTAAAATCAAGAGTATCCCATAATTTTATAAAGTTATTATTTATAAATAAATAACTTTATGTAAGATACATAATTTAATTTTATTTACTTAATCGTTAAGGTTATGGACATATAATAAAATGAAAACGCTTACCGGTCAAGTTATTTTTACCATGATAAGGAATTTATTTTGTACTCGCTACCTCCCCATCAACACTCCCTATTTGGCTATCGACCCCCTAAACACTTCAAATCGTTTTCAAAACAAAGAGAGCACCTCGTTCACCCCTAAAAGAAGTGAATAGGTACTCTCTGTTTCATATCCATGGTCAATGGATATCATCTACGCCGGGCAAAGTCCACAAATCTGAACTTGTCCGGGCGATGCCTTGCCTCTGTGAACTGGAATTGACTTGCATCCTCCAGGTAAACCTGACTTCTAACCACAACTACATTGTGGAATCCTTCGAGATCAAGCAATTCCCTATCCTCAGCAGTGGGCTCCTCCACCAATATTTCCTTTTTGGCAAAAGAGATGGTCAGCCCGAGCTCTTCCTCAATGTACTCGAAGATGGAGTCATTACATATTTCCTTGCTCAAACCGGGAATAAGCCTCTGGCTTATATGGTCCTTGTCGAGAATGACATGTTCGCCATCCACTTGCCGTACACGTCTGATCTCCCAGACCTTTTCATTCAGGCCAAAATTGATTTTCTTGAACAAGGCCTGATCAACCTTTTTTTCTTCAAAAACCTTAACGTACGTTTTGGCCCGATGTCCCATTTTTTTAGCCAGTTCCTTGAAGCTGACGAGGCCCGAAATAGGAAAATCAATTTTACGTATATCCAATACAATGGAGCCCTTACCTTGAATTTTCTGAATATAACCTTCTTCAGACAGCATTTTAAGCGCTTTGCGAATTGTCTCTCTAGACGTTTGATAACTTTCCGATAAATCAAGTTCCGAGGGAAGCAGCGTACCTGCTTCAATTTCTCCAGTCCGAATACGAGCTGCAATATCTTCATAGATTCGGATAAATTTATTATTCATCATTCATCACCACTGTCCATTACCCTTTTTTATATCATATTGGCAACCTATTATAACATTAAAAGTCGAATAACGGATAATGTAGCTACTGAGGATGATGAAATGATAAATTTCCATGTGATTCAATCCTAGTTTTTTTACTCCAATTTTGACATGTTAGCCTTACCTTCTATATCAATACTCGTTCCTTTATCATCCATAGTTCGGTTCTCTTCCTCCATAGTTTGACCTTCTTCTATAATACGGATCAGTTTGTTCAGTCGGAAGATCAGGGCTGCGGCTTCAGATCTGCTCAGATGCTGCATGGGTCGGAAACTGCCGTCTTCGTACCCGGTAAGCATGTACATTCCAGCAAGCTCTTCAACCTCTTCTTTGGCCCATTCGGACACATCCATCTGATCCGTAAAAGCACGACGTGAAGTTGCGGATTCCGGCTTAATTTTGCGAATAACATTCGCAATGATCTTCGATGCCTGTTCCCGGGTTACCAGCGCATATGGAGCAAATTTACCATTACCCATGCCATGTACCATACCAAGACTTACGGCTGCTTCGATCTCAGGAGCAAACCAATCCTGATCGTTCACATCCCGAAAAGCATGCTGATAATCGGCAGATGTATCCAGACCCATTAATCGCACAATAAGTGCTGTGAACTCAGCTCTTGTAATGGGACGACGGGGTTCGAAGCGGGTTTCACTCACACCTTGAATGATGTTTTGCTCTGCCAGCCATATAATCTGATCTTTATTGAATGTTTGACCAATATCAATGAACTTAACCTCTTTCTTGGCTGTTGTTTCCGCTTTGTCATTTTGCTCAGGTTGAGACACTCCGGACGACTGAACATCCTCCGGTTTAGAGGAAGGTGTAGGTGAACCAGCTCCACTTCCGCTTGGAAGTGGATATGGCAGAGTCACGGCAGTGGCCTGCTGGCTTTCACTTTTTTCCCCGGTTGAATTTTCAGTCCACAATATGACATCATAGCGCTGTCCGCCCGTTAGTCCTGTCCAGATGTAGCTTCGATCTTTTCCACGATAGATCTCCCGCCCACTACTAGAAAGCACGATCGTTTCATTAAAAGATTCCAATTTCCAGCTCAATGCAATGCTGCTTGTGCTCTGGGAGTTCGCTGAAACGGTGAATTCTTCTGAAGGCAATGTCTCGAACTCGGGTACATCGACTGTCTTTCCGTCTCCCGCCTCATTGAAAGGCACAATAGAAAAGTCGGAATAGACCTGGGCACTTTTCAATTCAGTTATATGTATCGATGTTTCCATTGTTGTTGCAATCAGCTCGTCTTCCTGATAGATGCGATAGCCTGCTGCACCAGGAATCATATCCCATATAATATCTGCACCATGCTGAGCGCGTTCTTTCACTTGAGGTGGAGAAGGAATTTTGCCTGGCAGCGTTACTGCTGTTAGATTGAATCCGCTCTCGCTCTTACCGGAAGCATTTACGGTTTTGATGGTATACACATAATTTACACCTGGCTCAAGCCCATGGTCTTTGTAATAAGGCTCGTCAACAGACACTCGGCCGATCTCCGCACCGTCACGTTCAATGATGAATTGCTCAACCCCCTTGACATGGCTCTTTTCGAACTGAAGTTGTATGCTCTCCTGTGTCGAACGATATTCCACTTCCTTGGGAGCTTCCGGTTTGGTCAAGAGTGTATATTCTAGCTTATGAGATGTATCTCCCCGCCCGTTCTCGGTATACAGTTCGATGTAGTAGTTCGTTCCGCCCTGCAGCTCATTTACGATATACTCTTTTTGTTTGCCTCTATACAGCTCAATACCATCCATTAGAACCACAAACGTTTCGTTTAAATAAGGGAAATCCCACTCCAGTCTGGCATGATCCGTCTCCGGATATAGCTTCATCTCAACAGAATCGACATGAGGCAGCGTGAAAAATGGAGCAACGACCATTGGAATTCCATTACCCACTGTATTATAAGGAACGATCTGTACTTGATCATATTGGGCTGCACTGACTAGCCCCTTAAGGATAATTTCAGTCAAATCACTCTCTGTAATTGTTGTAAATTCGTCATCCGCTATCATTACAATGTAACCCTCTGCACCTTGAACCTTTGTCCACTTAATCACTGCCTCCGTCTCTTCAATCACGTCTGGGTGCAGCGTTTCCGTAATTGTTGCAGGCAGCGTACGCAATTGAACATCAAATCCCGTATCGCTATCGCCGGAAGCATTCGAAGTCTTAACCGTATAAGTGTATCTCTCTCCCGGCGTCAAATTCTTGTCCTTATAAGAAATACTCTCAGCCGGAATACGGTCAATTTCAATACCATCTCGCATAATGATCAATTGTTCTGCGCCTCTTGTGGCGCTGCCACTCAGATCCAGCGTTGCCGATTGATCGGTTACCGCAGCAATACTTGCTGTTTGTGGGGATATGGGTTTGGTCAACAAAAGAACCTCAACAGGAGAAGAACGGTGACCATCCTCATTCAAAACAGTAAGTTCAAACGTATACGTTGTGCCATCCAATAAACTGGCGAGATGGACCGATGGTTCGGACACAGTCTGAACTTCCCCCGTTGTCTGATTGCGAATTTCATATGCGGCTGCTCCCTTTACTGCTTCCCACGCCAGATCAAACGTGTGCGTTCCCTTGATCACTGTAATCCCATCTGGTGATAGTGGCAGGGTTTTAGTTGTTATTCCATAGACAAAGGAAGCACCCGAACCACTTGCATTAACCGCCCGGATCTTGTACGTATATTTCGTGCCGGGCGACAAATCCTCATCTACGAATCGGGTTTCACTCGCATCCATGCGAGCAATCTCTCGCCCATTGCGTTCAATGATGTATTCGTCTGCACCCTTTACCCCTGTTTTGGTAAAATCCAGACTAAGACTGTTTTCCGACACTTCCGTTGCCTTAATCTCAACTGGCTTCTCAGGCAATGTAAGTATGGATATACCCGTCGCTTCGGATGGGGTCCCTTGTCTGTTCACTGCAACAAGTGTGTAATGATGCATCGTTCCATCCTCAAGTCCTGAAATAAAGGTCGTCAGCTCTGTTCCACGGTAAATCTCTTTGTTCCCCTGCTGAATTACATACTCCGAGGCACCTGCTACCGAATCCCATGACAAGGTGGCTTTATGTACTCCTGGTTCAACAACGATTTCTGAAGGGGCGGTCGGTTTGGATAATCGAATCAAGCTGGCGGACTGACCGACTCCAGACGTGTTCACGGCCTGTACTTCCACTAAATACTCCATACCTGGCAACAATTCTTTAGCCGTATAGGCAAGTCCCGAAGTTCGCCCCACTTCCGTCCCATTGATACTAACGATATAGGATTCGGCTGTATTTACAGATTCCCATTCCACCCCAATACTCGTTTCATCCGTACGTGTTACTTTGAGCCCTTTAGGTCTGGTTGGCAAAGTAAGCAGTTCACCGCTTGTGGGTGCACCATAACCAGCAGCATTTCCGGCCTCCACCTGATACGTATAGTGGCGGTTGCCTGATAACTGATGGACTTCAATCTGTGTATCTGAAATCTCATAACTCTGCCCCTCAAGAACTACCCGGTACTTCGTCGCGCCGGGGACTGCATCCCATCTGAGTGTTGCTCCTGTTTCAGTCGGTTGAACGAAGTGAAGACCTGAAGGACTCTCGGGAAGCGTCGTTCCAGATACTCGATTGGATTGACCTTGTCCACTTCCATTGCCTGCCTGAACGTCCACCTGAACCAACGTTCCCGCAGTCAATCCCGTTAGCAGATATTCATGGGTTCCAGCAAGCAGCGTCTCCCGCTTCTCCCCATTCACAAAGACTTCGTATCGCTCCGCGCCTCTTACAGGATCCCAACTGAGATGCATGCTCGTTGTTGTAGCATTATCTATACTCAAGCTTTCAATGGCCCCCGGCAATGTCAGCAGCTTCTGCAAACTTGTTACTGGACCTTCTCCTGTCTCGTTTGCGGCCAGCAATTCATAGCTATACTCTGTTCCACTATCCAGACCTGCGTCCACATACTCCGTTTCCAATCCTTCGTAGACTCCAGCTCCACTGCGTGAAAGGCTGTAATACGTAGCTGAAGTTACCGTCTCCCATCCCAGAGAGATCTCATGCTCCCGAATCTGCACTGCCGCAAATTCACCAGGTGCTGCAGGCAATGTCAGGAATCCCACCCTGCTGCTTTCTCCCGTACCACTCTCATTCAGTGCTGTGACCGAAATCGTATGAATGCTCCCCGGGACCAGATTGGTCATGTACGGAATATTGGAAGAATCGGAGATCGTCTGGTCAAATACAATACTTCCATCCGAAGTTGCAGCCGTGATACGGTACGCAGTAGCACCTTGAACCGAATCGAAATGTACTTCTGCCAGCTCAGGCTGGGAATCGACTTTTCGAACTTGTAATGATCCCGGTGCCGCGGGGATTGTCAGTGCACGGACAGATACTGCATCACTTATGCCAGTATGGTTTCGAACTCTCACTTCGTAATCATAGACTTGCCCACCACTTAGGGAGTGATCAATGAGCGTATGTTTAGGATAATCCAGTGTCCAGGACTGGCCTGTCGTATGGTTTATGATTTCATACTGATACCCGTCGGTATACCATTCTCCTGTGGGCAGATCCCACGTAAGTTCTGCCGAAGTCTCACTGATCTGTGTAACGCTCGCATTTCCCAGCTGCTGTGGCTTGCGCTGGATCTGATAAGGTGCTGATACGGTCTCATATGTATTCCCTGCCATATCTATTGTTTTGGCATGGATATACCAAATGCCTTCGGATTCAATTGAAATTACAGGCTCATTCGAGCGGGCTTCATTCCAGTTGTCTGGCGATGCGGTACTGTTGGTCACACTGTACAATCGCGAATTCTCATTGATACCCGAATCAGAATCTTCATATTGAACGGTAGCAGATATATTAGTGTCAATCCAGCCTTGTCCATTCGGTGTAAATGTAATCGTTGGAGCAACCTGATCGACATAAGCCGTACGACTGACCTCCTTGCTAACGTTTCCGACAGCGTCTCTCGCTCTGGCTCGAATTACGTTGGGACCGTTTGAACTCACTGTACCTGAGTTTCCTACAATATACGGGGCCCCATTCAAACTATATTCATACGAAATGGCATGTTCATCTACGCTGCCAGCAATCGTAAATTGTATAGCTTCCTTGCTCCAGCCAGACTGACTTAATGTAATAACCGGCTCTGTTGGAGCAGTCTTATCCAGTCGAATGAGTGCTTTTGTAACAGTACTTACATTCCCTACCCTGTCAAGCGAGCGCGCATAAACTGTGGTTTGTCCTTCTTCGGTAACCTTCACTTCTCCAGTGTAATCGATCCAGGGGCCTTGTTCGTTTAGACGATATTGGCTTTTGGCAAGTCCACTGCCTGTATCTTCACCGCTGGTTATTTCAAAGGATACATCCTGATTCGTCCATTCATCAGCACTGAGTGTAATCTTTGGCTCATCAGGCCCTGTCTTGTCAATCCGGGCATTGGCTGAAGTTGACGCACTGACATTAGAGGCCCGATCCACACTTCGCGCCTGAATCTCGGTGATTCCTTCCGTATTGATGGTAAATGGCTCTCGATAATCGACCCAAGTTCCTTCAACTCCAAGTCTATATTGCGTAAGACCCACTCCACTTGCTTCATCCGTACCTGCCGTTAACGTCACCGTTACTGCCGAATGGGTCCACTCCGTCGGATTTAACGAGATGACGGGAGGTGTCGGAGCTGTACGGTCCACTCGTGCTGTAACAGAAGCCTCCTGTCCTGTATTGCCAAATGCATCTATGCTGCGTGCAATAATGAGTGTATTTCCTTCAGAAGCAACCGTAATGGGAGCAGTGTATTCCTTCCATTCTCCCCCAATCCCCAGCTTGTACTCAGTCTTCTGTACACCACTTAAGGCATCCGAGCCTGCTGTAATCGTAACCAGGACATCTTCCTTGGTCCAAGAAGAAGGATTTACTGCTATCGAGGGAGCAGTGGGACCGGTTGTGTCCTTTGTGATCTGACCTGCAGAGGTAAATGCAGTCTGTATGCCTTCTCCATTCAGTGCTGCTACATATACGTTATATAATCCGTCTGCAAGTCCAGTTAACGCAAGTTCAGTCCGAGTTGATGAAGTTGTACCCGATGCAAGCACTTGTCCGACGGAGTTACGTATTTCCGTTTTGTAACTCGTTCCCGCAGGATTGCCATTGTTGTTCCAACTAGCCGTAACGGAGTTACCTGACTGGCTCACAGCTGCATCGCTTGGTGCATTGGCTAGTGTAAATTTGCTAGCTGGACTTGAATACCCCGTATACGAACCCACTGTATTTTTAGCGCGCACAGCAAAAGAATATTGAGTATTCGGTGTAAGCCCGGTCACCTGCCGACTATTTGTTGTACCCGTATCAAAGGTTTGATTCGTCGTTACATTTTTCAGTTCATACGTCACGGTAGCATCATTCGCCTTTTTGTCCCAGTTGACCGTCAGATTATTATTGTTAACAGATGTAAATGACGGTGTTCCCGGAACAACGAAACTTTTCACCGTGAAGTTGACAGTACCCGCTGAGGAGACCCCTCCCTTGTCATCCATTACCCACACCTGCAACGTATGTACGCCATCTGCGAGCTTGTCTGGCAATGTGTAATTCGTGTTAAACGACTGATTGGAACCTGTAGCCGTCATCTGTGTCAACATGTTTTCGGAGCCTCCGTCGATTGACCATTTGACAGTCAGAAGATCTCCCACATCCGTATCCCGGGTTGTACCGGATATTTGAAGCTGTTCTCCTTTGTAATAGGTCTGGCCCGAAGACGGTGCCGATAGTGCAAATGAAGGCGGTGCATTTTTGGGACCAATCCCCACAATCGTCGAAAATTTGCGTGAAGCCTGGTTCGCGGTTGCTTTGCCGTCCCACCAAAACTGCGCAGCAGTATCCGTTGCGGTAACGGTCTGCCCTGGCGTAAAGGAAGATGGAGAAGAACCACCTGTCAGCTGCGCATTGTCCGGGCTATTGTACTGCCCCATGAAAATGCGATCTGCGTCCACAACGTTATACGTGTTGGCATAAAAAGCAGTTACCTGAACACCTCCACTGTAATTGCGCCAGCCGTTCTCAATCACTTCAAACGGAGAAGCATCGTTGCCATTCACCATCGTATCCCAATAGAACGTACCTCCCAGATTCAGCGTAGAGCCGCTGCGGTTAACAGCCTCCAGCTCCACCTTCATATAACCGCCCTGAGATGTGGCATTAACGATGGACACGCGCAAAATATACTCTACGTTGTCTTTCTGCCTGGACATTTCGATTACATTATTATTGATTCGATAATAATTAAGGGGCAGCGACTTAAAATTAACGGGTGTTCCGTTATGATCAATAATGGTGGATACATTCCCGGTATCGCCACCGTAGAATACGTTTGTATTAGGAAGCAACACAATTCTATATTTGCCATCACTATTCATCTCCACTTTCACCTTGGAGGATTGAACAGCCTTCATGCTGGAAGTATCGGATACAATACTGATGGTTTCCACAGCTTCAGCCATAATGGCCGTTGAACCCCATTCGACCAGCAAGGCTTGGGGTGACAGCAGAGCAAATGCAAGTACCACTTTGGTAAGCTGCTCGGCCTGTTTTTTAATACGCTTCTCAGATTTCTTCAACGTCTGCTCTCCTTTTCTGCACACAAAAAAAGGAGGCACCCCAACAAAGGAACAAAGTCCTCTGTTGGGGTGCCTCCCCTAACAAGTGTCATTTTTTTTGATTATAACGATTCGAATAACGAAAGTAAATACTTAATAATGCTGAATATTGTCAATTACGAACGATTGATTGATTGATTATAATGTATGGCTGAGAAACCACTTGTACAATTCCGGGTTGTCATACGTTTCGGTCCAAGCATCATGATTACCTTCAGGATATATCGTCAGCTTCACATCCGCGTTCAACGCTTCAAGCGCATGAACAATTTTCTCGGATTCCGTAACATAAACGATGTCATCCTTGGCACCATGGAATGCCCAGATCGGTATATTATGCAGTTCTTCCGCTTTGGAAGGGTCTGCTCCCCCACATACAGGAGCCAATGCAGCAAATGTATTGGGGTAAAACAGTGGCAGATCCCAAGCACCATACCCGCCCATACTCAGACCTGTAAGATACACCCGGTTCGGGTCAGCAGCTTCGTTTTCCAAAACATGTTCCAGAAGAGCCATAACAGCTTCGCGATGCATACCCCAAAATTCGTCCACAGGACATTGCGGTGAAATCACGATAAACGGGAAACTTTTGTCCTGATCGGCAATAAGCGGAACCCCGTGTGCTTTAAGCTTTTCCAGATCATTTCCACGTTCTCCAGAACCATGAAGAAACATAATGACAGGCCATTTCTGGTCCGCAGCAAGCGGTTCCTCCGTCTCGGGAATGTGCAGTAAATAGTCCAAAGTGACGGTTTTGGTGATTTCCTTTACCAGTCGATGCCCGGTTTGGGACATATGCTCGCCTCACTTCTCATCTCTAATTTTCAGCAACGCTTCATCCAATACTCCAACCACCTTGTCACACCATGCATCAAATTCGGGATCTTCGGTCTGCAATTCAGGATGTGCAAGAATATATTCTATGGTGCTCCGGATTCCTTGATCGGCCCTGATCGTTGCCACAAATTCTGGAACAAGCCTTTTTAGCTTACTGTTATCAAATACAACCGTATTCGCCTTGTCTCCCAGCAGACCGCCTCTAAGATCCTGATCACTGCACGCCGCCAAAAACTCGGAAGATACATGAACCGCATGAAGCTTGACACCAAGCACTCCTGCAATAATCTCATAGATCTGATTCCAGGTTACTGACTCGTCCGAGGTAATATGTACCGATTCACCAATGGCGTGAATATTGCCCATAAGGCCAATAAATCCTTTGGCAAAATCACGGTTATGCGTTATGGTCCAGAGAGATGTACCATCTCCATGAATGAGTACGGGTTTATTTTCACGTATGCGCTTGAGGACCTGCCAACTTCCCTCTGCCCCGTGTACACCGAGAGGTACAGAACGTTCACTATACGTATGGCTTGGACGCACAATGGTTACCGGAAATCCTTCTTCACGATACTGTTTCATCAAATAGTCTTCACATGCAATTTTGTTGCGTGAATATTCCCAATACGGATTGGATAAAGGCGTACCTTCCGTGATCCGATAATCAGCAAGTGGTGTCTGGTAGGCAGATGCCGAACTGATAAATATAAACTGCTTTGTTTTGTCTTTGAACAAACGGTAATCTCTCTCCAGCTGGGAAGGTACAAACGCGATAAAGTCTGCGACAACATCGAACTCCAGGTCGGCAATCAGCTCCGCAACCCGCGCTTCATCGTTAATATCGGCTTGCAGCACTTTGATTTGCGCAGGCAAATTATCATTTTGATTACCCCGGTTGATCAAATAAAGTTCACAGCCTTGCTTGGCAAGCTGATCGGTAATTGCTGTACTGATGGTACCTGTTCCTCCAATAAATAGCGCTTTCATATTTGGCCACCTCCAGATGAAATTGATCACTAGTCCATGATATCACGCACACAAAAGAGGAGCAAAGATTCAATTGAAGAATCTTTGCTCCTGTCCACTATATGACCTTAACCGTTCCGTAAATCATGTACATGCCACAGTGAATTTCATATTCCCCAGGCTGGAGATCTT
Organism: Paenibacillus sp. MDV22-iso6; assembly: GCF_058408365.1. Taxonomy (NCBI): domain Bacteria; kingdom Bacillati; phylum Bacillota; class Bacilli; order Caryophanales; family Paenibacillaceae; genus Paenibacillus; species Paenibacillus sp. MDV22-iso6. The sequence continues at coordinate 307,021 of NZ_JBZVDZ010000001.1, read as the reverse complement.
TGTCCAAGGTGTAGTAATTATCACCCTTTTGCATGTACATATCCATGCCAAGCTTACTTGATGCCACCGATTTAACGTGTGTGACCTGCCGGGTAAGAATAAAGTTGATTTTGGTAGGGACTCCGGATTTAACTTCAATAACATCAGGTTCAAAACCGTCATTGCTTACGTTAACATTAACAACTTCATATCCCTTCAAGTCCTCCGGCGTCTCGGCTTTGGCCGTTACGGCACTTCCCGAGCCTGGGGACATGTCCTTGCCCATAAAATACACCATAAAAGATCCAAGCAGCACAACTACAGTAATTCCCAGCGTAAGCCAAGGCCAGGTTTTGCTAATCCAGCTTTTCATCTCAACGCTCCTCTGTCTATGTTCCCATTCTATTGCAACTCTTCTTCAGCATACCCCATCCGGTTAAAATTGAAAATGACTCGAATGGGCCATATCGATGGGACATCACTTAGCCCAATAAATATATTCATCAAAAAAGAGCCTGAATCACTCAGGCTCTTTCAGCTATAGTTCTTGTCTTTATCATTCTATCTAATTCCACTCAGGAATATAGAGGTGTATTTCGACTTCGTCTCATCCGTAACTTATAGATCTCTGGCAGTGCTACACCAATTAGCACCACAATAACCCCGATCCATTGCAATGGGCTCACATGCTCGTGAAGCACAATGGCTGAGAGCAGCACCGCGATTGGGAGCTCAACTGCACCAAGAATTCCGGCCATGTCGCCCCCAATATGAGGCACACCTACTGCGAACAGTACTGGTGGGATAAAAGCTCCGAAGAAGCCAAGCAACAATCCGAAGACAAGCAGCTGGCTCCAAATCAATCCGTTAAACAGGAACGTCGGCGGGAACAGGATGCACAGCAAGACCAGACCTCCGGTCACCATCCATGCACTGCGAAAAGCCGGATGTGCTGATGGAACCGCTTTACCACTGAACATTACAAACAGGGAGTAACTTACAGCCGCCATTAAGCCAAGCGCTATGCCCAAGCCGTTAAACTCTCCGAGTCCCTGTTCCAGGAAACCTGCTGCCAGCAATGTTCCGCCAAACAGGATAATCAAAGTCAGGAACGTTACTTTGTCAGGACGCTGACGTTTGCTCACGGCCTGAATCAATACGCTAATCCACGTAAATTGGAACAAAAGAATAATGGCAAGTGACGCAGGAATGTATCGTAAAGACTGATAATAGACAAGACCGGTAATCACCGTCGGCGTCCCTGCAGCCATCAATATCAAACGTTGCTTCCACGTTAATTTCTGGAATGCTTTTGCCACGGTTGCTGATGTTTTTCCATCTGCCTGTGATTTCCGTTTCATTCTAAACTTCGAGTATAATGCCAGCATCCAGGAAAGGATGAAGCCCGTGATCAGCTGTGTGCCCACGACCTCTCCAAGTTTGTACCCTTCGCCGTAAGCCAGAACCACAATTGTGGATAATATGCCATAGCTCATCGCTCCTGCGAGAACGGACAGATAATATTTCATTGTAGATAAACCTCCTGATGATCGAAAAATGCGTCCGCATGTTTGATCCATGCCAAGGTCACAGACACCATCCAAATGCAAAAATCCTAACTACGAGCAAGGAATACAATGATTCCTGGCATCGTAGTTAGGAAGTATAGGCTTCCCGTAGAGACCCTCGCCCTGTGTACACTTTCGGCCTGCGAGGTTATACGAAATGAAATATGCATTTGTTGTTTGCGATTCGTGTGTGACGACTTTTCATATATTACATGGCAGGTGAGGTGGTGTCAACCCTGATTCACAATTTAAATTTTTTAAATTCAAATTAAAAACAAAAGACATACGTTATTACGTCATTTTATAGATGAAGAATCCCATGTTAACGTTTGCTGCAACCCTTCTTTGAGACCATTTAAATCCAATCCATCCACTGCAAAGGCCTCTCGGATCAAAGGAGGAGCCACAAATTCATCGTATTTACCAAGATACGGTGCTTCATCTTCTGAAAGTAACGCAGATGCGTCTTCCGCTGTTCGACATTCACTCATGATCTCGGCCAAAAGTGTGCGACCATCCACTTTGCCTGACACGACAAAATAATAAGGCTCCATAGGTACAACAGATCGCAAGGCAAGTTTGTCAGACAAATTGTGCTTCATTAAACGTTCCAGTGTGCGGAAAGACTTGCTTCCCACCCAAGGTAATACATACAAGGAATCTCCTCCAGCTGGAATGACAACCTGTTTCAGCAACCCACTTTCACGTGCAAGTCGACGGGCGCGTTCCAATCGATTTACCGCTTGCGGAGACAGATACGGATATATCACCGTGTCGGACAGTACTTCACGCATTTTCTGGACGACCGTCGTATGAATGTCCCCACCCGCACCCAGCCATAACGTATCCACTTTTCCTTTTGCTGCCTTCACATACACGGATTTATGCTTGTGATCGACCTCTTCCACTTTCCACAGTTTCCCGGCAAGAGAGAAACAGTATCCAGGAGGCGGCACGGTTGTAATCGACCCGATCTCCTCGGAACCGTTCAGCACTTTGTGCTCTTCATCATCTTTGAACACCGCATAAAAGCGATAGTTATTGACGGTTTTCTCACCCGTAAGCCCGATGATTAAAGTCCGATCTTCTGTCCATTGCAGATGGTCAGTCTCAATCAGATAATTTAGAAAAATCTGATATTGATCTGCACGAATCTCCTTGAATGGTGCGAGCGAAAGCATGGCCTCAGCCAATTCTTTGGGTTCAGCCTCCCCCATGCTTTTCAGTATGCTCATCGTCTGATGATAGAGCACACCCATCGGCATCTTCCGGGCCTCAAGTGGTTCAACCCACTTGGTCTTTACATACAATTCAATAACAGCAATAGCCCGCATGAGTGTCCATGGCATCCGAGCAGGCAATTGAGCTTCCTCATCCTCTTCTTCCGGACATACAAATAACATCTCGGAAGCCATATCCTCACGCCTGCCTGACCGTCCAAGGCGCTGAACAAAGCTCGATGCACTATAAGGTGCTCCAAGCTGCACAACTCGCTCCAGTTCACCCAGGTCAATCCCCAGTTCCAACGTTACGGTAGCCGCAGCTACTGCTGGCCCTGATCCGGTTCGTAAGGCGGCTTCGGTCTCTTCTCTCAACATGGCGGAAATGCTCCCATGATGAACATGGAATACGTCCCGCTCCTGTCTCCGTGCGGCGACACGCCGCATCTCAAGTATAGTGACTTCGGCATCCGTTCGACTATTGGTGAATATCAAAGCTTTTTTGCGATGTGTACTCTCATATATGAAGTCGTAATAGACTTTACGTGCGTTATGCAGATGTTCCGCCTGTTCTTCATCCCGTGCATCTGGAAACGAAAAATGCTCCACCCGCAAACGCAGCTTGCGACCACCGGGGGAAGAAACCACATCCACCCCCTGATTAGTTCCAGCAGCGAGCCAGGCTGTAGCAGCATCATAATCACTTAGTGTCGCAGATAATCCCACTCTTCTCGGTTTACATCCAGCAATACGTTCAATTCGCGCCAGCTCACTCAGTACCTGAATGCCGCGATCCGCTCCCATGAATGCATGAACCTCGTCAATAATGATATACCGCAGATCATGAAATAACGCCGGAATGGCATTGGGACGATTCATCAATAGACCCTCGAGCGATTCAGGCGTAATTTGAAGCACACCGGATGGACTTCGCATGAGACGTGTTTTCTCTGCCTGAGGCACATCTCCATGCCAGTGCCATACCGGAATATTGCCCTCGGACAGCAAGTCCTTTAGTCGCTCGAATTGGTCGTTAATGAGTGCCTTAAGCGGCCCGATGTACAAGATTCCCACGGATTTGGAGGGCCGTTCATGCAGCTCGGTCAGTGCAGGAAAAAAAGCCGCCTCCGTCTTACCGGATGCTGTGCCTGCCGCAATCAGCATATGATGCGGGGTATGAAAGCAAATGTTGCAAGCTTCAATCTGGGCAGGCCGAAGTGATTCCCATCTTTTTTTATAAATAAATTCCTGTACAAAAGGTGCCAGTCGATAGAAAGGGTTCTCACTCATAATTCAAACTCCGCCAGAAAATCATCCAAATCATCAGCAGATGAAGAATCCGTTCCTTTTCCTGCTTCCTGCGGTTTGACTGCTCGCTCACCAAGTAATTGAACATAGGTCACTTCAGGATTCTGAAGGAGCGTGTGCAGCACATCCATGAAGTCCCGTACCACTTCACGTGTGGTCAGTAACTCATCCGCGCCGAGCCTGTTGACCGCTGTTTGCATAAAATCAACTAAATCCTCGTCTGTTAGACTAGCACTATATCCAAAATGCAGGGCATGAATCTGACGCAGCTTTTGCAACAGAATCAAAATCTCTTCATGGGACAACATCGAAAGTTTCAGGATCGGTCCGGTATAATTCGCATATTCTCTTGCTGCATAGCGGCCATCAATGAGTCTCGAACGAAGTGCTTCATAACTGAAGAGTCCGCGTCTCTCATCTTCCACAAATTGTGGTGTGCCGCCTACAAAGATACCAAGGTGTTCTGCTTTACCCTGCATCGTATCATTGAACATGGTAAGCAGCTTCTCGTAGTTGCTTTGCCGGGATATGCTGTTTGTAATTTTGTACAGATTCACCGCTTCATCTATGAACAACAGCAGTCCTTTGTAACCTATCCGTGCCGTAAATTCCGACCATAATTTGAAGTAGTCATACCAGTTATCATCATCAATGATGACGCCAACAGCCAGCTCTTTCTTGGCTTCGGTCTTGGTTGCGAATTCCCCTCTCAACCAGCGCAGCGCCGCTTGTTTGCGGTCATCATCCGCCAATTTATAGCCGTTCCAGTACGAAGCTAGCACCTTGGCAAAATCGAATCCATGCACCAAATTCTGCATTTCGTTTGTCACCGCATAGATCTGCTTCTCGACTTCAGCAGGAAGAGCAGGATCATCCGGGCGCAAGCCCTGACTTTGCATCGCTTGCTGCTGAAGACCAGCGATCCATTTTTGCAAAATCGGTTCCAGTGCCCCGCCATCCGGACGTGTACGAGTAGACAGACGAGTCATCAGCTCACGGTATGTTGCAAGCCCCTGACCTTTGGTTCCCACCAGTCTGCGCTCAGGTGACAAGTCGGCGTCCGCCACAACAAATTCCCGATCCATCGCATAGTTACGAATCATCTGTAACAGAAAACTTTTTCCGCTTCCATACCTTCCTGTAATCAGCTTAAAAGCTGCCCCGCCTTCCGCAATGTTGTCCATATCCCGCAAGATCGCGTCCACTTCAGACTTCCGACCAACAGCAATCTGCTCCAGTCCGATTCGTGGCACAACGCCAGCTGTCAACGAATTCACTAGTGCGGTAGTCAGCCGCTTCGGTATTTTAAGTTCTGCCACTGCCCAATCACCTCTTCACATGTTCAAACACATTTATATAATCCGAAACCATCCGATCACCTTCAATCAAAAGGTCACCAATCGTTTCCATGGCCATATCATTAATTTCATCCAACAGGAGTGTAGGCATCGTGCCGTATTGCTCAGCCACCCGCATCAGCTCCGTATCCGGATTGACGCCAAGCAAGGCGTGAATTGCCTGTACATGCTGCTGAGATAGCATTTCAGAAAACTGTATCCACTCTTCATCCAGATCAGCAGAAAAATCCGCCTCCCATTGTAATGATAATGGCTCGTTAATCCCGTTTTCTTGTCCTCCATCAGTATTAAGCGCTCCCTCAACGTCAACCTCCTGTTGGTTAGACTGCTTAGCACTTTCAGCTTCTTCCGTTGAATTCTGGATCACGGTAGTGGGTAGGCTGCTCACATTGTTTGCATCCTCATCTTCGGAGGTATGATTTTCTTCGATCATGAGTGCTCTGCGCACATATTCGCTTTCCTTTTGCAGCGAAGCAAGTTTCTCTGCATCAATCCGGACTATCGGTTGCTCTACAACTGGCATTTGCTCGATTGCAAAGGCCTTGTCCAGATAACGTTCAATCACGTTTGCAAGCTCAGGTTCAAGCGTCTTTCCACGAAGTCGCCCTCTGAAACCGAGCAGTTCACGGCATTTATTTTCCGTGCATCGAAAAACTCGGGTTACAAACTGGACAAAATCTGCATGCTCTCCAATCGGAACATATGTCATTCGAACCGATTTTCCATAAATGGATTCGTCATATACAGCTTTTCGAAACAGCGTACGTTCGATAGTCCTTTCATGATTTAACTCAAACTGATCCAATATGCCTGCCTTGCGTGTACGCAGTAGATAAGAATCCACCAAAACCATAACTCGGGGAATGTACTGTTCCAGAACCTTCATACCGCCATCTCTGTAAAATTTACTGAGCGTAATGTCGTAGTCATAATATCTTTGTAACAACTTCAGCGAGATATCCGATATATTGCTGCTCAACAGCCGTTGCAATTCCATATCCAGAATCTCCGGTGGAAGATAGCCACTCGAAAGCTCCACCATCTCGGATAATGACATGTTCAACTCATGGACTAGATCATAATCAATAATCCATTCCTGCATGTACACATCCAACTGCGGAAGCCGTTCACGATAGTTGAGCCATAGTTCTTTTAATTGGTCGTAACCTTCCTGTGGTTCCTGCCAACCAATTCCGTTTATCAGCTCATAAATATGAACAAACAGATAGGACAGATCCGTATCAGGGAAATGTCCTTGCCGGACTTCCGTCCTCCAATACATATACCACTTGCGCTGGGGTTCGTTCATTACACCATAAGTCGGCCAATAACTCATAAAAGGAACAAAGGGAGCCTGCTCCCCTTCCACTTCAATGAGTTGCCTTGCTTCCTCTACAAACCTTTTCTCAGAAGACAATATGCCGCCAGGTAATCTTATATCAAAATCAGCACGGACAATCGTTGAACGATCAGGAACCGGGACTGCCGCTGTGATAGGCTCTTCGCTTAGATCTATCTCTATAAATTCCAGTTGTCTTGAATCCTCTTTCATTGAATTCCGTTTCACCGTCCTCTACGTGTGAATACGAACAAGTGTATCCATATTCATCATTATAACACTTGTCCTGTGCCTGCGGTGATGAAAATAATACTTTCCTTATTAGCAGAAAAAAGAAAGACATTCAAACTGATATCCAGTTTAAATGCCTTCCCTCTATACCATTTTGCCGCACCTTTTACAGTAAGGCTAGTACAACCTCGTATCAAACCATGATAGCCCGATTTTTCCCGTCACTCTTGGCTTGAGCAAGGGCCTGACTGGCTTTTTCAATCAGATTCGACATCATCAGCTTCTCTTCAGGAACCATTACCGCACCGCCAACGCTAACAGTGACCACGTCACTCGGGCTGGACAGATCTCTCTGAATTTGAAGTGCAAGCACATGTTGTCTGATTTCTTCGGCAAGCTCCGCTGAACGTTCTGATGTTGCATTCTTCAGTTTCAACATGAAGGTTCCTCCCCGAAGACGGGAGATGATGGCATCATTCTGCTCACTGACCACCGCCAGCACTTCTCCAATCCACTGCAGGCACAGATCGCCACCTTGAAGTCCATAAGATGCATTATATGAACGGAAATCATCGATATCTATAATAAACAGTCCCAAACTGCATTTCTCCTGCAAACATTCATTCCAATCATCCTGAAGTTGGGATTGGAATATGGTTTGAAGCGGCATGTCTGTTAACGGATCTGTATTGAGATAGTTCTGGAGCTGGCTGGTTGTCTCCGTATAATGATCCTGATCATGATTCGATGCGCCACTGTTCAGAAGGACCATCACTGAGGGTTTGCCTGCATGTGTAACAGAAGCCAGTGTAATCTCAAGCAGCAGGGACGTGCCCGTTGCTGTGGTGAAGTACGCCTGGTTAGTAAACAGACGCGTATTATTGAGCTTCAGTTCCTCCAGGTTTTGCTGCAAAATCGTTTTCGTCTTATCAGGTACAAATTCCCTGAAGTCCTTGCTGATGAGATTTTTAGAATTTTCATAGCCAAGCAATTCAGCTGCCTTGTTATTGCAATAAATAACGAATCCGTCCGTCAACGTAAAAAACGCCACCGTGGAAAACTCCATCAACTGTAAGTAGCGCTGCTCATTTTGACGCAAAATACGTGCATTCTGCAACGCCTGCTCCTCTGCCTGAACAAGCTGGTTCTCCGTTTGACGGCGTACGATGCTTTTGAGCAATGGAAGCACATTCAGCTCCTTCGTTGTCCACGGGTAGGAGGTCGATTGGACAATCTCTCTCCATTTCTCGAAGGATTTCCGGGGGGACAGACGCATGCCATCATCGGTTTTGATCACGGCTTTGGCTGGATCACCTGCCCAATCCACAAGCTGAACCACTTCAGGCCGGAACCAGATGATATAATGATGCTGCCCAGGGGATATGGCAACATAAACAATACCCGATGCTTTTTCCTTGTAAGCTTTAGCAGGATCATACTCCAAACTCAGCTTGGAGGTGTGATAACTGTAATCTACCGACTTGCCCGCTAGCCATGCAGCCAATTCCCGTACTTGCTCTCGTGCCGGCGTATCGCCATATAACAGCAGCTTGTCCTGATAACAGATCGCAGCTCCCGAAGCATCCATCAAACTTAATAAAGTCTGCTCTTCGCCATGCAATTCCTCAATAATCCTCACTGGACTTGTATTTCCAATAAAAATATTGGCAATTTGGGTAGCCGCTTCACGTGACCTGATCTCAGCCTGATATTCATCCAGCTGCTGACGTTGAAACAGTTCACTTGAGAAGAATGAACCCAGGAAGTTACACAAATTCCGAACACGATGAGGTATATATCTGGCTGAATAATGATGACATGTAATCAGGCCCCATAGTTGGTTGTCATGAATCAGAGAGATGGTTACGGTTGCTCCGACACCCATGTTCTGCAAATACTCAATATGCAACGGGGATACACTACGCAGAACCGACAAGCTCAGATTAAGTGGTTTGCCCGTCAAGGGTTGAAGCAAGGGCACGATCTCCACTGGCTTATAATTTACGTTCACGATGGTGCGCAACCAATTACGCAGGTACAACTCGCGTGCCTGTTTGGGAATATCTGACGCTGGATAATGGTGCCCGAGAAACGGTTCGAGCTCTTCCTCACGTGCTTCCGCGATGACCTTTCCATTCCATTGTTCGTCAAATTCATAGATCATAACCCGGTCATACCCGAGCATTTCCTTCACTTGTTCGGCTGCTACTTGACTCGCTTCCACCCGATTATCAGTACTTTTAAGTCGGCTGAAGAAGCTGGAAATCCACTCAAAATCATTCCCTTCCATATTTCCTTTTTCATAGGAAGGCTCCATTTCCAAAATTAACAGGCCTTCACTCTCATGAATGACAGAAGTGAAGACCTGCTCATTTCCAGATACGTTAATCGTGAGATCCATATATTGCAGGTCTGATGTTACAGATGCACTGAAGGTGCGTGCCAGTACCTGCCTTATATTATCCTTGCCAATCAGATGTTCGAGTGGAAGGCCCAGCACCTCTTGCGTAGTAAGACCGAGATGTTCCTCCGTATTTTGGCTGCATTGTACAATAGTCGGTATATTGTTGGTGCTCACAGCCAAGAGCACACCATGAGGTTGAATGAAGCCGGGGATATGAATGGGTTCTTTGTCGCAATTGTTTAGATCAATTGGATCATTGGTGTACGTACCCTGATTAAGCAATGTACGGTTAAGCAAATTATTTTCTTTCTTGGACTTCGATTCGGGCATAGCCTGAAAAATCCCCTCTCATGATGTGATAACTCTATTTTCAACTTACAGATTATCCGTATTTGTATTGATCCATTGATCAAGTAATCGGAATGTTTCCGAAGCCGTGTGCACCATGATGTCGTGATCTTCTTCCCCCGTGATGGATTGACGCAGTAGTTCCGTGAACTCTGCCCATCTCGTTCTGGTTTCCGTACCGTAGGCATTAAAATATTCCAACCCCCGATCTGCTTCAATCGGCAGGAACTGCGACAAACGTTTGGTCATGATCTGACCTCCGTTCGTAGATCCTTCAATGACATATAAATAACCGAATAACCTTGCTGGTGTCGATATATCAGGAAGATCCTTACATAAAGGAACCTGTCTGATTTCCTCTTCACTGGCGCCCAGATTCCGCAGGTCATTTTCAAGCAAATTTGCTTTTCCTCTAATCCCGATATCCAGTCCCGTGCTTTCCCAGAAAGGCTGCTGTACAGCTTGTTCTTCCAATGGTTTCAGGAACCCGTAAAATTTCTCCAGATATTTCTTATACTCTCCCAAGCTAACGGTTTGATTCATAATAGCCTTGGCATACTCGTTCTGTTCCACTTGTCTGTGATAATGAGCTGTCTCACTCTTCAGACGTTCCATAATGGTACTGGCTGTCATGTAATCATCGCCCTTCTAAGTCGGATCTCTTCATCAGAATTAAGACTTATACTTAACTGAATGTTCAGTGTAGGTTAGAATGGATACTCCATTTCATCTAGATAAAGACTCTATGTAAGTATACTTTTTCTTGTACGAGAAAACTATATGAATCCAGCATCGTTACATCTTTATTACGTTTGTTCGATTATACTAACCAGCTTGAACTCTTTAATTCTATTTTATAGGAAGTAGTAAAGACGACCCCTGACATATATTGATCAGGAGTCGTTAGCTAAGCATAGATTAATATTAATTATTTATTTTCATCTGATTTAGATCCCCAATTCGCTAACTTATGCAATAGACTGATCAAAGCGGGTAACAAGATTGGGAGCATCACAAAACTGAGTAATACCAATCCAATAATGACAGATATAGCAACTTCAATCAATGTAACTACACCGGAAGGAATCAGGGCAGCAAAGGTACCTCCCAAAATAACAGCGGCAGAGATGACGACTCCTCCGATATTGCGGGAAGCCTCCGTGATTTTATGAACCGGATCACCTTCAATCTCTCGATATCTCATCATGAGGAAAATGCTGTAGTCCACGCCAAGTGTAACGATCATAATCAGACTGAAGAAAGGAACGTTCCAACTCAGATAATCCACGTTAAGCGGCCCCACTACTAACAATTCATTCAGACCAAGCGCAACGTAATACGTCAGGAACAACGAACCAACAATGATTACGGACTGCCAGAATGAACGAATGATTACCAGAAGAATGAGCCCAATCCCAATCAACATAATCATGGAAGTTCTGCTCAGGTCACCTCCAGCTAATTTTTGTAGATCAAGATTTTGTGAAGGCACCCCACCAAGCGCCACTTTGGCTTCGCTCAAATCCGTACCAACAAGGGCTGTGTTCAGTTGGTTGCTCAGATTTTGGACAACATCCATCGCCTCTTTAGAGTAAGGATTGTCTGTTAAAATGATGGATATTTCCGCAGTCTTCCGGTCATCAGACATATAAGTATCTAACGATGCTTGGAACTCCTCTCCTGTTAATACCTCTTCAGGAATATAGAAACTTTTGGCTGCATCGGACTGTCCCAGATTGCCCAAATACTCCTCTGCATCCCCAAGACCTTTGGAAACATCTGTAAGCCCTTCTGTACTTGCGGTGAGTCCCGATTTCAATTCACCCATCTTCGCTTGCAAATCGTTCAGACCGGTCAATAACTGATTTTGTCCTTGATTAATTTGTACTAGTCCTTTTCCAACTTCAGACGTTTTCCCAGCGATCTGCTTGCTGCCACTTGCACCATTAACCAGACCTGCAGATAACTCTCCGGCTCCACCTTCAAGTTGACCCACACCCGAAGTCACCCGAGTTAAACCTTGGTTAACCTGAGCCAGGGCTTTGTTCGCTTCCTTGAATGAACCCAGAGCACCATTGTACTGCACCATCAGCGGGTCCATCTGTGTGTATAACTTGTTCAGATCGCTTTGAGCCGCCTGGGTAATGCCGATGATTTGTACCGCATCTTCTTCCTGCTGTAACTCAGGATGATTCGTAATGAGTCTTGTCATACTACTTTCGATTTGAGCGTAGGCATCTAGTGCACCCTGAATTGCTGTTTTCATACTATTAAAAGTATCTCTGAACGAGCCTAGTCCCTGTTCAAGATCAGCATATCCTTGATGCAACTCAGTTGTACCTTTAGATAGTATATCTACTTTTTCTCTGAGGGTAGCCAGGCCATTTTTCAATGTATCTGCGCCTTTCCTCCCATCGTTCAACCCGACTGTCACCTGATTCATGGCTTTCCCCAGAGCTGACACTCCTTCTTGCAACTGGCTTGTACCATCAATCAGCTGCTGCACATCACTCAGATCATTGGAAGATTGCAATTGGCCTGCAGCAGAAGATAATCCTTCGTTGATGGTGCCTAATCCATTGTTCGCTTTCCCAATACCTTGATTAAGCTCACCAGCCTGATCATTGATATACAATTCCTTAATTTTTGTTCCGGTTGGTCGGGTAACGCTATAAACTACGGACACACCATCCATTTTGGATACTTTATCCGTCAGATCATCCAGTGCTTTTAAAAACGTTTGGTTATCCATCGACTGCTCGGATTGTACAACCAGTGTGGTTGGGGCAGAGAAACCTGGTGGGTAATGATCCATGATCAGATTAATTCCCTGTTTGGATGTATAATTGTTATTGACCTCAAACAGATCATTATAACTAAGCCGGTTACTGTAGCTGAACAAAAACGGAATGCTGATTACGGCAACAAGAATGATGGCAAGAACAGGTCTACTTGCCGCGTTCCGAGACAAAAATCCCCATAAGCGGCTATCTGCGTGACCTTCAAATTTATTCGATGGCCAGAACATCTTTTTGCCTAATACAACCATGAAGAATGGATTCAACGTATTGAGGACGACAATGAGAACCGCTACTGCAAATGCCACTGAAGAGGTTGCCTGGTACAGCTGAAACTTGGCGAGCATCAGAGCAAGGAATCCGATGAATACAGCAATACCACTGTATAACACAGTACGTCCTGCCGTTCTAAACGTCGTTTTGGTTGCGAGAAGTACATCCCCGCCCTGTCTGCTTAACTCTTCCTTAAATCTGGTGTATAACAAAATATTGTAATCCGTACCGATCCCAAACAAAATCACAACCATAAACACTTGGGTAAAGTTAGAGAACGGAAAGTTAAACACGTCTACAAGATGACCCACAATCGCTAATGAAACAACATATGATATACCCACCGTAAGCAGTGAGATAACGGGAATGATCGGTGATCTGAAAATAATAATCAAAATAACGAGGATAAAAATAACCGCGATAATTTCTGTTTTCTGTACCCCATCCTCAATCGATTTGCCAAAGTCATCACCAATCAGATCTGCTCCTGTCAGATATGTATTCACATCTGAGATGGCTGTCGCCTCATTTAACTGACTCACCACTTCCGAAAGGGGAATATCCTCATCCTTAGTGACTGTGATTTGGGTTAAAATCGTGGTTTCGTCCTCGGATATAAGTCGACCAGCTTGCTCTTCACCATCCAGATGGGTTGTGAGCGTCTCTATATTCAGTTGTTTCTCCTGATTTTTCAGGTTGGACAAAACAGATTCGATTTCCGTCTTCTGCTGCTTGGTTAATGCCTGTGCACCTTCTCCACTGTTAAATACAGCGATGATTGAATAGGTATTCCCACTATCCTTATCCATGTCTTTCATCATCGTAGCTGCAATTTGGCTCTGAGCCGTTTCAGGAATTGAAATTTCTCCTTTTTCTTTGACCAGCTGACCAAAATCAGGCATCGTCATTACAGAAACTACGGTAATAAGTATCCATAAAATCAAGGAAAGCGCTCTGGGGTTTCTAAGTTTACTCATACTTTATCCTCACACACCTTATGTCTAGTATAGGAATGAACGTTCATTCCGTTTATGTTGTAAAAAAGGCCAATAGAATCAATGGACTCTAATGGCATTCCACAGGCACTCCTCAAGCTGGTTCATTAACTCCGGCGTTGCTTCCAAAAGACCTTTGTTAAAGTGTTCAAACAAATGCATAGAAGCACCGTAGACAATGTTCATTAACGCTTCTGTCGGCAACATAAGAATAGCTCCCTGCTGCTGCCCCTTATGGATGCATTCATTCAGAAACCCCATAAATTCATTGACGCTTTCCTTGCTTTCATCGTGAAAATGCAGTGCATTACCAGTAGAGTTAATAAACTTTAGCCGATCCGGGTTGGACTCAGCGAACTTAAACAATCCACGGAATATATGATGAAACTGCTCACGTACGGAAATGGGTTTATCCGGAAAGCCTTGCCTCAAGGCATCAAGGAACTCCCTGATACTTTTCTGAAAGAGTTCATTCAACAATACTTCTTTATTCGTAAAATATCGATATATGGTTCCCGCTCCTACCTGAGCCGAATCCGCAATCATCGGCATGGTTGTTGCATCGAACCCCCGTTGGGCAAAAAGCGTTAAAGCAGCTGCATAAATATCATCTTTTTTGCTGCCTTTAGCCATGAATCTATCCCTCCTTATTTTAGGAATGAACGTTCATTCCGTTTCTTTTGGTTAGTATAACCTCTTTTCCCCTATCTAGCAAGTCTAAGCTAAAGTGCCGTTCTTACTTCAAAATGGTAAACTAATCCTATATCCTGTCACTGGAGGAATTATACTTATGAACATAACGATTCAAGACATTATACAACATCTCACGGAAAATGTTGAGTTACCTGAACACACCGTGGATCAACTGATTACGGGTTCACCCAACCAAACGGTCACAGGCGTTTTTGTAACTTTTATGCCTACACAACATGTGATTGAGCACGCCATAAAGCGTGGAGCTAATCTAATTATCGCTCATGAACCTCCCTTCTATAACCATCATAGCCATACCGATTGGCTGGCTGATGATCCGGTCTATGAAACCAAGAGAACGCTAATCGATAATGGTGGAATTGCGATCTATCGTTGCCATGATGCAATTCACCGCTTTCAACTGGATGGCATTACGGAAGGATTGGTTCAGGCATTAGGATGGTCCCCTTATGTGGTACAGCGTAAACCGGAAGCTGACATTCTATCCTTTCCGGAAGGAATGACAGTTCAGCTTATTGCAGAACATATTAAACGTTCGCTTGGAATCGAATATATACGCCTGGCTGGTGATCCAAGGTTGGTATGCAGACAAGCAGCAGTGCTTGTAGGTTTTCGAGGCAACGGCAATCTGACCATTCCTCTGCTTCAACAGGAAGAGCTGGATCTGATTATCGCAGGTGAAGGATTCGAATGGGAGACACCGGAGTACATACGAGATGCTGTGCAGCAAGGAAAACAAAAGGCTCTTCTTATGATCGGCCATGCCGAGAGTGAGGCTTCCGGAATGAAGCTTTTGTCTGAAAGATTGGCTACAGCTTTCCCGGAATTGCCTGTTCATTTTATTGGTGAGCAACCGGTGTTTCAAGTATTGTGATCTTCAGAATGACGAGCCATCCTGAGTCCTGTCTGGATTTTGTAGAGGGTTTAATGTACTCTAAATGCTATAACTTCTGAGCTGAGGACATTTGTCCTTGGCTTTTCGAGTGGATATATCATTTAATAGAAATCGAAGAAGTAATGACGCGACAAGGAGAGTACAACCATGAGAGGAATTATTTTTGCACTATTAGGCGGTGCATGCATTACCCTGCAAGGGGTTGCCAATACCCGAATCAGTACGGACATGGGCACCTGGCAAGCCGCAACCATTACCCAACTCACCGGGTTCATTCTGGCGGCTCTGATCCTTGTATTCGTGCGGGACATCAACCTGCAAGGATTGAAGCAAGTGAAGCCCATGTACCTGGCGGGAGGCGCGTTTGGTGCAGTGATTATTTTCAGTGAAGTCACAGCAATCCAGCAAATTGGGGTAACTTTTACGATCTCCGCCCTGTTGATTGCACAGCTTTTCCTGACCTTTCTGGTCGACAGTAACGGATGGTTTGGTGTTGTGAAGCAGAAAATGAAACTACCGCAATTTCTGGGTATAGCATTAATGGTTACGGGCGTCATTATTATGAAGCTGTAGCTGGTCGAGTATATAGTCGGGGGTGAAAGACGTTATGGAAGAGTTTCAGAATGAGCATCAATTATTGCACTATTTAAAACAATATCAACTCGAATCGGTATTTCACCAGCCCCTGCGTCCGCATATGACGTTATGCCACTTCGAGAAGTGCGAATTAATCTGCCGTGAAGGCGAAACATCCGAATATTTATATGTGCTGGTCGAGGGGAAAGTCAAAATCTTCACGACCTCACCACAGGATAAAACACTCGTTCTTTGTTTTAAAACACCGCTTGAAGTGGTTGGTGATATTGAGTACGTTCGGGAGAGTAACATCGTGAACACCGTACAAGCGGTCTCACCTGTCGTGATGCTACGCATTCATTATCAATGGTTAGTTGAACTCGCTAGCGATTACGCACCCCTGTTGAAATTTTTACTCAAAATTATTTCCCACAAGTTTTACATTGATTCGAACTTCTCCAACTTCAACCTGATGTATCCGGTCGAGGTTCGATTAGCCAGCTATCTGCTCTCCATCTCTACCGAAGAAGCGGGGACTGTTGTCCACGAAGAACTGGACGCCTTTAATTTGACAGATATCGCGAATCTGATCGGTACGAGTTATCGGCATTTGAATCGGGTGATTCAGAAGCTGTGTGCAGATGGATTAATCATGCGGGATCAGGGCTTTATTATGGTCAAAGATCGGGCAGGTCTGGCAGAAGTGGCGGGTCACAACATCTATGAATAAGGAGATCTCTATCCTATGATCATTACAGGTATTTTACTAGCGTTACTGGCAGGTTCTCTTGTCAGTCTGCAGACCATCTTTAATAGTAAGGTAAATGAACGTACCGGCTCGTGGTCCACGACAACGATGGTGCTTTTCACCGGGTTTATTGCATCGTTTCTGATTTCTCTAGTGGTGGAGGGCAAAAATACGTTCAGCTTCCAACATATGCAGCCCTGGTATTGGCTTAGCGGAGCCATCGGTGTTGGGGTGGTCTTCTGTCTCGTTCAAGGGATGAAGCTGCTCGGTCCCACCTTTGCGATCTCCATCGTACTTACATCCCAGTTAAGTTTCGCCTTGCTGTTTGATTCCATGGGATGGCTTGGACTGGAGCAGATCCCATTCTCGTGGAACCAGCTTCTTGGCGTTCTTGTCATCGTGGGCGGTATCGTGTTGTTCAAGTTTGGCGGTAGCAAATCGGCAAAATCGAAAAAATCTCCTGGTGCATTGCAATCCGATTCATAGGAGAACAATAAAAAGAGTGTCTGTCCAATCCGTTGATTGGCTAGACACTCTTTTTGGCAATCGAATCACGTTTCGCTTAATTCGTGTAATTCGCTTAAACGAACTCTACGTTGTGATACACTTGCTGAACATCTTCAAGGTCTTCAAGCGCATCAATCAGTTTCTCGAACTGAGCTTGTGCATCCTCTGGAAGTTCAATATGGTTTTGCGCAAGCATCGTCAGCTCGGCTACGGTAAACTCAGTAACACCCGCAGCTTTAAATGCTTCCTGTACAGCGTGGAATTGATCCGGTTCTGCATATACGATCACAGCATCGTCTTCGTCCACGATATCACGTACATCCACATCTGCTTCAAGCAGAAGTTCCAGTACTTCCTCGGAGTTTTTGCCTTCTACCCCGATTACCGCTGTAGGATCAAACATATAAGCAACTGAACCACTCACACCCATATTGCCCGCGTTTTTGTTAAATGCCGAGCGCACTTCCGGTGCAGTACGGTTCACATTATTGGTGAGGGCATCCACGATAACCATGGCACCATTGGGCCCGAATCCTTCATAACGCAGTTCTTCATAATTTTCGTCCCCGCTGCCTTTTGCCTTTTCCATGGCACGGTCAATAATTGCTTTGGGTACGTTATACGTTTTGGCACGTTCCAGCACGACTTTCAGTGCGCGGTTCGCTTCCGGGTCCGGTTCGCCCTTCTTGGCAGCTACATAAATCTCAACGCCGAATTTAGCATAGACCCGGCTAGTATTTGCATCTTTTGAAGCTTTTTTTTCTTTAATATTATTCCACTTACGACCCATATCGTTTCCGCTCACTTTCAACATATAATCTGCTTTCTACTTTGTCATTATATCTTGTTGGGCGTACTTCAACAAGTTTAGACTCACGAAAAAATGGTAAAAGACAAGTTGATTTCACCTTACCACGTTCCGAAATCCCAAAGAGAAACGATCCAAAAACGCCAAAGAAGCAATTCCCTAAGGAATGCTTCTCTTCACGAATTCATCTAATTAGGCATGAAACTGTTGACCGTCCAGCACTTCAGGCACATAACCGGCACGAATGACGAAATCTCCAAAATGCTCACCATCATTGCGCTCTTTGGCATATTGATTCACCATTGGAGTCAATGTGTCCAAAATTTCGGTTTCGCCAATATTTTCTTTGTACAATTTGTTTAAGCGATGTCCGGTAAAACTTCCACCGAGATACATATTGTATTTTCCCGGAGCTTTGCCGATAAACGAGATCTCAGCCAGCATCGGTCTCGCGCAGCCGTTCGGGCAACCCGTCATACGAATGACAATCTCTTCGTCTCTCAGCCCCGCTTCGTCCAGTACAGGCTCCAGCTTGTCGATCAGTGATGGAAGATAACGTTCGGATTCCGCCATGGCAAGACCACAAGTCGGAAGCGCCACGCAAGCCATAGAACTTCTGCGAAGCGCCGAGTAATGAGCACCATCGGTCAGATTGTATTGCTCAATCAGTGCCTCAATCTTTTTCTTCTTCTGGCTGCTGATGTTCCCGATCATGAGATTCTGATTGGCTGTGAGACGGAAATCTCCAGTATGGATTTTGGCAATTTCACGCAGACCTGTCATGAGCGGATAACCGTCCACATCCTTCACACGTCCATTTTGAATGAACAAGGTGTAGTGCCATCTGCCGTTGCTGCCTTTCACCCAACCGTAACGATCTCCATTATGTTCAAAATGGAACTCGCGCGCCGCATCCAGCTTCCAGCCGAGACGACTCGTCAGTTCTTCCACAAACCAGGCGAGGCCGCGGTCATCGATTGTATATTTGAAACGGGCATGCTTACGTACTGCACGATCCCCATAATCACGTTGAATCATAACCGTCTTCTCCGCAACATCAATCATTTGCTCTGGTGTACAGAAACCAATGACTTTGGACACCTGCGGATAAGTCTTCGGATCACCATGAGACATGCCCATACCACCGCCGACAGAAACGTTAAAGCCTTGCAGCTTGCCGTTCTCTACAATAGCGATAAATCCGAGATCCTGCGAAAACACATCTACATCATTGGATGGTGGAACAGCAATCCCAATTTTGAACTTACGCGGCAAATACACTTTGCCATAAATCGGTTCTACCTCTTCATCTGTGTCTTGTGAATCGATAATTTTCTCTCCATCCAGCCACAACTCATGATACGCACGAGTCCGTGGATCCAGGTGATTACTCACCTGGCATGCCCATTCATATACTTCAGCATGAATGTCCGATTGGTCTGGATTCGGATTACACATGACGTTCCGGTTCACGTCGCCACAAGCAGCTAGGGTGCTGAGCAACGAATCGTTTACTTCACGAATGGTATTTTTGAGGTCCCATTTGAGCACACCATGCAGTTGAAATGATTGGCGCGTCGTCAGACGAATGGTCTCATTCGCATATTTATGCGCTACACGATCCATCATCAACCACTGTTCGGGTGTAACAATTCCTCCGGAAGCACGCACACGCAACATGAATTGATAGGCAGGCTCCAGCTTGGATTTATTCCGCTCATTACGCAGGTCACGGTCGTCTTGCATATAACTGCCGTGATGTTTCATCAGACGGTTATCGTCCTCAGGAATCGCACCACTGATCCGATCCGCCAGCGTTTCAGTCAGACTTCCACGCAAGTAGTCACTTTTGATCTTTATATCTTCCACATCACTGTTCGTGCGCTGCGGGTTAAGTAAGTTATTATAAGTCATGCTGCTTTCTCCTCTCGTATCTCCGGGATGCCTTATCCGGCATATGATCTGTAATTAATACACATCCCGCTGATAACGTTTTTCCTGCTGCAACCGTGTCAGATATTCCGCTGCCTGTTCAGGTGTTAGGCCACCCTCTTGTTCAAGAATGGTCGCGAGTGCAGCATGAACATCATGTGCCATTCGTTTCTCGTCACCACAGATATATATAACTGCACCTTCCTGTAACCATTGATAGAGCTCTTTGCTATGCTCCAGCATCCGATGCTGCACATATACTTTCTCTTCTGCATCACGGGAAAAAGCGACATCCATCTTCGTAAGAACGCCGTCCTTGAGCCAGCGCTGCCATTCGGTCTGATAGAGGAAATCGGTGGAGAAATGCTGATCGCCGTAGAACAGCCACGTCTTGCCTTCTGCACCCGTCTCTTCACGCTCTCCAAGGAAAGATCTGAACGGAGCTACACCTGTACCTGGTCCAATCATGATGATTGGAGCATCCGGGTTATCCGGCAGTTTGAAGTTTGGATTTTGTTGAATGAATACAGGCAATGTATCACCTAATTCGACTCGTTCAGCCAGATGAACAGAGCACACACCATAGCGCTCTCTGCCCCGTGACTCATAACGTACTGTACGAACGGTAAGATGAACTTCATCCGGGAAAGACTTCGAACTGCTTGCGATCGAATATAAACGTGCTGGGATTTTACGAAGCACAGCTACGAACGATGCAGCCGGAATACCTTTAAGCCCATAATCCTGTACCAGATCCAGCAAATCACAACTGTTCATGGCTTTCCGGAATTCCGAATCATCTGCGAGCAGAGCGGGCAACCCGCTACCCGGGCTCAGCTTTGCCAGCTGCTCCACAACGGGTCTTGTGACAGCAGTAATTTCGAAGTAACGCAATAACGCTTCACGTACAGAAACCTGGTCTCCACTTTTATTAACCGTAACGCGCTCATCTGCATTCCATTCCATGGCTGCAATCAGCTCATCGACCAGGCGTGGATGATTCTCAGGGAACACACCCAGGCTGTCACCCGGTTCGTAGTCCAGATTGGAACCTTCCAGAGACAATTCAATATGACGTGTCTCACGGTCCGATCCTCTGCCGTTCAGGTTAAGATTTTCCAGCACTTCCGCCTTGTATGGATTCGTCCGGTTGAATTCAGATTCACCGCTACTTACTGCGGCTCCAACCGCTTCACTGGTTACCACTCCCGCAGCAGCCGGTGTACTGCTAAGTGAAGCAAGCACATCATTCATCCACTCTGCAGCCGATTCATCAAAATCAACATCACAGTCCACACGTGGTACAAGCGCTGTTCCGCCAAGCTCCTGCAAACGAATGTCAAAATCCTTTCCTGTCTTACAAAAGTACTCATACGAAGTATCTCCCAAAGCCAATACGGAGTACCGCAATCCATCAAGCTTCGGAGCCCGTTTGCTATGCAGGAATTCATGCAACGGAATCGCATTATCCGGCGGTTCGCCTTCTCCATGTGTGCTGACAATAATGAGAAGATTCTCTACTTTTTTCAGTCCGTTCGGTTTGAAATCTCCCATTGACGACAGGGTCACCTGAAGACCCTGCTCTTCCAGCTTTTTCGCCAGTTTCTTGGATAGTCCGCTGGAGTTCCCGGTTTGTGATCCAAAGAGTACCGTAACTTCCCTGGACACCACAACAGGTGCACTTTCAGGAGTAATACCTGCTGAAGATGCAGGCTGTTGTTCCACACCAGCAGGTGCAGCTACAGCCGCAAATCCCTGAATGGCTGTCAGATATCCGCTAAGCCACGTTTTCTGTCCATCGTTCAATGTAGGAATAAGGCGATTGAGCAGCTCAACCTGTTCCTGATTAAAAGGGCTGTTTGTCACTTGAAGTTCCACCATTTGCCACCTCGCGCATTACGTCAATTTTAATTCCTACTAAAATGATCATATTAATTTCTACTCTCTTGAACCTACCATACCCAATGGTAGGGGTCAATTTCGATGATTTTATGGTATTTATCAGTTTCACTGATAAAGGACAAAAAAACAACAAATACCCTCCTCCTCGATTCAGGAAGGTTTTTGTCGTTTTTTGATTTGGGAGCAGTTTAGTTCAAAGTCGAAAGCGGAATATATTCGCTAAAATGATTCTCCAGCACTTTGTTTTTATCACCATATACTCTGTCCAGATGATTCTCTCCCCACATACAGATGCGGTCGATGATTGCCTGCAGTGTCAAGCCATACTCGGTCAGCTCATACTCTACTTTAGGTGGAATCTGGGGATGAATAATTCGATGGATGATTTCATTCTTTTCAAGATCACGCAGCTTCTGGGTAAGGACCTTCTGAGTAATGCCAGGGATGGCTCTGCGAAGTTCACTTGTTCGTTTTTTACCTGTTATCAGTTGATGCAGAATAAGAATCCTCCATTTTCCTCCGACCAGTTCCAGCATCGCCTGCACACCACTCTCATATCTTTTCAGTTCCTGTTCCACTGGTAATCCCCCTTAAATCACATAAATGTATATCCATTATTAAAAGTAACCGAAGAACCTCAAGGTATCTACAGCACTCGAAGGTGCGTACTTCTCAATAAGATGTCATGAAACTTATAATAACATTGGTCAGAACGTTAAACCAAAAAATGAAGGAAAAAGGATGGTCACTCATACATGAAAATTAAACTGGTCGTTACTCACCCAAGACAGGATTCTCTAACATTTGCCGTGATGAATCGTTTTATAGAAGGTCTGAAGGAGAATCACCATGAAATTGATATCCTTGATCTGTACCATGATGGATTCGATCCGTTATATAGCGTAGAAGATGAGCGAGATTGGCAAAATCCCGATAAGCAGCATGCCCCTGTAATTCGCAAAGAGCTGGATCGCGTGCTCGCGGCTGATGCCATTGTCTTTATTTTCCCGGTATGGTGGTACAACGTTCCTTCCATGCTCAAAGCTTATCTGGACAAGGTATGGAACATGGGGCTGCTGAACAAAGCAAACTCCAAAAAGGCACTCTGGATTGCACTAGCTGGAGGAACGGAGGCTTCATTCCATAAGTACGATTATTACAACATGATTTCGAATTATCTGAATAATGGGATCGCTGGTTATGCAGGATTGGAGGAATCCCGAGTCGAGTTTCTCTATGAAACCATATCCGAATCCAAAACGTATATTGAAGGCTTGCTGGAGCAAGCGTATCAAATTGGCAGACATTACAAGTAACCTCTGCAACGCAAAAAGACAGCGTCCATTTAACCTTGGCGCTGTCTTCTGTATGCTTGTTCATGTTTCTTCTAGTGCAGGCACTAAAATTAAAATACCTTCGTTGTCCACGACTCACAATTCCATGTCTCCGTAACCACATCACGATAGAATTCAGGTTCGTGAGAGATCAGCAGAATGCTGCCTTTGTATGCTTTGAGTGCGCGTTTCAACTCTTCCTTCGCATCAACGTCCAAATGGTTCGTCGGCTCATCGAGTACGAGCAGGTTTGTTTCGTTATTGATCAGTTTGCAGAGACGAACTTTGGCTTTCTCGCCACCGCTCAGTACCGCAACCTTGCTCTCAATATGCTTGGTAGTCAGTCCGCATTTTGCGAGTGCAGCACGCACTTCAAATTGGGTATAGGAAGGGAACTCCTGCCAGATCTCTTCGATACAGGTATTGTAGTTGGCATCCTTCATCTCTTGTTGGAAATATCCAATCTCCAGATGTTCACCGCGCTGAACGGTTCCTTCCAAAGCTGGAATCTCACCCAGAATGCTGCGCATCAGGGTTGTTTTACCGATACCATTCGCACCAACGAGAGCGATCTTCTGACCACGCTCCATACGCAGGTCCAGTGGTCTCGACAACGGCTCATTGTATCCAATGACAAGGCCTTTTGTTTCGAAAATGAGCTTACCGGACGTTCTTGCATCACGGAAGTTAAACTGTGGTTTCGGTTTTTCCTTGGCGATTTCGATGACATCCATCTTGTCCAATTTCTTCTGTCTGGACATCGCCATGTTGCGTGTAGCCACACTTGCCTTATTACGGGCCACAAAATCCTTGAGATCAGCAATTTCCTGTTGTTGACGCTTATACGCCGACTCCAGTTGCTGTTTTTTCATCTCATGGACTTCCTGGAAATGACTATAATCGCCCACATAACGGGTGAGATCCTGATTTTCCATGTGATAGATCAAGTTAATTACACTGTTCAGGAACGGGATATCATGCGAGATCAGAATAAAAGCATTCTCATATTCCTGCAAATAGCGTTTCAGCCATTCGATATGCAATTCATCCAGATAGTTCGTAGGCTCATCCAGGAGCAGAATATCCGGTTTTTCAAGCAGCAGCTTGGCGAGCAATACCTTCGTACGTTGTCCACCACTAAGGTCGTTAACGTCCTTATCCAGACCGATATCGGTTAGACCCAGACCGCGTGCTGTCTCGTCGACTTTGGCATCGATCATGTAGAAATCCTGGTTAGTCAGCGTATCCTGAATCGTACCTACATCCTCCAGCAGCTGTTCTAATTCCTCCGGAGTTACATCGCCCATCTTGCCATACATATCATTCATTTCTTGTTCCATGTCAAACAAATACTGGAATGCTCCACGAAGGACATCACGAATGGATTGTCCCTTGCTGAGCACAGCGTGCTGATCCAAATATCCGACACGCATACGTTTGGACCACTCCACTTTGCCTTCATCCGGCTGGAGTTTACCTGTAATAATGTTCATGAAGGTAGATTTCCCCTCACCATTGGCCCCGATCAGACCAATATGTTCGCCTTTCAGGAGGCGGAAAGAAACGTTGTTAAAGATAGCACGGTCACCAAAACCGTGACTTAATTTTTCGACATTTAATATGCTCATTCATGACACCTTTTCTATATAGACTTAATTCTTTGTATATTATAAGCGTTATATCATGCACAACTCAACGCCCTATTGTAAATTTAGCACCATTTTTCGATGAAATGTCCTTCGTTTTGACCCCTGATCCACTCAAACTGATATCAATGACATTTGCCTTATAGGTATGGATGAGTTAAAATTTTTCCTTAAACGACTTACTACTATAAGAATGGAGCTCTCTTGGAGAGCATCAGGTGAAAATCATGATTGAAGTGAAACAATCCAAATTGGGTAATGGCGAATTTAACCGCGGCGTATTTGCAACCGTAGACATTCCAAAAGGCCAGCTGATCCATCAGGCTCCAGTTGTCCCTTATCCCAATGAAGACCACGAACATGTTGAGAAAACAATTCTCGAAGATTACGTATTCGAATACGGAGCCAATCATACGGCTATCCTGCTGGGCTATGGCAGTTTGATCAACCATTCCTACGAGCCTAACGCCACCTATGATATCAACTTTGAAAACCACACTTTTGACTTCTATGCTTATACAGATATCAAAGCCGGCGAAGAAGTATTGATTAATTATAATGGCGAGGAAGATAACATGGACCCATTATGGTTTCTGGATGATTACGAAGAACGTATGCGTGAGTTGAACGAAGTAAGTGATGGTGCAGAGGATGCTGATGGCATCGAATCTGACTCCAAGGATACGGACTCAAGCAAATAAGACCTTGAGGATAAACGACAACAGTATTGCAACTTCATGTGAAAAAAATTCAAATAAGCCTCACCATAATCGTTGAAGGCTTGATAAATTAACCTCATGGTGCTGCCTAATTCAAACGAAAACAAGCAAGTCCTCCACCAAGGAAGACTTGCTTGTTTTCGTTTGTTGCGATAAAGTCACATTTCCCAACCACACAATCTTAATCGGCAATGGGAGGGTCTGTGTGCAGATCCTGATCCGGTTCAGTCAATTTCCATTTGGTAAACGCAACCTCGAACCCGGCACGCTTCGGAGAACAGAGAAACGGTCCTGCTTGCTTGTTCGTCGGATAAGCAAACCTCGCGACCCGAATGGTACGCCAGGGATGCTCGTCTGTGCGGGCCCGAATAACTACGGCTTCGTCGTGGTATGAAGCCCGAATGGTAACGATGCGTCCACCCCACTCCGGTACAGGTGAAAGCGACCAATCGGAAAACCGATCCGTTACGACCGCCCCTACATGAGCCACGCCGTCATTTACTTCAACCCCCGCCTTGATCCATTGATCCTGTCCATGCCAGAGCATTAACCCTGCCTGATCATATAATTCCGTGAATGAACTCAGATCAAATGATACTTCGATTGCCTTGGTTCCATCCCATGGAGCAAGCATGGCATGTCCATTCTGATGGCAGAAACCATAGAAGGTCTTCTCCCAAAAGTCACTGCCCTCCTGTGCCTCCACAATTAGACGGTCACCTTCCGTTCGCGCCTGAACCGGTTCGGTTGTCCACTCGGCTTCATGAATCCGATGAAAATGAACTGACATAATTCTTCCCTTCCTTCCACACCATCACATTAAAATAAAGAGCCTATATCCGATGCGGCTGTAGGATATGCAAAATTCATGGTGTTTAGCTGATCGGTCGTCAAATCGAACTGAATTGCCATGGCGAACAGGTTAATCAGTTCTTCTGTTTTGCCACCCAATACATGGGCACCCAAGATACGTCCTGTTGACTTGTCGATTACAACTTTGGCCATGGCATATTTTTCATTCGTACGTTTATAAGTATACCATTTCGACATGTCATTTACCTTCACCTCATAGCCCTCTTTCTTGGCCTGCTCCACATCAAGGCCAACAGAACCCAGGGATGGCACGGTAAATACAATGGAGGGCATTACTTTATAATTAGGTTTGTTATGATTGCCTTCAAGCAGATTCAAGGATACTGCGCGTGATTCCTGGCCTGCGAGCGGAGTCAACGGAAGTCCTTCCGTTGCGGTAACATCGCCTGCCGCGTAGACTCTTGGATTGCTTTCGCTCTGCAAGTACTCATTAACGGAGATGCCTTTTTTCGTATAGCTGACATTTCCCTTCTCCAGTTCAAGCCCCTCTACATTCGGAATACGCCCTGCTCCGTGAACGACAAGTCCACATTGCCATTGATGATCAGCCCCATTGCGGGTTCCACTGACCACATATGTGTTTCCCTGCTGACGAATTGCCTTCACTTCCGCATTCAAGTGTACATGAATGCCTACTTCTTCGGATTTTTGCAGCAGCATGTCCACCAGTTCCGAATCAAACTGTTCCAGCGGCTGTTCACCTCGATGAATAATATGGACTTCCGTACCAGCTCTGGCCGCAATATGTGCAAATTCAAAAGCAATGTAACCTCCACCTACCAGAACCAATTTATCTGGCAGCTGTTCCAGATCAAGAAAATCATCGCTGTATTTCAGATGCTCTACACCATCAATAGAAAGTGGTGCTGGACGCGCTCCTGTTGCGATGAGAATATGTTTCCCGTGTAGAACTTCGTCCCCTACACGAATATGATCTTCGTCAACAAAAGAAGCCTTGCCATGGAACGTATGCATCCCGGCCTGCTTGAACTTATCCTCGCTTGCTCTCGGAATACTCTCCGTAAATGTTCGCTTGAACGCCATAAGTTCCGACCACTGAATAGAGGCGTTACCTTCCACTCCTTTGCCCTTCATTCGTTCATTCCAGTCGATCAGTTCAGCCGCTCCTGCAAGTACTTTCTTGGGATCACAGCCCCGTAACGCACAGGTTCCGCCAAACTCTCGTTCATCAATCACGGCAATTTTCCATCCGGCTTCGGCGCAGCGGGATATAACAGAGCTTGCAGCGCTCCCGGTTCCAATCGCGATCAGATCATAAGTTTGTGTCATGTTAGTTCCTCCTCTTCATGAATAACCGTAAATATCAAGCTATAATAACCCTGCATTTTGCAGATAATCCGTTGCCACTTGTTCTGGACTCGCTCCATTAACGTTCACTTCGTAATTCATTTGACGCATCTCATCGTCTGTGATCCGGCCTGCAAGTTGATTCAGTACCTCCACAAGCTGCGGATATTGGTCTGCCGTTTCTTTGCGGAGCATCGGCGCCCCCTGATATGGCGGGAACAATTCCTGATCATCCTCCAGCACAACGAGTTTATACTGTCTCAGTTCACTGTCTGTGGAGTAAGCATCCAGCAAATTGATATCTCCGCGCTGCACGGCTGCATAACGCAGTTTCGGTTCCATTGTGGCTACGTTCGGGAATTTGATGCCATACTTCTTCTGAATTCCAACATAACCGTCTTCCCGATCAGAGAATTCCAGTGTGAATCCTGCCTTGATCTGCTGCTGTACTGACTTGAGATCTGATATCGTCTTCAGATTATACTGATCGGCAACCTTCTGAGGCACGGCCAACGTATACGTATTGTTGTAATCCATCGGGTTCAGAAGAACCATATTGAACTGGCTTAACATCCCGTCCCTTGCCTGTTCATACACTTCTGTGCGATCTGTGCTGACGGCGGTTTCCTTCATAAATTCCGATATGGCGGTACCCGTAAATTCCGGATAAATATCAATATCACCTGATTTCAGTGCATTGAATAGAAATGTGGTTTTCCCCAATCCTGGTTTCAATTCAACCTTCAGATCGGTATCTTTTTCAATGAGCAATTTGTACATATTAATCAGAATCTCTGGTTCGGCACCCAGCTTTCCAGCAATAACCAGATCTTTTTGCCCTCCACGGGAGAGCCAAGGAATCGTGATTACCAGAACGGCCACCAGAGCGAGTGTTCCGAGAGTGACCAGCGTTTTCTTGAATGATAAACGTTGGAACTGGCGGAGCAGCACATCAAACAAAATGGCAAGCAATGCGGCTGGGATGGCTCCCAGAATAATCAATGCCGTATCATTTCGATCAATACCTAGCAAAATGAGTTCACCCAGACCTCCTGCGCCAATCAGGGCTGCAAGCGTTGCTGTACCTACAATCAGAACCATTGCGGTACGAATGCCTGCCATAATGACAGGCATCGCGAGTGGTAGCTCTACTTTGGTGAGACGTTGACGACTGTTCATGCCCATCGCATTCGCTGCCTCGACCATGGAAGGATCGACTTCCGATATGCCCGTATACGTGTTGCGGAGTACCGGAAGCAGGGCATACACTACAAGCGCAACAATCGCAGGAAATGTACCGATGCCGAATAAAGGAATGAGCAATCCCAGTAGGGCCAGAGACGGGATCGTTTGCAGTACGGCTGTTACCCCAATAATCGGCTCAGCCACTCTTGGCTTGCGTGTCAGATAAATGCCAAGCGGGATAGCGATCAGAACGGCAAAGAACAATGCGATAAATGAGATCTGAATATGCTCAAGGAGGGCAGACAACAACTGTCCTTTCCGCTCGCTGAACACTTCCGTAAATCTACTCATGTGCTTCACCCCGTTCCTGCAACTGTCCGGACCAGTACCGGATCAGATCGGCTCGACTCACCTGTCCTATAATCTGGTGGTCTTTCTCGACCAGTAAATGATCATGAGAAGCCATGATTTCCACAAAATCCGGCAGCGTAATCGATACGGGAACAGCCGTTTTGGCTGACTTCGGCACATGCCCGGGTGAGAGCGGGGACATGATCGATTCAAGATCAAATATTGAAGTCAGTCGTTCTTGTTCGCCGGAGCCCGCTCTTAATTCATACATTGGGTCGTCCCCATCAGATACAGGCTGTGAACTCCTATCCGAACCAGAACCGCCAACAAAGTCACGTACAAATTCATTCGCTGGCTGCTGGATTAGTTCTTCCGGGGTGCCTACCTGTAACACTTGCCCATCCTTCATGATACAGATACGATCACCCAGCTTCATCGCTTCCTGAATATCATGGGTAACAAATACAATCGTCTTCTTCATCTGACGCTGAATATCCAGAATATCGTCTTGCAATTTCTCGCGGCTCATCGGGTCAAGTGCACTGAACGGTTCATCCATCAGTACAATTTCGGGATCGGCAGCGAGTGCGCGCAATACACCGATTCTCTGTTGTTGTCCACCAGATAGCTCAGCAGGCTTGCGATCACTGTATGTGGTACCTTTCAGTCCGACCATGTCCAGCAAAGTATGTACGCGATCCTTGATTTGCTCTGACTTCCACTTTCGGAGTTCAGGAACAACCGCAATATTTTCGGCAATCGTCATATGTGGGAACAACGCAATCTGTTGCAGCACATATCCGATATTCCACCGCAATTCATGAATGTTATATTCATCGATAGGTCGTTCATTAATTCGTACGGTCCCATCTGTCCGCTCGATCAGACGATTGATCATTTTGAGCATTGTGGTTTTGCCGCAACCGCTCGGACCAATCATGACGAACAGCTCTCCCTTGTTAATGTTGAGATTAACCTGACGCAGAGCATGGGTTCCATCAGGGTATTGCTTGGATACATTTTCGAACTGAATCATCCGTTCTCTTCTCTCCTTTTATCAAACATTCATTCTCATCTATTTCCCCAAAAGCGTACACATATAATCACCGTGCTGGATTGGGGTATTGTTAAAGGTTGAACAATCAGCAAAAAAGACGGGCGTTCCGGCACCGTCTTCTTGTTATTCAGCAGAATTTGCTTCCAATATTTTTATAATAATTCTTATATCATTTCCCTTAATGCATATGCTGCCTAATAAATTGCTCCAGAGAAACCGGGCTTTGCCCTGTGACTTTCAATACCGTCTCCGTCGTTTGATCTTCTCTTCCTTCCTCACGGATGAATACATCCAGCCCTGCCAGAGCCGTGGCGTAATCTTCTGACATTCCCGCCTGAATCAGGCTATTTCTCAGTTCTGCATCCGACAATGATTCATGCTGAATACGCTGATCCAATAAACGACTAAGGATGTCCGCAACTTGCCCATAAGACAATGTCTCTGGCCCCGTAATGATATGAGCTGTATTATGGGGGACAACATCTGTCAGAGCAAAGAAGGCAACTGCTGCGATATCATCTGCGCTGACAAAACCAATTTTACCATCACCAGCAGCACTGTAGATTTTACCCAACTGCTTCATCGTCTCCCGATGCGGTCCCTCTGTAAAGTTCTCCATAAAATAGGAAGGCTGTAGTACAGTCCACTCAGGAGCAAGCTCCTTCAAGCTTTGATGTACTTTGCCAAATATAGGTCCGTCTTCATCAACGGAAGCACTGCCAAGCAAGACGAATCGTTTAACGCCGCTCCATAACGCTTCCTTGATGAACGGAATCATTATGGCTTCCAGACTGATCAGTCAAGAAAATAAATGCTTTGATTTTTGCCAAAGTGGTATAATGACAGTAGAAGTTGAATTAATCCATTTACCATTACAATCGTGCCAACATATAAAGGAGTGTAGCGATATGCATATTCAAATTACAGATTTGGCTGCTGCGCGATTAACTGAAAGCCTGAATGATCAGCCCGGTTATTTCAAAGTGATCTATGACATGGAAGGTTGTGGCTGTAACGGAATTATCGCCATACTTATCGTGGATGAACCCGAAGCTCTAGATGTACAAATTGAAACCAATCTGGTGCCATTCTATGTCGATCCGAAACAACAGTTAAACCTGGAGCAGCACATGAAGCTGGACACGGAACTTAACTATCCTTCCTTCAAACTAAGCAGTGATTCCGGTGTACTCAGCAGCAATGTCCGTGTTCGGGATGCTCGCGCTGTGGCTGCTGGAAGCTCCGGCAATTCTGTTTCATGCGAGCTGTAATTCAAAAGTTTGTGGCTGAAATAATGAGCATTTGATTCGCCTATCTATGTATACAGAAAGACTTTGCACAAAAGGTGCAGAGTCTTTTTTTGTGCTCTTTTTCTCGTCAGACAATTAAAAGCTATGAATCTCGCAAACTTTGTTTACAACTCGGAAACAATTGGAGAACCTATGGATATAATCCTCTAGTATACTCGGTATATACCAAAGAACGAGATTGATATAACCCGAGGAGGAACACACATCATGAAATCTTTTACACGTAAATCCATCGTATCCACGATACTTATAGGTTCTGTCGTAGCAGGCTCAGCATTCACAACGCTGCCCTTCACTAAGGAACTGAATCCGGTCGCATCTGCTGCCAGCTCCAGCTTCACTCAATTCCTGCACGATAATGCACCTGGACGCACAATCAAAACGAGCAGCAGTGGCCTGGCAACGGTAACAAATCTATCAAGCACGGTTGTGCTAGTGAATAAAAAGAGAAACCTGCCTTCAACCTATGCCCCTCAGGATCTGGTTGTTCCTAACATCCCATTTAGCTTCTCCGGCTCCAGTCCGAAAAAGCAAATGCGTAAAGTAGCTGCCACAGCAATTGAGAACTTGTTCGCAGCAGCAAAAAAAGACGGCATTGATATCAAAGCCGTGTCCGGTTATCGCTCTTATGCTACCCAAAAATCCATTTTTGACCGTAATGCAAGTATCAAAGGCGAAGCCGTTGCGAATAAAACCAGTGCTCGTCCTGGACAAAGTGAACATCAGACGGGTCTTGCGATGGATATCTCCAGTGCATCAGCGGGATATGATTTGCAACAAAGCTTTGGAAACACCAAGGAAGGCAAATGGCTGAAAGCCAATGCACATAAATACGGATTTATCATTCGTTATGGCAAAGATCAGGAGAAACTGACAGGCTATTCTTATGAGCCATGGCATGTGCGTTATGTTGGCGTGTATATTGCGGGTGAAATTACGAGTCAGAACCTTACACTTGAACAGTACCTGGAGCGCGCCAAATAAAACAGTAGAAATCTGATGACAAAAGGTATTCATTCCACTCTCATATGACTATCGTATGTAAATTACAGATACAACTAACAGGACGGGGCCCGATTTCGGGCGCCGTCCTGTTGCATTATATCTACAACATTTTAATCGTTCTCCAAATCGAAAAGATAAGGATCAGCTCAACCACATTGATGTAAAGGTTAAGTTCGATTCATAGCAGATTTAAGGTTTACTATTCAGTTCTGTGCTCCATTCCTCTACAGCATCAACGACCTGTTTTAATTGCTGCTCTTCCTCAATCGCTGGATCATTGTCCCCTTTTTGCTTCCCATAAGAGCCAAATTGGCCATGGTTCCCTCCTTCTACACCGACATACAAAGTGTCAGCAGGTAGATTGGTTTTGGCACTTTCCCAAGCTTCTTTATTGAGAACTCCATCTGCTGTACCTGTAATTTGCAAAACAGATAAATCAGTGTCTTTTATGGATCCGCCCTCATCCGCATAAGAAGCCAAGAAAAATACACCCTTAAGCTTCTCACTGTGTTCCGAAGCATATCTCGCTGCAAATGAACCTCCTAAAGAGTGACCCCCAATAACAAATGATTCGTCTGGGTGTTCTTCAAGAAAGGAGTCCGCTTTATTTTGACCGAAAATGGCTAGATTCAGTGGCATTTCCGCAATATATACGCGATGTCCCCGTTGAGCCAGTTCTCTGGCAAATGGTGAGTAGCTTTCCGGTTCTACTAAACCTCCAGGATAAAAAATAATATTCGGTTCAATTACTTTCCCGGTTTGTGGCTCAAATTTATAACCGTCTTTGATCTCTGTTACTATGACCTGATTATCATTCTGAAATGCGAGTTCTGCTTGATTGGAAGGACTGTAGGTTATCGAATTGAGGTATACCAATAAGCCAATGATTACAATTACAATGAGGGAAACTCCCCATATCAATATTTTAGTCCATTTGTTTTTTTTCTCTGTTTTTGCCAAAGTTAAAACCTCTTTCAATATTATTTTGGATTAGGTTATCATTGAATTGTAGCTTCAGTTCTAGTAAATTATATTTACCGGTAAGTAAAATTACAAGTCTAATCTTATTCAATGGATAAGTTGTCATTAAATATTCACGGAGGTAATGATGAAAATGAATACAGATTCACATCGCTCACCAGGAAGACCCAAACAAGCAGGAGAGGATTTACCCGTACAAGAAATAATTCTTCAAACGGCCGCCAAACTCTTTATGGAGCATGGGTATGAACCTGTCTCACTCCAACAGATCGCTAAAGCTTGCAATGTGTCTAAACCATCCATTTATTATCACTTCACCAGTAAACCGGAACTTTTTAAGATCGCAGTTACGACCATGTTTAAACATGTGCACCAAGCTACGTCACGATTATTAAGAGAAGCAGACAATCTGGAAACAGGACTGCTCCATTTGGCAGAAGCAAGGTTAGCTAATCCTCATGCGGAGATTGAGACTCTGCTCAAAGATGCGGAGAGATATTTGAGTGAGAAACAGATTGAGGAAATCAGAGCAGCGGAAAATAAAATTTACGTAGAGCTGGCTGATTATTTTAAAGATGCGATGGATAATAACCTTCTTCGAAGCAACAATTCCATGCTTCTCGCGCAAACTTTCTCAACAATGATGGTCATCGGCAATAAGGTAGATACATTAAAAGAACATGATTCCACTTTAAATTTAGGTAAGGAGATTGTTGGAATTTTTTTGCGGGGTACAATGGTGAGATGACTGGCCGCCAGACTTATATAAAAATGGCGTTCCTCTCTCCTCGTTCGAGGTTGGAGCAGAAGACATGGAGTGTAAAAAAAGATGAGTCGTGTATGAGAGGTTGAAGAAGCGCCTGCAAAATGCTAAGGAACCTCAGACACGTTATAACGAGGTTTAGGCCATATGTAACGTCTTTCGGAGCATTTTAGGAAATAACGTGTCCGGAGTCCCTTACGATTGAAAAAGAGAGCCAGAGGCCCATAAGCCGTCTATTCCTTAAGTAAAGAACATGCTCATGCTCCCTGAACCTTCCTGCCGACCTGCTATTTTTCTGAAAACGACTGGCAGCCTCTTCACACTTTCCGTTCCGGCCCAGGAACCAACGCCAGCAAGAAGTGCATTATGAAACCAAAAAAGCGCAACATTGTAGGCAATGGTTCCCAGTACCATCTCCACCACCAAAAAACGTTTCAGCGTGGAAGATTCGATGACGTATACCTGAAATTCATTTCGTGACTTTCCAGCTCTGTACCTAGTGATGAATGTTTTCATGAATCACCTCTTCTGTTTTATTTTATCGTATGGCAGGCAGATCTTGTCTTATTCAAAAATAATACTTACATAAAGTAACTTAGTGTGTTATAGTCAGTTTATAAACCATACATAAGCGAGGGAAACTACCATGAGTGAATTGGAGAATCTGGTCAAAAACCGTAGATCGGCCGTTATTTTTGAAGAAGGAATTGAGATTCCAGAGTCAGAATTGCAAGAGATGTTTGCCTTGAACAAATTCGCACCTTCCGCCTTTAACCTCCAGCATACGCACTATCTTGTGCTGACGGACCCGGCTCAGAAAGAAAAAGTCTATGAAGCTTCCCAGCAATATAAAGTAAAAACGGCCTCTGCGGTCATTGTTGTCCTCGGCGATGTCAACGCACACCATCACATCCGCACAATCAATGAGGGCCTGCTGAACCTTGGTGCGATGACTCCGTTTCAATACGAGCAAGAATCACAGAGTGTCATCGAATTTTACGAAACGCGGGGAAGGTTCTTCCAGAGAGAAGATGCAATTCGTAATGCCAGCCTGTCAGCGATGCAATTGATGCTTATCGCTCAGGATCGTGGTTGGGACACCTGCCCCATGATTGGCTTCGACGCGGAAGAGTTGCAACGCAGTCTGGATATTCCCGACCATTATGTACCTGCCATGCTAATTACAATCGGCAAAAAGTCCGAAGCCAAACAACGTCCGCGCGGATACCGCAAACCGATTAACGAATATGTAAGCTTCAACAAAATGCATGCCGAATAAATTGGGAATGTGACATCCGTAACTTTTCACTGATTCCATTACAAAAGAGAGGTCGATGATCAGATCATCGGCCTCTTTCCTATTTCCCTAGAATAAACAAATCGCACGTCAAACCAATCTTTCTTTTTCCAAAAATACATATGAATATTTTTTTATACCATGATAGCATTCGAGATGTAACCCATAATCGTAACGAAAGGAATGAACACCAATGGAATTCCACATCGAAAACCTGCCAACCTCCCGAATTGCTTATGTACGACAAGTGGGTCCGTATGGTCCTGCTAACAGTCACGCGATGGAAACATTAAAGACCTGGGCAAGATCCCAAGGCCTGCTTACAAGCTCGACCATCTTGTTCGGCATTCCGCAGGATAACCCGGAAACCACCCTCCCCTCTCAATGCAGGTATGATGCATGTATTGTCATATCAGAGGATTACTGCCTGGATGAGTCGACTCCCCAACTTGAAGAAACTGAACTTCCTGGCGGGCAATATCTGGTTTGCAAAGTCAAACACACAGCAGAAGATGTGCAGCAAGCCTGGACCGAGATTTTCCCGTATTTGCAGAGCAATGGTTGTATTATGGACAACAAACCCATTTTGGAAAGGTATGCCGGTGATCTGCTTCTTCTGGATTTTTGCGAAATATGTGTACCCGTTAAGCCGCTATAAATCATTTAAAGTTGTGGATGCCAAAAACAACAAAAGCGACTTCAACGTTGAAGTCGCCTTTGTTTCTAACTTATTGCCTTGTTTTCACCAATTAAAATGCCCAGTTCCCTTTGCGGAATACAGGTTCCACCGTTCCATCCTGCAACTCACCATCAATGTCGAGCTCTGCGGAGCCGATCATAAAGTCCACATGGGTCAGACTAACGTTGCATTCATGTTTCAGCAATTCCTCGTTAGACATCGTCGTACCATCCTTCATGTTGAACGGGTATGCACTTCCTACGGCCAGATGGCAGGATGCATTCTCGTCAATACCGGTATTATAGAAAATACGATTCAAGTTGGAGATTGGCGAATCATGCGGCACGAGGGCAACTTCGCCAAGATAACGTGCACCTTCATCGGTGGCAAACAGGTTTTTAAGATGCTCTTCACCCGAAGCTGCTGTAAAAGCAACGACCTGTCCATCCTTAAACGTAATTCTCATCTGGTCCACTAGTTGACCATTCAGGTTCAGCGGCATCGTGCTGCTGACAAATCCGTTGACTCCACTGCGCTTCGGCATTGTAAATACTTCTTCTGTCGGCATGTTCGCAACGGTATACACACCTTGCTTGTTTTCGCTACCGCCGCCACCCCAGATATGGTTGTTTACCAGTTCGATTTTCAAATCCGTTCCGGGTGCGCGGTAGTGCAAGCTTTTATAATTTTTCTTGTTCAGCAAATCACTCATGGCATTCAGGGTGTCCAGATGTTTTTTCCAGTTCTGAATAGCGTCTCCGCCATCGACACGGTTCATTTTGAAGATGGTTTCCCACATCACGTTAATGCGATCTTCCTCTGGAATGTCGGCAAATACTTTGTTCGCCCACGCCTTGGTTGGCGCTTTGATCAGACACCAGCTAATTTCGTGGTTACGTGTATATTTCGAAAATCCGCGACGTGCATGAGCCGCCGCTTTGGTTGCACGCGAAACATTGTCGGAATTGATGCCTTTGTATAATTCAGGGTCAGGTACTTTGATCGTGAGCGTAGCGCCGCCTGCTTCTGCAAACTTCTCCATCATTTCCGCCTTCCAGGCCGGGTAATAATCAAAACTGTCATCAGAGCCATGTTCAAAACGGCTGCGTGTAATATCGTCATCATCAAAATCAACCTGTACATACTTGGCGCCAGCCGCATACGCTTTTTGCACGATCAGACGGGTGAATTCCAATGTTTCGATGG
The DNA here is from genome assembly GCF_058408365.1 of Paenibacillus sp. MDV22-iso6. Classification (NCBI taxonomy): domain Bacteria; kingdom Bacillati; phylum Bacillota; class Bacilli; order Caryophanales; family Paenibacillaceae; genus Paenibacillus; species Paenibacillus sp. MDV22-iso6. Next base: position 269,404 of record NZ_JBZVDZ010000001.1, on the reverse strand, counting down.
GTGCCGTTACGAGCAGATCCTGTCCTTTCTGAATATTTACGCCGACTTTGACAACCAGCTCTGCGTATTGTTCCAACGATTTTTCAAAGGTTTGTTCAAAATTACTCATGGTTGTGTTCACTCCTGTTTCATATTTGAATACTATTGCTGCTGCACAATCATTTAAGCCTTGCGTTTCTCCTGCTCACGCAGCTCGATCCGGCGGATTTTTCCTGAGTTTGTTTTCGGCAGATCGGCTACAAACTCAATTTTACGTGGATATTTGTAGGGTGCTGTCCATTCCTTCACATGGTTTTGCAGTTCACGCGCCAGTTCTGGTGATGCGAGAGACTCGTCTCTCAGCACTACAAATGCTTTCACTACGTTACCACGGATCTCATCAGGACTCGCTACGACCGCACATTCCTTCACGCTGGCGTGTTTCATCAACGCTTCTTCCACCTCGAACGGTCCAATCGTGTATCCCGAACTGATAATGATATCATCACTTCGACCTTCAAACCAGAAGTAGCCTTCTTCGTCTTTGCGTGCGCGGTCACCTGTTACAAAATAATCCCCACGCTGATTCGCTTCCTTCCGTCCCTCATCCTGGTAATAGGCACGGAACAAGGCTGGCATATCCTTATGCACTGCGATATCTCCTACTTCACCAGCAGGTACAAGTTGTCCCTCTTCATTGACGATCTCAATAAGGCCTGGTGTAATGGACTGCCCCATAGAACCAATTCGTACGGGAGCATCTTTTAAGCTGCCGATCAGCAGCGTGCTCTCGGTTTGTCCATATCCGTCCCGGATCGTCAGGTCAAAGTGACGCTGGAAAATTTCAATTACTTCCTGATTCAACGGCTCACCAGCAGACACGGCGCTGCGCAGTGCGGACAGATCATGGTGACCCAGATCGTCTGCTTTGGCCATTAACCGATATTCCGTCGGCGTACAGCACAAGACGTTGATCTGATGCTCCTGCAACAGTTCCAGATAACGTTTGGGTTGGAATGATCCATTGTAGACCAGTCCGGTAGCCCCTCTTCCGAGTACAGACAGGAACGGACTCCAGATCCATTTTTGCCATCCCGGTGCTGCCGTTGCCCATACCGTATCCGAAGGCTGAATATCCAGCCATAACGATGAAGCGATCCGTAAATGGGCATACCCCCAACCATGACTATGTACTACGCCTTTTGGATTACCAGTCGTACCGGAGGTATAAGCGAGAATAGCCATATCGTCACGATGTGTTTCCACCGCAGCCATCGTATCGGATTGGCCTTGCATTAACTGGTGTACATTGACCCAGCCTTCTCCAGGTACGCTATCATCACCATTTGGTGATGCAACGATGCGGTGTGCCAATGCCGGCAGATCTGCATGTATTTTTTCAACTTCAGCAGTCGTCTCGGACCAGACAATGACAGCCCGGGCCTCGGAATGCCGAAGACGATACTCCAGATCTTTCGCACGCAGCATCTCGGAAGAAGGAATAACAGCAATCCCCAGTTTCAGGCAGGCAATGTATATAACATAGGCAATAATTCGGCGTGGTACCATGACCAGCACCCGGTCGCCCTTCTCCAAACCAAGATCACGCAAGCCTCCAGCAAGACGATTTGCCTGCTTCAATAACTCACCATAAGTGATCTCTTCCAATTCTTTATGATCGCTCAGCCATCTAAGTGCAACCCGATCCGACGGGTGATTCTCCATCTCGGATGTCAGGTTATAGGTTTCAGGCGAAATCCACTGTTGAAAATTCAAATGGAGCCTCTCCTTCATATTTCAAATGTATAGCATCTATATATTATACCCTAAATCCTAGGACCTGGTGCTATGATATGAAATAGTTTAAGAAAAAAATAAACATAGGTCAATTAAGCCGAAGCTCTAAAAGGTCTATCTCTACATATAAAGAACGATAAGTAAGACAAAAAAAGTGTCCTCCCGACTACAGGAAGACACCTTAGTTATCCCAACATATCTATATCATGGGGATCAAATTAATCATTGTAGACATGACTCTGAATCTCCAAAGTCGTATCTCTCCGTTACAAGTTTACCAAGCGTAGTTTCCAATGCCATCCAAGATGCTTTCGATTTCATTCAGCTCTTCTGTCGTCAGGTCTGGTGCCTGAAGGGCCGCTACGTTTTCTTCAATCTGGGACACACGGCTTGCGCCGATCAGAGCAGAAGTAACTCGGTTACCACGCAAAATCCAATTCAGCGCCAACTGGGAGATCGTTTGACCTCTACGTTCAGCAACCGCCTGAAGTGCTTCGAACTTGGCGATCCGTTCGTCTGTATAGGCTTCTTTCCTCAGATTTCCTGTTGGATTAGCGCGCTCTTCCTTGATTTTGTCCACATATTTATTCGTCAACTGTCCCCGGCCAAGCGGACAGAATGCGATCGATCCTACGCCGTGCTCATCCAGCACATCCTGCAATCCATCCTCAATCCAGCGATTCAGCATCGAATAGTTTGGCTGGTGAACCAGACAAGGTGTTCCGAGACGACGCAAAATAGTAACTGCTTCTTTCGTCTGTTCGGCATCATAGTTGGACAAGCCTACATACAGGGCTTTACCCTGTCTAACGATATGATCCAGTGCAGTCATCGTTTCTTCGAGCGGTGTCTCCGGATCTGGACGGTGATGATAGAAAATATCTACGTAATCCAGTCCCATCCGGCTCAGACTTTGGTCCAGACTGGCAATCAGGTTTTTGCGAGAACCCCATTCGCCGTATGGACCGTTCCACATATGATAACCTGCCTTGGTTGAGATGAGCAGTTCGTCGCGGTAAGGACGCAGATGTTTTTTGAGAATGACACCAAAATTCTCTTCGGCTGATCCTGGAGGTGGCCCATAATTGTTGGCCAAGTCGAAATGGTTAATCCCCAGATCGAATGCGCGCAGGATCATCTCTTCCTGAATATCCAGGGTGCGGTTTCCACCAAAGTTCTGCCATAAGCCTAGTGCTATTTGCGGCAGCTTAATTCCGGTTTTGCCAGAGCGGGCATACTTCATTTCACTGTATCGTTGTTCACTCGCAGTATAAGGCATCGTTAATCTCTCTTTTCCTGTAAAAGTTATTGAATACCCTTTCATCTTAGACACTTTCCATGTAAAACGATATGGCATTTCACTACAACGATATGGAAAAATGATTGGTATCTTCATCAAATGATATTTATAAAACGATTCCTTTTCACCTTTTATATGTTAAAATGCAAGGTATAACGACCTCATAACAGGAGTGAATAGCCTTGATTACGTATATGTGCAAAAACAATCACTTTCAGGAGCTGCAGCTCCTTCATTACGGCACAGAAGCTTGCGCACCCGGTCACCACTTCGGCCCGGCCATGCGGGATTATTACAAAATCCATTACATATTGGACGGCAAAGGTACCTTCGAAGTTGGAGGCAAAAAGGTTACGCTGCGCAAAGGTCAGGGGTTCCTCATCGTCCCCCATTCTGTCGTTCATTATGAAGCAGATCAGGATGATCCGTGGGAGTATAGTTGGGTTGCTTTCCAAGGAAGCACCTGCCCTTCGTTATTACAGCAGGCCTGCCTGTCTGAGCACCATCCGATCTTTGAGATGGGTAATGACGATGACGAGATGCGCTCCTGTCTGCACCGCATGATTAGCTCTCGCAACACCCATAAGGGATGGGAGATCAGCATGACGGGATTGCTCTTTCAGTTTTTCTCCATTTTGATTGATCGAGCCTGTGAGGACAGACCTATTCCGCTCCAGGACTATACGAAAGAAACTTATGTCACTCAGGTGATGGATTTCATTGAGATTAATTATGCTAATACCATAACCGTACAGTCCATTGCGTCTCATGTTGGCTTACAGCGCAGTTACTTGTGTTCTCTCTTCAAAGACAAGATGGGCACCAGCATTCAGTCTTATCTGGTCAATTACCGCATGCGCAGGGCGGCTGAGCTGACGCTGGATCCGGCTTTGACCATTGGGGATATCTCCCGTTCCGTTGGATATGCCGACCAGCTGCTTTTCTCGAAAATGTTCAAAAAAGTTATGGGCGAAGCCCCTACGTATTATCGCAAACACAAAACAGCCCCTTCCCATTTATGCAGCTAATGGGAAAGTGCTGTTTTTGTATTTTTACACAGGATATCACTACCTGCTTATGACTGAATTCCATTCGTTCGTTCTATTCGTTCTACTTTAAACTTGCTCCTGCATGGTCACGCCTACCACTTGTACTTTAATTTCATTCACCATAATGCCTGTTAATTGCTCGACAGCTTGCTGCACATTATGTTGAAGTTCCTGACAGACTTCATGCATCTTTTTGCCAAACTGAACATTGATTCGCAGTTGGATAGATGCCTGGTCATCTTTGATCGCAACGTCAATCCCTTTCTGCAAGCTCTTTCCGCTGATACTCTTGGCGATTCCTTCGGTAAGACCAACAGACATGGAGGATATTCCCTCTGTAGTTTGAGCGGCCATGCCAACAATTTTGGATACTACATCGTTGGAAATATGAATGGCGCCCATTTGAACAGATTGTGGCTCAATATACTCAGGTTCAGTGTATGGTTGTGGGATGATTTCAGACATGATTTCCACTCCTTCTATATCATTTATAAATGTTTAAGCATTCTGCCATTTGTCCTTGAAGAATAGCTGATAGATTCGAACCAAAATAATCTTAACGATCATGTAGACAGGGATGATAATCAGAATGGCAATAATGCCGCCCAGATCCCCTGCACCCAGCACCAATATAATGGTGGTAAGCGGGTGAATATCTAGTTTTTTGCCGAATACATACGGTGCAACCAGATTATCCTGAATTTGCTGCGCTACCAGAATAATAATGAGTGACCAGATCGCAACCGAAGGGGATACCACCAGTCCCATAATAACAATAGGAACGGAAGACAGAATCGCCCCGATAAACGGAACAAAGTTCATAATGACCGCAATCACGGTTAACAGCAGTGCATACGGGAGACCGATGATCAGGAAACCGATATACATCAGAACGCCCAAAGCCAGATTCACGAGAACTCGTCCCACGATAAAGCCGCTTAACGCCTGATCGATCTCAAGTACCACATCACGACTGTCTTTTTGGAAACGTTTTGGTGCAATGTGCACCAGCTTACGACCGAATTTCTCTCCCTGCTTCAACATGTAGAACAAAATGATCGGGAAGGTGAACAGAACAATCGCAAAGCTTGAGATGAGTGAGAAGAATCCACTCACATAGTTCGTTACAAAGGTGAAGCCTTTGTTAATGTAATCCGTAATCTGCGAAAACGGGGTCGACCCTTCCGGGAACAAAGCCGTAATGGCACCGTTCTGCTCGAGCTCTTTAAGCTGCAAACTCAGTGAATTGATTAAATTTGGTGCGTTTTCTACCAGGTTGATCAACTGCTCGCGTAGTGAAGGCCATAACCCTATAATAAACAGGGCGAACAGTATACCAAACACCAGATAGATCAACAAAATGCTAAGTGTGCGATTCAGCTTCTTTTTTTCCATGTAATTGACGAGCGGCCGCAGCAGATAATAAAAGAATACGGACAACATCATCGGCACGGTAATCACCGTAATCATGGTAACAAGCGGTTGGAAAATAAAGCTGACACGTGATAACAGATAGATATTGATCAGTATCAGTGCCAGTGCAATACTGAAACGTACAAACGAATTTACTTTGAACAAAAAGTTTCCCCTCCACTTAACCTTTTCTATATGAGCATTTTGCAAATGGTGATCAGAATGACAAAATGTTTATGTCAACCTTATCCTTTATGTCGGTTCTTTATTTCGGAATCTGTATAGTGAACACCGTCGTCTCTCGTCCACGCTGGGAAAGTGTTAATCGTCCCCCCATTTTCTCGGTGTTCCGCCGCGCAATTGCTAGTCCAAGCCCGGTACCCCCGGTTCCCGTACGAGCCTCATCCCCTCGCACAAATGGATCAAAGATGGTTGCCCACAACTCTTGAGGGATACCCACACCGGTATCAGCAACCTCGATAACCACATGGTTGTCCAGTGGGATTAACTCCACACGCAGCTCCGTCCCCCGCGGGTTGTAGGACAAGGCGTTTGTAATCAGGTTCTGAATCACTCTGGACAACAGTTCCGGATCATACCTTGCATAGATCTCTTCATCAGGAACGAGCACATGCAGGCCAAAATGGTTCTGCTCAATCTCACCATACGTATCAGCCATAATCTCACGTACAAATTCGCCGATTTCCCGCTGTTGAATATGCATACGGAAATCTGGTGAATCCACTTTGAGCAATTCCAGCATATTCTGAATCATGCGCGCGACCTGAACGGACTTGTTGTATATATATCCCAGATATCGCTGCTGCCTGTCCTTATCTTCCCCCCGCCCTTCCACCAAAGCCTGAGCGTATCCTTGAATACTGGTGATTGGAGTCTTGAGATCATGTGACAGATCCACAATTAATCGCTGTTTGCTCTCTTCGGCATAACGTTTCTCCGCAGATGTATTCTCAATGACGTCCGCCATATAATTGAAGGTTTCTCCAATCTGGACAAATTCCCTCTCTGCCGAGATGGACATGCGCGTACTATAATTTCCCTGGATCATCTGGGTAAGTCCTAGAGAGAGAATACTCAGCGGTTTTTTGATTCGACGGGCGACCCAGTAGCTGTATACAAATATCAGCAGCAAGACCAATCCGATCCCGATCATAATGTAGAACGATAACGGATGCTTCAAATTGGTAATCAGTTGATTATCATTAATTCGTACACTGACCAAGTCACGCGGAATCTTCAGCAAAACGTACTTTGCAGCTCCCTCTGTTGAAAGCGGACTAATGGAGTAATAGTACGGCTGTTCATTTCGGTTTTCGAGTCCTGCATATAGCTCAGCTTCACTGTACTGAGTGAACGTATCCTGCTTGTCCCCGATATAACGAATGACCCTGCGATCCGCATCCAGCACTTCAATCCATCCCCCACTGTCCTTCAGACGCTGAATTTCGGTATTATTGGTCTCATCGGAACTACCGGACAACCATTCGTTCTCCAGTTCTGTCACGTACACATGTGCCTCCACATTCAGATCAGGATCCACCACCTGATCCGAAATGCGGAAATCAACCACATCCAGATTAATGATAATGTACACGATGGCTACCAGTAACAACAAAAAGAAGTTGAACAGCAAAAAGTCAAGTGTCAGGGACGTTTGCAATAGTCTCTTTTCTCTAGCTTTCCATGGGCGCTTCAATTTTGTATCCCAGTCCCCTTATCGTTTTTAAATATTCCGGTTGTCTGGAGTCGCGCTCGATCTTCTCCCGAATGTTACTGATATGTACCATTATCGTACTGTCCTCATGCGCGTAATAATCTCCCCAGACGGCTTCGTATATTTTTTTACGGGTGAAAACACGGCCTGGCTGCTCCAGCAGAAGCTCCACGATTTTGTACTCTGTAGAGGTCAATGTCACAGGTTTACCCGAGCGAAAAAGGATACATTGGGATCGATCAAGCCTAAGCTCACCCAGCTCAAGATTTAACTCCTTAGCAGCAGGCACGTCAGGTGCATCAAATTGATTGACTCTTCTGAGCAAAGCTTCCACTCTGGCGACAATTTCCAAAGGATTGAAAGGTTTGGAGATGTAGTCGTCAGCACCCAATCCGAGTCCAAGGATTTTGTCATGGTCCTGGCTTTTGGCCGACAGGAACAGAACAGGCATATGATGTGTGGACCTGATTTGTTTTATCAGCTGGAGTCCATCCATTACAGGCATCATAATATCCAGTATGACCAGATCAATCTGAGTTGAACGGATACACTCTAGCGCCTCTACTCCATTAACGGCTGTCACAATGTTGTAGTCCTTCTCGAGGTACAGCTGAAGCAGTTCCACAATTTCGGGTTCGTCATCTGCAATTAATAGTGTGTATCTCATGCGAATCCTCTCATTCCTATTTCAATAAATTCAGTTTTCATTCGAATTCGTATCCGTACATTCCATTTGTTATTGTTCATATGTCTATACGTTACTACTATATACTACGTCTCTTAAATCAATCTAAACCATTTCTAAAGATAACCTAAATAAAAAGCCCAGGCATCAGGCCAGAGCTTCAAATATAAAGCTAAAATAAGTAAAGTTTCAGTACCATTCATCACTTGCTACGTAACCAGGGTTCCACCCGGGCATATAATCGGTCCTTATCATATTGCACATACTGACTCGCCCGATTGCGTACCGGGTCACCGGCATAGAAACGTTCATACAGATCATGTCTGGCTCCCAGCGGACTTCCTGTCAGCTCCCAGGCGAGCTGGAATAACCGAATCTTCTCTGGTGCCTGCATCGTTACGCCTCCAAGATACTTGTTCATCATAGGGCTGATACTTCCTTCCAGCTCCAGCTTCCCGGAAGGGATCTGAATAAGGCCACCTGCGGCTATAGTCTTCAAAATCTCAACAGCGCGCGGGTAATAATGGTTCCCCAGATTACGGGCTGTTTCGATATATTTGAATGATGGTAGCCAGTTCCCATGAACATCCGGGGCAGCTTGTGCCTCAGATGCGATGATGAGTCCTTCAATCGTATGCATCTGGCTGATCATCTCCCCAAGCTGTTCCTGTACATTCAGGAAGGCATCCACTCCAATCTCCTTGGCGATGGAAGACGTGATGGCTGTAATGAATTCCAGCTTCGAATGCAGCCGAATAATGCTCTGATGATAAGCCAGACTGGAGGATGCCACGTTGCAGCGAATCTGCCATACCGCTTCCGGATTGTTGTGCAGGAGTACACGCTCCCAAGGTACAAATACGTCGTCAAAAAATAATACAGCATCCATCTCATCATACTGACTACTGAGCGGATGAGCAGTATCTGAATCTAATGTTGCAAAAGATTCTCTGCATACCATATGTAATCCTGGACTTCCTGCTGCCACTATAACCATATGCGCCAATTCCGGGCGATGTCCAGGAATGCGCTGAATCGGATATGCAATGATATCGTCCGCATATGGAGCAGCAGTCGCCACCATCTTCGCCCCACGGAGGACAACGCCCTCTGTATTGGTACGAATGATTCGAAGCATTGCATCTTCATCTTCCCCTACAGGCAGAGCACGATTAATCTGCGGGTCACGCTGCACAATGGTCAGGAAGGCATCCTTCCGTTTTGCCTCATCATAATAGGCAGCGATTTTACCTCCATATGCTGGGTCATATGCAGCCATCGCATCCCGTGTGGCGTACCATCCGGTCAGGCGGGATCGGGCGTAATCCGAGAGACGGCTCATTACCCCGTAGGTGCGATCAGACCACAATCGAAAGGCTGCCGCCCTGCCGCTGATCTCCTGAGCATTGCGGGGTACTCGAAAAGCCTGGTGTACATATCCGTTCGTCTGCTCATCCCAATAAGCCACTGTTTCTCTCGTGTCCGCATCATCCACCAGATTGAACAGACTTTCAATCGTTTGTAAGGTTCCCCGGAAGGCAGAATGCTCTGTTACGCGAATACGTTCTCCATCCAGCCATACATTCCGTTCATCGTTCAACCGTTGCAGATAAGCTTGTCCACGGGACATTGTTATGCTCAATGTAATCCTCCTTCTCAGTTAGAAAGGCTAGGAAACTCAATGGTGATAATGTTTTTAATCATTTCGAGACTCAAGTTAACTAAAATGATACATATTGTATCTATTGAAATAGTACTTTGCTTTGGAGGAAAAAGTCAACAGACACCAAACCTAAGGTCCGGTGTCTGTTCTATTCGATTTATATTAGATCAATTTGGCATACATATGACGCAGATAGCGCCAGCGTACCAGAAGGAAGAACAGAATCTGCATGGATGCAAATACGAGGAAAATGCGCAAAGTATAACCCATAACAGAGAAATCAACCAACTGCTGTAATGCAACAAATGCAACAGAGCTGTGGATAATGGCCAAGGCTATTGGCAGGAAAAACATCAATACCAGTTGTCTGGTTACGATGTTGCGAAGCTCCGGGCGACTCAGTCCCATCTTACCAATCATGCGGTACTGTTCTTCATCCCGTTCCAGATCTGCATATAACCGGAAGTAGGTAAAGCTTGCAGCAAAGGTGAAAAAGACAATGCCAATCAATCCGCTCAGAATAAGGATAATACCATTAGTTTGTTTGGAATTAAGCCAATCCAGCACGAGAGCGCTGATCTCGAAGTACCCCTGACCATCTGAGTCATTTTGAATGGATTCGACCAGATCAGGAGCAAACTTCCGCGTTCCCATCCAATCTGTCACAACAAATTGAGTTTTTTTATCGGGATAATAATTTTCATCAGCCTCGATTTGAATATTAAATTCCTTATTCATCTTGTCGTACAGCTCATTAGATACCACATAAACTTCCCTTTTGAATTCAACAGGGATGACGATATCGGTTGCAGGTGTTGTTAATCTGACCTTTTCCTGAACTTCCCACATACTGATATTTTTCTGAGTTGAACCCTGCCCAGCTTCTGCTCGTAATGTCTTACGACTCGTAAGATTGCCCGGAGTCATAAAGGAATCGTTAACATTCTCGAGAGTTCGCTCTTGGTAACCGAGCGCCTTGGCAAGATGATTATATTCACTTAGTTTGATGATATAGTCCCCTTCGTCATCAAACAGCGGAATATAACTTCCTTTCTGGTACGGAACCTCATTATCAATCAGTGTCTCTTCAATCTTCCTGATGTGCCGTTCTGCGCCAGGTGTATCCCATGAATTTTGGTAGGTAAACGCATATGGATTTGACATCGATGACAATCCCGGATCAGCGATCGCCAGCATCGTGCCAATGCCTGTAAAGGCGGAAGCCGAAATCACACTTACCATAAAAAACATGACCGCATTATCTTTCATTCGATAGGTAAGTTCGGACAGAAATAGCAAATTCGTTTTGCGGAAAAACAAACGCTTATTGCCTTTGAGCGCCCGAATGGCATACACACTAAGTTGGGTGAATAACAAATACGTGCCTGCAATAACCAAAACAACACTACCAAGCAGCAAAGGGAAAGAGTATGTGATCCATACAAAGGCAAATACACCCACATATCCACCCCCAATGAGTATGACGGAGAGAAGTGCTAAAAGACGAGAAGCCTTTGGCTCGGGTTTTGGTTTTTCCTCTGATTTTACAAGGTCAATCAATGACCCTTTTCGCATCAGCAGCGATGAGCTCAGCGCAATCACAACAAACAGCAGCAGAAATGCTCCGACAGTAAGTGCGATTGCTTTTAATGGAAAATAGAATCGGAGACTTTCTTCCACCGCCAGCATCGAACCGCAGATCAACAGGATCAGCTTGGCAAAGATCATTCCTAATCCAACGCCTGCCACAATGGCGGCGAGTCCAATGCACAAGTTTTCCATAAATAACAGTCGGTTCATCTGTTTACGTGTCATGCCAATGATTTGAAATATGCCGAATTCTTTTTTACGCGTCTTTAGAAATGAACCTACGGAATAGAGCAGAAACAGAAACGAAAAGATGAAAATAATGATCTCAGCAATTAAAAACCCCTGATTCGCAAGCATGGTCACTGTCCCACTTGAACCCTTCAGTCCATCCTTCAGATCCGGGTGAAACAAAAGAAGTGCATACGTAAAAAAGATCATGACGGAAAACGTACTGCTCAGAAAATGGGCCAGGTAAATTCGTTTGTTCCGAACAACATTATTAATGGCGAACTGGCGAAAATTCATGTCCTGAGCCTCCCATCAGGGATAATACGTTGATAATTCGTTGATAGAACGTCGATCGGTTATCTCCGTAATGAATCTCGTTGTAAAGACGTCCATCCTTAATAAATACAACCCGGCTGCAATAACTTGCCGCAACAGCGTCATGCGTGACCAGCAACATGGTGGCTCGATCTTCCTGGTTGCGACGTTCCAGCATCTCCATTACATCACGCGCTGCCTTCGAATCGAGATTTCCTGTAGGCTCATCGGCCAGCACCAGCTTGGGAGAATGAATCAGGGCTCGTGCGATTGCTGTCCGCTGGGCTTGACCTCCGGAAATTTCATACGTGCGTTTGTTCAGAAGAGATGCGATGCCGAGCTTCTCTGCGAGTCGATCAACACGTTCATTCATCTCCTCAACCGGTACTCCGTCCAGCGTAAGCGGCAGGACAATATTTTCTTTTACCGTGAGTGTGTTGAGCAGGTTAAACGACTGAAATACGAACCCCAGCTCTCGGCGTCTGAACAAAGCCAGTTCATCGTGATTCAGTTCAAACGGGTTCTTACCTGCAATCTTCAGTTCCCCTGAAGTAGGGTGGTCAATGGTTGAAATCATGTTTAGCAACGTTGTTTTGCCGCTGCCTGATGGACCCATGATGCCAACGAATTCACCCTCCTGAATACTGAGATCAATACCTGACAAGGCTTCGTATGACACGATCCCTTTATAAATTTTGCTAATCTGTTTCACTGAACATATCTCCATAGGTTAATGGCTCCTTTTAGATTTCGGATATGAATTAAACCAAGTTGAACTGAACTTCATCGCAATTCGAGGTCGTTCTCTACTTTCTGATTTCAGTCTATCGAAGTTTCGACCATTCTCCTATGGATTAACCTTTCATCTTCATGACATTATTGTAAGGTTACATGTCTCGTCGCCCTTTGGCGTGTTTCTTCTATGTAGAAAATGAGAAAGACGCCGATCCCCTATCAGGGCACCAGACGTCTTCTCAATTCGTTCCACATTATGCACTTTATATTTAGATTTCAAATGTAATGGTTACCGTTGTCCCTTCTCCCTGAATGGATGTAAGATCAATCCGATGGTTCATTCGTGTCAGGACATCCTTAACAATATACAGTCCCATCCCCGTAGATTCTTTAAAGTGACGCCCATTCTCTCCGGTGAAAAAAGGCTGGTACACTCGGTTGAGATCCGACTTGGGAATACCTACTCCCTGATCCTTCACTTCAAGAATAATGGATCGTGTGGATTCATAAGCCTGGATGGTTACCTTTTGCCCGTTCCCCCCGGAAGAGTACTTGATGGCATTGGATAACAGCTGTACGAGGACAAACCGAATCCACTTTGCATCCGACTGAACCACTAACGCAGAATCAATTTTCATCTCGGGATATACGTGATTGCGAATGAAGAATCGTTTCAGTTCATGGATGGCTTCTTCTCCGGCCGTCTTGAGGGATACGGGCTCCACACTGAAATCCTGTTCAAATGTCTCCAGCCGCGCCATGTACAACACCGTTTCCAGTCCTCGTCTCATCTGGTCTGCTTCCTCTCGAATGCTGATGAAACGGGGGTCCTCATCCTCCTGATCCTCAACCGTCAGTTCAATGACGGACAAAGGTGTTTTCATCTGATGAACCCATTGATTCATAAAAGTTAGATATTCCTGTTGACGCTGTTCCAGACGATGCAGATGCGCATAATAATGACCGTACTGTGAGTCCAGCAGTTCTGACAATGCCTGTGGCAAGGGAGCAGGCTCATTCAATGGAACAAATTCTTTTAGATCATTCATTCGATGGGACATCCGGGAATAAAACATGCGATGGGACAGATACCGATAAATGAGATAGGCTGCGTATAGGACTAACCCCAGAGATACCGCATACGTGGCCGTTAACCAGTGGTCATAGCCGTCGTACCAGAAGACCGCAACCACGGTGAGCAGCACAACGATTACCCAACAAGTCAGTACAATATGTTCTTTGATAAACAACTTCATGAAGGCGACGATGCCTTCCAATTACTGTTGAGTCGATAACCTGAACCTCTTACCGTCTCCAGCGCATCTGTAATTCCCAGCTCAGTCAATCGTTTACGAACGCGGGTCACATTCACGCTAAGTGTATTATCATCCACAAAGGAATCATCCCACAGCTTTTCCAAGATGGTTTCACGACTAACCAGTTTGGGACTGCGACGCAGCAACGTCTCCAGCAAAATGGTTTCTTTCTTGGTCAGTTGTATCTTGCGGTCACCGAGCTCCATCTCCAATCTTTCCAGATAAACAGTTAGTCCATCCAGTTCCACCTTGCGCTCTTCATGACGCGTAGCGTAATCGCCATACACCCGGCGCAGCTGACTTCGAATTTTGGCCATGACAATCTCATGCTCAAACGGCTTCGTAATATAATCGTCCGCACCGTTCTCAAGCGCCATGACCTGATCCATCTTGCCACTTCGGGCCGAGATGAAAATAATCGGACATGTGGAAATGGAACGAATTTGGCGACACCAATAGAACCCATCGTAACTCGGCAAGTTGATATCCAGCAGCACGACATGCGGCTTAATTTGTTCAAACTGCTGAACGACTTGCTCAAAATCCTCAACCGCAACGGCCCTATCACCATATCGCTCGATATGGGATTGAAGAAGACCCGCAATCTTCGGATCATCTTCAATAATCATTATCGTATACATAAAAAGGTCTCACCTCTAACCTGTCGTAATGGAATATGCAATTCTCTTTCCAAAATCATAACACAGGTTGGTACTATCGGGCATCGACCTGCTTGCGCCAATCCACAATGTCAGCGTTCAGCTGCTTCAAATCTCCTGACGGCTGCTCCTCATCGGACAAGTTATACTTCTGTTTCAAAGCCAGAATTCGATATACACTTTCATTAATTCGGGATTCTGAAATCTTCCCTGACTTTACCGCACTCTTCAGCGTATCAAAAATAGTCTTGGCACTCTCATAACTGTGAGCTACTAGCAGAATATCACTTCCTGCCTGAACCGTCGCTACGGCGGCATCGTTCAACTTATAATTTTTCGCGATCGCGCCCATGCTCAGATCATCTGTGATGACCACACCGTCATACTTGAATTTGCCACGCAACTGCTGACCAATAATGACGTCCGACAAGGAGGCGGGATGGTCGGGATCAAGCTTTGGAAACAAAATATGGGCTACCATAACCGCTTCCACTTGTTCCTTCACCGCTGCCTCAAACGGAATCCACTCCAGCTGGGCAAGTTGCTTTTCTGTTTTGTTCACGACAGGCAGATCCAAGTGGGAGTCCACTGACGTGTCTCCATGACCGGGAAAATGCTTCACCACCGGAATAATCCCTTCGTTGCGCAATCCCTTCATCTCGGCTATACCCATTTGGGAGACCAGACTGGCTGAACTCCCAAATGAACGATCCCCAATTACCGGGTTATTCGGATTACTGTTTACATCCAGTACTGGAGCAAAATCGACGTTAAAACCTAACAGCTGAATTTGTCTTGCTAACAATTTGCCCATCGTTTGAGCCAAATCAGCATCCTTCGTCTTGCCCACTTTCCCATTGGAAGGTATAGACTCTACCGTTTCTGGCATTCGACTAACTTTGCCACCCTCCTGATCCACACTCATGAAGATAGGAACCGGATTGGAACGATTGGCATCCTTAATGGATTGTACGAACTTTGCTGTTCCTGGCACGGTCGAGACATTATTTGCATAGAAAATAATCCCTCCCACCTTCTGATTCGTGATCATCTGTTTCGCTTGAGCATCCAAAGTGGTTCCCTGAACACCCGCCAGAATCATTTGTCCGATCTTCTCATCCAAAGACAATTGGTCGAGCTGCTCTTCTACCGGATCCTTCTCTTCCTGTGGAGGCACTGTATTCTGTTGATCATCCTGATCATTCTGATTGTTTGCACCTGTGTTTGAATTCGCATTGGTCTCCGTTCCGGCATTATTGTTATTTTGCTCTGACGAGGAAGGCTTCTGTGACTGCCCACATGCGGATAAGAGCAGCATTATTCCGAATAGCAGGCACAACATTTGAAGCGTGTTTATGTGTTTGTTTTTTAACTTGCGACTATGGATATGCAAGGATGGTCATCCTCCTTAAACGTTGTTGTCATTCAGGCTGAATGCGGTTCAGGCATAACCTTATCATAAGGTGGTTCATTTTCAAAATTAGACGGCTCCAGTATATATTCTTATGATGCAGCCTAAAAACGCAAAAAAATTTCCCTTTTTGGGCTTAAAGTGTGGTACTTCATGGTGTTGTTCCTTAGGGCGTGTGTGATTGGAGGGGATGAGCAAAGGTGTCAGCGGTGGGAAAAAGGGTTTTCTATTGTGAATTTTTCATATGTTGAAATTATTATTATAGGGAGGTGAAAAAGCCGCCTTTCGGCGGCATCAGGTTTGTTTTCAGTTTAGAGTGTTTTCAATGCTTCTGCTGTAAAAGGAACAATTTCGAACAGGCGCCCTTCGCGAACTTTGTTTGGCCATTCCGGATCACTCAGCAGTACACGCCCCAACGCGATCAAGTCAAATTCATTATTTTCCATTTTCTCGTTCAACTGATCCAGATGAGCGTCACCTGTTCCCTGGTTTTCGTTCGCTCTGTCCACGAATTCCGCTTCGAGACCTACCGATCCAACGGAGATCGCCGGCTTGCCACTTATTTTCTGTGTCCGCCTGCAAGATTCAGCTCTGAGCCATCAAATTCCGGCAGCCAGAATCGACGGGTAGAGCAGTGGAAAATATCTACACCTGCAGCCGTGAGGGGTGCAAGGAATTGCTCCAGTTGTTCTGGTGTTTCCACCAGCCGTGCGTCGTAGTTCCCCATTTTCCATTGGGAGAAACGAAGTACGATCGGGAAGTCAGGACCTACTGCAGCGCGACATGCTTCAATAACCTCAACAGCAAAACGCGTGCGCTGTGTCAGATTGCCTCCATATTTATCCGTACGACGATTGGTGTGCTCCCAGAAGAATTGATCAATCAGGTAGCCATGAGCCCCGTGAAGCTCAATACCATCAAAACCGATGCGCTGCGCATCTGCTGCTGCTTGGGCAAACGCCTGGATAAGACCCTTGATCTCGTCCTCTGACAATGGTTCTCTCTCAGGTTCACCTGCCATGCTTATTCCCGATGGGCCTACCGGCTCAGCTTCTGCATTAGGCAGGTCCCCTGAACGGCGGGCTGTACCCACATGCCACAATTGCGGCATGATTTTGCCACCTGCCTCATGGACTGCTTTGACTACATTCGCCCAACCCTGCAATGATTCTTCGCCATGGAACAGCGGAATGCTCGCGCCACTAATGGATGAAGGGTGGTTAATCCCCGTTCCTTCCGTAACAATCAGCCCTACACCTCCGGCTGCTCTGCGACGATAATATTCCACGACCTCTGGTCCGGGTACTCCTTCGGGTGAAAATCCACGAGTCATGGGTGCCATGACGATCCGGTTGGACAGGGTAAGCTTGTCCGAGGTAAATGGTTTAAACAAAGCTGACGGTACATTCATTGTGTAATGCTCCTTTACGATTAGATTGGAAGAAAAGATGTACACTTTCTTGCACATGCTCTTGTATAACTACAACAGAAGTTAATCAGTGAGTTGGTTAAGATATATCACCTTTCTATTTTATAGTTTCTGATTTTTATTTTCAAATTTTCGATTTAAAAGGATTATTAATCTCTTGAACATAAAAATAGAGCAAGCTCGATGTAGCTTCATCTAAGAAGTTCTACGATCTTGGCCTGCTCTGTACAATTAACCTAAACGGCTCTCTCTGTAACCAAAAATGTGGATGAAGCATAGTATATAATCCATAATCTTCCTTACATTTAATTAGAATTAACAGGGATATCATTGCGATTAACTCTGAGTAATTTGCCTGATGAAGTCGATAGAACGTCGGGGTCTGTGCCCAGCCCAAAGTAGAAATCACCTTCGTGTTCTTCAAAAGACTTGGCGTACGTGTCCTGGTTAAAACGGAGGATTTCATTCCATGTGTTCAGATCTGTCGATTGATACACCCGGTTTATATAGAGATTTGCACTTTTGCGAGTGTAGGTAAGCACATAGACTTTCCCTTCTCGAAGCAGTAGATCCGTAGGAAGCGCTTGAGTATCTGGCAAAATGACGCGCGCTGCCTGATTAATGTCGGTCATCACATTCAAGGATTTGGGTAACAGTTGCCCATCATTGAATACCCCTCCGGCAATATAAAGCAGCTTATTGTTAAAATTAATATTTTTCCCTATTTTATTATACGGAACTGTGCCCGTTTGATAGGATAATCCTGGGAGCATTTTGCTACCATAAATGACCACGTCTTTCTTTTCAAGCTTCTCATTAATCTCTAATACATTGGTTTTATCGCCCCAAATTTTATTGGCAGGATACATCATGCCTGATGCATATAATTTGCCCTTGATCTCAAATAACGTATATGCCCTGAAGCCAAACGTATTGATAGTGGCGAATTTTTGCCAACTTTCGCCTTGATCATGAGAGATTAATACGGTAGGTTTCTGCTCGGTACCCAGCGCTGCAAACAGTTTGCCCTGATAGGACGCCAAATCGTATACGTGTACACCTAGCGGCAGATTGCGATACTTTGTCCATACATCTCCATCTAACCGGTAGAAGTTTCCCATATCCCACTGTTCACCATCCGAATCATTTCCGGGAATATACAATTTGTCGTTCAGCACTTTATAAATATCAATCTGTTCCTCATCTACAAATAATTTGGTCGAAGGAACGATGCTCGGATTGCTATTGGTGACGGACTGAGTTATAAATTTGGGATTGGCTGTATCGTAATAAATGACTGGAATAGGACCCGCATTAGGTGAAACACCTAAATTACTGCTGTTCCCATGACCCATATATATTTTCCCTCTGTACAGCTGCAAGTCCCAAACATTATTGGCATACGGTGCTTTCTTAAAAGGTTTTCCAAGCAACTCAATCTTGGACGTCACATCAGCGGATGTGATAGGTGCACTGGACACCTTGGCAAGTGCCCGTTCGGCAGTCGGCTGATGATCGGTTGAAACATTGTTTTTGGGTTTCGAATTACCCATAAGCAGCCAGCCCATGCCTGCAACAATCGTCAAAATCACGGCTGCCCATTTTGTATTGCTCTGCATGTCCGCTTCCTCCTTCATTTTTATGAAATAACACCTTTACATCAAAATGATACAAATTGTATCATTTCATATTATGTAAAACGAAACGTACTTGCAACAAATTCCGCCCGTTCTGTGCAAAAAAAATAGACAATCGCATCCGAAGATGCGTTGTCTATTTGTCATTCATTCATTGTGGTTGCCTACCGCTTGCACATCAGTTCCAGTTGAGTTCCAACCGGGCACGTGTTGCCATCCGCTGACTTCCACTCTATTACTTGGCTTGTGATTCGCTTGGTAAATTTACTCAGCTTTCACCAGAATTTTAACCTGGTTTTTCTCTTTCAGCAGTGCTTCAAATCCATGCTCTACCACTTCATCCAGGCTGATTCGTTTGGTTACCAGCTTGTCTGCCGGGAAGAAACCTTTAGCCATCAAGCTAATCACAGCCGGGAATACGTCACGGTAACCGATAATGCCATTGACCGTACGCTCCTTCATGACAATGGAGTTTGGCAGGATCGGTGCTTCCTGTTCAAAAATGCTGACGATCATCAATTCACCGCCAATACGTGTTGAATCAATCGCTTGTTGCAGCACCCGTGGAACACCGGTTACTTCATAAGCTACATTCACGCCACCTTGGGTGCGTGCATGAATTTCTTCCACTACTTTGTATTGTGTAGGATCAATAACAATAGCGCCAAGTTCTTCCGCTTTGGCTTTACGTTCTTCGGATAATTCCACAACATAAATATCCGATGCACCAGAAGCTTTCAACGCTTCAATAACCAGCAACCCGATTGGACCTGCACCAAAAACAGCCGCAGTGTCGCCAACTTTCAGTTTGCTTTGACGAACAGCATGAAGAGCTACTGCGGAAGGCTCCACCAACGCTCCTTGCTCGTACGAGATGGAATCAGGAATGGCATGAACCATATATTCCTCAGCCGTTACATACTCCGAGAAACCTCCGCCTCCCCCAGCCAGACCCAAGAAACCCATCTGATCGCACAAATTATATTTCCCTTGTTTACAGGCTTCACAATGACCACATGCATAGATCGGTTCCACCACAACGCGGTCACCTGCCTTATAACGTGTCACGCCTTCTCCTACTTCAACGACTTGTCCTGAAAATTCATGCCCCATCACAACAGGTGCTTGTTCCCCTGTTAGCGGATGCGGTGCTTGAGCCGGAATGAAGATCGGGCCAGCAGTGTACTCGTGCAAGTCACTGCCACAGATACCACACCACTCCACTTTTATTTTAACCTTTCCCTGTTCAGGGCGGGGTTCATCAATATTTTCGAGACGCAAATCTTTTACTCCATGCCAACGCAATGCTTTCATTTGTTTCATCTCCCAGATCATAAGTTTTGATATAATCGGAAACGTTTCCGTAAGTTAAATATGTCACATTTTAAATAGGCTGTCAAACATAATTTGTCACACATATGTCTATCTTATGAATTTTACGTCGATAATTCTGGTGTAATAACAGCGTTTTCAATATATCAATCATTTTTTACTCTGTGGCTTTCTGTCCGTTCTCGTGTATATGTTTAATTCAATGGATATAGAATGCGCGATTTTTCTCTATTTATCCATTTGGTTCTTTTGGAAAACCAACAGACATCTCTGTCCTTTCAATCGTATTCACGGGATAGTTATTGGCTCAAATGTTATAATCAAGGTATAGGATTGTCTTTGCATTCGTACATATTTTCAAAATTCGGAATCGTTTCCGATGAAGTGAGGTTAACTAAACGTGAGTAAAGATCAGAAGATTACGATCAAGGACGTTGCAGAACTTGCAGGTGTAGGTATCGCTACCGTCTCCCGAGCCATTAACAATTCCGATGGCATCAGCAACAAAACACGGGATAAAGTCTTGCAGGCCATTGAGGAGCTTGGATTTGTCCCCAATACCTCTGCCCAGAGTTTGAAAATACGGCAGACACATCAGATCGCACTGGTTGTTCCCGACATACGCAATGCTATCATTCCCGAGATCTCTTGGTCTGTTGAACAAACGGCGAAGCAGCATGGGTATCATGTGGTTCAAATCAATACGGCGGGTAATGCACGAACGGAACTGGAAACCATTCGTACGATCAAAAAATTGCATGTGGACGGGCTTATTTTCATGCCTTTGGCATATCCCAAAACATTGCCTGGTTTAATTGATAAAGCTCCCCTTCCCATTTCCATGATCAATTACGGTAAAAAGCTGGACCCTGGTATGAAAGCTGATGTCGTTTCTCTTTCACAGCCTGAAGGGAAATTGGTAATGGAACATCTGATTAAGATTGGACGGACCCGCATTGCATACGCCGGTGCTCCCAAAGACATTATTGAAGAGCGTTATCGGGCTTATGAGCAAGCACTCGGACATGTAGATATCTCGCTTGTTTACTTCGGAGAAGATTTTTCATTGAATACGGGAGCTAATGCAGCGGATTATTTCTATGGACTGACTCACATGCCAGATGCCGTATACGCGATTAACGATATGGTCGCCATCGGACTGGTAAATCGGTTTAAAGAACTCGGCGTTCGTGTCCCTGAAGATATCGCAGTTGTGGGCGTTGATAATAACCAATGGACTACCGTTACGTCTCCGCAGATCAGTTCAGTCTCGATTATGGGCGAAGAAGTGGCCCGACTTGCTACGGAATTGCTGTTAAAACGGATTCGAGAGATGAGCACCACGGATTACGAGCATATTCAATTTGAGCCACGGTTAATTGTGCGCGAGTCCAGCGTTGCCATGATCCGCTCATCTTCACAAGGACCACGCGCATAAGAATGATTGCGAAGACACCGGATTTAATGGACTGTCCAAACCTTCGATAAACACAAAAAGGTGTTCACCAGGAATGAATTTCGTCCTGAGAAACACCTTTTTTTATCTTCATTCACACCCTTTTATCTCAAACCCACCTCCGAGCAATTACTTCTTCGTAAGCAATTGTCTAATCGGTGTTCCTTTCATAAACATCTCAATATCCTCTACGGTATGGTTAAAATAAATGGCATAGTTGCCTTGAGTCACATAACCCAGATGCGGTGTTGCCAGCAGATTGGGCAGAGTACGCAACATATGATTCACAGGAAGAGGTTCCTGTTCATATACGTCTAGACCGGCCCCGGCAATCCACTCATTCTGTAAAGCTTCGACCATCGCCTCTTGATCCACAATGCCTGCACGGGACGTATTGATCAATAAAGCAGTATTTTTCATCCGTTGCAGCTCGGCTCGTCCGATCAGATTACGAGTGCGATCACTGAGCACCAGATGAATGGAAACAATATCGCTTTGTTCCAGCAGCTGTTCCTTCGTCTCTGCCCACTGGACTCCCTGCTCCTCTGCTCTTGTCTGTGTCAAATTCTTACTCCAGGCGATCACGTTCATGCCAAAGGCTTGTGCAATCTCTGCCATCCGGCTGCCAATCTTGCCTAAACCGAGCAATCCCAGTGTCTTTCCGTACAAATCCATGCCCACTGTACTCTGCCAATTCCGATTGGAACGCAGTGCGTTATTTTCAGTTACCAGCTGTCTGGACAGACCCAGTATCAGCGCCCATGTCAGTTCCGTCGGCGGGTTCGAGCTGCCTTCCGTGCCACAGACGATTACTCCACTTTCTTCCGCGGCACGGAGATCAATGGAGGCATTGCGCATGCCGCTTGTAATCAGAAGCTTGAGTTTGGGCAATTGTGTAATCACGGATTCAGGAAATGGTGTACGCTCACGCATCAAGACAATAATTTCAAAATCCTGCAGTTCCTGAACGACCTTCTCTTCTGATCCCAAATAGTTATTGAACGTCTGAACCTCAACTCGATCCAGGATAGGAGTCCAATCCGCTGAAGAAAGGGCTACATTCTGATAATCATCCAATATGGCACAACGCAACTTCGTCTGCATGGTTGAATCTCCTCCTCATATATGTGCATCATCAAACATTCTTTGAACAATGTTACCCGAATATGTAAATCATAGTATACACCCTAATTTAATCTATACCCTATCTGTATTGTATCAACTCAAGCCCTCATCTGCCCAATGTCCTCAGACACAAAAAGAGCAGGAACAGATTCCCGCTTCTCGCTCTCACTTCAGAACAGCTTGAAAAGCAGCGCCGTCATCAGTATGGCCATCGCCACTTGAAGCAAGGACCGTATTTTCCAAAAAATCGTATCTAATTTCGATTGATCATTCTCTGTTAGCGAACCCACAATAGCAATAAAAGCAAGCATGCCAATCACAATCAAACTGAACTCGATGATCCCCATCCCGCCGTATGTCGTCAGCAGCACACCTATAATGTATAAAACGACTAGGTAGATCCTATGAAAATAACGCTCCATATGAACACCCTTTCTAAAAATGGAATCCTTCCCTCATTCCTCAAGCAACGATAACGTAACCTTAATACTCTGCTGCACAAATGAGCGATCCGGCTCCGATTTCATCATCACGGTCAATCCAATCATCGATACAACCAGAGACTTGGACAACGCACTTGCGTCGAAATCATTAGACAGTTCCCCGTTTTCCTGCCCCCGTTCAATCGTCTCCTTGAAAATCGCCCCGAGATACATCTGGTGCTCGCGTGTCAGAACAGCGAATTTGGGGTCATGTGGAGCCAGTTCAACCATCGTATTGATGCAAAAACAGCCGTGACGAGTATCTGTCACATCCCCTTCTGCTCCGATATGTTCAAATAAGGTACGGAAGGCTTCTTTTACAGAGGATGTATGTTGAAGCCTAGATCTGACCTGCCCGGCATGCAAAGTTGTATATCTGCGAAGTGCCGTTTCAAACAATTCCTTTTTGTCACCAAAAGCCGCATAAAGACTGGGACGTTGAATTCCCATGGCTGTTGTCAGATCACTTAGGGACGTCGCCTCAAATCCCTTATCCCAAAAAATCTGCATCGCTGCTTCCAGTGCCTGATCCGTATCAAATTCCCGTTGTCTAACCATGTATTCACCCTCTTTATGTATCGATCAGTATACATCTATTTTAATCTATATCCAATTTCCATGTCAAACCTATCTTTATTTATAAAAGAAAAATCAACCATTCCATTTTATTTCTTGACATCGTGTCAAAGCGTGAAGTATGTTTATTCGGAATCATAATATACTGATCGGTATATTTAAATTCAACCGTGTTCTTACCGCTCCCCCTAACTTACCACATTCGAATACAGAAAGGTGAATCATCCATGCAAAATCCATCTCATCAAGCACATCCCTTCAGCGAAGGACGTCCAGGCATGTCCCGACTTGTCGCGCTGTTATTTGCCCTGTGCAGCGGACTGGCGGTAGCCAACATTTATTATGCCCAGCCTTTGCTCGACTCCATTGCTGACGAGTTTAGAATCTCTCATTCCTCTATTGGAATCGTTATTACCGTAACCCAGATTTGTTACGCCCTCGGATTGTTATTACTGGTCCCACTTGGTGATCTATTGAACCGGCGCAAGCTGATCATGATCCAGATGCTTTTATCCGTAATCGCCCTGGTTACTGTCGGTACCTCATCATCCAGCCAGGTTCTATTCATTGGAATGGCCGCCATCGGGCTGCTTGCCGTGATTACACAAACACTCGTTGCCTTTGCCGCCTCCCTGGCTGTACCTTCAGAACGAGGGCGTATCGTCGGTCTGGTCACAAGCGGAATCGTCATAGGCATATTACTGGCGCGAACCATAGCAGGCACCTTAAACGATTGGATCGGCTGGAGATCAGTCTATCTCTTCTCTGCCAGTCTGACATTACTCGGGATTATCGCACTGTTTCTTGTACTCCCAAAACACGAACCCAAGCGAGAGAAACTCAGCTACACCCAATTAATTGTTTCAGTCATGCAACTGTACCGTGAGTTGCCTATTCTGCGAACACGCGGCGTTCTCGCCATGTTAATTTTCACAGCCTTTAGCACGTTATGGACTTCCATGGTGTTGCCACTTAGCGCTCCACCACTTTCCCTGTCACATACTGCTATTGGAGCCTTTGGTCTCGCGGGAGCTGCTGGTGCCTTGGCTGCTGCACGTGCTGGAAAACTGGCTGATCGGGGATTGGGACAAAAGACGACGGGCGTCGCTCTGGTCATATTGCTTCTATCCTGGCTGCCCATTGGCTATGTTCACCACTCTTTATGGCTGCTTGTAGCTGGGGTAATTATGCTGGACCTTGCCGTTCAGGCCGTACATGTCACCAACCAGAGTCTGATCTATGAAGTTCGACCTGAGGCGCAGAGCCGTTTGACGGGCGCCTACATGATCTTTTATTCAATAGGAAGTGCTACCGGCTCCATTGCGTCTACTCAAGTATACGCATGGGCAGGTTGGACTGGCGTTTGCTGGCTGGGTGCAGGCGTGAGTGCCGCTGCGCTTCTGTTCTGGACCATTGATCGATATATCCATCGGAATTCGGATCAATAAAAGAACTTAATCCAGCTTATTCCATACCACAATAAACAGCGTGGCTAACGGACCAAATAACAGGGAAATCAGAAACCAGTTACGACCACTTCTGTTTTTTCCCTGAGCAAGTCCGGCATTAATAAGGGCAAGTGTGCCCCAACCTACAAAATATTCGTTTTCCATCAACTATCATTTCCTCCTTACAGATCGGCTCTATCTATTCTCTAGTAACGCCTTTAGCTTCAAATTACGGCTCTCCAGGAAAGCCTGCATATACCTCTTGAGTACAATCCGCTCTGCAACCCAACCCAGAACGCCAAGGGGAGCTTCGAATCTCAGTGTGTCCCTCATACAAGTGGTCTGCTCTCCAAGCTTGCTAAAACTGTGTTCATGTCTCATGCTCTTGAAAGCACCTTTCTCCATCTGATCCACAAAGAGATACGGCCGATTGTACGCGGCGATCCGGGAAGTCAGCTTTTGCCTTATCCCGAAATGGCTCGCTTCGAAAGTTACCGTATCGCCTTCACCAATTCTGCCCGTTGTAACACCCGCTACAGCCTGCTCACGGGTATGTTTCCAGACGGTCCGGGTATGAATATCAATGTCCCGCGCATAGTCAAAGCATCGCTCAATGGGCGCATGTATTGTAATCTCGGTTACCACTTCAATCAAGGACGATCACTCCCTTTCTGTTTCCTTTGCCTAAGGCTATGTTAAATTCTAATGTTGATATTTGACCATAAGAAAACCGCATTCGTTGAAAAGGCGGTTTATTGCTATCGTGTCCCGTTAGCGCAAGGACTTACTCTGTTGAATTTCGTGTTCCTCAACATAAAGCGGCATCAGAGAAGGCGGATCGTACCTTATCGCGGCCTTTAAACGACAAAATGGTGCCGATAGCCTAGCCCCACAGCCGAAACGAAATAATGAGTCTAATCCGACAGTGCCCGCATGATGTTGGATTTCGCCTCTACCGCAATCGCTTCATTCCCATCATCGACCGCTTGCATTAAGACCAGTATGGGGATGTATACCGCGATCAGCCGTGCCAGCAGCTTCGTTTCCTCGTCCGCTCCTCCGTACGTTTCAAAAAACACGCCGCGAGCGTAAGGTGGTAAAAAGCTATAAGCAACGCTCAAATCGCAAGCCGGATGGCCTACGCTCAGATCGCCCCAATCAATGATGCCGGAAACGATCCCGTTCTCATTTACAAGCATATTTTTGAAATGAAGATCGCCATGTAGCAGTGCATTCACCGCCTCGACACGGTCCTTTTGCAACCTGCTAATATACGCTTCGATCACACCGGACTCCTCCGGCGACAAGTGTTCAACCACCTTCGATAGAAAGCCCTCCAATTTCACTTTGCGCGATGCTATGTCCGTCAAGTTTCGATGATCTTGCTGAACTCCGCACTTCAGCGCCGCCTGCACCGGAAACTCATGCAATTTCCGCAAAAATTTCGCCAACGTCTCTGCCGATAAAGCCCGGCGTTCTTCCGTCAAACCGATTGGGAAATCTCCTGACACGTAGGCATAGCCAAGAAATGGTGCCGGGTATTCGCCACTTGCTTCGCCATAAAACAACGGTTTCGGATAGGGGATGGTCATATATGCCTCCAGCTTCGGCAGCAGCTTCCCTTCCATACGAATAGAGCCAACTGCAATCTTTCTTCTTGGAAACCGGAACACATACTCGTCACCGATGAGAAAAACCGTATTGTCCCAGCCCCAGCCCAATCGCTTTACTTGCTTCGATGACAGCTGAGGGAATTGTCTGCCGATCAGCGTCCGCGCCTGCTCTTCGTTAACCTCCCACTCCGCATCCCATACATTCGTTCCTCCCATGAATTGTCTGCCTCCTCGTTCCTTACGTTATTTAGATGTTTACATTCCCTGGAATTTACGCATAACTGCCCGTTAGCTTAACAAGAATAAGTAGAAAGCCGAGTCGGTCACAGTAAACAGACACAATTTGACCAACATATTTTTCTTATTCGACGCGGTATTCTCATACTTGCTGTCTAAGTAACGAAACCACGCCAAGTAATTCTGCAAATACTTTGTTGCAACACCATTGATGCGATCCATCCATTCCTTCAAGCGGCTGTGGTAGCTGCTGGTTCGGGACTGCAAAAAGTAGATAAGTTCTCGCTTACCATTATCGTCCAACGTATCAGCAAGCTTTTTCAGTTCGTTTAAATCCATGGGCAAATCATCTCCGAACAGTTATATTGCCCTTATTAAAGAACACTTGTTCGTATTTTTCAAATATCAACAACAAAGTTTAACATACTCTTGCCTAAAAAGGAAGATTAAGGTCTTTGCAAAGTATACTCCTGGTCACCATGAAGAACAATTCAGTGCATGATCTAAATTAAAAACGGGTCCCCTGTTATCTTATAGGAGGCCCGTTTTCTGTATGAATTCATTTGTTATTCAAACTTAGATAATTAATTCATTAATGGCAAGAGTGCGTTCTTTGGACAGATCACGATATTGTTCCGATTCCACCTTGATCAGTGGTTTAAAAATATCGGATGTATTGTTCATGACAATAACACCCCGCTCGCCGTTGCTCAGCAGTACTTGTTTACCAATAAAATTAGGAAGCAGATGCTGCATCAAGGCTTGAACCGGCTTCTCATTCAGTTTGCCGAATCCCATCGCATAAATATCGCGCAAGTTATTGATCAGGTTCGGATTGCTGCTTCCGTGACTGCCGGATCTCATCCCGATGTATATGTCAGCGACTGATACGATCTGTGTATATGGATGAATTTCGTCTTTCTTCAGTTGCATCGGATATCCGGTACCATCCTCCAGTTCATGATGCTGAAGAGCTACCAGCGCTGTAGCCTCATCGGTCATGGAACTTTTGATAATATCATGTCCATAGATCGTGTGACGCTGCAATTCGAGCTGTTCATCTGCGGTTAACGGTTCCACCTTGTTGCGTATCCGATGAGATACCTTGCATTTGCCAATATCGTGAAGATAGCCACCACGACTGATCTGATAACTTTCTTTTTGGGAATAACCAAGCCAGTTAGCTAGGTAAAATGACAACAGTCCAACCTGAATGGAATGTGTGTAGTTATTGACATCATCCCGTTCCAGCATCATCAGGAGATGCACGACATCCTTTTGCTCGTCCAATCCCTCCACCATCGGTTGAAGCGCATCGTCCACCATTGTTGCGTTGAACTTGCCCACAGTCAGCGCTTCGAGAAACGCGGATTGATAATTATGTACAGTTTGTATAAATTGGGATTTCATTTCTTCTTCAGGCGGTTCTTCCTTGGTGCTTGTGCTTGTGCTTGTGCTTGCTCCAGATGCAAATTTTGCTGCAGCAGCAAAGAATTCCGCTTCCGTGATCTCTTCCTCGCGTGGTTCAATATCCACATAGTCTACGCGGTGCTGCATCAGCAAGGTGATATCTTCACTTTTGATCACAGTACCCTGACCCAGAACGTGTAATCCCGCTTCGCTGAATGTATCCGCAGTTAGACGGTCTCCATCTTGCAGGTTCATAATATGGATTCTCAAATCGGTATTCCCCCTGAACAATCATTTATAGTCAACAGTACCCGTTAGATCGGGTCCCAAAAATCCCTATACTACTTTATATCGATAAATACATTCTTTTTCTCCATAGTCCAAACGACCTTAATCGCAAAAGGAAATACGAACGTATAAGACTTTATTCTCAGTCCCATTTTCAAAAAAGTCCCGGTTTGAATTTGTATTTAGATATCTGGCATATCGCTTTACACATATATAACCAAAAAGCCCAAAAAAATCTTTGGGCTTTTATTGAATTCAACTAAATTTTGATTGAACTCAGGCTCGCTCCCTGTACGAAAAAGCGTTCAATCCCTTTCTCAACAGATGGGTCTGGAATTAATGGTGGTGCCTGATGCGGCTTCACTCTGGCATCGATAATGATCTGGTCACAGCCCCAATGTTTATAGTTGTAACTGCTGTTCACACCGTACATATCATGGGACGGATTACTGCGGGTAAATGTCGCCCACAAGAAGTTGCTGAGATTCGCACTCAGGAAAGAACTATCGTCACATAATACAATCATTGGACAAGAAGACAGGTCTCCTTTTTCCTTCAGCATGTCCGTAAATGCCTTCATTTCTTGTTCTGTATCCGCATAACTATTGAATGGCGCACCCTGAATAGCTACAATTCCTGGCATCACCAGCTGCGGATTACTATAACCTCGGATATCCTTCAATGTCTCCGGTACTTCACGGCACAATTCCCGTTTCTTGTCCCCATAGGCTGCAAATACAACCTTACTGCCGCTGTTCAACCCGGTTCCCGAGTAATCCAGCGTATCGATCGTTGTGTTGGTATGGAAATGAATGTCCCGTTGCAGATCCATTCGTTCCAGGATATACGTCAGGAACTCCACTTCTCGGTGCGTATCCAGCGGTTGCTGATCTTCTGCTGTGATAAACAAATACTTCGCCAGACTGAGCTGGCCTGTACCCAGAATACGACTCGCAATCGTCAGCAGCTCTGTTGGCTGTTTTACCGTCTGATAGGGCGTATACCGCTCACTTCCGATCGCGAACAGAAGCGGATGCACTCCTGCTGCATCGACAGCATGGACTTCTTTCACACCGGGAACTTCCTGTTTAATGGCATCACCCGTAATTTCGTGAATCAGATCCCCAAATGCAGTATCCTCTTGCGGAGGACGACCCACCACGGTAAATGGCCAGATCGCATTCGGCTTGGCGTACACTTTATGCACTCTCATTAGTGGGAACGGATGGGTCAGACTGTAATATCCAAGATGATCACCAAACGGTCCTTCAGGCTTCGTCTCGTCCGGGTAAATATCACCCGTGATGACAAAATCGGCGTCATTGCTGATGCAATACCCATCCTTATAGCTGTAACGGAAACGCCGGCCGGCAAGTAGCCCCGCGAAAGTCATCTCACTGAGTCCTTCAGGCAAAGGCATCACTGCAGAAAGTGTATGTGCCGGCGGACCCCCAATGAATATACTCACTTTCAGGGGTTCTCCCTTTTTGACTGCTTTGGCCTGATGAATACCAATTCCGCGATGGATCTGATAATGAAGTCCAATTTCCTTATTCAGTTCATAATCATTACCACTTAGCTGTACCCGATACATGCCCAGATTGGAGTTCATGATGCCTGGCTTGTCTGGGTCTTCCGAATAGACTTGAGGCAGCGTAACGAATGCTCCACCATCCATAGGCCAATGCTTGATCAACGGCAGATCCGAGATTTGAATCTCTTGCGCGGTTACAGGCAAACTGATGGACTTCTGCTTAGGTAGAGCCTGCCACGCGGCAAGACCGGTGCTGATATGCTGAAAAGGCGTCTTGAGTGCCTTCATTGGATCATCCCGGACAGCCATGACACGTTGTACACCTTCAAGCGTTCCACGGAACATGAATTTGCTTCGTTCCAGTGTACCGAACAGGTTCGAAACAGCCTGGAACTTGGAGCCTTTCACATTTTCGAAAAGCAGAGCTGGGCCTTTCGCCTCATGCACTTTCATATGTATCGCTGCCATCTCCAAATGAGGGTCCACTTCTTCCTTCACTCGAATCAAATGTCCATGCTGCTCCAGATCATTAATGCAATCTTCCATA
Source organism: Paenibacillus sp. MDV22-iso6 (assembly GCF_058408365.1). Lineage (NCBI taxonomy): Bacteria > Bacillati > Bacillota > Bacilli > Caryophanales > Paenibacillaceae > Paenibacillus > Paenibacillus sp. MDV22-iso6. Next base: position 238,415 of record NZ_JBZVDZ010000001.1, on the reverse strand, counting down.
TTGCGATATTTCATTGGATGGCTCCATTCTGTATATAATAAATTGTTATGTTCATATATTCACATAGATGTGCAGGGGTAGCGGATAGAATAAAACGTTGAATCTAATTTACTCTCGTCACCATATAAATGGATTGATACTCACATCTCTTCTATCTTATCAAATCATCTGCCACTAAACAAAACAATATATCAGATCTTTCACGCAGTGCTCACCAAAAAGCAATATTTAAGCAACAGGGTCTTGTATTCTAAGGACCAAGATTGCTTCAATATTGCTAATTGAGCTTACTTAAGATGTAGTCGAAGGTCTGGGGATCGTAACCGTAAACTGCGTTCCTTCTCCAACCCTGCTCTCCACATCAATTGTACAATCATGCAATTTCAAAATTTTAATCACGATGGAAAGCCCTAATCCATTGCCTCTAAGAGCACTGCTCCGTGCTTTGTCCACCATATAAAATCGATCGAAAATATACGGAAGGGCCTCCTCGGGTATTCCTTGTCCTGAGTCTCTAATCGATACCTTCACGAATGACGTGGACATCTCGATTTCGATGTGAATGGACCCATCGGTACCCGTATATTTTATCGCATTGTTGATTAAATTCTGCCAGACCTGCTCAAACAAATCTTTATCGACCGTGATCTCGCAAGGCAATAAATCCAATTCAATCCTGATATTTTTGTGCGCCCACTGGGGTTCTGCTAATACGATCGTTCTTCTTAATTGCTCATCTAATTGGAACGTACTGAGATTAAACGGATGGTGCTCCGAGTCCAGCGAGGCTAACCGAAGTAAATTATCACTAAGCCTGGAAAGGCGTAATGTTTCCTCGTATATGATATCCAGATGCTCTTTCTGCTCTTCCAAAGGGATGACACCATCTTGCAGCGCTCTTGTGAATCCTCTAATTGATGTTAGTGGGGACTGCATTTCATGAGAGACATTACTGACAAAATCATCACGCACCGAGTCTATTTTTTGCAACTCACGGGCCATATGATTAAAGCTCTCCATCAGCTCACCAAACTCATCTGGATTATTATGTTTCAACCGGACAGACAGATCGCCTGAAGCCATTTTCTTAGCTGCAGCAGTTAGCCTTTTGATCGGTTTCACAATGTACCCAGACATGAACATGATTAATAAGCTTCCTATGACTAAGACAGTTAATAGCGATATAAATAGTGTACGTTTCACATTATGAAAAATCGATGAAAAATTAATTTTGATCAGGAGCGCATCTTTTTCTTCATTCATCCTGGGAACACCAACAATCGCTGTCTCATCTTTATTGGATAGAATAAACGCTTCCGTGGTATTTTCATCGAATAATTCATGAACTTTATCATCTGGTAGTGAAGCAAGCACTTCACTTTGTTCATTCACGGAGTTTATGTCCAAGCCGTATCGTGCAAAGATATCCAAGCTTGTTTTCACTTTTTCCGGATCATCAATCAGATTTATCATCGTAGCTATGTCTTCGGCAATCGTAACCATAGAATGATTTGGTGTGTTTTCCTGAGATCGCATATTTAATATAAAGGAGAGAATTAAACTGACGATCACAATACCAAAAAAGGTAACTACGATTCGTAGACGCAGGCTTTTCCTCACGATTTTCATACACTCTCCAAACGATATCCAAGTCCTCTTATCGTCGAAATGATCAACTTAGGGATCGGTTCAAGCCGTTCTCGTAACCTTTTGATATGCACATCAACGGTACGCTCATCACCTTCATAATCGATTCCCCATATATCTTCTATAAGCTGTGTACGTGTGAATATTTGCCCTGGCAAACTCGCCAGAGCAAACAACAATTCACATTCCTTCTTTTTCAATTCAACCGTTTGAGCTCCTGCCTCCACTGTCAAATTGCTCAGATCAATCGTTGCACCGCCTATATGAATAACATTCGATGAAATCTTGTTGTATCTCTTCATTAAAGATTTTACACGCAAAATTAACTCCACAGGATCAAAAGGTTTTACTAAATAATCGTCTGACCCTGCATTGAATCCTCTGACTTTATCCTTGGATTCTCCCTTGGCAGTCACCATCAGAATCGGAATATCCATATAAGATCGAATGTCTTCGGTCAGTTCAATACCATCTACTCTTGGCATCATCACATCTACAATCGCTAAATCAATTTTGGTATGAGACAAAATGTTCAGTGCTTCTTGGCCATCCGGCGCTTCCACGACGGAAAACTGATTTTTTTCGAGATAAATTCGGATTAATTTGCGGATATGGAAATCATCATCCACCACAAGAATCGTGTTCATGTATCCATTATCCTTTCCGCAATTTTCATTATTCACAACTTAAATTTATTCGTATCGTAAGGATTCCATCGGGTCCAGCTTGGCAGCCTTCGATGATGGCATCAAACCAGCGATGATACTAATCACTGTACTTACAACGATTCCGAACACAATGTAGTATCCCGATAGATTTATTAGCTTAGCTCCAAAAGCGTTGTCCAAGAGAATATTCAACACATAACTAATAATTATCGCAAATACTACCGCAATGATTCCACTGAATACCCCCAATAGAGCAGATTCAGAAAAGAAAATTCGCTTGATGTCCTTCTTTCTTGCTCCAATCGCACGAAGGATTCCGATTTCCTTCGTTCGTTCCACGACACTAATGTAAAGCACAACCAATATCATAATACCGGATACGATTAACGAAATGCCTGCAATACCAGACAGAACGATCGTGGCCATGTTCACGTATGTCGTGATATTTTCCATGATTTTTGCCGTCTGGGAGCCTGAGAAGCCCGCATCAACAGCTGCTGCATTAATATCATTGACATATTTCATATCGGTTGCATAAGCGTTAACCTGAATTGGCCCAATCGTTATTCCTTTGTCCGCATACATTTGCTCCAACGTCTGTGATGAAATGTAACCCGGTGATTGCTGCATTGGTGATCTTTGATCTGACGCTTCATAAATACCAGATATGGTTATTTCTTTCTCCAAAGTTACGGGTTTATTATTGCCATCCATCTCATTGATATATAGAAACACAGACTTGCCGATCATGGATTCAGCTTGGTCATTTCCACTTAATTTATTCGCCGTATCGAGGGGTAACAACATCTCATTTTCTACCGGAAGCTTACCCGTTGTTAGCGTTGCTGGATCAAAAGCATCCGTTAACGTCGTTAACTGCGTAAGTGCCACACTTTGCTTTGCATGAACCATAGTCGATTTGCCTGTAATGGTAGTGATGGTCTCTACATGATCCACATTAGGGAATTTGCGAATAGTCTCAATGTCGGCTGTTGTAAAAGGTTCGCCTGCTGCCATCAAGGCTTGCGGGCCTTGCATATCTTTGGCATCTGCACTGGGCTTCGTTATATCCACAAGCAAAGGGTCCATACTTGAATTGATTTCGTCGTTCATATATGTCGTTATTCCATTACCCAAGGAGAGCATCAGGAGTACGCTTAAAATCCCGATCGACCCACCCAATGCAACCAGTACATTACGCTTGCCGTTGAGTTTCATATTTTTGAGAGCCATTTTGAAAGAAGCCAGTAAGCCCAAGTTTCTGGAAGCACCACGACTGCCTTCATAAGTGGTCAAGGAACGATCTTTTAGATGGATATCATCCTTAATCCGTCCCTCCTCAACCTTCACAATACGCGTACCGGAATCAGCTACTTTCTGCGAGTGAGTTACCGCAATGACCAGCATCCCTTTTTGCGCAATACTGTCCAGCAGAGCCAAGATTTGATCCCCGTTTTCCTTATCCAAAGCACCTGTTGGTTCATCCGCCAAAATAATGTCTGGATTGTTCGATAGTGCACGAGCAATGGAAACCCTTTGCTTCTGCCCACCCGACAGCTGGTTAGGCCGTTTGTTCAGATGACTCTTCAGCCCGACCTCGGTCAAAATATCTATAGCGCGCTTATTGCGTTCCTTTTCACTTGTGTCCGTCATTTGCATGGCAATCGTAACGTTCTCCAGCACAGACAGATGCGGGATCAGATTGAAATTTTGAAACACAAAGCCGATATTATTCTTCCGATAATCATCCATTTCCTTTTCAGTCATAGCACTTAAGTTCTTTCCATGAACAAGGATCTCCCCTTCAAAATCGGAGTCCATTCCACCAATAATATTCATAAGGGTTGACTTTCCGCAACCCGATTCACCAAGGATCGAGACGAATTCTCCTGTCTCATAGCTCAAATTCACATCATGGAGCACAGGAACCTTTTCCTTACCATACAGCGTGTATGATTTCTTCACATGTTTTACTTCTAAAATAGTCATCTTGATCTCTTCCTCTCCAAGTCATACACCCTATCTATATTGGCCATTTCACATTCTAACAAATTTGTGTGAACTGATAATGAACTGGACAATTCGCGTCTGCCTGGCAAAAGAATTGTAGCTGTCAAAAATCAATATGTAAGGAAAAGCAAACGGAGCCCTACATTCATTAGGACTCCGTTTGCTTAGTTCCGCTTGGCACATTAAATCCCTTCCACAATACGCTTCGAACGAACCTCTACCTGACGGAAAAGTTCTTCCTCATCTATCGTTAGCAGCTGCCTGCCTCTCATCAACACACGACCATTCACAATGGTGGTATCTACATCGGCGCCATTCACGCTGTATGCAAGCAATGATTCCAGCTCATGAACCGGCTGCAAATGCGGTTTCTTCAGATCAATCAGAATCAGGTCGGCCTTGCGCCCAACTTCCAGCACACCTACTTCATCCTGAAGGTTCAACAGACCTGCACTTCCCCGTGTAGACATGTGTAGTACCTCTCTTGCCGACAACCGGGTAGGGTCAGCATAATCCAGCTTTTGCAGCCAGGTCGCAGCCTTGATCTCTTCAAACATATCGATGGTTGTCGCACTGCCTGCCCCGTCAGTTCCAAGACCCACGTTAATTCCCTGTGCAATCATCTCGGTAATTGGGGCAATTCCGCAGCCAAGCTTCAGATTGCTGACCGGATTATGCGCTACTCCACCACGCATGCCTTTCAATCTGCCAATATCTCTGCGATTCAGGTGTACACCATGGGCAAGCAGTACATGTGCCTTTTCGAACATACCTGCCTCTTCCAAGTACTCCGTTGGCGTCATGCCATAGCGTTCACGAATTTTCACAACTTCCTCTTTCGTCTCAGCCAGATGAATGTGGATAGGTACGTTCTCCCGTTCCGCCATCGCGATGACTTCCCGCAAAGGTTCTACTGGGCAAGTATAGGGAGAATGCGGGCCATACATCGTCGTAATTCGCCCCTCTGCCTTACCCGACCAACGCTGCACCAAATCGACAGCTTCCTGTAATCTGCGCCCCCCGTCATCCTCCACGAATACCATGCCGCGTGTGAGCGATGCCCGAATACCGGTTATCGTTACCGCTTCTGCAATTTCATTCATGTGAATGTACATATCAGCGTAAGCTGTAGTTCCTGAACGGATCATCTCGGCGATGGATAATTGTGCTCCCCAGTATATATCTTCGGGTGTCATCCGGGCTTCTGCAGGCAGCATCTTACGGTCAAGCCAGTCCATCAGCTTCAGATCATCCGAGAATGCTCGTAACAGACTCATCGGTGTATGCTGGTGAGCATTGATCAGGCCCGGCATGGCCACTTTATGTTGACCATCCATAATGTCATCACCCGGTTGAGCCTGAATGTGGGGAGCAATCTCTACGATACGGTCGCCAACAATGCGAATATCCCCCTTGAAGGGGGAATCGGTGTCTTTCATCGTTAAGATTGTGGCTTGCTGGATTAAAATACTCATTCGTTTCACAACTCCTCTAGGTTTGGATTGCCTTACTTCCAAATCCGAGGATAAGCCTTCACGTAACGGCAAGGTCAAGACTAAGTTAATTTTTGAGTCGTCATCGTTCTGAAAGTTTGGATAAAAGGTTTGGGATCTATGTTGACCATATAAGGATAGACTCCGGTGCTGGTATGTAGATAGAAAAAACCACCTTCATTCCCCATTCTCCGAAAGGACATGTCGAACACTTCCGTAATATTAAACTCGCGGTATTTCGTTACAATCTTGTCCGAGTACAGGATCATGGACCGATCGCTATGCAGTACTTCCTGTGCGAGACCCGTCACTTCTCTCTGTACTTTGTAATAAGGCAATACAGCAATGCAGTTCATGATCTCCCTCCGTTCTACCATGATTATTTGTTCCATCATAGCAGATCGGAGAGCCTGAGCAAAAAAATGATCCAACAACATATATGATTTACGTAATCTTCGTTGTTACTTTCAATGGAAAACGAAGTGCTTCCTGAATATGCTGCAAGGAAAGGCATTGTTCAATGTGAAAAACGCCATGCGGTAGTTCCGTCCGATACATTCTCTCCGCTACCGCCGCCGCAACTGCTGCTGTTGCATCTGCTTCACGCTCGCCAACCAGCAGCTGCTCGAAATGGACTTGTTTGCCCTTTTTCCATCCCACTGCATCTACCTTAACTGCAAACATCGGCTCCCCTCCGGGAATAACCCCAAAAGCCTTGACCGTACCATTACGAAGGGAGGGAATACGCAGTAGCGTGAACAGCCCCATACGTTTCGAAATTGCCATGGATCTAGTCATCCAACGGGAATCGAGACATAACCGAGTGGAAACCGTTGGAATATCAAGTGTACGAGCAACGACGTGTTGATCCGAAAAGTTAAACCGATATGCTTTCCTGAGGCCCAAGTCTGCGCCAAAATCAATCCATTTACCATCGTGAAAACTTTGCACTTCCGCTGGCTTACCTTTTTTCATGACCTGATAGGTAGCATTCATCTGATCCACAGTCCACTCCACCGCGGCTTTTCCGTGTTTTTCACCCAGCCCCAGCATGACAGTAATGTCCGCTTCGTCTACTTGCTCCATATGGGCACCTGCTTCACGCACAAGCAGATTGGTCACCCCAGGCGACAGTCCCACACTAAGCATGGCTGTTGCTTTGGAACGCTGCATTTTGGAATGCAGCTGTTCGACCTGACCCAGAAAGTCATAATTGGCTGAAATATCAATATAATCTGTCTCTGCTTTCGCACAAGCCTCGACAAATCGGGTATCCGTTTGGTCCACACACATGATCACCAACTTGACCGATTGAAGCACAACAGGGTCAATCGCTTTTCGTACATCCAATTGAAGCGGCTGGACTATACCACCCGTAGATCGGCTGAATTTCTCAGCCCGATTCATCCGCGTACCTGCCGCCCATACCTTGCCGGGAAACAATCGTCCCAGTTGCGTACATATCATTTGCCCCACCTGACCGTATCCGCCAACAACCCAAATCTGGTCTTTCACAGAATCTGTTTTAGTCTCGTTTCGCATAATATCCCTCCACCCAAAATGCTCCGAAATAACGTGTAATGTGCGAGAATCCACATTCTCTCATCAGCTCTATCATTTGTTCAGATGAGATGGGATCCGATTCTCGGCCAAGGGAAGCTGCAAACCGCTCCCATTCTTCAAGCTGAATACGATTACTTAACATGTGATCCTGCCAGGCTTGCATCATGGTTGGATATACAGGCGAATGAAGATCGGCATTCACTGCTGCAATAATGAGTGGCGCCCCAGGCTTGAGTCTGGCCGCTAGATTGGACAGAAACCGTCTTTTGGACTCGATCCCCTGAATAAAATGCAGCATTAGCATACTTGTTGCCCCGTCGTAGACCTCACCTTCCGGTAACGCTTCAAGCGTCATGGATTTAAGTTGCACTCTGGCTTCGATCCCCGCCTCCCGGACTCTTCTCTCTGCTAACTGAAGCATCCGCTGGGAAGGATCTACTCCAGTAAACGTCCATCCCGCATGGCGAGAACCAAGCAGAGCTAATTCTTTACCTCCACCTGCTCCGACAATTAGTATCTCAGCTTCGTTGTTATCCGTGATAGAAGCGGCAAGCAGTTGCTCCATCAGATCATGCATATGAGAATAACCCGGAATTTTCAGGGCTATCGATTGTTCGTAACGGTTTTCATCCGCCGTATCCCAGTTCAAAGATGGTTGATTGTGGTCCATCGATACTACACTCCTCATGGATTCAAGTTAGACTTGACTCTTCGTTCGTCTAATTTCATTATAGAATGATACGCAGAGCGTACAATCCCAGAACAATGGGATATCTGCATGTGGAGAGGAGAAAGCTTTATGACATCACGCATGGAACCGAACCAGCGACTCATTACTTCTCTCGAAAAAGGAACCTGGACCTCGCGCACATACCGGGAAGCTGTCCTGAAACAAATTCAGAACATCGTTCCCTATGACGCGTATTGCTTCACAACAGTTGATCCACAGACTCTTCTCTCAACAGGTGCCGTGACGGAAGACGGCATTGAAGCCATTCATGACCGGCTGTTCGTTAATGAATACATGGAAGAAGATATACATAAGTATGCTGATTTGATTCACAGCGGCGACTATACAGCGATCCTTCATGCATCGATAAGCGAAAACCCTATTGTAAGCGCTCGGTATCATAACATCCTTCAACCCGCAGGTTTCGGTAATGAACTTCGGGCTGTACTGGTCAGTGGCGGAGCCTGTTGGGGGTATCTAACCCTATATCGCAAGACGGAACAACCCGTATTCACGGAAGAGGAGCGACTAAGCATTCAGGCCTGGACACCTTCTATTGCTTTGATGTTACGATCCACAAGTCTGACTCTTATGGACGAGATTAAGAGCGGAAGTCCCTCGGACCCTGGTATTATGATCACATCGGACGCTTTCGAGCTGTTATCCGTGAACGCTCCCGCTCAATATTGGCTATCACAATTACGTTTACTGGAGCAGGTGGGACCAGATGTATTGCCGCGCCCAGTCCGTGCAGTCAGTTCGCATTTACAGCGTCAGATTCGTACAGATTCCGACCTGATCGTTGCGCAAGAACCTATCCTTCATTCGCCTTCCAAAGTTTGCATTCAACTCCTGGATGGCCGTTACCTTGTGCTTCATGCCAGCCGCATGCAACAGTTTTCAGGTCTGGATCAGATTGCGATCAGGCTTGAACAGGCTATGCCGCAGGACTTACTGCCATTACTCGCAGAGAGTCATGGGTTGTCCATTCGGGAACGAGAACTATTGGGTTACGTGCTGCGCAGCTATTCTTCCAAAGAAATTGCCGAAGCAATGCATATATCAGCTTACACGGTACAGGATCATTTAAAATCCATTTTTGCCAAAACAGACGTATCCTCCCGCCGTGAGTTAATCTGGTATTTCGTATCCCGTTTCCAGTTGTCTGATGAACCAGCTATTTGAATGTTATAACTGGACATACAAAAAAAGATGCCTTGTCCCATGGGACAAGGCATCTTTGCGCTACATTATGGTGAAGAACATCAGTTATATCAACACATACGTTTAATTCATTCAATTCTACTGCACCATTCTCATGAGTGAAAACTTAGGACTTAGCGGGCTTCGCAGGTTTGATGTTTTTGTTCTTTACCTGCACAGCCACGGGCTCTTGCGGGTGTTCAACCGGATACAATTTGCGGAACAATAACGTCTGCAAGACCAGGAATGAACCGCCGATCGTCCAATACAGCGGCATCGCTGCAGGTGCCGAAAGCGAGAAAAAGGCCATCATCAAAGGAGAGATATATCCCATGATTGCGAATTGTTTTCGTTGTTCCGGCGCCATATTGGCTTGCGAAACCTTGGCTTGGATCAGATAAATAATAGCTACCACGACTGCAAGCACATAGTCAGGCGCTCCTAATTTGAACCACAGAAAGGAGTGAGATGACAACTCTGGCGTAAGCCGAATAGCCGTGTAGATACCTGACAGAATAGGCAACTGAATCAGCAGTGGCAAGCATCCAATATTCAGCGGATTGAACTTGTGCTTCTTGTACAGCTCCATCGTTTCCTGCGAAAGCTTCTGCTTATCGGCTGGGTCGTTTTTGCCCTCATACTTTTTCTTGAGCGCATCCATCTCCGGCTTCATAGCATTCATGATCACTCGGGTACCTTGCTGAGATTTTGCTTGTCGCATCATCAATGGTAACAACGCAAGACGGATAACGAGGGTGATCACAATAATGGCTACCCCATAACTTCCATTAAATATCGTTGCGATGTGCTGAATGAGATACGACAGTGGAAATACAACATAATGGTTAAAGAACCCCGGTGTTGATGAATTAATCTCTGAGACGTTGTTACTGCATCCAGCCAGTAGCATCACTGCAAAAAGAATTGCAATCAGGCCATAGATCCGTCCCTTGCCAGATGTAAAAGTGAACCCCTTGCTTGTCTTATGTTCCATATATATCCTCCTCGTTGTTTTGTAGAAAGTACATACAACGAGGAATGGCAATCTGGTTCATCTTCATCCGGGGATTCTCTTCGTCTGACGATTCGACTTAAAGCTTCAGGTCTGTGTTGTCCGTCCAAGGACAAGGTTGGCAATCCAGGTTCCAGACCACCTCCGGCCCCACCTTCCATCCAGTACTCTGTAATGCCGCAATGCAGATGGGCAATATAAGCGTAACTGACTGTGAAAATGAGTCCGAGTGAAAATATATACGGTATCAATTCCTGAAGTTCAAACAAGGGATTCACCCCCTTTATAGGTTAGTTTTTATAGTATAACACTTACATATGGATTTTGCATAAATTCATTGCTGGAAAACAGGTAGATGAATTCATTTCATTCTCAATTTGGACAATTCTAGCTTAGCTCTATGTCTTGCCATATTAAAAGAAGCCCAGGAACTGTCTGTTTCTTCCAGGTCAAAGTTAGCTTGATGCTCCAGCATTTCCCCTTTCAAATCCGGGTACTCCCTCTGGGCAAACTCTCGCAGTATCGGAACGGCATCTGCAGATAAACTCGTCAAGTAGGATGCATCAATAATGCCTGTCTGATGATATCGTGTAATATTAAGCTCTGCAATCCGATTATCCATGCCCACATAGTTGACTGCCACATAGGCTGCTAGGGACAATACAATATACCAGCGGATCAACGGTATGGAGGTATAACGGATTCGAAGAGCTGCAATAAGCAGCAGTAGCGCCAGAAAAATCATGAATGCATGTACGAGAAATCGAATGTAGGTATATCCATAAGCCTGTTCATACAGGTTGAGGCGTATAAACGCCGAGTACAGCATGATTGCGGAACAACCCACCAGGACAAAGAGCAGCACCTGATGCACAACAGAACCTATTTTGCCGCTTGAACGCGTGAACTGAAGGGCGATGATCAGAATGAAAAAATTAATGCCTGTTACCAGTATCAGCTCCACAAATCCACTTCTTGCATACTCTGCGTAGGACAATTCTGACGGAAGATGTCCCTCACCCGCCCCAAAAAGATAAGAAAATTGTACAAGCACAAACAGAACATACACACAGTTGATGACCAACAGCATCGTGCCCACAATGATGGGGTCCAATCTTAAAGGTTCACGATGAGCTTGAGTAGAAATTGCCTCAGGTGCGGGCTTATTTGCTGGCTGATCCTCTATGATTGAGTTCAAGGAAGGACTCTCCTGTATGGAATTCACGGAAACATCTTCTCGCTTTTCGATTTCTGAAGTAACCGTAATTGCTTTTCCATTTTTCCAATGTGCATTTTCTCTCTTATCTGCTTCATATTGCATTGGCTGAACGAAACCCCATACGTAACTGAACAATAAAACGCTCGCGATGAGAATCCAGATCACTCTCGGAAATCCTGGTGTCAGTGTCATCTGGTTCAGCCATTGGGGAAAACCGGACAAATACTCATTAAAAATCCCATCTGCTGAGGTCAGCAGTGCTACAACCACGATGAGGATGGGAACGGAAGCTATAAGGCCAATGAATACTTTGAAAGCAGCCGTTTTCTGCGTTTTACCTAGCCCACGTCCTCCTGTTTTCACAACAATGCTTGCGACCGTTCCCCAATGACGGATGGATTGTGGCAGCAAATGGTCCATCGCGGTACCGATCAATCCAATGTCCCACCATTGTCTCTGTTTTCTGCCGACCAGATAAGTCATATGTAAGATAATAAGCCCCGGTACGATCAGGAAATTAAGGATACGCAGCGGTTCATTGTCGTATAACAGAAACGTTAGCGCCAGCATCAGCACCACCCCAGCCATAAAAGCATCAATCATGGTCAATCGCCGCATGCGGTCCCTGGCAAACAAGAACATAAAGCCATAAAAGAGGATAACAAAGATGGGATAAGAAACACCAATATCCTTGCCATAGAACAAATACTGATGAATGATAGCTAACATTAATGCGGATAGTAGCGTAATTAAAGCGCGGTTGGGTGAAGCCATTATTTTATCAATCATGGGAAAAACCTCCATTAAACTTTCTAGGTTTCATTCTAGATGATAAAATAAGAATATAAATAGAAATTAAAAACGATAAAACTTCTTATTTTATTATATTGCATCAGCTACAACCTCCAGGAGGAATCAAAACCTTGAAATTACATCAGCAATATTTGCTGCTTCATAGCCGGTTTGGTCAACTATTAGAACATGAAGTAACGCTCTCTGACCTTGCGGAACTGCTCGAGTGTACACACCGTAACACATTAACAATCGTCAAAAAAATGGTTGCCCAAGACTGGATTCGGTGGGTGTCCCAGCGCGGACGTGGACGGCGTTCTACGCTGACCCTACTTGTTCCGGCTGATCAAATTGCAGCAGAATACATGATGCAGGCCATGAATCGCCGCGAGTTGCAGCAAGCCGCCGAACAGGTTGGTGCTTTCTCTAGTTCTACGACAATGCAGGATCACCTAAACCAGTGGCTACTTGGTTATTCTGGACACCATACGGAAGCTGGTAGCCATAATGAGCGAATTGATACGCTCAGGTTACCGATCCGCCAACAACTGCACGCCCTTGATCCCCTTTTTATCAATTTGCTGGCAGAATCTTTTGTCACTAGTCATGTGTTCGACGGGCTGGTTCAACGTAATGAACACGGAGAGATTATTCCCTGTCTGTCTCATACCTGGGATGTCAGTTCAGATCGGAAAACATGGTTTTTTTATTTGCGTAAAGGGATTACTTTTCACAATGGACACCTGCTGACAGCCGCGGATGTGGTGTATACATTTGAACGACTGCAATCCACAGAACGGCGGACATTATACCGCGATGTGAGCAAACAAATTCTATCGCTTGAAGCAACAGATCCCTTGACCGTTTGTTTCAAGCTCAAAGCCTCTCACGAATTGTTTTTGCCCTTTCTTTCTACGAGCCGTGCAGCGATTGTTTCACAAGCCACTTACGGGCAACATAAAGATGGAGACAAGGAACCAGATGTATCGAATACCATGCAAAAGCCTATAGGAACCGGGCCTTTCAAGGTTACAACCTGGGATGATCACTTGTGCAGACTTGAAGCTTTTCCGATGTATTTTCAAGGCAGAGCCCATCTGGACCGTGTAGATATTCTACAAATCCCGTGGAGTGCTCCTGCACATTTGGATGAAAAACAAGATATCGAATCTCCTTTCTTCCACCTTGTTCATAATCCATCCTCGTCTGAGGGTAGAGACTGGACACAGATTAGTGCAGGCGTGATGGTACGCAAATTACTCACTTGTAATACACAAAAAACCGGACCGCTAAGCGATCCGGATGTAAGAGCACATGTTCAGGCGTGTGTTACTAAATTGTATGGGAATGGCATGAATGAAAGTAATGAAGATGATCCAGGAGATGCTGATAAAGTGTTGATGAATGCAGAAGAATTGACTTATTTGTCTCAGCACTCTACTTTTGATCTACCTATCCCCTTACACATCACAACCATTCCTCAGTATCGGATGGATGCTAGACGTTTGGCATCGTCATTGGAAATGTACGGCTTCACATGTACTGTCCGCATAGGCACGATGGAGCAATTCAAAGGGAACCTGAGACTGGAATCCGATCTGATTCTCTTCTCCCTGATTCGGGACCGGGACGAAGAATTACGCAGGTACGATCTCTATCTCACTTTATCCGAACATCTGGAGGAATCTTCCAAGAAGAGTGTTCAAGAGATGCTGCAAACTGTTGTTGCTTCGCAAATAGTAGCAGACAGAACTGCCGAACTGGATCGGATCGAACAATTTCTGGTGCAGCAGAGTTTATTATTCCATTTAACTGAAAAACCTGTGGAGACTGCCTACCTGCCTTCCGTTCGTGGCCTCTCCTTCAACAGCCAGGGATGGGTAAACCTCAGACATATCTGGTTCCCATGAATGCTCGTTAAATGAGCATAACAATCCATTCGTTTCTAGATGCGGTAATGATGTTGCTTGCTTATAAACTGGTCATTGGTTCGGCATCCACCTTGTGCCGTATTTTTTCATTTCTCTTCGAAATGGTATCCTTCCGACGGTACACACCGAGGAGTAAACCGAGCATGGCATAATCAAACATCAGATGATTACCGTATCCAATAAAAGGAAAAGAAATACTAAGAATCGGAGCCTTCCCAGTGGTCATCGCCAACGAATAGATGATTTGCAATGCAAAAACGGCGGTGATACTGACAATAATCATACGACCAAAATCATCCCGGATGCGAGGAAGCATCTTCATCATACTGATAACAAACCAGATGATCCCCACCAATAACAGGATCCCGGCTGACCAACCAAACACATCAATGAGCAGAACACCTGGGTAATTATAATAACTCGTTTTAAACTTATCGAACGTTGTATCAATCCCATTCCCCCACCAGCCGGATGATTGAATAACTTCAATAATGGAATTGTTGCTATAGCCACTCCCGTAAGGGTCATCCTGAAGATTCAAAACGACAGAGAGCCTCTCCAGGCGTCCGTATTGATCTGCAAAAAACAATAGCAGTACAAAAATACTTCCTGTTATAACAGCACCTATGACTGTATAAAGCCATTTTTTCGTGAGCCAGCCAAATATAATAATGCTCATTATGCCAAACAGAAACAACCGAACCCAGTCCAACGTTTGAAACAATAGTACTGCGGGGAACATTATCATTGCAATGTAGGTCAAGATGGATTGCATATTACAATTGGAACGAAGCTTGTCCAACATAATGGCACCTATAGCAAGTGGCAAAATCCACACTGAAGCTGTGGTAAGGTCTATCGTTAATCCAAATAAGCCCCAGTACCTGCTATTACCATGAATATCCGTTGTTATCATTGGACTGATCCACAACATGACATTAAGTAGAATATAGATCCACCAGGCAGCTCTTTTCAACTTACGATAATCAAAGTAAATAAAGAACAACATCATCATTACACCTATAACGGTATACACCACATGCCCCAGATATAAGGACTGATACTTTTCATCTGCGACATTCGTCGTAAAAATCCATATCAGTAACAGGCTAGTTATAGACAAACCAATTAATCCAACTAACAGCCCCCAATGCATACGATGACGATGCAATCTGTGCATACTTTTGCCCACCACTGCGGGATCACCCATCTGATCAATGGCGTATGCAGCTGCCTCTTCCTGGCTCAGTCCCTCTTGCTCCTTGTCCAACATCATTTCTTCCATGTGGTTGCCAAGCTCATCACGCAGATCAGTATGTACTTCACGTGCCTTAACCTGACTACACAGTTGATCAAGATAATGTTTAATCTTCTCATGTCGATCCGTCATGTTAAGCCTCCTTCCCCAAGCACCCGATCCACGGCACCGCGGAATAAAAGCCACTCGGCTTTTTTATGCTGTAACGCCTCCACACCCTTGTCACAGATGGAATAATATTTACGTTTCCTACCTTCAACCTCCATCCAGTAAGACTCCACCCATCCCTCAAGCTCCATCGCGTGCAGAATGGGATATAACGTACCTTCCTTTAAATTAAACACACCCTCGGATTGACGATGGAGTTCCTTGATCAATTCATAACCGTAAAGCGGCTGTTCCTTCAGTAGCGTAAGAATCAATGTCTCCGTGCTGCCTTTAATCATTTGTTTGTTTACCTGCAAAGCTGTCACTCCCTTTTGTTCATGCTTCCACGTCCATTAACAATAGCTACTTTTACCACACTTCTTAAAACTTCAAATGAACCTAATAAAACCACTTGGCTATATACATCGGAAATCTATGCATAGTAAAACTAGGTATAATATTACCTGATTCTTCCTTTTCTGTCTAGCTATCAATTGAAGACGTTTGTGATAAAATAAACAAGTCATTTCACACCTGAGGTGTCATCATGAATCTCTTATTCTTACTTAGACATTACATATTCTTTCTATCGATTATGAGGAGGCAATTCAAACCATGAGCAAACTGATTTTTTTTCTTGGCGGGGCCGGGAGCGGCAAAACAACCCTTGCCAAAGCCCTCTCGCGTAAACATAAAGCTGCTTTTTTGGATATGGATATCCTGCTACGTCCAGCTGCTGAAGCAATAATGACCCTGCAGGGACTCGATCCATCCGATCGGGATTCACCGGAATACAAACGGCTGTGTCGTGACTTGGGATACCGAATTACGATGGATGCTGCACTGGACAACGTGCAATTGGGTATCGATACCGTGGTTGTGGGGCCCTTTACCAAAGAAATCGGAACTCCAGACTGGATTGAGCAGGAACTCGCACAGATTGGACGCTCCCTCGATAATACGGATGTACGCGTGGCTTATATTTATCTTGCGAATGAAACGTTGTATCGCGAGCGGATTACAGCCAGACAATCCCCGCTGGATGAGTGGAAGCTGAAGAACTGGGATGCCTTCACAGCTTCACTTGCCCGTAAACAAGTAGCTTGGCCGTTGCCTGCCTCAGCCGTGGCTTATATCGATAATTCAAATGAGAGCCCTGATATCGCTTTTGCTGAAGTTGAACAACGAATGTACGAATAAAATATGAAATGGAATGGAATGCCCTTTAACTTCTCCATTCTCTTTCATGCTACTCATATGCTCAATAATATAATCCACACCCAAAAGGGGTATTTGTCATGGTTACCCGCGCAGGTCCAACGTGACAAATACCCCTTTTACAATAATCTATGACTAAACATCCGAACCTACATCGTTACAAAAACTGCTTCATAATATACTCCTGCTCCAGAGGTGTAATCACAGTGCGCTCCACGGGTGGGCCTTCTGTCAGATACTCTGCCACTTCAGCCACACGATTGGATTCCAGTTCCGCTGTAAATACGAGATTGGCCATCCCTAATGTCTCAACCAATGTTCCCCGCGCTTTAGCGTGAAGCATGAATAAGGTATATAAATCTGGTCGTTTCAACTCCGTCATTGCCCGGGCGATCAAAGCCAATTCGGCTTTGTTGTCTCCCATCGGATGATGCGCTTTAGGCTGTCTCTTTAAGCCAAGATCGCACCACAAAATGCACCGCTCCTGTACATCAATAATGGCTGGAATACAATTACGGGAATCTGCCGTCAGATCGATTCGCTCCTGCACCGTTGAAGGTTCGAACATTTCATCCGACTGTGGAACCTGACGCATCATCCAGCCAGCATAACACTCCGGCAAATCCTTGATAGCATTATCCCTGAATGCGTTAACCATGATTACAATATAACGTGCCCCTAACCTAGAAACGGACGGCAAATGCAGATCCATATACTTCGCCGCTCCATCCGGTGCAGTCACCATAAACCCACTATTTGCAGCTATATATTCATTCGATTGCAGAGGGGTCCGGGATGTTTGGTCCATATAACGCCAATCCTCATCATACAGTACACCCGACAGATCGGTATCCACACGTTCGATTCGCTCATCACCGCTCAGGCCTTCTCTCCACCACAGAAAAAAACGAACGGTATCTCCTGTGGGTAACGATATCCATGACGCACGCGATAGAGCTCGAAGAGATTCGCTTGCCCGGCGTTTTCCCCATGGAACTGAAAACTCTTGAAGTCTTTCATCAATGTAGACATTACCGAGTGGTGGAAGCACGGCAAACCGTTTCAACAGTGTATGCTCTACCGCCGATATCACCGCATGAACATCCTCAACGTTGAGGGACGGTAGCGATTGAGTGGAGACATACAGATTTGCCGTGTTGCCTTGGCGGAAAAAGCTCCTCCTGACCTGAAACTCCGTCCGTGTGCTGAAGTGGGCCAACACTCGAAGCAGCGCCCTTGTCGATACCTTCTCTTCCACAGTTTCCATTTTGCTGATCACTTGCTGTACCGGAACACCGGAACGTATCATTCGGTCCAGCTGACCCATCATCTCTCCCGGACGTTCCGCAAGCGTCTCCACAATAAGCTTGTTATCCTTCTGTTCAAATGCCCGCTCCACTCTGCCATGAAAGGTAAGCGGTCGTTCCCCACGTCGCAACTGGTCCAGCGCCACTATTGCCCCTGGATAACGGTGACGATATTCACCTGGATGCAGTCGCTCGGCCAATCTCTGCCAGCGACCTTTATATCGAAACAAATCTTCCAGCGGGTTCGAAGCACCCTCCAATAAAGCAAGTATTACCCGACGTTCAGATCGAGTAAATGAACGGAAGCGGGTGTTCTCCTTCAGACTGACATCTCCATCGGAACACGCTACCGCCAGCCGCAATATATCTGTTGCCGTGCGCAAATGTCGCTGGAGTTGCTTCACCGAAGCACGCCCCGCCTTTAATAAAGCCGCGCAATAAACGGCTGCATTTTCCCTCACAGGTATTTGCCCTGCCTCTGGTTCAAATGTGGCCCAGCCTTCGTACTTTGTTGCAAACCAGGTCAACTGCTCTCTTGCAACTGGCATTAACGAAGATTTTGCTGTAAGCAGGTCCATTCCTACTTGGTAAAAATCTGCTTCACTGCCGAGATGAATCACACGCAGTCGCAGCTTGTTCAGCAGTAATATGCGCTGCTCCTGTTCTTGCTCCTTTTCAAGAAGCTGCTGTCTCCAGGAATGCATCAAAGCATTTAAATAAAATTTACTTTCCTGAATATTCATTTTCCGCTTAGGAAATTTCGGATACACGAGGATTTCCTTTAAATTGATTCCTTTCATCTTTCGAAGCTCATCTATCAATTGCTCAAACCAGAAAACGAATCTGTCACGTTCCCAGGTATTCAGCACATCTATCAGTTTCGTCGAAAACGTATATCCCAGCGATTCCAAATTTCTCAGTGCAGTCGCCAATATACGCACAGGCAGCTTGCCCTTGCGCTCTGCAATGATCACTTTCAAATTCCTGCTGAAATAGATTGAGAATAAGTCCATCACTTGTACTCTCCCACATGACGATAATATATTCAGCATTGGTATACTTGGCCTAGCTCGTGGCGGTTCTTCATATGTATAACACAGTCCAAAAAACTAAAAAAATCAGGGAAGCGGCACCCCTAATACCATTGTAAGAGTTCAGAAGGAAGGGATACCATAGCCTGATTAATGCATATTATATCTTATAATTACAGATTAGAAAATATCACATCGGAAAGAGAGCGGCAGAATACCACTTAACCCAAAAGGTAAGATTATTCTGACCGCTCTCTTTATGTTTATTTTCACCGCTGTTCTCTTGCCAGATTATCCGTGCTGCCGTGCCGCTTGACGTCCGGCGATACGAGCTGTAATTAACTGGTGACTCTCATCAATCTCTTCCGGTGTGCAGGCTGCTTTCAACTCATATACTTTGACCGGAGAACGATCAATGATGTCCAGAAATGAATCAAAAAATGCCATGTCCTTACTATGGATATAAGGACACCAATGATCCGACAAGCCTACCGTCTCATGAATATGTACCCCGACGACATGGTCGATCAATTCATTTGCTTCACGTACATTGTCATAGAGCCCCATTCGATCCATCATCATACCGTGACCAATATCGTACCACAATCCGAGTGGTGCCCCTTTCATGCTGCGGATAAGTGCGCCCGCCTCCTGCAGCGTCGGCATTTGGTAACAGCGAGATCGGGTTTCAATGCCAAAATTCACCCCATACCCGCGCTGTTCCGACAACTCGCACACTTCTTCCAGACTCTCCTGAATTCGCTTCAGGTAATGTGCACTCCCCGCCTCGCGCTTCTCAATCATCTCTTGCCATAACGATTGATAGTCCGTGGAGTCCGGCCCTTGATCGTGATATATCTTTTTCAATGCTTCATCAATATTATATTCAAACGGCACCTCGCCTGGATGCACGACAACTGCCTTCGCACCATACCGATGTGCATATTCAGCTGAACCGAGCAGCAGTTCAATGGCCCGCTTACGACGAGGCTCATCGTCGAAACCGAGCAGAACCGAATCGGTTCCATAATCGGGATCAGCTACATGCGGAAACGTATTGTGCACACTGGATATGCCGATTTCTCCCCGTTCAATCATCGGTTCAATCGTTTGCAGCAATTCGTCCGTCACGTTATAATTCAGCTCCACTTGTCTGAACCCTAGGGATTTGATCTCCTCGATCATGCCCTCACCCGTAGTATGACGTTTGATGTTCCAGCAAGTTGAAAATGAATATTCCTTTTTATCGGTAAACATAGCTTTGTCCTCCTAATATGCGATGTTCAACCCGTTCAATGTCTGATGAATCTTCTCTATTTTTAAATCAGCCTAGCTGATGTTTAATTCAAATCTCATTTTGACGCTTTTATTCCAATGCCTCATGCTGAAGATTCAACATCGTCTGTTGCAAGGCTACCTGCACTGCTCCAGTCACTACAGCCCGCTCGCCCAGCTCTGAACAGATCAGTTCAGGCTTCGCCGGGAATTGATCAGATACGATCTGTCTGAGAAACGGCAATAACACATCCCCATTTCCCCCGATACCTCCGCCAAGTACAATGAGATGGGGAGCAAGCACGACACAGATATTCCGCAGAGCCGAAGCAATCATTTGGCTGTATTGTTTCAGAATCTTCACAGCCTGCGATTCTCCACCTCGGGTAGCTTCAAACAGTTTCTCAGGAGTCAGGTGTTCACGAAGGTATTCTATACCAGAATCAGGACCCTCAAGAAGACTGGCATCCAACTGACGCTTGGCCAGTTCCATCAGACCTTCCGCTGACAAAACATCCTCCAATCGACGCCCCTCTTCCAACAACATCTCCGCGAGCTCGCCTGTCAAACCGCCCATGCCTCGTAGCAATTGCCCGTTCACCATGATGCCTGCACCCGTTCCAGTACCAATGGAGAAAAACACAAATAGATTGGAATCCGCTGCTGCTCCACCCCTGTACTCCCCCAGTGCAGCCAGGTTCACATCGTTCTCCAGGATCACTTCACACGGGAAGGCTCCCGACAATGATTCAAGCGAGAGCAACTTTTCCAATCCCTCTAACGGGGTAACGATTCGATCAATATCACCAGAGTCCGGCAGTACAACACCTGGAATGCCAAAACCAATACATTGGATCTGATCCCAATTCAATTGATTTTCCGTCAGTAATTCATCCATATGGCTTCGAAGCACATCAAGGATTGCCGACCTTGCTCGATCACCGCTTTGGACCGATAATGTTGGATACGTTCTGTAATCCATAATCTCACCATTCAGATCAGAGAGTGCAATCCGAATTCGGGTTGCCCCAATATCAATGCCACAGACATAATAAGCTGTTTCATTGAATCGAATGAGTGTTGCTTTGCGACCCTGGGCATTGTCGGCTCTGCCGGTTTCCAGCACCAGATTTCGTTCAATCAGATGTTCAATCGCCGACGACACCGTAGGTTTGCTGAGTCCGGTCTGACGACTGATATCTGCCCTGGACATCGCACCAGTTGCGATCAGCGCATCCATAATCAAATTCTCGTTCAGATTGCGGATATACTGCGGTGTGCCAGCCATTTTATCGCCTCCTTTTATAGTTAGTTAAGTTTCTTAACGAATTAAATTTAATATATCATCGGCTTTAAAACGTGTACAGCTTTTTGTCTGTATCGGATGATATGATTTCAAAATCAAGGCCTGATCTCATCGTAATCATTCAATTTCGACTTTACATTATGTAAATCAAAAAAGCCGCAGTGATAAACACCGCAGCTCCTTACTTCCTTATATATACGTTTCATTACGATTTGGACAATTCAATGAATCCTTCACCAAATACGTCACGCACATCATGGATCGTTATGAAAGCAATTTCGTCCTCCGCTCGCACAATCTTCTTCAGCATCGGAACTTCTTGTTTGCTAATGACAATATATAAGATCTCTTTCGGGTTCTTCGTATAGTAGCCATGACCAGACAAGACGGTAACTCCCCGATCCATCTTCTCAATGACCTGTTGAGCAATGGCATCCTGTTTGGTAGATATAATCGTAACTGCTTTTTTCGGATTGAGCCCTTCAATAATAAACTCCATCGTTTTGGTTCCGACGAACAACATGACAATCGTACACATCAAACCTTGCGGCCCTATAATGAAGAAAGACGAGAACGCCACGATCAGATCGAAGAATAACAGTCCATAACTGATGTTCCAATCCAGATATTTATTGGCAAGCCGGGCCAGAATAACGGTGCCCGCCGTTGTGCCGCCTACTCTAACAATCATGCCTATACCCAGACCGGCAAATAATCCACCAAAAATAGTATTGATCCAGAGCTCGTCCGATGCGATCGTCCAGCTCTCGGTTAGGTGCAGGAACAGCGAGTTAAATACCACCGCAATAATGGTATACACCGTTGTCGTTCTGTCCAGAAATTTGTACCCCACAAGTAGCAAAATACCATTCAGGAGCAAGTTCATCAGTCCAGGAGACCATTCAAAGAGGTAATACAAAATAATTGTAATCCCTGTAACGCCGCCTTCAGCCAGATCATTCGGGATGACGAACAGGTTTACTGCAAGTGCAAACAGAAATGCACCCGCCATAATAAATAGAATATCCGTTATTCTTTTCTTCATCATGCACTCCATCCAATCCATCAGAAAATCAACCTATCAACCAATTTCATAAGTTGTCATAACCACTCAATGATAGATTCTACCATGCCCGGCACAAAATTTGTATACATAATACAAATTGTTGCGCAAATTGTACAAAGGAATCTAAAAATACTGTTTTTCAGGCTCTACAAAGCAGGTTTGCTTCATCTACCCATGACAAATGTCATGGGTCATCATTGATATTCATCATTACAGTGTACTGACGTTTATGACTTACTGCACTGGACGCATTCTTATACAATGATAAAAACGCCTCACTTGGAGACATCTTCCCAGGAAGCGTTAGGTTAGAACTGATTACAGTTATTGACCATTGAAGGAGGACGTAAGTCTATGAGCAGAACCAAAGAAATGGCCCTTAAAAAAGAAGTGACCCCTTATGAGAAAAATAATCTTCGCCTGAGTATCCAACAATTAGTGAATTCCATACTACCACTATTATTATTATGGGCCGCAGCGTACTATAGCCTGTCCGTGTCCTACTGGCTGACATTTCCGATTGCCCTCGTAGCCTCGGGGTTTGTACTTAGAACGTTTATCATCTTCCACGACTGCTGTCATGGTTCATTCTTCAAAAGCAAACGTGCCAACGACATTCTCGGTACGATTACAGGTGTATTAACCCTGACGCCTTACCTGCAATGGAAAAATGAGCATTCCATTCACCACGCCACCAGCGGCAATCTGGACAAACGTGGAGTTGGCGATATCTGGGTGATGACGGTTGAGGAATATAAAGCCGCTTCCCCTTGGGGTCGTCTATTCTACCGGATTTATCGTAATCCGTTTGTCATGTTCGGTATTGGGCCCATTTATGTATTCCTGTTCGCCTACCGCTTTAACCGTAAAGGCGCAAGACGTAAAGAGCGCATCAATACGCATCTATCAACAGTTTTGATCGTTATCCTGTACGCTTTTATGTGCTGGCTGGTCGGCTGGCAGGCTTTTGTTCTGGTGCAGGCACCCGTCTTTTTCTTCTCCGGCTTCTTCGGCATCTGGCTGTTCTACGTACAGCATCAATTTGAAGATACGTACTTTGAGAATGAAGATGAATGGAGTTATGTGAAGGCTGCTGTAGAAGGTAGTTCATATTACAAATTGCCTAAACTGCTGCAATGGATCAGCGGCAATATCGGGTTCCACCATGTGCATCACTTGAGCCCACGTGTACCTAACTATTACTTGGAAGAAGCACATAATGCAACACCACCTTTGCAGAATGCAACAACGATTACGCTACGTTCCAGTCTGGCTGCCCTGCGCTTCCGTCTATGGGACGAAGAATCCAAGCGTTTTATTAGCTTCGGCGAGATCAAAACGTTATCCCGCAAGCCTTACGTTCAACCGCCTATTCGAGTAAACAACCAAGCGGGTCTGACAGAGAAGCCTTAACTCTGTCGGATTCGTTTTCTTGTATTCAGGCTAAAGTCATGCTACAGTCAGGCTAAGTTTGAGTACAATGCAAGTCCGAGGAGGAGAATTTTCATTCAAAAGTGGATGCAGCTCTTTTATAAAAATACAGGTTTAAATCCATATGTATGGCTCGTCTTTTTCATCCTGCCCTTCTATTATATTTCACAATATTCCAAATTGTGGCCCATGGTGGCGGGCATTTTCATCATTCTGTTCTTCTTTGTTTGTTATCTGCTTGCCTTCATCACGAGGGGCTGGCAGGTGTATATGTGGATTGGGCTGCTGATCGCCATATCAATTACGATGACCATCGCTTATGATTATGCCTATTTCTCATTGTTTCTTGCTTTTTTTATTGGGAATATTAAAAATAAAGCCGGCTTTTTCACCCTCTATTCGGTGAACCTGGCAGCCAGTTTTCTAACCATTAATTATAGCTTCATCAAGCAGAGCACCCTACTGCTCAGTCAGTTTCCGTTTGTATTCATTAGTCTCATGGCATCCATTCTGCTTCCGATCAGTACGTATAACAAAAATAAGCGTGAACAGTTGGAAGGCCAGCTGGAGAATGCCAACAAACGGCTGGATGATCTGGTGAAAATGGAAGAACGGCAACGTATTGCACGCGATCTGCACGATACACTTGGACAAAAACTCTCTCTCATCGGTCTGAAAACCGATCTGGCGAAGCGTCTGCTTCGCATGAATCCTGATCAGGCCGAGATTGAACTGAACGATCTGAGACAGACGGCAAGTACGGCCCTGAAGGAAGTCCGGGAAATGGTAACAAACATGCGTGGCACACAGTTAGTGGATGAACTGTTCCGTGCCGAACAGATTTTGAAAGCCGCTTCCATTGAATTTGTACTGGAAGGCAATCCGAAGTTGCAGGATACGTCACAACTAAATGAAAATGTACTCGGCATGTGTCTGAAAGAAGCCGTTACAAATGTCGTAAAACACAGTCAGGCAGTGGTATGCACCATCCGTATCGAGGAAACACTGTCCGATAATATAGTAACGGTTCAGGATAACGGAGTTGGAATCGAACGTACCCGCAAGCAAGAACGGCGCGGTACCGGAATCTTGGGAATGAAAGAACGACTTGAATTTGTGAACGGTTGTCTGGATATTCGTTCCGGAGCAAACATGGAAGGTACAGGCATTGTCATCCATGTTCCCAAGCTGGTCCGCAAACCGATAAAGGAGGTTGAACAATGATCAGGATCGTAATCGCCGAAGACCAGCGTATGATGCTGGGGGCCTTGTCTTCCCTACTTAATCTGGAAGAGGATATGGAAGTGGTAGGACGCGCAAGCAATGGACAGGAGGCTCTTGCTCTCGTCAGGGAGCATACACCAGACATCTGTCTGATGGACATTGAAATGCCAGTCAAAAGTGGCCTGGAGGCCGCTGAGGAACTTAAGGGCATGAGCTGTAAAGTCATTATTTTGACAACCTTTGCCCGGACCGGATATTTTGAACGTGCTTTGAAAGGCGGTGTACGCGGTTATCTGTTAAAGGATAGCCCGATCGAGGAACTGGCCGAATCAATCCGTCAGGTCATGAATGGAAGACGTATTTTTGCACCTGACCTGGTGGACGAGGCTTATGTTCAGGAGAATCCACTGACCGAACGTGAAAATGCTGTTCTTGGCCTGATGGCAGACGGTAAAAATACAAAG
This sequence comes from Paenibacillus sp. MDV22-iso6, assembly GCF_058408365.1. NCBI lineage: Bacteria > Bacillati > Bacillota > Bacilli > Caryophanales > Paenibacillaceae > Paenibacillus > Paenibacillus sp. MDV22-iso6. Next base: position 212,420 of record NZ_JBZVDZ010000001.1, on the reverse strand, counting down.
GAAATAGCCGGACATTTATTTATTACAACCGGTACGGTGCGAAATTACATCTCTATTATCCTCAACAAGTTAAATGCAAGTAACCGCATTGAAGCCATCACTCGTTCCAAAGAAAAAGGGTGGTTTAAATGAAAGTACCGCTTTAACCCAATGAAACATAAATAAGCAAGGCACACCTTCCCATCGGTGTACCTTGCTTATACAAGGATAGGCTGGCCTGGAGTACTCACTCCGGTCCAGCCTATTTCCTTTTGGAACCTATTTTAGTTCCATACTATACTATTTTTACAGAAACAACCATGCCCAAAGCTTCCAGTGGCACCTGCTCGGTCTGGAGCTGATGAATCTGCTTGCCATCTTGCCAGGAGATCGTTACATTAACGCTTTTACCACCGCTTGGGTACTGCACGTTCACGAATCCTTTATCCTTTGGTGCAGGCAGTGTATGGGATTCCAAGTATTCCACCATTCTCTTCGCAATCCCCGGATTATTCATGTTATCTTGGGAGACGGATCGAATTTGAAGCGTCCATCTACCTTCTGTCCATGTCAGATACTGACTGCCCGCCGCGCCTTCAGCCACACCCTTGATGTCATGTCCCAGATCCACAGTCATGTCCTCAGGAATGTCTTTCAAATCTGTCTCAGGGAAAATATCCGTACTGTTCGGGTCTTTATACGTCTTCACTTCATAGGATGCCAGAACAGGTACCTTGCTGCCAGAGGCCGTCAACGAAGCATCGTTAACCGCAACAGACTGGTCAGTGGAATAAAAGTTAATGTGGAACGCATCTGAAGTATTCGATGTGATCGCCGCAGTCAGATGTTTTCCCTTTTCCAAGGGAAATGAAGTAGGTAACGAAGCGTTCTTCATCTTCAGCTGACTGCGAATGTCCTTAATGACATCGTTCGCACTTTTCTGGGTTTGATCGTTACTGCCCGTTTCCGAATTTGATGTCCCGCTTCCCGCAGAACCTTCCGTCCCCGTTGTTTCCGTTGTATCTGTTCCGCTATCTTTCGTTCCATTGGAGAAATCGGCTCCTCCACTGCCTGACTGAGCCTGTTCACCAGCCGCGGGGGACGTGTTGTCCACTGATGATGGTTTGGTATCCTGACCACCACACCCCGCAAGAGCAAGCAGCACTGCTGTTGTCACAGGAATCGTCATCCATAATTTAGGTTTGCTCATGTTGTTGTCCTCCTTGAAGCCGTTATTGGAATCAGCTTACATTGTTGTCTCGCCTGAATTTTAACGTTTGTCATTCCAGAAATTCACGGGCTGCACTTTCTTGGTCAGCACTTCAAACTGGTAGCCTTCTGCTTTCAGTGTTTTTAACACTTGCGGAAGTACTTTCAATGTCGCTTCCTGGTCATGCATCAGGACCACAGGGGTGGTTCCGCTCTTTTGAACATTATGGATCTGCTTCATCACGCTGTTGTAAACTTTCTGATGATCCTTCTTGTATTTCCAATCTTCGGAGTCGACATTCCAATCCCACAGATGGAATCCACCCTGACCTAGTAGAACATTGCGATATGCCGGTTTGAGATACGGTTTGCTGCCGTATGGAGTACGAACGAGACTGGTTTTGACACCTGCCACTTTATTCAAGCTTTCATTGGCCTGCTGCATTTCTTTCAAGCCGCTGTATGCGGATTTATAAAATTTACTGGGAACATGCGTTACGCCATGCAAGCCCAGTCCATGTCCATCTGCAACAATACGCTTGGTGGCCTTCTGAAACTTCTCCATCTGCGGTCCAAGCATGAAGAATGTCGCCTTGGCATTGTACTGATCCAGAATATCCAGTAATTGTCCCGTATGGGCGGTCGGCCCATCATCGAAAGTTAGATATATGATTTTGGAGCTCGCTTTATTTCCAGCATTCTTGGATGCGGATGATGTAGCTGAAGCCGACTGCGGCAATAGCAATGGAATGATCAATAGAATAGCAAGTGCGGTGATGAATGTTTTACGAATATGTAGCATAATAAAAGTCTCCCTTATGTCTTGTATTTCCCCGGGTGTCTATGTTTCTCTCAGTGCAGCCCTTGGCGATAATCCTAATACTATCAAAAAGAGTGCGTCCCATTCTCGCTTCAAATGCTACGTTCGAGTTACACTTTTGTCAGATTACCCAAAAAAATAAAACGAATTTGATAGATTTGCTCGAAAAAGAACATCCGTCGGGATAGATCAATGTTGACATATATTCTATTAACCCAAATTGTGGTTTCTGATAGATTCATTTCTGGAATTTATATGAAGAGAGCAAAGAAGCTTAAAATGGTATAACAAAAAAGCCTGCCCGAGAGCAGACTTTTCATATGTAGATCGATTTACTTGTCGTTCGGATCAATCCTGTTGCTTTGCTTAGTCCCCTCTTACTCCGCAGGAGCTGTGAATGAACGTTTACCAAATTCGGCGTCCAGCATGTAGAAAGCATTGCTATCTTTTTCGATACGGCGCAACTTCTGGATGATATTATCAAACAGAGCTTCCTCTTCGACTTGCTCATCGATGAACCACTTCAAGAAATACATCGTGGCATGTTCACGCTCATTCAGGGCAATGTCAGCCAGATTGTAGAATTTCTTCGTGTTTTGCTGCTCGTGTGCATATCCGTGTTCAAACACATCCAGCATTGAAGAATATTCATTCTTCGGCTCTGGCAATGCAGCAAGGGTTGCGCGTTGTCCGCGGTCATTCAGGAATTTGTATATTTTCATGGCGTGGAACCGCTCTTCCTCTGCTTGTACGATGAAGAAGTTGGCAAATCCGTCCAGGCTTTCGCCGGAACAGTATGCGGCCATCGCCTGATATACGTGAGCCGAATAAAATTCGAAGTTCATCTGTTCGTTCAAAGCTTCTGTCAACTCTTTACTCATTAGGGATACACCTCAATCTTTCTCTAGGGATAGTTTTATTTTATCATAACGTCCGCACGACCGATATCGAAATTTCTACAAAATTCGCCAATGACTGATTGCCTCTCTTCCTATATAATTACATAGTTCTCGCTCTAAAATCATTTCTTTCTGGAAGGCAGGCCATTTTATTTCATGAACACATCTTCTTCGCAGCTCAAAAAAACGATAGGTATGCCGCAAGCTGTTGCGCTTTATATAAGTGCAGTTCTCGGTTCAGGTGTCCTGATTGTACCCGGACTTGCTGCCGAACTGGCAGGACCAGCTTCACTTCTCGCCTGGGGAGGCATGGTGCTGCTGATTCTCCCACTCGCCCTATCCATGGGATTACTCTCAGCCCGATACCCGGACGCAGGCGGTGTATCCCATTTCGTCACCCTCGCTTTCGGACAACGGGCAGGAGCCGTGGTTGGCTGGTTCTTTCTAATGTCCGTTCCCATCGGTGCTCCCGTGGCTGCCCTTACAGGTGCAGGCTACATGACGGCTGCGCTGGGACTCGGGGAAGGATATAGAACAGCGATTGCCGCCCTCATGCTGGCGGCTGGACTGATCATTAACATCGTGGACATGCAGGTTGCCGGAAAGGTACAGATTGGCGTTGTGCTAGCGATTATTATCGTGCTAGTCATGGCATTTGTATTTGCTATTCCGAATATGCAATCCATACATTTCACACCATTTATGCCAAGTGGTTGGGTCAGCGTGGGTCAGGCTGGGGCCATTCTGTTCTGGTGTTTTATCGGTTGGGAAGCTGTATCTCACCTGTCTGAAGAATTTACTGATCCACGCAAGGCAGCTATCAAAGGCGTAACCATTGCTGCCATCATTGTAGGTGTGCTCTATTTCCTGACTGCACTGGCGACAGTCGGAACCCAAAGCTATCTTCATGGCGGAGCTGATGTCTCTCTCGTATGGATCATTAGTCAGGCTCTCGGTTCCTGGGGTGGATTACTTGCTGGGCTAACTGGCATATTCATTTGCACCGCTACGGTCATTGCGTATGCTGGTGCCGCATCCCGTGTCGCCTATGCACTGGCAAGACAAGGATCCGCCCCGCAATGGATGTCCCGCTTATCCAGTCGGTACCATACACCAATTGCTGCAATCGGCTTCCTGGCCATCTGCTTCACTCTCGTGTTAGGCATATACGGATCAGGTCTGGTGTCACTCACCACACTTATTCAGTTGCCTAATGCAACGTTCATTCTCACCTATCTTGGTGGATGCGCAGCCGGAATACGCTTACTCAAGGGAAGTCGTACTGGGGTAACCATCAGTTGGATTTCCTTTGTGGCGACAGCCATTGTGTTCCCTTTTGCCGGGTGGGCCGTTCTCTACCCTGTGGTGATCGTCGTTCTGTACGGACTACTCAGCCGCAAACGACAACACAATATATAAACAAAAAAAGCTCTGCCGCGATGGCAGAGCTTCCTTTATTCATCTGGAATAATAATTATACCAGGAATGCTTTGGAGATGATAACCAACAGGATAAACAAAACCAGAATGGCACCTACAGAAGTAAAACCTCCGTATCCGTAGCCTCCTCTTGCTTCTCCACCTAATACTTCGCTCATTGACCGTACCTCCTCTGCAACAGGTATGGGTTATCTTATGCAGGGAGAATGGATTTGACAGGGCGGATGCCCTGATTCAGATCCTGTTTATCATCTTTTTCAAAACCGTGGAGAATCAATGCGCATAATATCCAGGAACGGCACTTTGGCCGTAAATTCTTCCTCTGTATACTCCACATGCACTAGCCGGGTACGTGAGTCCAACTTCACAATCACCCCATGAACCTGATCTTCCTTGCCCCATACGGTCAGCAACACTTCCGAACGTTCTTGATACGCCTCAACCAGTTGGTTCCCCAGCTCTTCCAGTTCAAACTCATCCCGGGTAGGTCTTTTTGCAACTTTTGCTTTTGCCAATGTAGCGGCCTCCTCTATAGCTAATCCGACACCCGAATCCACGGGTTATTTGCCGAGGTCATATTTAATTAGTATACCATTCATTCACCTTCGTGTAATGTCATGACTCCATAAAGAAGCAAAAAATCCCTTACATTTACAGGAAAAAGCTAGTATCCCCCTTCATTCATCGCCATCTTCAACAATAATGGTGTATACATTCGAAATGGACAGTCCTGAATGCCTCTGACCGTTCCACTCGTAGGTATACATTGCAGTTACGGTACCCTGCTGGATTCCCAGTTGTTCAGCGGAGGATATTTGTGCAATGTAAGTGACCCATTTCTCCGCTCCAGGTTCCATCTCACCCAAATGTAAAAATCTTGGTGATGAATACTCTGAAATGATCGCTCGATCCCGTACTTCTGCTTCCCCAATCCATTTGGCACCTGGAGGGAGCACATCAGCCAACTGCACCCGCGCGGGCCAGGCCCCTGTGTTGGTCACATGTACATGAAAGGTTACATTTCCTCCCCTTTCGATCAAGTCTGGCTTCACTTCCACATGAACCGAGATGATAGGAAACTTCAACTGAATGACAGCCGTATTGGAGGAAATTATTCGTTGCACAGAACGCGAATCTGGCAAGCGAAATGTATAGATCAGGCGAGCCTGATTCATCAGTTCGAAGACTGCAGGTACACCCCGCTCCTGCTCTGTGAGATGCACTTCAAATTGGATATTAACCACGGAACGTGCAGTCAACGTTCCCAGATTGATGCCTTTGACTGGATTTGTTCCAAGCCGTTTCACACCGTTCCACCCCAGGCTCCCCTCAACATAGCGCATACCTGGCGGAAGAAAATCCGTCACGATAGCATCTACTGCAAAAGAACCTTCATTGTGTACCGTTATTTGGTATTGAACGGTATCCCCAGGAGTAGCGATGGGTGGATTCACACTTTTCGCAATCGAAATCCGAGGTTGAATGATTTTTAAAGTTGCTACGTTCGAGTATACATTCTCCAATGTGTCACCTGAAACGTACTCTAGTACTGCCTGAATTGTTAAATTCTCAGCTATGCTTCCTCCCGTGACCTGTACTCGAAATTGAATTGGAACAGATTCTTCGGGTAGTACCTCGCCTATCATAATCCCGGAGTCAGGCGTCGTCTCGGGAACAAAAATCTCATTCACAATGACACTTCCCGGAAGAAATTCAATCCCTTTGGGTAATGGGATCGTTACCCTGGCATCGTTTCCTATTATAAAACCCGGGTTACTCACCAAAAGGTTGTAAGTGACGATATCTCCGACAAAGGTTTGCACACGATCTGCATTCAAAACCAACGACAGACTTGACGAGACCAGATTTACTTCTACCACGTTGGATTGCTCTTCTCCCTCAACCATTCGTCCTTCCGGCGTCACAAATGTATAACGTATCTTCGCTTGATTCACCAGTTTCAAGTCCTGAGGAAGACCGACGATGATCACCTGAAAATGAATACGCAACGTCGCTCCAGGTACGATTTCCTGCGCAGGAATCCCTCTCTCCGGTGATACTCCTGGCAGCGGAGTTCCATCCATGAGTACACTATTGGGGAGAAGTGAAGTTTCTGACGAGAGCGAATCCAATACATGGACCATGGCAGCACAATTACCCGAATTCACAATTTCAATCAGATAGGTCAGTGTCTGCCCCAGAGCAGCCTCAGCAACGTTGCAAAACTTGTGAACCTCCAGCCTGGGGCCGATCCATGGTGTAACTACCGTATTAGAATAGGCCACCTGTTCCAGTTCAGTCGTACCCGAGCTGAATCGAACCAGTGACTGATTCTGTAGCGTGTGGGACAACGGACCGGAAGATTGGCTCATATCACCACAACCTCCACTCTGAATGTAACGGTAACTGAAGCACCGGCGGCAATTGAACCGAGTGTTATCCCTGTATTCGGATTCCCCGTAGGCCTTGCCACGCCATCCACCGTAACACTTCCCGCTACAAATACGGTGCCTGTTGGTACAGGGTCTACCATAACCACGCTATTGACTACCTCGATGCCACTATTGGTTACCACAACTGTATAGGTGATCACATCGCCGACAACAGCATCAACTGCACTTGTGCTTTTGATCACAACGACATTTGGTGCAGATACAGGAATCACCAGAACGTTGGAGGATACTGTACCCGTCAACTGACGTCCATCCGGCGGACTAAATGTATAATTGGCTACCGCCTGATTGACCAGCTGCTGATTCTGCGGCAATGAATCCACGGTAACTTCCAGAGTGACCGTTACATTAACGGACCCTCCTGGAGGTATCGTCCCAACAACAATCCCTGATTCCGGATTTGCACCTGGCTGTGGAACACCATCAATCAGGACGCTGTTGGGAAGCAGTACTGCTCCATTCGGAATGTTATCCGTAAGTGTCAAATTGGCTGCTAAATTCCCACTGTTGGAAATGGTAAAAGAATAGGTAATGATGTCTCCGATGGTGGCATTGGACGTACTCGCCGTTTTGGTTACAGCAATAATCGGCTGATAAATTGGTGTTACCACGGTATTTGAATAGGCCGCTCCCGAGAATACACCCGATGTGAAACTTACCGATGACTGACTACTCACTTGCGGTGGTGCAGGCAGCGTGTTGACCCGAACCGCATACGAAACGGATACAGATGCTCCAGGTGCCAAAGAACCAAGCGCTATACCCAGTGTCGGGTTAGCCGAGAGACGTGGAACGCCGTCAACCAGGACACTGCCCGTGACAAAAGTAACAGCCGAACTGATTGGATCGGTTAACACGACATTGTTGACAGGATCAATCCCATTATTGGTTACGACCATCTCATATACAATCGTATCACCCACTACAGCATCAATTACTGGTGTCGTCTTGACGACACTGACATTCGGAGCAGACACCTGAATATTGAGAGAATTGGACGAAAGGCTGCCTCCCAGTGTTCTTCCATCCGGCAGCGTGTAGGAATAGGTTGCTGAGGCCTGATTGGTTATGGCCTGGCTTAAAGGTAGGGTGATGATCACGACCGAGAACATGATTACAGTTGTTGTGGAGACTACACCCAGTGGAATCCCTGAAGCCGGATCGGCTCCTGGTGCTGAAGCTCCATTAATAATGACGCTATTTGGCACAAGTTCTGTTCCTGCCGGAATGGTATCCGTTAACGTGACAGATGCCCCAAAGTTCCCTGCATTGGTAATCGCGATGCTGTAAACGACCGTATCCCCTACCGTTGCTATAGCCTGGTCTCCCGTTTTGACTGCCGACAGAATCGGTTGGTATACCGGGGTAGTGACCGTATTAGAAAATGTGGTAGCTGAAAAAACACCTGATGTAAAGCTCACTGTAGACTGATTGTTTAATACTGCACTGGATGGGAGTGCTGTAACCTGCACACTAAACACAACGGTCACGGTAACTCCAGGCGCGATGGAACCAAGCGTTATTCCGGTTGAAGGATTGACACCCGGTCGAGGAACTCCATCAATAAACACGCTGTTTGCTGTAAGAACAGTACTTGCCGGCAATGCATCCGTAAAGACCACATTGCTGACAGTCGCTATTCCGTTATTAGTTACTGCAATGCTGTACGTCACGACATCACCCACAGATACAGACGTAGATGTCGTAGATTTCACCACATCGACATCGGGAGCCGACACTGAAATGGTAAGTATATTAGACAAAACAGAACCCGTGATGTTGCGTCCGTCAGGCAGCGTAAAGGAAAGAGCAACCGAAGCCTGATTCACCAGCTGTTGCGGGGTCGGCAAAGTATCAATAACTACGGAAAAGGTAACCGTTGTTGTTGCCCCAGCAGCAACAGTGCCTGCCGGAATGCCTGTTGCAGGATTGGCTGCAGGTAATGGCTGACCATTTACAATCACACTGTTCGGAACAAGTATGGTTCCTGTAGGAATATTGTCCGTTAGGTTAATCTGGGCACCATAGTTACCCTGATTGTTGACGGTAATCGTGTAACTGACGGTATCCCCAACGGTAGCATTTCGTGTACTCGCCGTTTTTTGTGCTGAAAGAATGGGCTGAAATACCGGTGTAACCACAGTATTGGAGAACGTTGTGCTTGAGAATGTCCCCGAGGTAAAACTCACTGTGGATCGATTGCTTAATTGTCCACTTGGTGGGATCGCATTGACATTGATACTGAAAGTCACAGTTGCAGACGTTCCGGGAGCGAGCGTACCTAGTGATATCCCCCCTGCCGGATTGGAAGCGGTCTGCACTACCCCATTTATAGTGACACTTCCTGCAACAAAAGAGGCCCCCGTAGGAATTGGATCCGAAAACTGAATATTATTTACCGGTGCTATTCCGCTGTTCGTTACCAAAATGGAGTAAGTAACAGTATCCCCTACGGCAGCCGCAGTAGAAACTGTACTTTTAACTACGGCAACGTTTGGCGACGAGACTGGAAACGTCAGTGTATTTGAGGTGGCTGTCCCTGTTAACGTTCGCCCGTCAGGAGGTGTGAAAGTAAAAGATGACGTCGCAAAATTGCTAAGTTGCTGCGGAGATGGAAGTGAATCCACAACAACGGCAAATGTAACAACAGCTGTCGCTCCCGCTGCCACAATGCCTACAGGAATACCCGTTCCTGGTGTTGCTCCAGGCTGTGGTACACCAGATACCACGAGGCTATTGGGTACAAAAGTTGTGACAGTAGGAATCGTATCTGTCACTGTAACGTTTGCCTCCAGATTGCCTGTGTTACTGACAGTTACTGTATATATAACCGTGTCGCCTACGGTCGCATTAACTGTATTTGCTGTTTTGATGAGTGAAATTTGCGGTTGTATGACCGGAGTCTGTGTTGTATTGGATGATGATGACCCCGAAAATGAACCGGATGTGAAGCTGACCGTCGACTGATTGTTAATCTGTGAAGGGATCGGCATAGTAATCGTCACCTCAAAAGTTACGGTAACCTCGGCTCCTGGAGCCAACGTACCGATTGGAATGCCGGCGGTCGGATTGGAGAGCGGGAATGAAGTCCCGTTCACAATGACGCTTCCGGGTACAAATGGGGTATTCGAAGGAAGAGGGTTGACATATACCACATTGTTAACGGCTACTGTTCCGTTGTTACGAATAACAGATGTGTATCGAATGACATCCCCGACCACGCCATACTCTACATTGTCACTGTTTACTATCGTTACATTGGGCAAGGATACGGGAATGTTAATGGTGTTCGATAACGAAGAACCGGCAACTGTTCTCCCACTTGGAAGAGTGTAGGCAAATGATGCAACTGCTTGGTTAGTCAACTGCCTTGAATCAGGCAAACTTGTGACCATGGCAACAAAAGTGACCGTTACGTTCGAGCCTGCAGCGATCGGCCCCAAATTAATTCCTGTTACCGGGCTAACACCTGGTGTTGGTACGCCATTAATAATGACACTATTCGTACTGAATACAGCTCCAGCAGGAATCGGATCCGTCAAGGTAACCGTTGCGGCAATATTGCCTGAATTGTTGACCTGAATGGAGTAATTAAAGGAATCCCCTACTGTCAAATTCGAGGTGCTAGCTGTTTTAGCTACTTGGATGACTGGTTGATATATGGGTGTATTCACCGTGACAGACGAAGAAACGCCATTAAAACTGCCTGACGTAAATGCTGCACTTGCCCGGTTGCTGACTGAACCTGTGGACGGAACGGATGTCACTCTTGTTTGATAGGTCACCGTAACGCTACTTGAACTGTTCAATGCACCGACAGCAATGCCCGAAAGCGGACTTGCATTCCTTGAAGCAGCTGAATTAATAGTGACACTGCCGGAGACGAATTCCGAACCGGTTGGCGTATCCGAGATCACCAGATTTTGTACCGCACTGCTCCCAGCATTTGTTGCAACAACCGTATAGGTAAGTACATCCCCTACGGTAGCGTCCGGCGTACTTACTGTTTTGCTAATCAATATATTGGGGCTTGATGCAGGTATACGAACGACATTGGACAAACTGCTTCCTGAAAGATTTCGTCCACTCGGAAGCTGGTACGTGTAACTAGCGGCCCCCTGATTCTCTAGTGTTGGCGGTGATGGGAGTGTAGTGAGTGAAGTTCGGAACACAATCGTTGATGTTGCTCCTGGCAGCAGACCCCCCAACGTTATTCCGGTTAATGGATTGGCCCCAGGACGCGCAGTACCATTCACGGTTACCGAATCCGGGTTAAATGTCAGGCCTGATGGTATCGTATCGGTTACATTTACTTGAGTCGCTATGGTTCCGTTGTTCGTTACCACAAGTGTGTATGAAATCTGATCCCCTAGTGTCGCATTGGTTTCGCTCGCCAACTTGTTAATGCCGATTGCCGCCTGGTATACAGGGGTTGTAATGGAATTGGAGTTGGAAATCCCCGTGAACGAACCCGAGCTATAAGACACTACGGCACGGTTAACTAACGAACTTGAAACAGGCAGGGACTGCACATTAACCTGAAACGTCACCGACGCGGAACTTCCTGCTGCCAACGTTCCTAGCGAAATTCCACTGCTCGGATTGGCTGATGGTACGACAGTTCCTCTGACGATCACACTGCCCGCTACAAATGTGGTTCCAACAGGGATAGCATCCGTGAGCACCACATTGTTAATCACTTGGATACCACTGTTGGTAGTAACGATGGTGTACGTAAACGTCTCCCCAACTGCAACATCCGTGACCGATGCCGATTTTACCGTGGTTACATTGGGCAATGTAACGGGAATCGTCAAGGTGTTCGAAGCTACTGTGCCGTTAATAGTCCGACCATCAGGAGAGTTAAAGGAATAGGTGGCCGTGGCTTGATCCACAAGGGTTGGAGGCGTAGGCAAGCTTGTTACGAGTACCTGGAAGGTTACGGTATTTGTACTTCCTGCCGCGAGGCTCCCCAGATTAACGCCAGTCGCAGGATTAGCACCAGCAATCACATTTCCATTTAGTCGGAAGCTGCCCGCTACGTACGAGCTGCCGCTCGGGATGTTATCCGTTAATGTAACGTTGGCAGAAACATTCCCCCCATTGTTCACCTGAAGCGTATACGTGACCTGGTCACCTACTGTGGCGTTGGTTGTGCTCGCCGACTTCACAATGGACAGGTTTGGTGAATAGACAGGAAGTGTAGAGTTATTGGACGGAATGACTCCCGTAATCACTGAGCCCCCTGCCACACTTTGGAACGTAAAGGCGGCATTCGCTGAATTCACCAATTGCAGTATGCTTGCATCCTGGCCAATGAGCGCACGATAGGTTACAACGATACTGTTGGATAGATTTAATGAACCAAGTGGAATGCCGGCGGTCACATCGAGTGTTGGGCGGGACACACCAGCGACCGTTACACTCCCTGGAATGAAGGTGAGCCCTACAGGCAATGAATCGGATAGAACAACGCTGGCCGCACTGGCTGTACCTGCATTGCTGACAGTAACGGTATAAAGAATGCTATCCCCCGCTACCGCACCAGAGGCAACGGATGCTTTGGCCACTGTAATTTTGGGTGCATTGATATCAACCTGAATCGCATTGGCATTGACAATGTATGCATCCCCGGAGGTCGTTAACGTCAACACCGCAGAAGACTGGTTATTGATTAGTCTCGATGACACATCCACATTAGTAATATCCCAGCCTTGACGTCCGCCGATAATATTGGTGCCCGGAGCCCCGTTCGTCTGGTTCCGCGTTCCGAAAGTCCCTGTTGTATTAAGGGTTCCTGTATCGCCGTTGATTTGAGAAGCAAAAAAGTTTGCAGCCAGATTGTTTGGTCCGGACAAGGCAACCGAAGTTGCCGAGGTTGGCCCGAATAATGCCTGATCCCCGGTCCGGTTCGCGTCCCCTTCCTGTGCACTGAACAGGGCTCTGCCTCCCAATGCACCCGAAAGCGGAGTAGCAAATCCAGTCAGTGTGGTAACAACTGGCGCCGATGTAGACTGGACGAGTACTCCACCTGCACGTAAGGACATGTTGCGAAAGGGCAGGCTGGGGTTCTGATAAATGACTCCAAGTGTCCAGCCTGCATGATTGGCTGTAGCATCATTAGTGATGACAATCGTTCCTACAACTGCTCCGGTGGTATATGTACCCGCTCCCCCATTTTGTACAAGCGAAGTAACATTGGCTGAACGCACATAGCCGGCAGCGCCGTTCCCCAGATCAAATTGATTATAAGTAGCTGGATCAGGAGTAACACTGGATGTACCTGCTGGTGTAGTAAACGTAACCGGATTATTGATTGCAGCACTCAGATTGACTGTCCCATTGATGTAACTTCCACCCCAGATCAATTCTGCATACAAGACAGTGCTGCCAGCAGGAAGAACGAGTATTGCCGCTGAACTGTTGCTCTGATACAGGCTCGTGGTTCCTAGCGGATAGGTTCCGTACTGGACGGAAGCGTTGGTTGTCGTAAAAGCTCCAATACTGTCCTGTGTTCCGGGTACTCCGGCTGTGTCCGAACGACTCAGTCCAAGCGTGTTACCTGTAAATGTAATTGCTCCCGTAGCATTAACGGTTGAACGAACGACAAGAGGAATTGATCTCACCTCCCCTTCATCTTAATTGGAATCATATGAATTGGAGCCTTCTTACACAGTCTATGAGCCTATTTCAGATTTTTGTTTGTCCTCTATAAGAACTTTATGCGCTTTTATGTAAGCTTTGTTTCCATATTAAAATTAAATGATTTGCGTTTCGTGCAATGTGTTTTATAATTAAAACATACGAGAGCAATGCCTGTCGTATTATTATGATGCAGTCAGCGGTGATATATTGAAGAGTCCCAACTTACATAGCAACCATATCCCAACCGAGTACGAATTCAAGCATTCCAAATGGATCAAAAAAATGCTTCGCGCTTACTGGGTCGTCGTATTAACGCATGTTGTCATTCAAATAGGCTGCTTTCTGTTTCTCGATTATGATCGCACTCCAGAAGATTTCATGATCTACGTTTTATTTTGGCCTACGTTAGCCAGCGCTTTCGCCATTCTGATCGCCAGTTGGGTGGAACGCCGTTTCAGTTCGTTCTCCTTCTATTCCATGTCCGTGGCCAGCACAGTGATTGCCTGGACCATCATACGTGTCAATTACGACATTCGCATTATACTGGCCATATGTCTGTTGCCGATCTTTGCTTCGGTACTGTTTTTCAACAAGAAACGGGTATGGACGGTATGCCTCATGCAGATGATTGGCTATGTCATCGTACTCTGCGACCCAGCCTATCGGCTGTACTTATCTTCGTTTGATATGGTTTCCATTCCGGCTTTTCTCATTGTAGGTACATATGTTGCACAATTGATTGTTACGAGCGGCGTCGAGGTACTGGATGATCTTCAGGCCAGTATGCTTGCCAAGCAGGATCTGATTGTGCGAAACGCAATTATGAGCAAGCAGTCCAAGACAGACGGGTTAACCAATCTGTATAATCAAAGCTCCTTTAAGGACTACTATGAAAAAGCGTTTGAGTATGCCAATAATGGCATGAGTCTACATTTAGCTCTGATTGATATTGACAACTTCAAGTCAATTAATGATACATATGGGCATCGGGTGGGAGACACCATTCTGGAGAGAGTCTCTCTGATCATTCAGGAGAACATCACATCAAGCGATATCGCGGCGCGTTATGGTGGAGAAGAATTTGCACTGTTAATGTTTGAGCAACCCTTCGAGCAGGCTTATGCCTTGGTGGAGCAGATCCGCAAGAAAATTGCTCGTCTCGTTCATCTGGAGCTTGAAGGGCAATATATTACGGTAAGTGTCGGACTTAAAAGCTACAGCGCTCATCTGTCCAAGGACAAGCTGTTTGAGGAAGTGGATGCATGTCTCTATGCCGCCAAACGAACGGGGAAAAATAAAACGATGACGTCCCTTGATCTGGTTTAATCCTCCAAAAAAACGCAAAAAAGTAGTGCTGTTCACCGGGAATCCGGCTGTACAGCACTACTTTTTTTAACGCTAATCGTCACTCAGAATATATTGGTTCACTCTGCCCATTCCCAGCGATGTGCATCTTGCTCCAGCTTCGGGTGGAGCTTAACGGCATCTCCATCAATAATCAGACGTACTTCCTTAATCCAATCTTTGAACGAATCAAATGATGCGAACTGATTCGCCATCTCTACAGTGAGGTACAGGAAATGGGGAGCGGGATACTCTTCTGCTATATGACGCAGGGCTGCTTCGATCGGCGTATACTTCTTTCTCTTGCCTTCCCAGCCTTCCACCCGTATGCGGGAGGATGCATACTCCCTTCTCCAGTCATGAAGACGGTCTTCCCTTTTGTAAAAAGGCTGCACACCATCCTTGCTCATTCTCTTCACTGTATTCTCATGCAGCGGATAGAGCACAAGTTGCACAAAAGAACGTGTGTCCGCAATAGCAGCGGCGCGTTCAAGCTGTTGATCCGTTACGTGTTCAAAAGAATCATAGAAAATCAGCGTGCCTTTCCGGGTAGCCGGGGGCGGTTCATAACCATAGGGTACATTGGTATATTTTCCAGACATCTCATCGCTCCTTGCCTGTATGCGGATCAGTTAACTCTTACTTTATATTATATTATTCTCTAACTGTGTTCTTCAATTCTGGATAGAATGTCATTCTATTTTTGCCTGCACGTTTCGATTCATACAGCGCCTCATCTGCCATGCGGATAATTTCACTCGGATTGCCACTGTTCGTAGGATACTCAGCTCCTCCAATGCTGCAGCCAATATGAATTCGCTCATATTCAATAATAAACGGCTTATTCAGGCTCTGGATGATATCTTCTGCATAGGTACGAGCTTCTTCTCTTGGATTGCTTCCCACAGAGCGGAGCACAATGAGGAACTCATCTCCACCAAGCCTTACCGTGATGCCCTTTTCATGACTGAGACTGGTCAAACGCTGAGCCACTTTCTTCAGCAGAATATCTCCGGTCTGATGCCCAAGCGTATCATTCACACTTTTGAATCCATCCAGATCAAGGTAAAGGAACGTTAACGTGTGATTCTCACTTTCCATCTCCAAGGATTCTTCCAGATAGAATTCGAGTGCTGTTCGGTTTGGCAGTCCGGTCAATTGGTCGTAATGGGCCAGATTCTGCATAACAATCAGTTCCGAATCTTTATTCGTTAGCGAAGTCAACATATCTCCCAGTGAACGTGACAGTACTTCGATTTCCCTAAAGCCTCGATTTTCTGGAATCTGTACTTGCTCTCCAGCACCAAGCCGATTCGCCACTTGAGTTAGCCGTGCAATCGGGGCCGAGATCTGGCGGGAGATCAGCCAGCCAATCAGTGCAAATAGCACCGTAACCGAGAGCCCTGCCCACACATTGAACCAAAGCATGTCGGTCACGGAAGCAAACGCCGCTGACTTGAGCTGACGAATAACCACCGTCCACCCCAGACCCGGGTAGTCCAAATGCCCTTGGCTAGTAGCAAATCCTGTTACATATTCTTTTCCATCCGGCCATTCTTCTATGGACCAGCTGCTTTTGTTCAGTCTTGCCCCTTCAATGCCCGATAGCTTTAAAGGACGACCAATCCATTCTTTTGGACCAAGCAGCACCGTATTTTCCTTTTGACTGACAATAAACATCTCGATGTCCTTTTCCTCATGTTTCAGCGGCTCCAGGACACTTTCCTCCATTTCCTTCGCCCAGGCCCAGCTCAAATGTGCGGCAAGCACGCCAGCAATCTCTCCGTTCTTGTATTTCACCGGAAAGCTGATATCAACAAATTGCAGTGGTTCGCCGGTTGGGTTCGGAAGCAGCTTCGCCAGAAGGACTGCATCATGGACATCTCCGATAAATTTACCCTTGATTCCCTCCTGATACGCAGGTCGTTCCGATAAATTTTCACCACGCAATATGCCTTCTGTGGAAGCCAGCACTTTTCCTTCGGGATTCATGAATCCAACCCATGAGAATGTGGGAAAGCTATCTTGAAGCTGATTCAGCAGCATCTGCATTTCGGCAGGCTCGAAGCGGTCCTCTAGAGCAATCATTCGGCCCAGAAGATCCAATTCTCCTGAACGCGACCACATGAAGCGATCCAGCTTGTCTGAAGTCTGAGAAGCCGTGCTGATGAGGGCATGACCAATCTCCGTTTCGACAGCTATGGATGATTTTTGACTTAGAATATAACCAATCGTGAGTGTAACCAACAGGGATAACACAGCGAAGGTCATGGTGAGAACAGTTTTAAGCTTGAATGACATAACTTCCTCCAATAAACGGTGAAACCAGCTTGCTTTTTTCAACATCATTCATGCTGTTAAGAACTACGGGATGTCACCTATTCGTTTTCATCTTTATCGGAAATAATGTCTTTTTTCATTATACATTTCCATACAATATGGGAACGCTATTCGCATCGTGTTTCTTCCATTCAAAGAATAGTCACGATTCTGTATATACATACTTGGGTTATGAATATAGAGAGCAAGCATGCTCACAGAGCCATATGAGCACGGTTTGCCACAACAAAGAGCATTAGAAATTCAGTCATTGGGGGTGTAATGTTGAGCCTGCTTCATGTTGCTGTGATTCTGCCTTTTGCCGCTGGTATTGTACTTGCCATGCTGCATCGTTTCTTCCGTAAAATACATATGGGATGGCTGGTTTTACTTGTCCCGGCCCTATTATTTGTTTATTTTGCGAGCCTCGTACCCGCCGTGTCTCAGCGCAATACGGTATCTGGGTATATCCCCTGGATTCCGTCACTGGACATTGGATTTAATCTATATCTGGATGGTCTAAGTTTGCTGCTGACATTGTTAATCACCGGTGTAGGAACACTGGTGGTGCTCTACTCCATTTTCTACATGGATACCAAAGAAGCCTTAAACCGCTTTTATTTGTATCTACTGATGTTTATGGGAGCCATGCTTGGCGTGGTGCTGTCAGACAATATGATTGTGTTGTATGGATTCTGGGAGTTGACCAGTATTACGTCCTTTCTCCTGATCGCTTTTCACTACAAACGTAAAGAATCCACCTCAGGCGCACAGAAATCGTTCCTCATTACTGTATTTGGCGGATTCGCCATGCTTGCCGGATTCATGCTGATGTATCTCATGACAGGCACGTTCAGCATTCGTGCAACCATTACGGAATGGGGACAGATTCAGGACAGTGCACTATTCTTGCCCGCTCTTGTGCTGATTCTGATCGGTGCTTTTACGAAATCGGCGCAGTTCCCGTTCCACATATGGCTGCCTGACGCCATGGAAGCTCCAACACCGGTTAGCGCCTATCTGCATTCGGCAACCATGGTCAAGGCGGGACTGTATGTCGTCGCCCGGTTTACACCCATCTTTGGTGGACAGGGATTATGGTTCTGGCTTGTCACCGGGGTTGGACTGCTCACCCTGTGTTATGGATCATTCCTTGCCGTGAAAAAAAATGACCTTAAGGCGATCCTGGCCTACTCTACCATCTCACAGCTTGGTTTAATCATGTCCCTGCTCGGCGTTGGCTCGGCGGCCATCTATTTCGGATATGGCGAATCCTCCGCGATGTACACGGTTGCCATTACGGCAGCACTGCTTCATCTGTTCAATCACGCTACCTTCAAGGCGGCACTGTTCATGGTCGTAGGCATTGTGGATCATGAGACAGGCACGCGGGATATAAGGAAACTCGGCGGACTTGCTTCATTTATGCCTGTGACCTTTACGGTAGCGCTCGTCGGAGCACTCGCCATGGCCGGAATTCCGCCGTTTAACGGATTTCTGAGCAAGGAGCTGTTCTTCCAGGCTATGGTGGAAGTAACACACCTCCGCATCTTTGGACTCGGATCATGGAGCATACTCTTGCCTGTGTTCGCCTGGCTCGCAAGTGTGTTCACTCTGATCTATGCGCTTATTATTGTGTTCAAAACGTTCCTTGGTCGCACCCGCAGCGAGATTCCTGCCGAGAAGCTGCATGAAGCTCCCGTTGGCATGTTAATTCCTCCGGTTATTCTCGGGATACTCGTGATCATATTCGGTCTATTCCCGAATCTGCTGGCTGGATCTTTGATTGAACCGGCGATGGCTGCTTTACTTCCATCACTGTTGAACGGAAATGAACACTTTGATGTTCACTTCTCCCTATGGCATGGCATCACACCGGAATTAATCATGACCATCGGTGTAATCGCCGTCGGTATTACATTGTATAAACTGCTGCCGCGCTGGAGAACGATTTATGAGCACTATCCGCAAGGGTTAACGATAAACAATATGTACCATGTCGTACTCGATCATCTTCAGCATTATGCACGCAAATGGACCGAAGCCTACATGAATGGCTCGGTTCGTAATTACCTGGTATACATTTTCTCGTTCACCGTTGCATTGCTGGTTTATGCCTTTTTCCGCTCAGGGGAAAATATCACCTGGAATTTCAAGGGCAACGCCCCTTTTTCTTTCTATGAAGCAGTACTGCTCGTCGCACTGATTGCATCAGCGGTTTCGATCCCTTTTGCCAAGAACAGACTATCCGCAGTCATTATGACAGGCGCAGTGGGTTACCTCGTCACATTACTGTTCGTGCTGTTCCGAGCGCCGGATCTGGCATTGACCCAGATGATTGTCGAAACGGTATCCGTTGCACTGTTTCTGCTCTGCTTCTATCATCTGCCTGAACTGCAACGAGGCAAATCAAGCCGCAGCTATCTTAGTGTAAATATGATTGTTGCCATTGCCGTAGGCGTGGTCATGACCTTTGTTGCATTAGCTGCGAGCGGAACCGCGTCACTCGAGAGCATTTCGGACTTTTTCATTCAGGAAAGTTACAATCTGGCTGGCGGCAAAAATGTCGTCAACGTGTTGCTGGTGGACTTCCGTGGTTTTGATACCTTACTGGAGATTATGGTACTTGGGGTAGCTTCGTTGTCCATCTACTCCATGATTAATCTGAATCTTGAAGCGAGGGACCTTGGCGCAAGACTGAAATTCCGCAAGAAAGAACAGACTGAAGAAACCGATGAAGATACGGATGACAAAGCGGACAATACGAAAAAGTATGGCAACCGTGAACGTAGCTCATCAACCTGGGATACCGTACCACTGCAAAGCAACGATGTGTTGTTGCAAACAACGACCAAGGTTGTTGTCTTTATCATTCTGACCTTCGCGCTGCATCTGTTCTTCGCAGGACATCATAACCCGGGTGGCGGGTTCATTGGCGGTCTGGTGACCGCCGCTGGTCTCGTGTTAATTGCGCTGGCGTTCAGTACAGATACTGTACGTAAAGCGTTACCTATCGATTTTCGCACCTTGACAGCCATCGGGCTGGGCATTGCCTTATTGACTGGAGCAGGCTCGTTTTTGTTCGGCGTACCCTTCCTGAGTCAGACCTTTGGTTATTTCGATCTTCCAATACTCGGAGAAACAGAACTTGCAACCGCGATGCTGTTTGACCTCGGCGTATATCTCGCCGTCCTGGGAGTCACCATGAATATCATTCTACAGATCGGGGAGGATCGCTGATATGGAAATATTGATGTGTGTGGCCGTTGGCATTTTGTTTGCAGTCGCCGTCTTTTTAATCTTATCGCGGAGCCTGCTCCGGATCGTGCTTGGCATGTCCATACTCACTCACGGGGTGCATCTACTGCTGATTACGATGTCCCGCCTCAAAACTGGAGCACCACCGCTGCTTGGGGAGCAGGCTGAACGCTACGTTGATCCACTTCCCCAAGCGCTGATATTGACATCCATTGTTATTAATTTCGGACTTACCGCCTTTTTCTTTGTACTTTCCTATCGTTCCTATCTGAAGCTGAAAACAGACGATATGGAAGAAGTAAGGGGGCGTCCTTATGAATAATCTCGTTGTTCTGCCCATTCTACTGCCACTGATTACAGGGGTTATAGCCCTTCTATTCTTCCGGCGGGTAAACATCCAGCGGTTTGTGAGTGTTATTGGCCTTTTGCTGACCGCAGCCGCTTCAACTGTCCTGATTACCCAAGTGACACAGTCCGGCATACAGACGCTCAATATGGGAGGCTGGGAACCACCCTACGGTATTGTACTTGTTGCAGATATGGTATCGGCCTTGCTTGTCGTGGCCGCTTCGATTATTGCACTGGCGTGTCTGCTCTATGCCTTCCGCAGTGTGAATAAGGAACGGGAAGAACATCATTTTTACCCGTTCTTTCATTTCCTGATTGCAGGCGTGAACGGTTCCTTTCTTACCGGAGACCTGTTTAACCTGTTTGTCTGCTTTGAACTGATGCTCATCTCTTCTTATGCACTAATCGTATTGGGAGGTACGGAAAGACAACTACGAGAAACGATCAAGTATGTCTTGATTAACATTGTCTCTTCTGCACTATTTGTTGCCTCTATTGGTTTTCTTTACTCTATTACAGGCACATTAAACATGGCCGACTTGTCCAATCGGATCGCCGAAGTTGGACAGAGTGGAGTCATTACCCTGATCGCTGTCCTGTTCCTGATCGTATTCAGTATCAAGGCTGGACTGTTCCTGTTCTTCTGGTTATCCGGCTCTTACGCAGCCCCTCCGGCAGTGGTCACCGCCCTATTCGCCGGTTTGCTGACCAAAGTTGGCCTGTACGCCATTGTGCGAACATTCACACTGATTTTCTATCATGATCCGGATTTCTTCCATGCCCTTATCGGCTGGATGGCTGGAGCGACCATGGTACTCGGAGTAATCGGGGCGATTTCCTATCGTGACGTCAATAAAATACTGATCTACAACGTGATCGCAGGGGTGGGATTTGTAGCCTTCGGGATGGCTGCTGCCAGCCGTCCTGCACTGGAAGGTCTACTCTTCTACATGCTGCATGATATGCTCATCAAAACACTGCTATTCCTGCTCGGAGGCGCTCTGATCGCGGTCGCAGGCACCTCCAAACTCGACAATATGGGCGGGCTGATCCACCGCTACCCACTGCTTGGTTGGATGTTCTTCATCAGTGCACTTGCGCTGGCAGGTATTCCTCCGTTCAGTGGATTTCCTGGGAAATTGTTGTTATTTGAAGGCGGGTTGCAGGCAGGTCTCTACGGACTGACAGGCATTGCCGTCCTTTCCAGCCTGCTGATGTTGTATTCGGTTCTTCGCATCTTCATCCAGGCGTTCTGGGGTGAACCGCCGGCAGGCGCAGTGAGAAGACCTTACGCCGTGAACGGCCTGCTCATCCCTGCCGGAATTTTGTTTGTGTTCATAATCGCAATGGGTGTGGGGGCTGAGGGCATGTTCCAACTGACCTCCCGCGCAGGCGACATTCTGCTGCATCCCAATGTTTATATTGATGCAGTCTTGAAGGAGTAGATGCGTATGGCCTTTCAGATTGTACTTAATTTGATCATTGGCTTTGTATGGATGTTTCTGAATAATGCGTGGAATGGGGTTGGCTTTCTCACGGGTTACCTGCTGGGTCTACTGCTGATTGGGAGTATGCGACGTTTCTTTCCGCAACGCTTCTATATTGTTCGTGTCTGGGCGATCATCAAGCTGATTGCCCTGCTGTTCAAGGAACTGGTACGGGCCAGTATTGAAGTTATTCGCCAGATCGTGAAGCCGAAGCTTGATATTCGGCCCGGCATATTTACCTATCAGACACAGCTGTCCTCTGACTGGGAAGTTACACTCCTGTGTCTGCTCATCTCACTGACGCCAGGCTCCCTCCCACTTGAAATTTCAGGGAATCAACGCAAATTATTTATACACGCGCTGGATATCAAAGACGAACAGAAAATGAGTGATGATATCAAAAATACGTTCGAAAAAGCCATTATGGAGGTGACACGATAATGTTATCCTCAATGTTGTTCATATCCTTGCTTATTCTCTCCCTCGCAATCCTGGGTTGTCTGTACCGGGTGCTACGGGGACCATCCATGGCCGACCGGATTACGGCACTGGATACGATCGGTATTAACGTCATTGCCATCGTGGCTGTTCTATCCATGATGCTGCATACCCAAGCTTATCTGGATATTATTCTGTTGATTGGCATACTCGCTTTTCTAAGCACAGTTGCATTTGCACGATATATTGAACGGGGGGCGGTATTCAAAAATGAAGGAGATCGTTGATGGAACCGCCGGAATTGTCATTGGGCTCATTGTCTTGCTGGGAGCATTACTGAGCGCATTTAGTGCATTCGGACTGATCCGACTGCCAGATGTCTATTTACGGGCACATGCCGCCACCAAAAGTACTACACTCGGTGTACTTTGTGTACTGAGCGGAACGTTTCTCTTCTTCTGGTATTTCGATAACTATATCAGTGCTCGGGTATTGCTTGGCATTGTGTTTGTATTTATCACAGCACCGGTAGCCGGACATCTGAACGGACGGGCTGCCTATCGCACAGACGTACCCCTATGGGAACAGAGTGTACAGGATGAACTTGAGCCACTTTTAAAAGGTAAAAAGGTCAACCACGAGGCCAAGGATATGATGGAATAGTAACTTGGTTTACAATCAAATCCCCCCGGGACATGCCGTATATTACTTGGCTGTCCCGGGGGGATTTTTGGCTATACGATTCAGTTAAGTCCAATCTATGTTCGAGGAGCAGCGGGACGAAGCTATATTTTAACCGGATCAAAATCCATTCAATCCCTGTCTTCTCAGATCAGCAGCAACGATTCGTGCAAGCTGAGCAGCACCATCACGATTCGGATGCAGCGTGTCTCCTGTCATATACAAGGCCAGTGTTGCAGCCGGTCCAATGGAAGTGAAATAAGCCGAACTGAGTTTGTTCAGTTCTACAAGCGTCACGCCCTCTTCCTGAGCCAGTGCACGTGTAGATGCATTGTACCAGCGATTCTCCGCAGTATGCACATTGGCTGAATTGAAATCAGTTGCCCGACCCTGAGGTGTCGATAGAATGACGGTGGCTCCTTTATTTTTGACCTGACGGACCATGTCACGCATGATCTCCTTGAACTCTGCTTCGGTTGTATTGTTCTTGGCATTGGTATCGTTAATCCCTAATTGCAAAATAAAGTAGTCTCCTGGCTTAATATACTTCAAAATTGCTTCCATCTGTCCATCATCGCGGAAACCTCTTGCAAATTGACCACTAGAGGCCATATTGCGAACTTGAAATGTACTGGTATTCACGTAGGAAGGAAAAAGCTGCCCCCAGCCACCCTGTACACTGCTGCTGAGTGGATAGTAATTGCAGACCGTCGAATCGCCACCAATATAGATCGTACGGTTCGTCACCGTCTGATTCGATATTTTCCGGATTTCAAGTGCGCTGAGTGTAAATGCCGTGCCTTCCTTCCCTTCTGTTACCAGTAGATTTAACTGTCCATCCGTCACCGGAATTTGAAATTGATCGGTCGCCCCATTCCCCGTCATATTAATGATCTGGTATACACCTTCTGCCGCCACACTCGATCTTGCAGTATTACCCAGGACCACTTTGACCTCATAGAGACCATTGGACAGATCCACATTAAACGTATTCGTACTCTTCGTGCCAAAGGTGACAAACTGAACGGCATCACTTGCAACGCCCGTTCCAGATGCAGATACATTACGCATATTAGCAGGTGTATTGAATCCATAACCTTTTGCTGAATTGTAGGCCTCCGTTGCTGATACACCAGTGTAACCATTCTCAACTGCACCAGCACCAAAATCAAATTTGTACTCATTCGCCGCAGCTTGGGCGATCTGTCCGCCATTAGCTGCCAGAGCACCTCCAATCAGACTAGTAAACAGGGTAAGACAGAGCAAATACTGCACGGATTTTGACCATTTCATAACTAAACTCTCCTCTCAAAGGTTCATTTGTATGATTGCCTTACAGAACGTTATCAAGCCAGTCATAGGCTTTCGCTCCGCTGATCTCATGGCCTCCTGTAAAAAAGTCTGCATCGAGCCATTTCTGTGCTCCCGCCTGTTCATAGATCTCTGTCAAACGTGCATAGGCTTCTTTTGCTGTTGGCAGCGGAAATACCTGATCTTCACTTCCAGCTTCAATAAATAGCGGCCTGGGTGCGATCAGACCTATGATATCCGGCAGCTCTGCTTCCCGCAGAATTCCTGGAATATAATTGTCGAGGCAATGATTTCTGTCCAATATGCTGCCCTGGAAAGTACTAGCGTAACCGCTCACCACAGCCGCACGGCACCGTTCATCCAATGCAGCAGTGAATGCTGTCACGAGTCCACCACCCGAGATGCCCATGCTGCCGATCCGCACTGGATCAGCTTCAGGGCGGGTGGTTACGTAATCCATCACACGCATCGTTTCATAGATTCGGTGCCCGGCCAGGGTCTGCCCAGTCATGAGCAGATGGGCGGCAATTTTGGTACAGGAGCTAGCGCCGGGTGGTGCATCCCGATCCTCCTCCAGCCTTCGGTCACCAAATCCAAGCAATTCAGGAGCGGCAACCACATATCCACGCTGTACAAGGGCGACGGCGAAGTCTTTATGCAAGCCAGGCTCTCCTTTACGCGGTGAACCGTCGGGTTCCAAGCCGGAGATCTCCCGGCTACCATACCCGTGTCCATGGCAGGCTATAATGGCGGGGCGTGATTCTTTGGTAACGCTTACTAAATTCGGTATCAGCATATAGATAGGCATGCGCAACCCTGCGTAGGTCGTAATCTCAACCCGCTCACGAATGTAGCCATCACATGAGGTGCGTTCGAGCAATACGGGATTCAGCTCCGCCACCACGGATGGGAAGCCGCCCAGCCGATCTATAATCCGTGCTCGCAACTGGCTGCGCCATTGCTCAAGAGATTGACCCGTCTGGTACGCGGAGCGTCCACGCGGGCTTGTTTGTTTTTGCAGATAAGATTCAATATCCGACATTACCGTTCATCCCTCCTGTGGATTCAAATGATAGACGTATGTAAGAAAATATATGTTGGACTTGTCCAGTCTATTATAAATCACGGTACAGTCGGTGAATTGAACATTATTGCCTGTTTTGGGCTGAATTCACACTATTTTGATGAAAAAAAGGATATCCTCGCATACCTGATCTTCAGGCTCCGAGAACATCCTTCTTAATCCGGCCTTTTATTCCCTGTGCCCTGGTAGCCACCAGTTCCATCTGCCCATCAGTTTCATAAGTGCAGGTACCAGCACCAGGCGGATAATGGTTACATCAATGAACACCGCCGCTGTAATTCCGATTCCCAGCTGTTTGACACCCGCCACGTCAGCAAACGCAAAAGGCACAGTCACTGCCAGTAGAATCGCCGCCGCCGATGTAATCAGACGTCCGGTTGAAGCCAGTCCTTGCTGTACGGCCAGATCACTATCCCCTGTTCGTCTGTATACCTCCTGGATGCGGGTCAGCATGAATACGCCATAGTCCATCGAAATACCAAAGACAAGCCCAGCAATGAACACGGGAATCATAATGGCAATGGCAGATGGCTCCATGCCAAAATGGCCCTGATTAAAGACCAGTACGAGCACGCCGAATGAAGCAGCCAAGCTGAGCAGATTCATCAGAATGGCTTTGATTGGAATGAGCAGTGACCGGAATGCTGCGAGTAATACGAGATAATTCGATACCACAACAAACACCAGCACTTTGGGCAGTTGACCTGAAACTTCTTGCATGATTTCATGTTGCATGACTGCTTCTCCCCCATAACGCAGAGGTATGAAGGGAATGGAGTTAGCGCTGTCCTTGGCCCTCATCTGTTCGAGCCAGGATGCAGCCTCATCGGAACCCGGTGCTCCGTGAATGGTAGCCACAATACGAATAGAGTAGTCGGACACATATGAACGCAGCCATGCAGGCGGCTGAGATGTGGTTTCTTTCAGTGCCTCACGCAAAGATGATGATAAAATGTTCATTTGAGATTGAATATAAGATTGAGATTGGCCTGAGAGCTTGTCCGGCAGCATGATCCCCCACGCGGACTCAACAGCCACCACATTCGAATCCTGCTGAAGCTCTTGCATTTTACTCAACGCCATTCGCCAATGAAATGTGGTCAACGGCTCTCCCGTTCCACCAATTACAATCTCTACAGCAGATACATTCTTTTGTCCAAAAATACTCTGGATCTGCTCAGTCGCTTGACGAGACTCCATTCTGCCAGGCAAGGAAGAAGCATCCGGAATGGCGATCTCTAACCGGGCAACCGGTAGAACAAAGAGAAGCAGCGCACCCGTTCCAAGCAAGGCCATCCGAACCGGCCGTTTCATAATGATGCCTGACCAGAATGACCAGATCGAACGTGAAGGCAATGATTGTTGATGCTGGCCCTGCTTTGAAGAGATGGAATGCCCGGAATGTTGTCTAAAGATTCGCACAGAATAGAGGGATAGAATGGCTGGCAGCAGTGTTATATTCAGCAGGACCGATATGACGAGCACGACAATGGCTCCCAGGGATACACTCAGAAACATCGGCAGTCTAATCCAGAGCAGACCGAGCAGCCCTAACAGCACACAAGCAGCAGAAAAGAATACGGCTCTGCCTGCTGTTCGCAGCATTCTCTGGAGAACTTCCTCGGCCCTCGAACCTGTTTCTTCGCTATTCTGACCTCGCTGGAGTTCCTCACGGTATCTGCTGAGAATTATCAGAGCAAAGTCTATGCTGAGCGCCATTCCCACCATCGGAATAACATTGATCACAAAGTTGGAGAGCGCCAGATGGTAACCCATTAGGGATGTAACTCCCATTGCCGTTATGACGCCGGACACTCCCATAATGACTGCAATTAGCGCTGCATAAAGACCTCTGAATGCAAAACACAAAATGACGAAGGCAAGCGGCAATCCCACAATCTCTGCCCGTTCCAAATCGCGAAAACTGAGACGATTTACATCCTGCTGTACAACGGATTTCCCTGTTATTTGGATCGTTCCCGTACCGTCTGTTGTAAGCACGGAACGCAGCTGTTCAAGCGGCGGACCCATCTTGTGAGGCGGTACATCAAACGCCAGCAAAGCATAGGCCACATCCCCCCGCAGCATCCGGCTTCCACGTGATTCAAGCGGAGAGATTATGGACGTTACACTTGACAGTGTACTCACCTGTTGCAGACGATTTTTAATCCAGCCCCGGAATTCGACGGGGGTAGTGCCTGTCTTTTTTTCAAATAGAAGAATAACCGGATCAGCAGGAACATGGAACTCTTTCTCCAGAATAAGCTCTACAGCATGAGCATCTCCCTGGTTCAAGTTCAATCCATGATCCTGAACAATACCAGGCAATTTCCATGCCCAGATGGCTGACATCCCGATGACAAACACCCAGCAGAGAATGATGAACCGCGGATATCGGCTAATGAGGACAGCAAGGCTGCGATAACCCATACCCAAGCTCCTCTGCTATCAGATTGGTAATTCCGATTCTTTTAAATTGCGCCTTGATTCACTGTTTCTCTTTCTTCAACGGATGCAGGAACATAAGTAAAAGGAAGCAATTCGGCTGTTAAACCCGGTCCAAATGCAAGTGCTATTCCGCTGGAAGCTTCTTCATTTTTACGATAATCATCGCGGATGGCTTGTAAAACAAACAAAATCGTCACAGAGGATAGATTTCCATAATCCCGTAAAATGTTTCGGCTGTAAGCGACCTGTTCATCTGACAGCTGGTACAGCTTCTGCACCGCATCCACAATACCTCTGCCTCCGGGGTGGATCGCCCAGATTTCTGGTAGATCGCTGCCGTTCAGTAATCGTTCAACCTCTGGACCAAGATGTAAACCCAGCAGCTTCGGAATCTGTGGCGAGAGATACAGATCGAAGCCGGTATTGCCCACTTCCCAGATCATCTCTTCCGAACAGTCTGGCAGCAACACGGAATGCCCGCTACCCAATCTGAACAGTTCTTTGCGTCCTGTTCCGGACAGGCCCACAACACAGGCAGATGCGCCATCACCGAAGAAGGACGCTGCGAACAGGTCATCCCGCTTAGCGGAAGGCTGAAAATGAAGGGTGCACAGCTCCACACATACGATAAGAACTGTAGCGTCTTTCTCACTCGTCACAATTGAATTTGCCAACTGTACAGCTTTCAGACCAGCGGCGCATCCCTGGAACACAAGCGGAATCCGGTTAATACGCGGCGATAGTTCAAGCTGCTGAATCAGCCGAACATCGAGACCGGGCAGGAATTGCCCTGTGCAACTGACGGTAATGAGATGTGTAATCTCTGAAGTCGAAACGATGGCATCCTCGAGTGCCTGACGCGCTGCCTGGATTCCAAGCGGAACGGCTGCTTCCTTATATTTGGCCATACGTTCGGCTGTGGTCGGAACGTTCTCCGCCTGGGTAAAGGGCAGATAACGGCAAGACTCTACTGGCTCCAGCAGGTTCGGCTCACATGAATAACGCGTCTCGACACCGCACTGGTTGAATATTCGCTTGGCCCATCGTCTGGAATCCGGTTCATGCTCCAGCGCTTGTGCGAGCCGAGCAGACACATCCTTTTGCTCAATGCGGTGAATAGGCAATGCCGTTCCAATTCCTATGATACTTGCGGCTACGGTTCCATCAAGTTGGTTCATCGGCTCCAACCTCCTTATATATAAATGGGTTCTTGTCACATGTGCAGGATATAGTACAAGTCTATTCAGGGCTTGCCCCCTTTATGTTCACGAAACAAGCAAAGGCGGACAACATATGCGAATTCCGCACATGTTGTCCGCCTTATTAAACGACGATTATTATTATCTTATCCGGACCCATTCTTCAATAGATCGTTCAGCCTGCTCCGCTGCTACTCCGGCCTTACCACCGTAAATCTATCGCCAAGTTTGGCATAGTCATTTCCAGCCAGTCTGCTAATCGGTTTCAGCTGATCCATCAATATATATTTGGTGGCAGGATCATACACGTTCTCACTGAAATGGTATTGTACAATGCGAACCAGAAGCAAATCACTCACAGGTTTTCCCTCATCGTTCGATATCAGTATATGCTGATACAACTTACACTCCATCCGAATGAGTGCTTCCTGTATTGCTGGTACGGAGACCACCGTACTTGGTACAGTCGTTAGATTTGTCCGTTCCAGCTCACTTTCGTGGGGCTCCAGCATGGCAGCAGTCTCGTTCATGTCAAGAGCAATCGATTCATCACAGATATGTACTACCAGTTCTTGCAAGGAAAGCACATTGCGAGCCGTATCTTTCATAACGCCATCCTTGCGACCGATGGATATGGATAATATCGGCGGGTCAGAGCTGACTATATTAAAAAAACTAAAGGGCGCTGCATTAATGACGCTACCATCATGAGAAAGTGTTGTCACAAATGCGATTGGGCGCGGTACCACCGAACCACTCATCAGTTTATAGTTATCTCTTCCCGTCAATTCTCGCGGATCCAAAGTATGCATCATTAGCTATCCCCTTCCGTAATTGTAAAACGATACTGACGAGCTTCACTTCATTAGTAATTATATATCGTAAAATGTTGAAATCACAAAAAACTCCCTGGTGCTCATCGCACCAAGGAGTATACACATTCGGATTCGTATTTGATATCTATTATTTTACAATACTGTTCTGAATGTCTTCCATAATTTGAAGGTTCGCTTGAACTCCACTATACAACCAGCTGCTCGAACGGGTAAATTCGAATAAGTTACCATTTTTCACTGCCGGGATGCTTTGCCATACCGCATCTTTCAGTGCTTCTGAACCGGTACCTTCATCACTATTCACAAAGAACAAATAGTCTACATCCATTTCCGCCAATTTTTCCAGCGAGATGGAAGACCAGTTACCTGTCGCATTAGCAGAGATTTCTTTCACAACTTCAGGCTCAGCAAGACCCAGTTCCTTGTACATCACTTCACCACTGGATACATTGTCACTTACGATGAAGAATTTGCCGCTAACCAACCAAATGGCCGCTGCCGATTTCGTTCCACCTGTAACGGTATTGATTTTTTCCTTGATTTCTGTGGCTTTCACTTCGTAATCATCCAGCGCTTTTTGTGCTTCATCGCCTTTATTCAGAATTTCGCCGATTTTCAGCAGCGCTTTGCGCCAGTCGCTGTTGACCTCGTCGCCAAGTACATAAGTAGGCGCGATCTTGCTGTATTGTGCGTATTTCTCGCCTTCAACCACACTTTCGGAACCGATGATAATCAGATCCGGGTTGAAGCTTGTTACCGCTTCGAAAGGAAGATCGAAGGCAATCGTTGGAATGCCGTCCAGATCTTTTTGCAGATACTCCTGGATTCCGTTGGCTACGGACCATTGGGCAACTGGCTTAACGCCAAGTGTAACCAGATTATCTTCCAGATACGAAGCGATGATACGCTCCGGATTTGCAGGGATTTTCACTTCGTGACCCATTGCATCTGTCAATGTACGTTCTGTCGGAGCTTCTGTCTGTGTCTCTGTCTCCGTTGCTGTATTGTTCTCTCCTGCTGCTGTACCGTTGTCTGCTGGCTTCGATCCGCATGCTGCCAGCCAGATGGACATGACCATTACAGTGATCAGAAGCATGACCATTTTTTTATTTTTCTTAAACAAGTGACTATCCCCTTTCAATATGAACACCTCAATGGAATGAGTTGTTATGACAGACTTAGACGTTTATACATTATTCATGCATATAATACTGGTATGTACTTTTGTCCAATTCCATTGACAATGATAATTGTTATCAACGAAGTTGTCAATGCAGCTTTTGCCTTTTAAGATCGAAAGCCCTTCATTCGAACAATTCACATTTAGGCGGATGCCGCCATAAGCTAATTCAAGAATACGATGACAGGAAGGATGTTCTTACATGGATTACGTTTATAACACCTATTCAGGATATGATGAGGATCGTTCGTTTCAATTGCCCCCGCTATTCCCAGGAGGAGCTCCAGGAGGTCAGCCTGTGCCAGGTTTTCCGGGATCACCAGGTTCCTATCCCCCATTCATTCCCGGCGGAGGTAGTGGCGGTCAACCTCCTTACTTTCCTGGAGGCGTACCTGGTGCGGCACCGGGTGTGCCCGCTCAGCTATCACAAGGTAATCTGCCTACCCTTCTAAGCGCTTATCCACGCCCAGTAGGTCAGCCCCCGGCTGAGATGGTTTTTCTGTATAACCTGATCAAAAGCAGCCCTGGTCTTCTACCGCTATTTATCCAGCAACAACCACAGAATCTGACCCAGGCTGTGCAATTTGCTCAATCAGGAGTAGCTACGCCTCGTGATCCTGAGCAACGTGTACTGCAAAATTTCTGTTATAACCGCTGGTCTCTCGTATTCACATACAATGACGTTTACTTAATGTGGCCATCCACCAATCTGTTCGGTTTTGTCATTGGTTACTTCTATCCGTTCCTGACTCCAGGTATCCTGCTCAATACACAGATTTTGTTTGCTCTCTGCTAGATCACGTTCACACATAGAACAAGCGCCCCAGTTGGAGGACAGAACCTTCCAATTGGAGCGCTTTTTTATGGCTACATTATTTCTTATTATCAGCAAGCATTTATCTAATCACAGCAACAATGCAATACATTTCACGCCAGGCGTTTTTCACCCTGACGTTTACCGTTCTTGCCTACCATAACAACGTAAATCAGCAATGCACCAAGATCCGCACAAGCGATTACAATGCCCATTGGCACAGCTGTGCCTTCTCCTCCAAGACCTACAAGCGGAGCGACAATACCACCAAATAGGAACGTCATAACCCCAATAAGTGCTGATGCACTGCCTGCTGATTTCTCTTGATTAGCCATCGCCAGTGAGAAGGAAGCCGTATTAACCAGCCCCACACTGGATACCACGAGAAATAACGGGATCAGGACCGAAATCAGATTACCTCCTGCTAGAATGGCGATGAGCAGCGATGTTCCTCCCAGAGCAGCAGTTATCAGTCCTGCGATTAACAGACGAGTTTCAGATACTTTACCCGCAAGTCTTCCGGCAATCTGACTTGCCAATATGATGCCCAGACCGTTAATGGCGAAGCAGATACTGAACATTTGCGGGGAAATGCCATATATTTTTTGAAGCACGAACGGCGAACCCGATATGTAGGCAAACATACCAGCAGATACAAACCCTTGGGTTAAAGCATATCCCATGAACAGGCGATCCCCTGCAATTTTGCGGAATGTAATCAGCGTCTGCTTCAGTCCTCCGCTAGATCGTCGCTCTGCAGGCAGTGTCTCTCCAAGACCATCCACAACAGCAACTAAAGTCAAAATCCCGATGATACTCAGCAAAATAAATACGCCACGCCACGACGTATACGCAAGCAATTGCCCGCCGATAATTGGTGCAGCAATGGGTGCGACCCCATTAATCAGCATTAAGAGTGAGAAGAAACGTGTTAGCTCCGGCCCGGAATACACATCCCTCACCACTGCACGCGAGATGACAATTCCCGCAGCTCCCGCTGCACCCTGAATGAAACGCAGCACAACAAAAGAGCCCATCGTTGGGCTGACCAGACAGAGTATGGAGGCGATCGTATAGAGAATAAGACCTGCAATAAGCGGCGCACGACGACCACGTACATCACTTAGAGGTCCAGCCAGCAGCTGCCCTGCGGCCAGTCCGACCATACATGCCGTTAGACTGAGCTGGGCATAAGAAGTGGATGACTGGAATTCATCGGCCAGTGTAGGCAGTGCTGGCAAATACATATCCAGGGACAGCGGCCCAAAGGCCGACAGTGTCCCCAGAATCAATGCCATACGTACACGGGATGTAGAATTGGTGCTTAATGAAGCTGGTGTACTTTTCATATGAATAACATATTCCTTTCCCTGCGGTAGTTCACGTTTCCTTATTGTTCCCCGTTTCCTAACAGCTTGAGCAGGTTGGAAGGTAGCGTGAACTGTTGATTGTTAATGATAATACGGCGTAGTTCTTCTTCATCCCGCTCATTCTCGGCGTCCTTGATCTCCTGAATCTCCCGGTGCAGTCTCTCCATTTGTTGATCCAGTGCGTTGGCAGAGTCTGCTGCACTTTTGAGTTCTTTCGTTAAACGCTCGGGAACATCTTTATTGTATTTATAAAAGATTTTATGCTCCAGGCTCGCCCAGAAATCCATCGCAATCGTACGAATCTGGATTTCCACACACGCCCGCTCTTGTCCATTAGACATGTAAACAGGCACCTCAACCAGTAGATGAAGGCTCTGGTAACCGTTTGGCTTCGGATTCTGGATATAATCTTTCACTTCCAGCACACGCAGGTCACTTTGATTGCACAGCATATCCTTTATCCGGTAGATATCGGAGATAAAGGAGCAGGTAATTCGCACACCCGCGATATCCTTAATATTTTCCTTGATGCTTTCAAAGGTTAACTCGTGATTTTTGCGGAACATCTTGTTCATGATGCTCTCAGGTGACTTTAATCTGGATTTCGTATGTTCGATCGGGCTGTAATCATGCAGGGACTGAAATTCTTCCTTCAGCACCTCGATTTTGGTCTCCATTTGATCCAAAGCAAATTTATAAATCATCATAAATCTCGTAATTTCATATTTAAATTTCTTGAATTGATCAATCGGATGTGGAGCGTTCATCATGGTTTTCTTCCTTTCTTCGTGCACACTAAAGTTAGTTTTATAAATACGAGGACAGAGGTCAATTCACATGTCTCCTGAACCATTATAAATCATATGGAGCCAATAAACGAATTTCTCGCACCAAACGGCTGTTGCTGGAGGAAAGGTATGGGAACCTCGTTTAGGCGCATCCTAAAGAAGAATCATGGTCAATTGGCACGCCATTTCCGAAGAAAGAGGTCGATCCCCCTGCTCTATCATGTGACGTATTCGTCCGATGCCCTTCGGGTAAAAGGCTATTTATGCCTGCCTGACGGCTGCTTCTTACCCGCCTTCTCGCCGTTAGAAAACACTCATAGCAGCCCTGCCTTCCAAGGCTTCACCGTAACGCAAGAATCCATGCAAATGCAACAGCTCGCAAGCCGCTACCCTCCTGTAGAACAACACACCATGGACGGTATTGATGCACGTTGGCCGGTTCTGATCTATTGCCGCGGTGGGTTGGGCAACTATGGTGGGGTAAATACCGCTTGGCTGGAGCAATTTGTCCATAAAGGTTATATCGTGTTCGCTCCATCATATCGTGGTAACGAAGGTGGCGAAGGACGTGACGAGTATGGCGGACGAGATGTCGAAGATGTACACGCCGCTTACCGACTTGTGCAAGAGTGGCCCTTTGCCGATACGAAACGAATTTCAATGATGGGATTTTCGCGTGGAGCCATTAATGCCGTACATACAGCAACAACCTACAATGAAGGACCTCAGCAGGTACATAAACTGGTGCTTTGGAGCGGTGTCGCCGATGTGGAACGTACCTATCATGAACGAACCGACTTGAGACGTACTTTGAAAAGGGTGCTTGGCGGTTCGCCACGTTCAGTTCCGGAAGCTTATCTCGCCCGTTCTCCCTTGTCGAAGGCACACAAACTCCATTGTCCTGTGCTGATCATGCATGGCACGTCTGATACGCAGGTGAATTACAGTCATGGAACCCGGATGTATCATTGGCTGAAACGTAGAGGTGCCAACGTTACATTTCACGCTTATGGGGGACAGGATCATCGTTTTCAGGAGAGGATGCATGAGGCGGCAGTGAACAATATGTTTGACTGGCTTGCAGCACCTTAGCTGCAGAGTAGGCATGATTTAAACAAGTTTGCTGCTATGGGAAATTGGGCTTCATCATAAACTTCATTTTGAAGGATCATGCGTTGTGGATGTATACTGGAGGGGTTACGTTTTTTTGAAAGGACGGATGATTATGAATCAAAATACCCTCCAAAAGTACGCAATGCTGCTGTTATGCATGTCTGCTGGAATGGTTGATGTGATCGGATACCTGGGACTAGGGCATGTGCTTACAGCCAATATGACGGGTAATATTGTGCTGCTGGGGATCGCGATTGCCCGTGCTCAGGAATTGGTTGTGCTGCGTGCACTCCTTGCCCTCATTGGTTTTATTGCTGGTAATGCCATTGCGGCATACATGATCGGACATGTGCAGACGAAAAATGGCTGGTCTTCCAGGGTCACAGCTGTGTTCACTGTAGAAAGTATATTGCTTCTGCTCTTTGCCATCGCTATGATCAGTCCTTATTCGGAACAAGTATCCTATTTGCTGATTGCTATGCTGGCCACCGCCATGGGGATGCAAACGACTGCGGCACGCCGCATTGGGATTGCCGGTATCTCAACGACCGTGCTTACCAATAATCTGGCCGCCGTGGTTGAGGATGCGGTAAGCATCCTTCAGCGACTGCGACACGCCAATATCCGCTCGCTGGTCAAAGCGCTATCAGCAGATGCATACCTTCGCGCAGGTGCCGTTGTGATCTATTTGGGCGGCGTTATTCTAGCTGCGATGTTGTTCCACCACGTACCCATGATGGCATTCTGGATACCTGTTCTGATCGTTGGAGGAGTCACCCTGTACGCACGGTTATACTCCAGAGGAACGACCAAAGCAACGTCGACGGATGACATTTAACGTTAGCTCTCATGCCATTATTGAACTATTCATTTCATTAATGATGCTTCTTGTCTGATGAGTTCAACCAGATGCTGTGCAGCAGGAGATAACACTTCCCCTGCTCGTGTACAGACGGCTACGGTGTTTTTCAACTGTACACCTCGAACGAATACACGTGCCAACCTGCCCTGTTGTACATCTTCCTTTACGACCAGAGAAGAAATAAAGTTGGCTCCATAACCTGCCTTCACCGCACTAATCGTTTCGTTCAACCCATTGAACTGAAGCGCAATGCGGGGAGCGGCCAGGTTATTTGTTGTGCAGAGAGAGACCAGACGCTCCCGTGTAGCGCTGCCTTCTTCACGCATAATGAAAGGCTCTGCCACCATCTCCCGAAGCTCAATTTCCTTTCCCGCATAGGGATGATCGGGATGTACCACAAACCACATTTCATCTTCAAACAATTCGTCCCAATGAACACCTGAATGTGTAATGCCACTTCCACCATAAACCGCAATCTCGGCCTCATAACGCAGCAGTTGGTCAAAAGCCATCCGAGTATTGGTTGTGCTCACAACCAGCTCCACATCCTCGTGCATTTGCTTGAAACGGGCAATCCAGCCCGGCAGCAGAAAATTCGAGGGCAAATAGGTTGCGGTAAGGCGAATCAGCCCTTTCTTGCCTGCACGAAAATCCTGCACAAAGTTCTCTACATCCTGCTCCAGCATGAACAGACGTTCCGCGTAGCCTGTTAATTGCATTCCCGCATCGGTAAGAACCAGTCTTCTCCCCTCCGAAGCAAATAGTTGAATGCCCAATTCCCGCTCAAACTTCTTCACCTGAGAGGATACCGCTGGCTGGCTAATGTTGAGTTCTTCCGCCGCACGCGTGACTCCTCCATATCTCACGATGGCATGAAACAATCGTAATCCGTGCAAATTCAACCGCAACACCTTCTTCACTTGAAGTATATAATCTAAAGTTATATTAACATACATAATATATATTTTATTTATGCATTTCTTCCCTTTATAGTTGAAGTATGAAATCCAATACATGCAATCGGAAAGGAACATGTAACGATGAACAATGTGAATGGTTCTACTCAACAGCAAACCTGGAGTCAAGTCGACAACTATTTGAACACCTTATTAATCCCCTCGGATCTCCTGCTGGAGCAGGCACTACTTACCAATGCGGAAGCCGGCTTGCCCGCTCATGATGTAGCACCTAATCAAGGGAAATTACTTCAACTCCTGCTTCAAATACAAGGCGCAACTCGTGTGCTGGAAATCGGGACGCTTGGCGGATACAGTACGATCTGGATGGCTAGAGCCCTTCCCGAAAACGGACGTATCGTCACACTGGAAGCAGATCCACGCCATGCAGAGATGGCACGAACCAACATCACGCGTGCAGGACTTATGCACAAGGTTGATCTTCGAGTAGGTCCTGCCCTGACTACTCTTCCCGACGTTCAGGAAGAGTACAGAGAACCCTTTGATTTCATCTTCATCGATGCTGACAAACCGAGTAATCCCGACTATTTGCGATGGGCGCTGCGTCTGGCTCGTCCGGGAAGTCTGATTATTGGTGACAACATCGTCAGGGACGGTGAAGTTATCAATGCAAACAGTACGGACAACAGAGTTCAGGGCGTTCAGTCATTCCTGAAATTAATTGCAGATAATCCACGTCTTGAAGCTACCGCACTGCAAACTGTAGGCACTAAAGGCTACGATGGATTCGTGATTGCCCGAGTGCTGGAATCCCCTACTGCAAAATAAACAGTGGTCAATTCTTCCGCAAATCCCCCATTCCTGTTAAACTAAAATCACTGCACAGGCAGACTGGGGGAAACCACTTGAGACTTCTACAACAGATTCATGCTGAAATTCGGGGCTGGTCCCGCAATATTCAATTGTTTTTTCTGGCAAGCATCTTGTATCAGATCGGAAATGGCATGTTCTCTGTCTTGTACAATCTGTACATTCAGGGTCTCGGCTACAATGATACAATGAACGGCCAGATTGTAAGTATTCAATCACTTGCGACAGCGATTATGTTTGTTCCCATCGGACTATGCGGCGATTTCTTCAGCCGTAAGCGGCTGCTGATTACCGGCGCCTTGTTCAGCGGAATATTTCTGATTGGCCGTTCCTTCGATTATTCTGCCAGCGGACTGATCTGGTTTGCTGTATTTTCAGGACTTTTCGCTGGCGTATTTCAGGTACTGGCCATTCCCTTCCTCGCTGAGAATGTGAAGAAAAGTCAACGACTGAAGATGTTCAGCTATTACTCCTGCCTCGTACTAGCTTCTCAGGTACTTGGCAGCTTGGGTGGTGGCATATTTGCAGACCTGCTTCATACGGCTGGCCTTGCCAAAGTCACTGGTTTGCAAACGGTATTGTTCGTAGGTGGGGCAGCTACACTGGTTGCGTTTATTCCGATGTTGTTTGTATCCGAGGATAAGAAGGCACCACAAGCGGATACTCCGGCGCAACCTGTCACTGAATCTGCAACATCTGCAACGGATGGCAAACAGGATGTCGCTCATTCCGCAGAACAAAGCAGCAAGAACGATACCCTTAGCCAAAAGAAAGATTCCCGTTTGATCGGTCAATTTGTCATAACCCAATTATTAATCGGTTTTGGTTCAGGACTGGTTGTGCCTTATTTGAATCTGTATTTCACCAACCGTTTTTCGGTATCCTTAAGTGCCATGAGTCTGCTCATTTCATTGGGTCAGATCATGACCATTGTATCGATGCTGATTGGACCTACACTTGCGGCCAAGGTGGGAAGTGTTCGAGCTGTCGTCATCTTCCAGATCATGTCACTGCCCTTCCTGCTGCTGACTGGCTTTACGAATCTGCTGCTCATCGCATCAGTGAGTTTCTTATTTAGACAAGCGCTGATGAATGCAGCTAATCCGATTCAATCCGCCATTCTGGTGGACAGAGTATCGGACAAACGCCGTGGAATCGCCAATTCACTGATGCAGACTGCCTTTATGATCGGATGGGCTACGATGGGACCCGTTCAATCCTACCTGGTAACCACTTATGGCACGTACTGGGGTTACGCGATCACGTTCAGCATTACAGGCAGTTTATACGTGATTTCATCGCTGATGTACTATATGATGTTCAAAGAACCGAAGCCATCTGCCCGTGTTCTTGCCGCGAACAGATAAATGATAACCATTCAATAGGACAGTGGATGAATCAGCTCCCTGTCCTGCTTCGTAATGAGCCAATCCCCGTCCAAGGATCAAGCAGTGTTCTCCTCATTGCAGGTTGGCTTGGCTTGAGCTATATATTAATGAGGATGTTCTCTCTCTCGGCCGCTACATCATTGTTGAGCATGGTACCTGGCGGAATGGATCAGATGAGCATCATGGCCCATGAAGTCAATGCCAACCTATCGGTGGTGTCCGGATATCAGTTGTTTCGCATCTTATTTATATTCTTTATCGTCTCTTCGCTCCTTAAGATGATTCTCATGCATATGTTGAGGAAAAAAGGGGCGAGCACCATTCTTCGGTCAAGTAAATAGGAAGTGGACACACCAAAGAGAGTATCCGACTGATTTCCAGACTGCGGATACTCTCTTTTATTTGTTTGCTCATTTTATGAATAAACCCGACTATACATCCAACTCACAATGCCCACAGTTACAGCGGCCGCCCCAATAATAAATGCATAATAGCCAAGTTTGCTTTTTGACTCTGAAGTCTGCTTGTCATAGAAGTCTGAGTTTCGCCTGTAGAATCCCATCCACAGTTCTCCAATCATATTCACAACGACCATTACAAACCGTTTGGCAAGTCCCATTCATCCCATACCCCTTTCTTTTCTCAAACCCCTTCCATATTAAGTATAATTATCCTTTTCCCTCAAAACAACTCTGTCACGCTGAACTCGGGGCAGTTTCCTGTTCCAGCCAGCTCAATCGTTCAAACGCCTCCTGATCTGTGCTGCCACACATCTCTTCCGAAGCCTGTAATCCTCTGCATACATCGGGGCGCTCTTTCTGACCAAAGATTCCGCAGCGATTGTCCTTCGTCAGTTGTACACAGCGCACACCTGCGGGCTTGCCGTCAGCCATCCCGGGTATCGGCGATGAGATAGAAATCGCGATACAGCATGCGGCACAGCCTGTCCTGCATTCCATAATTATTATCCTCCCTCCATATCTGACATTTAACGTGATCCACGATTCACCCACGTCCAGGTTCGAGCCAAACCCTGTGCAATTCTCCGATTCATGGTTCCATTCGAGAAATATCCACCATGACTCAACGGATTCCAGCTCCCAATTACACCGCCAGAGTTAATTTCCACGTCTTCGTTGACCGCTGCCTCATAGGCCGGATCAATAGGTCGCAGTGGGTAACCCAGAATATCATCCCGATCATAAAAGTTAATCCATTCCCCTTCAAGCCCAGGAAAGTACTGCCCTGCCAACGGTGAAGGTACCTGAATCGGCCGGCTAAAATCATGATACCGTAAGCTCCATAATGGCAATGTCGTTCCAAAGGAATAAAAGCTCGTTAAGGTATCTCCCCGTTCCAATGCGGAAGTAACATCCACGATGGAGGGCGTGCGACTAGACGGATATTGCAGATCATAGAAGAAATTACTTGCAATCACAGCTCCCAAACTATGTGCAATGATACAGAGTGGAGCTTCTGGCCCATTTCGTTGTGCAAGTGCGTGCATCGCCCGATTCAGCGTATAATGTACCGCATCATAGTTATGCCCTTGATTTTCCACAGGTTGATACGCGACGGCATCAGCCAGATAATGTATAACAAATCGACGCAACACTTGATAGTTCAATCCCTGAGAGCTGACAAGCTGCTGAAACAGCGCCTCTTCCCGATCCTCAAATACGTCAGCCCAAAATACGGGCTCAATATCCAGCATCTGTTTGGCTGCTCCCGGCAACACCATAACCTGATCCAATTCCTTATGCAATCGCGAAATCAGTGTATCCGCATAATTTTCCTTTTGCATACCCAGACCATGAATGACCATTACCGCAACACGAGTCATGGCTCTCCTCCTCCGTCCATTGACTAGCCACTCTCTTTGAACCATATGAACTTCTCAACCTGAACATGCATAGTCCTAATGAACAAGCTTTCCGATCGTTGCAAACATGAGATTTTGCCACATGTATCCTAGATACAGTTTACCACGTAACCAATAAAAAAAACGAAATCCATAAAGAGTAAACCCATACAAATTGGTATGCGTTCAGCTTGATCTCGGTTTCAAGATGAAAAAAGAAGCTGCGAATATCGCAGCTCCCCATTTGTTCGTGTACTTAACCTTTCAGATGTACCTTAAGCACACCGTTCTGATTGGATGTAACATCACCTGTAGTGACCTCCACCCGATCAACCATGTCCTGACCGTCCGGAATAATGATTGGCGTAATGAGCGGATATCCCGCAGCTTCAATCACTTTACGGTCGAATTCAAGCAACGTTTGCCCGGCTCTTACCTTCTCTCCAGTTTCAACATGCATGTTAAAACCTTCGCCTTTGAGCGATACCGTATTAATTCCGACATGAATCAGAATCTGCAAGCCACTCGCGTGCTCAAGAATGACAGCATGTTTGCTCTTGATGACATGGGCAACCTGAGCATCAAACGGGGCAACAACCTGATTGCCAGAAGGTTCAATGGCAACCCCTTCACCCATTTGTTTTTCCGCAAACGCCGGATCAGGTACTTGTTCAAGCGGAACAGCTATACCAGTTAATGGTGCCATGATTTCCAGTGTATTCACAGGCTCATCCGCCACCTGAGCAATACTGCGTGTGCGTGGCTCTGCAACTGCATTTGTTGTAGTTGTGCTAGAAGCTGATTTCGCTGTAGGTGTTTGACCACCAGCTACAGTAGCTTGATCTGCGTTGCGGTCTTCTTTTCTCAACTTCGCTCTTCCGAAAATAACAGTCAATACGAACGGAACAACCAGTACAATCGCCATACCGATGAAGAATACTCCCCATTTGTTCGGGAAAATGGACAAGAATCCAGGTACGCCACCTACACCGATAGAGGTTGCCTGAACATTATTCATCGTAAGCAGTACACCGCCGATCGCAGAACCGACCATACCGAAGATAAACGGATAACGATAACGGATATTCACCCCGAAGATCGCCGGCTCGGTTACCCCGAGGAAGGCTGAAACGGATGAAGTTGCCGCAAGTCCTCTCATTTTCTTCTCACGAAGCACGAGCATCATAGCAAGTGCGGCAGAACCTTGCGCGATATTGGACAGTGCCAGCATCGGCCACAGGAACGTTCCGCCTTGGCTACCAATCAGCTGTACGTCTACCGCTAGGAACGTATGGTGCATTCCTGTAATAACGAGCAATGCGTATAGTCCACCGTAGATCAGACCACCAAGAGCCGCATATGAATCGTAAATATAGATCAAGCCGGATGTAATTCCATTCGCAATGGCAAATGTAACTGGACCAATGATTGTAAATGCCAGGAATCCCGTAATCAATAAAGTGACAGGTGCAACTACAAGCAGTTTGATCGAATCATGCACCCTTTTGTTCAGGAAAATCTCCAGCTTGGCAAGCAGATAGGCGGATACCAATACCGGCAGAACCTGCCCCTGATAACCGATCTTCTCAATATGCCAGCCGAACAGATTCCACGTAGGCACGGTGCCTTCGTTGACTGCATTGGCGTAGCCATAAGCACTCAGCAGATCGGGATGTACCAGGATCAGACCAAGTACAATCCCGAGCAACGGACTGCCGCCGAACCTTGTTACAGCGGACCAACCAATTAACGCAGGCAGGAAGGTAAAGGCTGTGCTCGCAATGGTGTTAATAATAGATGCGAGATCCTTCCATGCCGGATATACATCCACCAGTGATTTTCCATCAAAGAATATGCCTGGTCCTGTCAGAATGTTATTAATACCGAGCAAGAGACCGGCCGTGATGATGGCTGGCAGGATCGGGATGAAAATGTCCGATAGTGTTTTGATCGCACGCTGAATCGGGTTTTGCTTTTTACCCGCA
Organism: Paenibacillus sp. MDV22-iso6; assembly: GCF_058408365.1. NCBI lineage: Bacteria > Bacillati > Bacillota > Bacilli > Caryophanales > Paenibacillaceae > Paenibacillus > Paenibacillus sp. MDV22-iso6. Next base: position 169,075 of record NZ_JBZVDZ010000001.1, on the reverse strand, counting down.
ACAGCCTTCACGTCATCCTTGGAAGCACGTTCGCCCCCGGTAATCTGAATCATTTCATCATACACTTTATCCACAAGCCCAGGTCCGATGACCACCTGGAATTGTCCTTGTGAGGAGAACTGTCCTTTGACCAGATCGTTCTGTTCCAGACTTTCCGTATCTACTTTACTTTCGTCGTATAGGGCGAACCGGAGGCGTGTGACACAATGCGTTGCAGCTTCAATATTATCTTTGCCGCCGACCGCGCGAACGATCTCCTCAACCTGTTTTTTATCAATTGCCATATTGTCACTTCCCATTTATATAATGTGAATTAGTCCTGTTGCGGTACAAGCCACATATAGGATGAATACGGGCTCAGGGAGATTTCTTGCTCAAGTGCAGGCGATACTTCCGTATTGCCAATCAGCAGCTCTGCGGATTTACCCGCAATGTGGTCATTCCAGACGGCTTCAGAGAAAGCAAATTTTACGTCCCGCTTGCTGAAGTTGGATACCACAAGCAGCGTCTCGCTTCCATTGGTCCGCGCATATGCGAATACGTCTGGGTGTGCATCGTCCAAACGTTCATACAGACCGTCGGTCAGCACACCAACCTGTTTGCGCAGAGCAATCAGCTTGCGATAATGATAATAGATCGAGTTCGGGTCTGCCATCTGCTGGGCCACATGAATCGACGGATATCGTTCGTCCACTTTGATCCACGGTGTACCCGTTGTAAATCCGGCATTTTCGCTTCCATCCCATTGCATCGGTGTCCGGGAATTGTCCCGGGAACGCTCTTTCACAATTTGGAATGCCTCCTCAGCGGATTTGCCCCGTTCTTCCTGAAGCAGTCGGTACATATTGGTTGATTCAATATCACGGAACTCGCTAACGTCATTCCAGACCGGATTCGGCATCCCGATCTCTTCACCTTGGTATACGTAAGGTGTTCCCTGCATGCCATGAATGGTCGTAGCGAGCATTTTGGCACTCTCAGCACGGTAATCGCCATCATCGGCGAAACGAGACAACGCCCGCGGTTGATCATGGTTGTTCAAGAACAACGCATTCCATCCCCCACCTGCCTGCATTCCTGTCTGCCACTCACTAAATAACTGTTTCATCGCTTCAAAATCGTAAGGCATCAGTTCCCACTTCTGTCCATTCGGATAATCCACTTTCAGATGGTGGAAGTTAAACGTCATGGAGAATTCCCGGGAAGCAGGGTTTGAATATTTGATGCAATGCTCCAGCGTAGTGGAGGACATCTCCCCAACCGTTACCATATTGTGTGGTCCAAACACCTCTTCATACATCTCTGTAATGTACTCATGCACACGTGGTCCATCGGTGTAGAACTTGCGTCCGTCGCCTGGGGAAACGCTACCATCATCGTCGGGGAAACGCTGGTCCTTGGAGATCAGATTGATGACGTCCATACGGAAACCATCTACACCCTTCTCCGCCCAGAACTTGATCATGTCCCGTACTGCCTTACGTACCTGCTCGTTCTCCCAATTCAAATCAGCCTGTGTTTTGTCAAACAACGTCAGGAAATATTGTCCTGTCTGCTTATCAAACTGCCATGCAGGTCCGCCGAACTTGGATTGCCAGTTATTCGGCACACCACCATCCGGAGCAGGGTCCTTCCAAATATAATAATCGCGATATGGGTTATCCTTGGAAGAACGTGATTGCTGGAACCACTCATGATCCGTAGAAGAGTGATTCACCACGATATCAATCATCAGCTTCATGTCACGTGCCTTCAGACCTTTAAGCAGTTCGTCAAAATCTTCCATCGTACCAAAATCAGGATTAATCCGATAATAGTCCGCTACGTCATAACCGTTATCATGCTGTGGAGAGACATATACGGGCTGCAGCCACACGATATCAATACCGAGATGTTGCAAGTAATCCAGCTTTTCGGTCAATCCCCGAATGTCTCCGGTACCCGATCCAGTTGTATCGTTGAAACTCTTGGGATATACCTGATACACCGTGGAAGTCTTCCACCACGATGATGAAGTTGTGTTGGTTGAACTCATGTTAACGCCTCCAATAAATTGTATTGCTTATGTGGTTCTCTTGGCCTAACTCCATTTATATATTACATAACTAAACATGTATATACAAGTTGAAACTTCAATATGCTATCTTTTTCCTCTTCTACACATTCCCCATTAATGATTCCTCTGTAACAATTATTTTGAAGCTTGCGTTCGAGAACTCCATGATATCTGTATCTTAAACGAAAAAACCGTCTGTTATCCCATGATTTCATGCGGGTAAACAGACGGTTCATATTCAAAGATATGATGAGTTAAAAATTCATACGGATCTCGTTTAATTCCTGTTTCTTACAGTATGTCCGTTGAAACCATTCCTTTTCCCTGTTCCCTTTTGTTCAACTTCACCGAGGACAAGGATGCTTGTTCTTCTCTCTCCAGCTCTTCTGCACTAATCTCCCCGGAAAGCACGGCCCGCATACGTTTTTGGTCCAACAGCCCTTCCCATTTCGCCACGACAAATGCCGCAACACAGTTGCCCATCAAATTCGTGAATACTCTCATGGTATCCATGAAGCGGTCTGCACCTAGCAGTAAGGCAACAGCCGCTACTGGGAATGCATTCAGGGCTGCAGCTGTAGCAGACAGAGCAAGGAATGCGGAGCCAGGTACACCCGCCATACCTTTGGAGCTAAGCATTAAAACCAGTAAAATCGTAATTTCTTGTCCCAGTGTCAGATCAATGCCAACCGCCTGAGCCAGAAAAACCGTCGCTAGCGATAGGTAGATCGAGGCTCCGTCCAGATTGAACGAGTACCCTGTCGGGACAACGAGACCGACGACAGCACGGTCACATCCTGCCTTGGTCAACTTGTCCATCATGCGGGGCATAACGACTTCCGAGGAACCTGTACCAATCGCAAGCATCACTTCGGAACGTGTATATTTTACAAATTGCAGAAAGTTCAGCCCTGTGATCCACCAGGCAGCCAGTGCAAGCATCACCAGAAACAGTAACGCTGCTCCGTAACAGGCAATAATCAGCAAACCGAAGGAGGAGAGTGTGGATGCCCCATATGCTCCAACCGTGTACGCCATGGCGCCGAATGCTCCGATTGGTGCCAGTTTCATAATGTACCCAATAATGCGGAACAAGATTCCCAATACATTTTCAATCAACGTCAGCACATTCTCCTTCGCCTTACTTTCCGTTGCTGCCAAGGCTACCCCAAACAAACAGGCAACGAGCAGCACTTGCAACAATGCATTTTGTGCAAAAGCATCTACAACACTTGTTGGAATAATATTCATAATAAAGTCGACCACATGCGGCAGTTCAGAGCCATTGGTTTTGGCTTCGATGCCACTTGCATCAAGGGTCGAGGGGTCCACATTCATGCTTGCACCCGGACGAAGCAGATTGGCTGTGCCAAGTCCAAGGACGAGGGCAACCGTCGTTGCGATTTCAAACCACAGAATGGCTTTGAATCCAATGCGTCCAACCGATTTCAGATCACCGATTTTGGCAATGCCTGTCACGATAACCATAAAGATTAATGGAGCAATGATCATTTTGATCAACTTGATAAAACCTGTTCCGAGCGGCTGCAGCAGACTACCCAGATCAGGCCACAGAATGCCTACACCAATCCCGATGATAACCGCTACAATAATTTGAAAAAACAATGATTTCACGAATGACATGAACGCTCCCCCTGTTTTTAGGTCAATTCGGATTTCCATTTGGTTTCCGTGTAATTTTTTATAACATTTGAGCATGAACTTCAACAATGGGATTTCACGGTTTTTGTCATTCAGACCAACTATGGAGTACTAAATTGAACTTGAAACCGAAAAAAGACGAATATCACGTCAGTTATCTTGACGTGATATTCGTCTTTAGCTTTGTATTGCTTTTATGATTGAACAGTGATTAATAGAGCATTACAGGGTAAGGGATTGTCCCGGTGCCAGCACACGGCCTTCCAGACCTTTGGAAGCAAGCTGCTCCACAAACTTCTCGGCATCCTGACGAATAACCGGGAACGTATCATAATGCACCGGAATCGTCAGCTTGGCATTGAACCATTCAGCAGCCTGCAGTGCATCCTCCGGTCCCATGGTGAAATGTCCACCAATAGGCAATAGTGCTACGTCGATATCATGGCGGTCACCAATCATTTTCATATCACCGAACAGGCTAGTATCTCCGGCATGCAAAACGGTTTTGCCACCAATGTTAATAATATATCCTGCAGGCAATCCTGCGTACATGATCCGTTGTTCCTCTTCCAGTACGATACCGGACGTATGGAAAGCCTGAATCATTTTGGCTTGCGCAAAGCCAAGATCCACCGTTCCACCCATGTTCATGCCAAGGGTGTCCAGGCCTTTCCATGACATATATGTAGCCAGTTCCACAATCGCAACCACCTTAGCATTGTTAGCCTTGGCGATGGGTTCAGCATCCAAAATGTGATCCATATGTGCATGTGTCAGTAAAACGGCATCGGTCTTGATGTCTTCCGGTTTGGTGACAGCAAGTTCATTGCCACGCAGGAAAGGATCAATGATCAACGACTTCTCTTCTGTGCCCAGTTGTACACTGGAGTGTCCGTGGTAAGTAATATTCAGCAACTTGGTATCCTCCTGACATATGCGTTCGTTTGATTTGATTTTCAACCCATATTATAATTCAAAACTCTTCGCCAAAGCAAAATGATGTCTCATCTCTGCATTCGATAAACCCGTGCTTCATATGGCTGAAGAAGTATCGCACCCTTATCGGTGGAATATCGTCTGCTGACATTGCTAATGACCGTCTTGGCATTTTCATCGTTCCAACCTTCAGGCCATTGCATCTCAGGCTCATGTTCACGGAAATTCAGAATAACAAGCATCTGCTCATCATCCAGCGTCCGGGTATAGGCATAAATATCGGGATCATCGGGCAAAAGCAGCTCGTATTCCCCATAGATAAGTACTTTATGTTGTTTGCGAAGAGCGATTAGTTTGCGGTAATAATGCAAAATGGAATGGGGATCACGTTCAGCATCCTCCACATTAATCTCAGGATAATTCGCATTCACCTGAATCCATGGCTCACCATCGGTAAATCCGGCATGTTTCGTATCATCCCACTGCATCGGTGTACGGGCATTATCACGACTCTTGCGCCAGATCGCTTGCATGACTTCATGTTTCGCTCGCCCTTGTCCAATATGCTGCCGATAATAATTCATCGTTTCAATATCTCGATAATCCTCAATATCTGGGAAAGCAACATTGGTCATGCCGATTTCTTCCCCTTGATAAATGTAAGGCGTACCCTCAAGGGTGAGCATCCAAGTAGCCAGCATCTGGGCAGAGCGCACCCTGTACTTTCCATCATCACCGAAACGGGATACCGGACGCGGCTGGTCATGATTGCCCATATAATTGGCATTCCAGCCTCTGCCATGCAGCACGGTTTGCCAGCGGCTCATAATTTCTTTCAGCTCGGGCAGCTTCCACTCTCGATAGTTCCATTTGCCGATTCCAGATGATTGAGCGTCCACAAACATATGCTCAAACTGGAACACCATATTGAGCTCATTCCGATCTGTCCCAACATAGGCCAGCGCCTGTTCCGGTCCAAGCCCGGAAGTCTCTCCAACAGTCATTGGACCATACGGCTTCAGGATCATGTCATTAAGTTTATTCAGAATCGAATGCACCTGCTCGAGGTTGGAAAAAAGCTGGTACGCAGGAACGACCGGCAGATTATCCGGATTATGTGCGCTGGGTAACCCCTCCGCCTTGCCGATATGCGCCACCGCATCGAAACGGAAACCATCCACACCCTTTTGCAACCACCAATGCACCATCTCATACATCTCTTCTGCCATCTGTGGATTGTTCCAATTCAGGTCAGGCTGGTGTTCTGTATAGAGATGCAAATAATATTCATTCGTCTCCGGATCAAGCTTCCACACAGAACCCCCAAAGTAGGACTCCCAGTTGTTTGGAACCTGACCATTTTTGCCTGAACGCCAAATATAATAGTCCCGTTTCGGGTTCACTTTCGATGAACGTGACTCGGCAAACCACGCATGTTCATCCGACGTATGATTCAGCACCAGATCCATCATGATCTTGAGACCGCGCTTGTGCGCCTCAGCCAGCAAACGGTCAAAATCCTCCATCGTGCCATACTTACGTAAAATGGAGTAATAATCACGGATATCGTATCCGTTATCATGACCAGGTGAATCGTAGATTGGACAAATCCAAATTACATCCACGCCCAGATCAGTCAAATAATCGAGCTTGTCATATATCCCCTGCAAGTCACCCTGACCGTCCCCATCCGAATCTTTGAAGCTGTTGGGATAGATCTGGTACACCACACTCTCTTTCCACCAAACGATATAGACCACCTCGCTTTCATCACTCTTTACTATATAACCCGTTAGTATGTTTTATCCGAAATGTCCCTCTTATAAACAGAAAAGATCCATGAACACAAAAAGACCCGATCATTAACTGCTATTCGCAGTTCATTTTCGAGTCCTTCTCTGTGAGAAGATGAATAAGGCAAACCCTATGTATCCAATCCAGGCACCCACTGTATTCAAAATAATGTCATCGACATCAAACGAACCAACACGGGTAATCAATTGCATAATCTCAACAGCTAACAAAAGTAAGACGACAATACCTGTAAATGGTAAAAACTTTCGGCACCTGCGGAATAACCAGGGAATCCATATCCCAAGCGGGATGAACAAAACAATGTTCCCGAACAGATTCTTCACCCAGGCTTCCGTATGGTATCTGTTCTTCTGAAAAAGAAGAGGCTTGATTGTCTCTAATGGTACCAGATTATATTGATAATTCACGCCAGGCGTTCTCCCGCTGACAAAGAGCAAGTTACCCATAATCAACACATATAACAATGCCATACATGCGACGATTGTGAGCATCCACCTGGAGTGGAGCCACGAACGTTCGTTCATTGTCTGAATTCCTCCGACCTTTTTTCCCGCGGAGCGGTAAGGTCTATTTTAAAGGGATATCGATCTTCATGTCCAGCTGCTCAGGCGTGGAGTTCCATACATCCACCGTGAACCCGGCATATAAACCGCCAGGAATTTCAATGGGAAAATAGCTAGGCTTCAGTACTTTTTTGTCATTTTCCATGCTGTTCATCAAGAGAGGAAATATAATATGTTTTTTACTAGAGCAAGCCCTTCAACTGTCTGCCTCATCCTACCCCATCGTTACCTAAACAGAACCTAAACTACAGCAGTGAAAATTTAGCTGGTTTTTATCCATTTCGTTAGCTTCTATTTAACTTGGGCAATTAGAATTGTAAATGAGGCAGCTGTCGGCACTGTTTCCAAAGACTTAGCGGGACTATATCTTGACTCAATCGAAGTTAAAATCTTAAAAAAACAAGAGCAAATGAAAAAATATTAATGTATAGTGGGAGTGTTTATCATGTCAATTAATAGGGACAAGCTGCAAGAAACTTTGGACCCTGCCCTTCGGGTTCGTCCCCGCGTTGGATGGGCAGTTCTCACATATTTCCTCTACAGCGCAGTTTTCTACGCGATCTTTTTGCTCAACGGCATCGACTACACGCGAGTGGGTGAGAGTGAGCGGACCCTTCTTCTCTGGTATATAGCACCGCTGTCCGGCGGTGCGGTGCTGACCATCACAATGGTCACGATCTACGGATGGTGGCGTCCTAGCCTGGTTGAAAGGCAGCGTCTTTCTCGATGGACAATGACTCTGCCGATCATCATGATGGTCATCGCGATCGTGAATATGCTGACCGGCGATTTCAGCCGGGTCACCCCCCTCATGTGGCTGTATCTCATTTTCGGCAGTATCATGGTTGGCTTCAATGAGGAGATGATCAACCGAGGTCAGTTAATTGTTGCTCTGCGCAGCCGATTCGGCGAAACCGGGGTCTGGCTGCTCTCAACAGCGATGTTCGCAGTCTTCCACCTGCCGAACATGTTCTGGGGTATCGGAGCGGGTGCCCTGTTCCAGGTAGTGATCGCTTTTGGCCTTGGTTCGATCTTCTATCTTGCTCGGCGGTCTACCGGATCACTCGTGGCCTCCATATTCCTGCACGGGTTCTGGGACTTGAGCGTCTTCTCAGCGAATGGCGCATCGGCGTTACCCATCGCTGGTTTACTAGCTCCGTTGTTGGTGATCGCTGCAGTGATCACGGTTCCGATCATCCTTCGTCGTGAAAAGCGGCGCGATAACGCACAAAGTGTGTCACGACCAGTCGGCTGATTCATACAAAAATCCCCTTGTGCAATAAGGAGTGATCTCTGATGAAGGTATATGAACCCAACAGAGATCAACCTAATGTACAAGGGGATTTCATTGTTAAATACTACTTATTTAAGCTTTCCAGTGTCCGGACACCGGATGAATGCCCCAGATATCAGTCGCATACTCACTGATGGTACGATCACTGGAGAAAATGCCGGAATGAGCCGTATTCAGCACTGCCTTGCGTGTCCAGCCCGATACATCGCGGTACGCCGAATCAATGGCAGCATGCGCATCGGCATAGGCAGCAAAGTCACGTAACACAAAGTACTCGTCACCATGAGCCAGCAAGGAATCATAGATATCCCAGAATTCACCATCACGCTCACAGAACACTCCTGGGTGTACCAGCTGCTCCACGACCTCACGAATTCGTTCATCCTGCTGTACAATCTCATTCGGCCGATAACTGCCGGATCGGTAATATTCAAGCACCTCGTCTGCACTCAGACCAAAGATAAACATATTGTCTTGACCAACCTGCTCTGCCATCTCGACATTTGCGCCGTCCATGGTACCAATGGTTAACGCTCCGTTCATCATAAACTTCATGTTCCCCGTACCGGAGGCTTCCTTACCTGCGGTTGAAATCTGTTCGCTGACATCCGCGGCAGGAATGATTTTCTCGGCAAGAGAGACCGAGTAGTTTTCCAGGAAAAATACCTGTAGACGATCTTTCACAGCAGCATCACGATTGACCGTATCTGCCACCGTGTTAATCAACTTGATAATTTTCTTGGCAAAATAATAACTCGGCGCTGCCTTAGCTCCAAAAATGAACGTACGTGGCACGATATCAAACGAAGCATCGCTCTTGAGACGGTTATACAAATGCATAACATGCAGAATGTTCAGCAGCTGCCGTTTGTATCCATGCAGCCTTTTCACCTGTACGTCAAAGATGGAATCCGGATTGACCGCCTTCCCGGTATGATCCAGGATGTACGCGGCCAGTCGCTCCTTATTATTACGTTTAATGGAATGGAACTGCTGCTGGAATGAAGCATCGTCTGCAACGCCTACCAGCTCATTCAGTCTGCCCGGCTCCCTAATCCACTCACTTCCAATCGTATCTGTGATCAGATTCGATAGCTTCGGATTGGCATGCATTAGCCAGCGGCGATGGGTAATGCCATTGGTTTTGTTATTGAAGCGCTCGGGATATAGTGCATAGAACGGAGCCATTTCCCGTTCCTTCAATATTTCGGTATGCAATGCTGCGACACCGTTGACGCTATGACTGCCCACAATCGCCAGATGAGCCATCCGTACCTGATCATTCGCAACAATCGCCAAATGCTGGATACGATCCTGGTCTCCGGGATAACGTTCGAGCAGCATGCCACAGAAGCGTTTGTTTATCTCTTCAATAATCATGTAAATGCGCGGCAGCAGCTTGCTGATCATGGCTACAGGCCACTTTTCAAGCGCCTCACTTAGCGTTGTATGGTTGGTATATGATACGGTGCGGGTCGTAATATCCCATGCTTCATCCCATCCGTAGCCTTTGACATCGATCAGAATGCGCATCAGTTCGGGAATCACGAGTGTTGGATGCGTATCGTTGATATGGAACGCCACTTTATCCGGCAATCGATCATACGAAAGCTCCAGCTTATTAAATGTACGCAAAGCACTCTGTACGCCTGCCGAGCACATGAAATATTGCTGTTTCAGACGGAGCAGCTTGCCCTCGTATTGGGAATCATCCGGGTACAAGAACTCCGAGATCGATTCTACCGAACGGCTATAATCCAGATATCCGTAATAGTTCGAAGGGGTATCAAGCGAAGTCTCCCGCTTGGGCTCCGCACTCCACAATCGCAAGGTGTTTACATGGGGCTGGCCATAACCAATCACAGGCACATCATATGGTACAGCTACAACTGATTCGGCATCCTTCGTGACAAATTGATAATGCCCATCCTGTTCATAAGCCTCCACACGGCCCCAGAACTGCACTTCCACCTTTTTGTCCGGACGGCGCACTTCCCATTCATTGCCCTTCTCGAGCCAATTATCGGGTAATTCCACCTGATTGCCGTTAATAATTTTTTGCTCAAACAAGCCATATTTATATCGGATTCCGCATCCATGTCCTGCATAGCCAAGGGAAGCCAGTGAATCCAGAAAACAGGCCGCGAGTCTTCCCAGACCTCCGTTGCCGAGCCCTGCGTCCGCTTCCTGTTCTTCCACTTCTTCCAAAGAGAAACCCAATTCAGCCAGACTGTCACGAACGAGTTCCAATTCATTCACATTTAACAGGTTGTTGCCGAGCAGACGTCCAATCAGGAATTCCAGCGAGAAGTAATAGACCTGTTTATCCTGGCGCTGCTTAAACCCCTGATTCGACGCCGCCCAATCTTGACCCGCATATTCGCGGATCATGCTTCCAAGTACGTGATAGACATCCTCCTGCGTTGCTTCTGCTAGTGGTTTGCCCAATTTGCTGACCAGATTGCGTCTAAAAATACTCTTGAACGTTTCCTTGTTGTCAAACAAAAGAAGGTTCCTCCCGGTGAAATCCTGTAGGATGTGGCGGTTCATACACTCAAGTGCTCAATGTTCTGCAAAGTGGCCGTTACGGGTACGAATCGTTCTTTCGATCGCTGTTATCCCTGTATTTTCTTTATTCTATTATTCAGATGTGAAAATACAGTGATAAAGGCGAACGCTACGCTTCTTCAGAATCGATTTCGTTCCCTGCACTACGTTTGCACGTTGGCAAGCACAATCGAAGTTGCATTTCAACTTTCGCTCATGAACCTTAAATCCATCCTACAGGATTTTTATTTTATATATATTTATAGATGATATCGGTTAAGTGTTGGTATTAGATAATAGTACTCTTCGCCAGAATATATGGGTTCGACGGGTCGCCGATCAGCGTCTGGCCGCCGCTTAGCTTCACATCTTTGTCGAGAATGACGTTCTCCAGAACGGCGCCTTCTCCGATGTAGCATTTTTGCATAATAATGGAACCTTTAATTTTGGCACCTTTCGCCACATGCACCCCACGGAACAGGATGCTGTCCTCCACTTCCCCACCCACAATACAGCCGTTCGCGAGCAAGGAATGTTTGACCTCAGCAGAGTCCAGATATTTGGCAGGTGCCTCGTATTTAATCTTGGTTTGAACAGGCTGTTCCTTGAACAGCTGCTCATACAATCCGCTATTCAACAATTCCAGACTGTTGCGGTAATAGCTATCAATCGAATTGATCACGGCGTGATAGCCATCATAGGCATACGCAGCAATGTTCAAGCCATCCGGATTTTTCTGAATCACATCACGGAAGAAATGGCTTTCCCCATGAGCGATGCAGCGCTGCACCTGGCGCAGGAACAGTTCTTTTTCCATAATGAAAATTTCTGTATATATATTCGGGTGATCAGCGCTTTGGTGAATGTCCACCACATTACCGTTCCCGTCATCTTCAACTTTGACACAGGCGTTATGCTCAGGCAGCAGTTGATCCACTTTTTTGCAGACCAGCGTTACATCCGCGCCTTTGCTTATATGGTACCTGTATACATCCTGCAGATCTGCTTTGGTTACGTGCCGACTACCTGCATGGACTACATATTGCCCTGAACCCCGGCGGAAGAAATCGAGATTATTGTGAAAATGCTGCAAATCCCCTTGTGACGTATCGGTTGGATCGTTCCAGTCCGGTGGCAAAATAAACATGCCGCCATGCTTGCGATCCAGATCCCACGGCTTGCCATCTCCCAGATGATCCATGAGTGAACGGTACTTGCGACGTACAAATACGCCGATACTCTCAATGCCAGCATTCATCATATTGGATAACACAAAATCAATCAGACGGTAACGACCGGCATAAGGCACCGCGGCTCCGCAGCGAAAGTACGTCAATTCCTTCAATTCCTCAAGCTCATGGTCAAGGTTAATAACTCCGATCAATGGTTTCATCGCATGCACCGTCCTTTGGGGTTTAGATTAGGCTTTACTTGTCATTCCCTCGAGAAGCTGACGTTCCAGTTCTTCCTGATCGACCAGTAATATATCACTCTCATCCTCAGGGGCGGGTGACAGATGTACTCCATCCGGGATCACCAATCCTTCGGCAATAATAGCTTTGTGAATGCGTACATTTTGACCGATCTTCACTTTTGGCATGATCACTGAATCGGTTACGGAACTGTTCTCTCCCACCTCAATACCGTAGAACAACACCGAGTGTTTAACCTCACCATGTACCACACTACCTTCACTGATGATGCAATTCCGTACCTTCGCCGATGGTGAAATATATTGCGCAGGCTGATTCGGATTACGAGTATAGATACGCCAATCCGGATCGTTCAGGTTAAACGGCGTTTCCTCATCCAGCAGGTCCATATTGGATTCCCACAGACTGTGGATTGTACCGACGTCCTTCCAATACCCTTCAAATGGATAAGCGTATAGTGATTTTTCATTTTCAAGCAGCAAGGGAATGATATCTTTGCCAAAATCATAGGAGGTGGATGCCTGCTGTTCGTCCTGGATCAGGAAGCGTTTCAGTACATCCCACTTGAAGAGATAGATACCCATGGAAGCAAGCGTGCTCTTGGGTTCAGGAGGTTTTTCTTCGAATTCATAGATGCGATAATCATCGTGGGTGTTGAGCAACCCGAACCGGCTGGCTTCTTCCAACGGAACGTCAATGACCGATATGGTGCAATCTGCATCCTTTTCTTTATGGTATTGAAGCATTTTCTCGTAATCCATTTTATAGATATGATCCCCTGACAAGATGAGCACATGCTCAGGATCGAATTGTTCGATAAAATTCAGGTTACGGTAGATCGCATCCGCCGTACCGCGGTACCAGCTACTGCCGTCTTCACGTTCATGAGGAGGAAGTACATATACCCCGCCATTTTTGCGGTCCAGATCCCAATCACTGCCAATGCCGATATAAGAGTGCAGCACCAGTGGTTCGTATTGGGTCAATACACCGACCGTGTCGATGCCAGAATTGGAGCAATTACTTAGAGGAAAATCAATGATGCGGTAGGTTCCGCCAAAATAAACAGCAGGCTTGGCCAGTGATTTGGTCAGTCCCTTTAATCTTTTGCCTTGCCCTCCAGCGAGCAGCATCGCTACAACTTCTTTTTTTGCCATCATTACAGCCTCCTCCATGTGCATTCGTTCTAAATCATTTCAGAGCCCATAATCCGATATGCTGTTGTGTGGACACTTTTGTCATGATTAGGAGCATGCTGTACAGACTATGTTGCTCGGAAATTCCAGCCAAACGTTATTCTTTGTAATGTCTGAAAGTAGATGATACATGCAGAATTGCCTGTACTTGTTGTGTAGAGGTGATAGGTGGATGTAAAAATCAAGGTGTACCCGTGTAAAATGCAATACACTACTCCTATATAACATTAAACACGAAACGGGCTGAGGAATCTTGCTGGAAAACTTCGACAAAAGTTTAAGTGGATATCACTCCTTCCTTTATGCCGCTGTTATTAAATATTGTATTCGCTGATGGGTCTGCAAAATCCTTTTGGAAAACTTTTGGGGATTTATTTATCGCTTAATATTCGCCAGAAAACCTACTCCTCCGAAGCAACATAGCGCTCACTGCATTCACGAGTAAAGAAAAAACGCAGAAACCAAGTTATGGTTTCTGCGCTCCAATAATTACGGATACGATGCTCTCCTGCAGCTGATCTGCATTTTCCGTTTGATACGGATCGGCATTGAAAATAATAGCATCGGCAATATAGCCTTCTGCAATCTGTCCCAATTCGTTGCCACGACCCAGAATATCAGCAGCGTTTGACGTCGCAGATTGCCACGCCTCTGCCCGGGTCAGGCCATAATCGATCAGCGTATCCAGTTCTTGCAGATTATAGCCATGCAGTGAAGGTGTGGCGTAATCGGTACCGAAACCGAAACGGACTCCTGCTCTTTTGGCATATCCGATGGCAGTAGAATGAGCTTCTGCAGCGCGCGCTGCACGATCACTGATGACAGTAGGCAACGCCAGCACGCCTTTTGGATCTGCGGCAATACGATATATCGATGTGGTCGGCACAAAGGCCGTTCGGGACTGCGCAAGCCTGCCCGCCTGATCCTCTGATAAGAACATTCCATGTTCCACCGATTCCACCCCGGCCTGAATAGACCAGTCTATCGTCACTCCACCCCAGGTATGAACCAGCACCTTTTTATGGTTGGCATGGGCATGTCGAACGATGAATGCGAACTCTTCCTCCGAAAATACAGGATCGAGCACTTGTTCCGTAGGGGCTCCCAGCCCACCTGTAGCCATAATTTTAACCCATCCTGCGCCTGTATCAAAAATTCCGTTCAGCCGTTGTTCTAGATGCTTCACACCACGGGCATCTGCCGCTCCCAGCATTTCACTGCTGGTTTCAACTCTTAAGGGGTGTTGATAGTGCTGAGCGAGATGTCGAGCAGTGCTTGGTAACATTCCACCTGCATCACGAGCCGTAGTTACTCCCGTCCGGAGGGTGGCTGCAAAAGCTTGCGCTTGCATCACTTCAACCTCGTGGCTGTCACGCTTTAATTGATCCGCATGGTCAAAGTCTGTCCAGGCTAGATGCGTATGAAGATCAATAACTCCGGGACTTATCCATATATCTGTACCCGGAAGCGATGAGTTATCATTCTGCGGCACGGATTCTGTAACAGATGCAAACCGGCCATTCTGAATCGAGATATCGAACCGTTTGCCTTTAATGCCTGCTATAAAGATATGTTTGAAGCTTTGCTCTTCCGATTTTACCTGGGTCATATTCATTTCCCCCAAACGAGGCGAACAGCCTGGACTGCATGCTCATGGTCCTCATTCAATAATGCCGCAATGGTCGCAACAGCTTCCTCCACTCCTGCCAAGGACGCATTAACTCCAAAATGATTAATTCGCAGAAGCTGACCAAAAAGTTCCCCATCCCCCGGAGCAACGATGCCGATCGGCTGATCGATATGCAACTTCTCCTCCCCGGAAATTCGAACCGTGGTTGTGAGAGTCGAATAAGTTCTGTTATCTTTTTGCCAAGGCTCCAGACCCAGGGCCTGAATTCCCGCTATAGCAGATAACGCAGCCTGTTCATGACGCTTGATCACCTGCTCCAAGCCTTCAGACTCAATAGCTGTCAAAGCCAAAATCAGTGCTCTGGCTTCCAGCGTTGGAATGTTGGGAGGAACGCGGACGGGTGCAGCCCCATCGCCTGGTGGCTTCAGATCAAGCAAAGACAGGATGGAGTTGCGCGGTGCATGCGCATTGGATTCGAGAAATTCCCATCCACGCGGCGAAATGCTTACTGCGCTGATGCCGTTAGGCCCAGCCAGGGCTTTTTGTGCACCCACAGCTACAAAATCAACACCCCATTCATCGACCGGCAGAGGCTCTCCCCCAATCGCTGATACAGAGTCGCTCACCGTAATCAGGTTATGGGCACGCGCAATCTTTATGATTTCTTCTGCGGGATTCGATCCACCTGTAACCACCTCTGCTTGAACAAAGGATAGTGCGGACGGTTGATACTTTTCAATCGCAGCAGCTACCTTCTCCACAGGTACAACTTCATCAAAAGGAACTTTGACTTCAATAACCGTTGCCCCTCCACGTTCAAGCCACTGACCAAACAAACTGCCATAAGGCCCTGTTACGACATTAACTATCGTACGACCCGGTGCAGATATTCCAGCTGCCACGGCCTCTATGCCCAAGATGGCCTCACCCGGGATGATCACAGGAGGATACTTCGTAGACAAGAGCCTGGAGAGCAATTGTGTAAGCGTATCGTATTCCGACAGGGTAAGGGGTATGTTTCCTTTATATTGTTGGCTCATATAAACCTCCTAAAGAACTTGATTTCGGCATCTTTGGAACTGCGGACAGCAGCTCTCGGCTGTATGCCGTTTCAGGTCGTGTGAAGAATTGATCTTTGGGACTAATCTCCACAAGCTGACCCTGCCGCATGACTGCTACCGTATCGCTAATGGCATGGATAACTCCAAGATCATGAGAAATGAACAGTAACGTAAGATTAAGTTCCCTCTTAAGTGAATTGAACAGATCGAGCACACTCCGCTGCACAGAAACATCCAGTGCACTTGTCGGCTCATCCGCAATTAGCAGACTCGGCTCTACGCTTAATGCACGTGCAATGGCGATCCGTTGGCGCTGACCGCCGGAGAATTCATGCGGATACTTGTCCAGTACCCTGCTTTCCAACTGAACACGGGCCAAGAGATCTCTCGATCTTTTCTCCACCTGTGAACGGTCTACAATGCGATGAAACAACAGCGCTTCAGCAAGAATCTGCCGAATGGAATGTTTGGGATTCAGTGAAGCATCCGGATTTTGGAAGATCATCTGTATGCTTTTATACTGCTCACGACTTCTCTTCTTCTTTAATTGCTGATCTCCCAGCAAAATCTGCCCCTCATCTGGCGTAATTAACCCGGCAATGACTCTCGCAAGGGTAGATTTGCCCGAACCGGACTCACCAACAAGACCAAGCGTGGTATGCCTCTGAAGATTTAGTGTGATGTTATCCAGCGCAGTAAAGTCACCATATTGAACCGTAACATTCTGAACCTGCAAAGCTAGTTCCATAGTTATTCGCTCCCTTCTAGCTTCGGTAAAGGAAGCACCGAGTTAATAAGCATCTCGGTGTAAGGATCTTGCGGGTTTTGCAAAAGGCCAAGCGAATCCCCGTGCTCCACGATCCGCCCTTGCTTCATCACGCACAGCTTCGAGCACAGCGTCGCTGCAATCGCCAGATTATGTGTTACAAACACCATGGCGAATCCCAGTTCACGCTGCAAACGTTGGATCGTTTCTATAATTTGACGCTGCACAGTAACGTCCAGTGCCGTTGTTGGCTCATCACAGAGCAGAATGCCTGGCTTGCACGCCAGAGCCAATGCAATGACTACCCGCTGACACTGCCCACCTGACAGCTGGCTAGGGTATCGATCCTCACGCTTCAATGAGTCGGGAAGCCCCAACAGTTCAAGTAATTCCAGCGCTGCTACCCTGGAGGCCTTCCTGCTTAACTTTTGCCTGTAATAGACAACTTCCGCCAGCTGTTTAACAACGGGACAGAGCGGATCGAGCGCACCTCTCGGGTCTTGAAACACCATGGCGCTGTTCACATCACTCCGAATGGTTCCACCCGTCTGCTCCACACCGCTTGGTAACAGTCCCAGAATGGAACGAAGAGTTAGTGATTTACCGGAGCCGGATTCACCTACTAATCCCAGGCTCTCCCCTCGCCCAAGCGAGAAATGTACATCTTGAACTAATTTTTGATTTGACTTGGTTGACAGAGATAGTGCCTTGACTTCAAGAATCGGTTCAGTGGACATTATTTTTTCCTCCATACATCGGCCAATCCATCACCGACAAGCGACAAAGCAATTCCCGTGTAAACGACTGCAAATCCCGGAACTGCCGAGAGCCACCAGGCTGTCGTGATAAAGGATTGTCCATCCGAGATCATCGTGCCCCAATCCGGGGTCGGTGGTGCGATGCCAATGCCCAGGTATCCAAGTGTAACAATCGCCACCAGCAGCCCCACCATATCCGTCATGAGGACAACGATCGCCTGAGGTAATACATTGGGCAGGAGATGACGAAGGATAATCCGTATTCCCGGCAAGCCCAACGTCTGTGCGGATGCGATCCATTCCTGCTTGCGGTACGATGCACTCAGCCCCCTGACGACACGTGCAAAGACAATCCAGCCAACGAGCATAAACGTAATATAAATCCCCCGCTCACCTGCTCCACTGGCAAAAGCCACAATAATGACGATGAGATAAAAAGGGAAAGCGATAAATGTATCGGTGACCAACGATATGATCTTATCAGTCCATTTTCCGTAATACCCTGCGAGCATCCCTAGAAATACGCCCATGCAAAAAGGTACAATTTCCGCCAGCACCATAATGCTCAAATCGGTTCGCGCGGCATAAATCAGTCTAGTGAACAAATCACGTCCCAGTTGGTCTGTGCCCAACCAATGTTCAGCAGACGGAGGTTGCAAAAAGGCACTCAAATTTTGCTCCGAAGGGTCATAAGGACTAATCCACGGTATGATTACAGTCAAGATGATCAGCACGGCAAACATCACACTTCCCACAAGCAGGGAAGGAGTTTTCAATATACGATTCATGAGACTGGTGTTTTGGCTGTCTTCATATAACTGAGGTTCTATTTGTATCGTTTTCATGGTTTTCCTTTCGTTCTGGGATCAAGCCACCTGGAAAGAAGCTCTACCAGGAGACTGATGATCACAACAGATACAGCACAGTAAAGGGCTATGCCTTGAATGACCGGGAAATCCCGTTTGGAAATGGAACTAAACAAAAGACTGCCAATTCCTTTGATACCAAATACCTGTTCAACGACCAATGTGCCGCCAATGAGATAAGAAATATTAACACCAAGAAGGATCAGCGTCGGTAGCGCCGCATTGCGTAGGACATGTTTGAATAGAATGACCCGGCTCGGTAATCTCGCAGCCTTCAATGTAACTACAAAATCAGATTCCAGTACTTCAAGCATCTGAGCTCTCAATGAACGAACCAATGTCGGAATCTGTGAAAAAGCCACGGTAATGGCGGGAAGTGTCAAACTGTATAAGGTGCCCCACCACCCTTCCCCAACTCCACCAACGGGAAACCAGTGAAGATGAACACTCAGCAGCAGAATCAAAAGGATGCCAACCCAGAAGATTGGCATACCTAGCGTTACCGTAGGAAAAATACGTATCAAATGATCCAGCAGCTTATCCTTGTGTGTAGCGGCCAATGTAGCAAGCACGAGTGCAATGACAATTGACAATGCACATGCCATGCCAATGAGCAGCAAGGTAACGGGTGCACGATCAGCAATTAATTCTCTAGTGGAGGTTCCGTTAATAATGGAGTTGCCGGTATCCCCCTGAGTGAACAGTGTCTTCACAAACCTTATGAATTGTTCCCCCAGCGGCAGATCCAGCCCGAGAGCATGGTGCATGCTCTCCACGGCCTCGGGCGTGCTGTACTCGCCAAGAATCATTTTAGCAGGATCTCCTGGTACCATTCTGATGAGAAAAAAGACTGCTGTCATCACACAAAGGATCACTGCCAACGCTCTTCCCACAGTACTGATCAACCAGAACTTCTTCATTTCTGAATACGAACGTCTTCAAAACGCACACTGCCATTAGGCAAAACAACAATGCCATCTACTGAAGAACGAACGCCAATCAGAATATCCGGATAATAAAGTGGAATGTAAGGCACTTCATCGGCAAGCGTTTGAAGCAATTTGGAGTATATTTCGGCACGGCCATCGCCGTCCGGTGTTTGTTGACCTTTATACAGAAGCTTGGTTACTTTATCATTGGTGTAATGCGTCCAGTAAGATTTGCTGAAGCCATCAGGGTCAGTCTGGAACGCAACGATTGAGTTCGCTTCTGGAGAATCGGCTTGCCCACTGTTCAGCATCGCTGCGAAATCATAAGCAAAGAATCGTTCACGGAAGGTAGCCAGTTCAATCGATTCAATCTCGATATTAATGCCAATTTGTTTCCCCGCTGCCTGAATGATTTGCGCTTCTTGCGCTCTAGTGCTGTTGCCTGAAGCTACAAGCAGTTTTGTAGTAAATCCATCAGGGAAGGCCGATTTAGCAAGTTCCGCTTTGGCTGCATTTACATCAAAATTTAATGCCTTGAGAGTATCATTCGAATTGTAAGGAATCGTTGTAGGCAGCAATGAATTAGCAGTCTGTGCGTAACCAAAGGTAAGCGCCTTAGTCAGACCGTCACGATCAAGTGCCAGAGCCAATGCCCGGCGAACATGCACATCGGAAAAATGCTTATCCAACGTATTAAAGAACAATTGCTCTGTCACCCAGCTGCCGTTGGTTACAACGGTTGTATCCGCGCCATTTTTGATTTCATCAGCATTTTGCAGAGCCAGCGACTCAATCGCATCTACTTCTCCCGCCTTCAACTGGTTGATTGCTTGGCTGTCATCTTCTATCAGCTTGTAAACCAGCTTATCAACCGATGGCTTTCCTTCTTGCCAGTAGTGAGTGTTCTTCGTAAAGGTCACATCGCCTGCAGGGTCCCACTGTTCAACCACGAACGGTCCTGTACCTACCGGCTTCTTAAAAAATTCTTCCTCGGTAACTCCGCCAAAATTGTTCGGAATAATACCGTTCGAGAAGTTGGAAAGCTCAGAGATAAATGGCGTATACGGCTCTTTAAGCGTAATCACCAATGTATGGCTATCCGTTGCTTTGACAGTGTCTACCTTGGCCGATATTGCCAATGGGCCACCCACCTTCAAATGGCGCTCCAGCGAGAATACGGCATCCTCAGCCGTAACATCTGTGCCGTTGGAGAACTTCAAGCCATCACGCAACACAAACGTATACGTCAAACCGTCATCACTGATGTTATGCGACTTGGCAAGCCAGTCCACAATCTCGCCCTTGTTGTCAAAAGCAACCAAAGGTTCAAATACTTTATCAATGGCAAAAGCATTGTTCGATGTAATCTGATTATGCAAATCAAACGAGGTTACGGAAGCCGGCCGACCATATACAAAAGTCCCCCCCGTTGCAGTCTCGTCCGTCTTTGAATTTTCATCCGTACCTTGGCTCGTGCCTGGCTGGGCTGCTGCATTGGGAGCAGGATCATTGGTCGATCCGGAGCAACCGCTAACGATTACCAATAATAGAACGGCTAACGCTCCTACCCATAATGACTTTCTCGTTGATGATTTAAACTGTGACATGACTGACTCTCCCCTTCCAATAAAGCTTATGTGTTTAGTATGGATTGATTATGGATTAAAGCACCCCCTCTGTCAAACAAAAAATAATGACTATTGCGAGATAAAACTATTTTATCCAATGAAGGAAATGAATCCGTATTTATAAGGCTCAGAAGCACGTGACACATCAAAAAAGCCAGAATATATTCTGGCTCTCTCTTTGTTCTTAACTTTATATGATTTTGCGGAATAGCTCCATCACTTCATCCCTGGAAGGTTGATACGGATTGCCCGGTGCACAAGCATCTTTCATGGCATTATCCGCCAGCAATTCAACATCAGGATCTTTCACACCCAATTCTGACAGTTTCTCAGGAATGCCTACCTCCTTGGAAAGCTGACGAATGGCTTCGATCACGTACTCCGAGCACTCCTCATCCCGTTTTCCTTTTACATCCATACCGATTGCCTTGGCAATATGACGGAATTTACCTGGTACATGCTTTGCATTCAATTCCTCTACATAAGGGAGCAACATCGCGTTACATACCCCATGCGGAAGGTCATAGACTCCACCAAGTTGATGGGCCATCGCATGTACATAGCCCAAGCCTGCATTGTTAAAAGCAATCCCGCCAAGAAAACACGCATACGTCATATGCTCTCTTGCTTCCAGATCACTACCATCCCTGACCGCTCTGGGCAAATATTCAAAGATCAGCTCAACGGCAGCAGCCGCTGTAGCACTCGTCACCGTGAACCCGCCAGGCGTCACCATGGCTTCCACCGCATGGGTCAATGCATCCATGCCCGTGGCCGCTGTAAGACTGGCTGGCTTGCTCAGCATCAGTTCCGGGTCATTCACCGACAAGTCAACGAGACTGTTTCGATCCACCATCACCATTTTCACCTTACGTTCCTCATCTGTAATCACGTAGTTCATGGTCACCTCACTCGACGTGCCAGCCGTTGTGTTAATGGCAACAAGCGGCACGGACTTGTGTTTCGATTGATGCAAACCTTCATAATCACGGATATGTCCACCGTTGGTTGCTACAATGCCAATTCCTTTGGCAGCATCCTGAGGTGAACCTCCGCCTATCGATATAATGGCGTCACAGCCATGAACCTGAAATACCTGAAGTCCGTCATGTACATTCTGACAGGTGGGATTGGGCTGAACCTCATCATATACCACATAGTCTAACCCTGATTTTCTTAGTATAGACAGCACTTGTTCAGCAACGCCGGAAGAAATCAATCGACGATCAGTTACGACAAGCGCTTTGCGAATACCCATATTCTCAATCATCTTGCCTGCTTCGTGTAAACATCCTCTGCCCATCAAGTTCACGGGCGGAACATAATAAGCGTGTGTTGCCATCTGAACCAGCCTCCTGTTACCCCTGATTTACTATCTTTATTGTAACTGAATCCGTTTTCAGATATAGTGAAATAAATCACAACCGAGTTGATAAATGTTTCATTTGCACGGAATTATCTAAGAATTATCCAATAATCATGAATGCTCTTCAGTAACTTGCTTATCTGTGCTTGAATTAAAAAGGGTAACTTGATCTTGGATTCACAAGTTTCACCGCTCGAATCAAAAAACAGGGGCTATCCCTGGTCATTTTCATGACTTCGGGACAGCCCCTACAGATATTCAGTAATTTAGAAGCTCCTGAATCGGCATGTAATAGACGGGATAAGCTCTGCCTTGATCAAAACCAAGCTTACCCGCTATCGCGATGGAATCATGACGGAATTCCTCTGTCGTCCAGTGTGGAACACAATTCCGTTCCAGAACGGATTGCACATAAGCGCTTGCCATGGCCGTAGCCAGGCCCTTGCCACGGTGTATCGGATCGTAGGTGTTGATGCCTGTTTCATGGTGAATGTCACTGACAAACACAGAGATACATGTACCTACAACCTGCCCTTCATATACCGTGCATGTGCCTGCTCCGTATCGGAAGAAGTCCACCAGCGAATGCCAGAATTTCAAAATTTCCTGTTCAATGATACAGCTTTTGTCCTCCAGCATTACAGCTCGATCGATAATTTGAAGCTTATATCCCGGAGGAACGAACAAGGAGCTGGAACTGCGTTCCAGCCACTGTTCATACTTCGCAAGATTGAATTGAAAAGGAACTCGCAATCCTTCTCGCAAACGCCCATTGAACATGTGATCCAGGACGGGAGACCAATCTGAGCCGGGCTCGGGGTAAACTTCAAGATTCAGCATGTCTTCGCCAGCATCTAACGCTTCAGGTAATAGCTCCTGAACAAGTACCTCCCTAACAAGGCTAATGAATTGTTCATTATCCGATCTTCCGATCAGGTAAAACATTTCGTTTTCGGCCCAAATCAGGGCGCTTTTCGGCGCATGAAGCTGGTCTGCATAGACACGCCCCCGTTGAAGTCTCGCAAGCACTCCACCCATAACCACATTCCCGTTCGTTCCCGAGATGAAGGGCGCTAATTGCTTCCTTTGGGACGGTTGATCCAGTAAAACCAACATGGTATAACCTCGCATTCTTTGTATAGTTAGGGAAATGAATACATTCAAATCCGCCCTGCCTCAGAATGCTGTAACGTCAGGTTTTTTCCTCGTTCCCTTTCACCTCTTCGACCTTTATTTTTATTTTTCGCTTACAGTGCTTTATCGTCTACTGCGTCCAACCAGGCTTCGATATCGCCGATGACGGAGGATACGCAGCCGTCTTCAAACGGAGAATTCAAACCTGCCAGTTCTACCAATCCTGTGAAGGACAGGCTTCCTCCGGCTTTACATAATGTCAGATAGTCAGCCCATGCGGACTTCATATCCTGGTTACTGCGTTTCCAGAACTGGAATGCACAGATTTGTGCCAGTGTGTAGTCAATGTAATAGAACGGCGACGAGAAGATATGACCCTGTTTGTGCCAGAATCCGCCTTGTTCCAAATAGGCGTTATCTTTGTAATTGATGTGCGGCAGATAAGTCTTCTCAATATTGCGCCATGCCTGTTTGCGCTCCGCTGGTGTTGCATCCGGGTTTGCATAGACAAAATGCTGGAATTCATCGACTGCTACGCCATAAGGAATAAAGAGCAATCCGGAAGACAGGTGATCAAATTTGTATTTGTCCGTATCTTCCTTGAAGAACAATTCCATCCACGGCCATGTAAAGAATTCCATGCTCATGGAATGGATCTCTGCGGATTCATACGTCGGCCAGTTGTACTCAGGTACTTCGAAGTGACGACTCTCATATACCTGGAACGCGTGACCTGCTTCGTGTGTCAATACGTCGATATCGCCTGATGTACCGTTAAAGTTGGAGAAAATAAACGGCACTTTGTAATCGTTCAGGAAGGTGCAATAGCCCCCGCCCTGCTTGCCTTTTTTGCTCACCAAATCCATCAATTCATTGTCGGTCATCATCTGGAAAAACGTATCCGTTTCCGGTGACAATTCAGCGTACATTTTCTTACCATTGTCAATGATCCAGTCTGCATCCCCTTTAGGTGTCGGGTTCCCTGTCTTAAAGCTGAAGCCCTGATCATAAAAATAGAGGGTATCCACATCAATCCGGCTGCGCTGACGCTCTCTGAGCTTCGTCGCTACAGGCACGATATAATCACGGACTTGTGCTCTGAAATTGGACACCATCTCCGCGTTGTAATCCGTACGGTTCATACGGTCATAACCGAGTTCCACATATGTTGGATATCCCAGCTTCTTCGCGATCTGTGTACGCACTTTCACCAAATCGTCGTAAATGCGATCGAATTCAGCCTCATGTTCAGCCATGAACGTATATCTTGCTTCCGATGCACGTTCCCGCATGGAGCGATCCGTGGACAACTCAAAAGGATGCAACTGCGGCAATGTGCGTTCTTCACCTTCAAACGGAATTTTGGCCGAAGCAATCAGCTGGTTGTATTCCGTGGAAAGTTTGTTCTCTTTCTGAAGGTCCTCGATAATTTCAGGGCTGAATGTTTTCAGGGACAGATCCGCCAGCTGGAACAGCTGTGAACCCCATTTTTGTTCCAGTTCACCACGAAATTTGGAGTTTACCAATGCCCGGTAATAATCGGTGATGTATTCTTGAATGATTGGAGAGCTTTCATCCAGAAATTCATTTTCTTCTTTGTAAAATGTATCATTGGTATCAATCGAATGACGGATGTAGACCAATTGTGCCTGAGTCTCAAAGTCACTTCGCAAAGCGTTAATCTTGTCCATATATCCACTCTGCTCTTCAACCGTAGTCGCGGCTTCAAAACCACTCAGAAGCTCACGGAATGACGTTTTGATTTGTTCCAGATCGGGACGTGTATACGTATACTCACTAAATTTCATTTATGTACACCCTTTCCTGTTAGGCATATTTCGGGATTCCCCGAGTTGAACTAAACCCTATTATACAAAAGAGCAGCCTAAAAATCCCAACTTTACGAAAAATATTTGTCCATCGGTCAAATGCAGCTACATCACTCGTTACCTATGTTACGCATGAATGTTAGGTCCAATACACAAGTAAAAGATGCTGCGTCAGCAGGAAATGGGTTTTCCTCCGAGCAGCATCTCATTAAATCAGGAATAAGCGTATAAACAGAGCCGTTACTGCACGTTCACATACCAGTTAGAGTAATTGATCTGGCCGCTGCCTTTCGTAATTTCGGTTCCATACTCAACACTGCTTACATATTTGCTGTTGGTAAAGTAACTTTTGGAGATCAGATAATCAGTGAAGTTTTTGACGTTGATGCTAAAGTTGTTAGGGGATTTTGACTTCTTCAGGAACGAGTATACCCACCATTGATGCACTCCGTTGTCGGTAATCTCGCCGCGATACAGATCATAGGTTTGTCCACCAATGGATACATCCGAGAACACTTTGGAACCAATAGGACCTACACCGGAAGTCCAATCGTTCCAGATCATAATCTCCTCGGTGGGTGTGCTTGACCAGGTCGCATTGCCGATGTCATGCAGCCAGATATCATACGCATTATTATATTCCCCTGTAGTGTTGGACGCCTTAGAATAACTTACTCCGGTATTGATACTTTTGTTCGCAGACAATCGCGTTGGCAGCCCACTGCCTGGCGTGAAACCCTCAGTCCAGTGCCAGCCGCTGACAAGAGAAGGATAAGCTTTGACTCCACCGGCAGTCGTTGGCCAGTTCCAAACGTAACCCAGATCAGTATTACTGTTCACATACACGGACTGGGACCAGCCACTGACACTTGAGCTACCCCAGCTATTGTTGAATATATAATACTTGTTGTTGCTGAAATTAAGTTTGGCATACGCTGTGGAATCCGATGCTGCGCTGGCTGTAATTGGAACGGCCGCAATCAGTAATGACATGACCAGCAGCATCCATGCTTTCTTGCCTGATCTTTTTTTCATCTTCAAACCCATAATGTTAGCCTCCCGTAAATTTTAATGTAAACGCTTACAGATGTAAGTGTAAAACATTTCCATGTACAAGCATACCACTTAAATCCGACATTTTTTCATGCTATATTTAGACTTTTTGGCATTATATACAAATAAGCCCGCCTCGCATCCATTGCGAAGCCAGCTTATAGGCTTGTCTTTTCAAGTTTCTTTTCAATATACCCTAGTGTTGATCGTTGTCCATAATCTTGTAGAACCAGCCCATTCCGACCATTCCCACAACCATAATAATACCCATAATAATGATATATGTCATGAATGTAACCCCCCTGCTCCGTATTTCTTCACACTACTATCAGTTTACACGGTGAAACCCATTTTGAATTGACTGAACATTGACAAAAATACGAAATCTTCATTTCCACTCCATATATCGTGTCCTTTTTCATTGTAATTCCAACCGGTATGTCATTCATTCGATTATTCCACATCACCGGATCTGCATCCAAATGTTCACTTGCTGTCATTATCCAATCTCTCCTTTAATGCTTCGGAGCCTACTTTTTCACTCTAATTTTATAGATATATCATATCATAGCGTACGATCTACCTTGCTCTTATAGTGAACAAAGTTTCATCCGCCATCCTTACGGTGTATACTATACTTCTATGAATTGGAATTGGATTATACGCAGAAAGGTTTGAACTGAATGTCGACTCGCATACCCTATTATCGTCAGTTATTACTCGCTTTTTTACTAACTCTTATGCTGTTTATACTATCCGCCTGCGCTGATGGTGAAGCTCATGTCACGGTTAATATGGACGGTTCATCCGATCTGGCCCTGAATCTCAGCGTAACCGACTCAGCCCTGGGAATGATGGGACAAGACAATCTCATGACAATGCTCGCAAATACGTTGAAGCAGAATAATTTCCAGGCCGAAGTTTCGGACCAGGGAGATCGGACACAACTCAAAGCGACGACCCATTATGAGAAAAGTAATACCGTCTCTACCTTCAGCACGTCGGATCTACCTGATGGAATCAAAATGGAGCAATCCACTACACCTGGATTTTTCACTTCCAAATTGCATATTGCTGCGGAAGCAGACCTGATGCAGACCATACCCGATGGTGAGGTCAAAGACCAAATTAATAAGGTCCCCGGATTTCTCAAAAACCTGCTACTGAAAGATGTCAATTTTGATTTCAAGCTAACGCTGCCAATCAAAGCGCAGGATTCCAATGCAGATCTGGTTGAAGATCACGGAAAAACCCTAATTTGGCACGTCTCACCACTGAATACGAATAAGCTAGATTTGACCGTACAGGTCCCGAATATTCGGAACATTATAATTACGGGGGGCATTGCCTTGGTGCTGATCATTGCATTACTTATCTGGTTCATGGTCCGTCGCAGACGAACCCGACAGAGTCGGAATGTATAACTAACCACAGCGCAATAAGCTTGGAGGAGATGACTACTATTTCATTTCTGACTTGCCAAATGGTGTTATGGATAGTAGAATACATCCGTACTGTGTGAACGGTTAACTTAACTATGGAAAAGCTAAAGAGGTGACAGGTTTCATGAATATCCGGGAATGCCCATTGCCTGGTATCGGAGTGAAGTACCAGTTTGATACAAAAAGCGGTAATAAGTTGGTCATTATTGTCCACGAAGACGGACGCCGTGAATTATTCTCGGTGGACCCCAATGACAACGAAGAACTTACCCTAATTGCAGAACTGGAAGATGACGAGTGTGTAACCCTTTCGGGATTAATTGGAGGATGGTCCTGACATCTGTCAGGCTACTACCAACACCCACGGAAGACCAAAATAACCTGCCCTTGAATTTCAGAGGCAGGTTATTTTTTTTGATAACTTGAGACATGCAGCCCATCAGCGCTCATGCTGGGAGCGTATGTACGGAACCCATGTGTTTAGCACACGACTTATTTCCGTAGAGCTGAACGGTTTGCTGATAAAGTCCTGCATACCGCATTTCAGACAAGCTTCACGGTCGTTCGCTCCTGCAAATGCCGTGATGGCAGCAATGACCGGAATTTCAGGGTGGGTTTGCC
This sequence comes from Paenibacillus sp. MDV22-iso6, assembly GCF_058408365.1. Classification (NCBI taxonomy): domain Bacteria; kingdom Bacillati; phylum Bacillota; class Bacilli; order Caryophanales; family Paenibacillaceae; genus Paenibacillus; species Paenibacillus sp. MDV22-iso6. The sequence goes on along the minus strand of NZ_JBZVDZ010000001.1, from coordinate 140,490 downwards.
TAATCCGGCAGGTCGCTTCAATCCCATCCATAACAGGCATTTGGATATCCATAAAGAGAAGGTCGTATGTCTCCCTTTCCAATGCTTTCACCGCTTCTGCACCATTCTCCACGATATCACATAGACCTCCGTGCTTACGAAGCATTTCCTCCAGCAAATGGCTGTTCAATGACTGATCCTCAGCTATAAGAATTTTGATCCCCGCTGCCAGACTTGTTCGATCCAGCTGCAGGTTGTGATCGGCCACCTCTTCAATCTGATCCGTAGACTCATCTTGCCATCGTTCAAGTAACAGGGTGAAGTGGAAATCCGCCCCCTCACCTGTCTCACTCTGTACACCAATGGCGCCGCCCATCAGTTCCACCAGCTTCTTGCTGATGGCCAGCCCCAGACCTGTGCCTCCATATTTGCGATTGATAGCCGGATCGAGCTGTGAGAAAGACTGGAACAGTTGATGTTGCTTATTGAACGGAATGCCAATCCCCGTATCTTTGACCGAAACGGACAAGATCAGATGATTCTCATTGTAAAATTCCGCTGGCTTAACGTTCACGTGAACCTGAATGCTTCCCTTCTCCGTGAATTTGATGGCATTGCCTACTAGATTAATCAGAATCTGACGAATGCGAGTTTCATCGCCTCGTACGCGTTCGGGAATCTGCTCTGACATTTCACAGTATAGTTCAATATTCTTTTCGGAAGCTCTAAGCGCAAATAGTTCCATGACCCCGCCAAGAACAGATTTAATATCCACTGGCTGGCGTTCAAGATCCATTTTTCCTGCTTCAATCTTACTGAAATCCAAGATCTCATTCAGAATGTGCAGCAGTGATTCACCACTGTCGATGATGATATCGGCGAAGCCGTTCTGCTCCTCATCCAACTCTGTTTCTTTTAACAGATGGGCCATGCCCATAATTCCATTCAGAGGTGTACGAAGCTCATGACTCATAATCGCCAGGAACTCGGACTTGGCTCGGTCCGCATGTTCTGCCACTTCCTTGGCACGAATGATGTCCTTCACCGATGTCATATCGCGGAAAACCAGTACAGCTCCACGATTCTCCCCCTGCTCCATTATCGGTTTCAGTTGGAACTCCGCCAGGAAGCTGGAGCCATCCTGCTTCCAAAATACAGACTCAGATCGCGGCAGGCTTCGCCCTTCACGTACAGCTTGAAGAATAGGAGTGCTATTGGACGGATAAGGTATACCCTCACTTTGCATTTGTAACATGATCTCTTCAAGTGGCTTGCCATTCATCTCAGACGGACAGAAATCCATCATCTCCGTTGCAATCGGATTGGCAAATATCAGGTTACCATTCTGATCGAGGCCAATGACTCCCTCAGACATGGCATTGAGAATCAATGCTCTTTCGTAACTGAGATTTTCAATTTCCTCTACATACCTTTTAGACTCCGTAATATCACTAGTTATTCCATAGACGCCCACGACACGATCCTCTAGCAAAATCGGAACATTAATCACACTTGTTTCAATGCGCTGTCCGTCTTTGTGAATCAACCCCACTTCATAGCTCTGTGCGATTCCTTTTACAGTCTCTTCAAAATGATACCTCGTCTTATCCAGGTCCACCGGGTCAATGAGATGATCAAAGGATGAACTAAGAAGTTCCTCCTTGGTATGGCCTGTCAATTGCTCTTGACCTGCATTGGCCTTAAGCAGGTTTCCGTCCAAATCCAATGAAGCAACTCCAAGAGGGTTACTGTCGAACAATGATTGGTACTCCTGAAGACTTAATTGCTGCTGCTTGCTCGCTGTAATATCACGGGTCACTCCAATCATTTCCTGCAGATTTCCCTGTATGTCATATACATAATGAGTGATGGTATCCGCCCATTTAACAGAACCATCCTTATGCTGGAGCCGATAGCTAATTCGATCAGGTGCAAGGCCCTGGATTTGACCAGCCACGAAAGCTTCAACTAGACGCACGTCGTCGGGGTGAATGCAGAACAGGCCAGGTTGACCAACAACTTCTTCTGGATCATATCCCAACATACTTTTGCTGGCTGGAGATACGTACTTGAACGTCCGCTCCGGATCGGCATGGTGTATGGCAATCAGGTCAAGCGAGGACTCGGCCAGCAATCTTGAGATTCGACTGCTCTCCTCCAACTGCTTGCGCTGTATAATCAATCGATTCTCCGCGTCCTTCTGCTTCGAAATATCCGCTGCCTGAACAAGCAAATAAAGCGGCTCGCCGCTCACTTCATCCCTGACGATGCAGGCTCTTACCGTCGCCCAGAGAAGAGAATCATCCTTACGCTTAAGCCGTAACTCAGTTTCATACATCAGACTTAATCCATTGGTCATATCCCAGAAATGGGATCTGAACTCCTCCATCTCTAAGTCTTCCTCATAGATCATATGTACAATTGGTGAGTCAATCAATTCATCTTCACTGTATCCCAGCATTTCACAAAATGCCGGATTAAGCTGAAGCCAACGTCCGTTCACATGCGAAGCAACAGCAATGCCGATCGGTGCATGTGTATATAACTGCTCGAACAGAGAGCGATTCTCTGCAATTGGATTCGACACCACATATCCTCCTTTATGGGGAATCTGAATATATTCCGTATGAACAGATCGACCTGAACATAACTTCATCTATAAGAGTAGTACCCCAAATGTCATGATTTATAAACGAGATCAACAAAAATTCCAGGCAATAATCGACATTCTTATCGTGTGTTCATGCTGTCTGTACTTGTAGACATACAAAATCGCATAAGTGTCGTCATATACTACAGAATACGCGTGCATACCCGTTTGTACAAGGCTGAACATCCAAATAATACTGGAGGTTATGATTATGATCATTGTTGCGAATCAACCGATTGAGCTGGTACGTTCGGATTGGTCTGCTTTTGCATGGCATTGGTTACAGCAACTACAGAACAGTCCAACAGTATACACATATCAATCCATGGATCATCTTCATTTTGAATGGACGTTGCGCGAGTCTCTGGTGGATGCAGCAGAAGCGCTCGATCGAAGCGGGGTCAGCTTTGCCTCGTTCGAGAAATCCAGATGTAATCCTGCCTATTGGAACCGAAATGCTGAAGGTGGCTTTGAACTAAGATCTGAGGTAACGCCTGCGGAAGGAATCCGGGACATATGGAAGAATGGTCATTTGTATGCCTTTGAATGTGCAACAGCGACTGTGATTGTCCTTTATGGCGGAGTATTGAACAGCATTCGGGAAGATGATTTCAATTCACTGTTCCGCAACCTTCTGCTCTACGACTGGCACTATGACAGCGATCTGCGATTAACGGAGAAGAACGGCAGCGACTCTGCGCTTCCTGGAGACGTATTGTACTTCAAAAATCCGGACGTTTCCCCTGAAACACCAGAGTGGCAGGGAGAGAATACCATTATGCTTCGTGAAGACGTATATTATGGTCATGGAATCGGGATTGCAAGCGGGCAAGAAATCATTCGTTCACTGAATCAAAACCGCATTCCTGGAAGTACAGTGTCAGCCTATTTGATGGATACGGTAATTTATCCGGACTTTCTATATCTATCCCGCTACGCCAAGAACAGTAACTCGAATTCACAAACAGCCTCATCTACTCCGGTCTTGCCGGGACAGTTGTATGTACGCATCGGTGGCAGCCGTTACTTGCGAGTCTAAACAGCTTAAAGCGTGATTATCATTAGGAGTACAGAATTGCTATAACGATATTTCATGCTGAAAACCCCGTAGAGCAGCAGGTCAACTGTTGCTTCACGGGGTTATTAGAACATTAGGGAAAGCCAGCCCAATAACGACCGTATTGTCCCACTGTTCCTTGTTATTCAGCTGAATTCGTTCATCTTTGTTATCCAATGGGGTCTAACTGTACAACGACCTGTTTGCCGCTCACCTGAATACCTGTCGTTTTACTGCCATACTCAGCCAGAGATTTGCACAGCTGTTCTGCCCATTCCTTGCCTGCTGTTCCTTCCTTGGCTCCATGCACCTGGATGACGAGCTTCACCGAGTCCCCCTTCGTCAGGATACGCTCTGCCTGAGATTGCTTGGTCTCCCGATCGTGGTCTTCCATCTGCAGGTTCAGTCGGATCTCCTTCACTTTACGTTTATCCGGGGATTTTACCGCCTTCTTCTTCTCTTGCTGCTTTTCCTGTCTCGCTGCTCCAGCGCCCATCAGTTTACATGGCGGCGGGCTGGTCATTAGAGACATACAAATCAGATCCACCTTATGCTGCTTCGCAAGTGCAAGTGCGTCACGAGTAGACATGATGCCGAGATCTTCACCGTTCAGGCCGGTCAGCTGGACTTCAGTCGCTTTAATTTTTTCATTTTTGATCATGGTACATCCTCCTCTACAACAAAAGCCTGTCCTGACCTATGACAGATCAAGAGCAGGCTTGGATGTTGTAACTGAATATTCATCATATATCTGGACGTAATGGTTATACGTCGGTTTTGTGCATCTTACAACGAGTTGAACGCTTCGGTCAGAACTGGAACAATTTGCGATTTGCGGGATACTACGCCTTTGAGCAACGCTCTGCTATCCGACAATGTTACATTGTACGCTTTTTCTACAGCTTTGGTGGAAGCACCATAAGCCAATGCAACGGAATCGTTGTTCAGGATGTCGGTTACGACAAATACGAACAGGTCGAGACCTTTGCTGGAAATAATTGCTTCAATCGCTGCTTCAAGCTCAGGTTGTTTCACAAGCACATCATTCACGTCAATCGCGTTCACTTGTGCAATTTCCACTTTTGCTTGGCCCATAGCGAATTCTTTCGCATCCAGGGAAATCAGTTCAGCAATCGTTTTCTGACTCAGGTCCGCGCCCGCTTTCAGCATCTCCAGACCATAGCTATCTGCATCCACACCAGCAATGGCAGCCAGTTCACGGGCTGCTGCTACATCTTGCTCTGTGCATGTTGGGGATTTGAACAACAGGGAGTCGGAAATGATTGCGGACAGCATCAGACCAGCAATCGGTGCGCTGATTTCCACACCGTTTTCTTTGTACAATTTATTCAAAATGGTTGCTGTACAACCTACAGGTTCTGCACGGAAATACAGAGGCTGGCTTGTCTCAAAGTTCGCGATCCGGTGATGGTCGATAACTTCAACAACCGTCACTTCCTCAATATCGCTGACACTTTGTTGACGCTCATTGTGGTCAACCAGGATGACCTTGTTCACTTCGTTAGCTGCTGTTTTGATCAGACGTGGCGCTGCCACTTTGAATTGGTCCAATGCAAATTGAGTTTCGCCGTTTACTTCGCCGAGACGAACAGCTTCAACGTCCTGACCCAATTTTGTCTTCAAGTCTGCATAGGCAATGGCCGAGCAGATCGTATCCGTATCGGGATTTTTGTGACCGAAGATTAATGCTTTTTCCATATTAATAGCCCTCCGTCAATTCTGATTTAGATTAATAAAATGTAATAATTCAAGCATACCCTTACTGATTATAGCGTTAATAAGGCTTAATTCCAATCCCTTTACAGCGAATTAATTACAAAATCATGTCAGGTCTTGCCTTTATACTCCGTAAACGAATGCACAACTCTGCCGTTCCGCCAGCTTCGATCCATTGTCGGTATGTATACCAATCCACATTCTCAAGAAAGTAAAAGGTTAGAGCTTCAACGGGATTTAATTTATACTTTTGTTTAAAGAGATTTATTTGAAATTCGCCGCGTGGATTAAACCTCGGGACCCTGACGGGTCTCTCCTCTTTTCACAAAAAGAGTCTGTAGACTCCCGTCTTCGCTGATCTCAAGCAAGTTCAATCGAGCACCATAAGCACATCCGCCATCAATGCCAATCTTGTCTCCACTGGGGTCAAACCAGACACCTGGCTCGTTATGCAAATTTTTGACTGGAGTATGACCGAATACCACGGTCTCCTTGAGCGATGTTGGTCTTGAATAGAACGGCTCCCGAATCCAAATGAAGTCACGCTCTGACTGAGTCCGCCAATCCTCCACATCCGGATTAATCCCGGCATGTACAAAGATATAACCAGGAATTTCGTATACAAGGGGAAGCTGTTCCAAAAAACGAAGATGATGCTCATAGTGTGTACGGAGCCACTGTTTGGCTTCAGTATAAACATCCCAGTCCAACTGCTCATCATCCAAAGAAACCTCAACATAGCTGGCCAGCGTCTGTAAACCTCCATTACGAATCCAGTGTTTGTCATAGTCCTCGACATCATGGTTCAGCGCCTTGACCATCATCGCATCATGATTTCCTTTGATCACAATAATATTGTACTGCTCGTGCATCTGCATAATCTGTTCCACGACCTCTTTGCTCTTCGGTCCGCGGTCGACATAATCACCTAACAAAATCAGCTCGTCCTGCTCCGGATCGTATGCTGCCTGCTCAAGCAGAGCATTGAATTCGTCGTAACAGCCATGAATATCACTAATGACACATCTGCGAATGTGAATCTCTCCTCTCCCTGATCACGCAAGAGTATAACCGGAACCTTGCTAAGCAAGGCTCCAGCCATTTCAGAATACTAATTCCCGTTCAGTACCGATTAATCCTGCTTTATACCAAAGGCTTCCGCTATCAGGCTGAATGAACGCAAACGATCCTCGAATGAGTGAATCGCTGATGCAATAATAACTTCATCCGCTTCATAACGTTCAGCCATTGCCGTAATTTTGTCTTTTACCTGATCCGGTGTACCTACAATGGAAAAAGAACGGCGTTGACGGATCTGTTCCATCTCCATGGCCGTAAATGGATAGTTGTTCACCGTTTCCAGGGATGGGAATGAGTTCTGCTCCAGACCCCGGCCAAGCCGCAGGAAGAATAATTCATTGCTGCGAGCCAGTTCAGCGGCTGCTTCTTCAGTCTCTGCACAGAATGCCGACACCGCAATCATGGAGTGTGGTTTGTCATTCAGGATAGAAGGCTTGAAATGTCTGCGATAATGCTTCATCGCTTCCTCTCCACCCGGCGTTCCGAAAAATTGGGCAAACGCGTAAGCGGTCCCTTGTGCTGCAGCAATTCGTGCACCTTCGGAACTGGAGCCGAGAAGCCATACTTCGGGAACAGTTGGTACGGATGGTCCGGCTACTAAGGATGCAAAACGATGATCTTCCGGCAGCTGTTCATGAAAGTATCCACCCAGATCGGCAATCTGCTGCGGGAAGAATTGCACATTCGATGACTTTCCTTCATTCAGAGCCCTGCTGGCAATCGGCATGCCGCCCGGTGCTCTACCAATGCCAAGATCGATTCGGCCAGGGTGTAGTGCTTCCAGCAAACGAAAGTTCTCGGCAACTTTATATGCACTGTAATGGGGCAGCATAATGCCTCCTGAACCTACGCGAATTCGATCGGTATGTGCTGCAACGTGTGCAATCATAACTTCCGGACTGGAAAATGACAGTGCCCCGCTGCCATGATGCTCCGACATCCAGAAGCGGGAGAAGCCCAGTTCATCCGCATGTTTGGCAAGAGTTACCGTCTCCCGAAGGGTATCCTGTACCGTCCGTCCTTCATTAATATGTCCATGTTCAAGTACACTAAGTTTCATCTATATTCATTCCTTTCGTCATCTGCGTTAGTGGCTGCATCTTCCATTGTAACATTATTGATTACAGTTTCAAAGGTTATCTCCTTTTCATTACACGTTTCGATTTACGATGAATAAACAAATAACGCCACCAGCTCGTGAGCCAGTGACGTTATAGTATTTCATACATTTAAAAATTCAATTACGGTGCACGTTTGGGTAACAGCTTCACATACTCGTCAGACAGCTTCATCAAGCTGAGCACGTGCTCATAGTCAGAACGATACGGTTCAAGATCCGTGACGGGTTCATACGTTTTTAACGAGTAGGCTGTTCCATCATCAAAGCCCGCACCCGGAATAAACATAATGTCATTGTTCACAAATGAACCTGTCGGCAAGTAATACCGGATACCGAACGCATTATGGTCCATGTTAAGCAAATCGTGTCCAAAGGCTGTGAATTTCTCTTCCTTCAAAGAGACACCCATCAAGTTCATCACCGTTGGCAAAATATCCAACTGACCACCAGGCTGTTCTATGACTTGACCTTTCGCCTGTTTCGGTGTGTGGATCAAGAGCGGGATGTTGAAACGACTAACTTTACCGTCATAGGGCACGCCCAGATTGGTCTGAATCTGCTGAGTAATCTCATCGTTTGCCGGCAGACCAAAATGGTCACCATATATAACGAGTGTTGTGTTATCCCACAACCCATTTGCCTTGAGTTCATCGATCAACTGACCTACTGCATAATCCGTATAATTGATCGCCTGCAGGTAATCACGCAGTAACGTATTGGTGATAGTGGCCGGGATGGTAATTCTCGCCCGGTCCGCCGGAACCGTAAACGGCGAGTGGCTGGATGCTGTAATGAATTGAGCATAGAACGGCTGATTAGCAGCCTGATGCGCAGCCATTTTTTCCACACCTACACGATATAGCTCCTCATCCGATGGTCCAAAATCATTAAACTTATCATTCTTGAAGCTGGGTTTGTCGAAGTACCGATTGAATCCAAGCGCCGGATACATTTTGTTCCGGTTCCAGAAGGTGACGTCATTAACGTGGAACGTTTCAGATTCATATCCTTCTTTCCCAAGCAGTTTCGGAAGACTTGGCAGATCACGGTCACTATACCCTGCTGACATAGGTACAACTCCGGTTGGATAGATGGATGTGTTCGACATAAACTCAGCATCCGATGTATTTCCCTGTCCGATCTGTTGGAAAAAATGAGAGAAATAATAGCTTTCTTTGGCCAGATCATTCAGAACCGGGGTTAGTACCTGACCATTGAGAGAAGCATTAATCGGGAAGTTTTGAAATGACTCCAGTTGGAGGACAATCAAGTTGCTTCCTTTGGCCTGACCAAAATATTTGGTTTTAATAGCCGTGTCTTGACTAGACTTATCCTGATACGGATACTTGCTAACCAGTTGATTAATCTTGTCGATGGTTTCGTTAATGTTGCCATTCGCAATGGCTTCATTCTCTTTGCTCGTCAGAATCGCCGATGACACCTGGTAATTCAGAAAGCCCAGATTTTCGGCACGAACCAATTCATTATCAATGGTTTCCCCTTTGACAATGAAGCTGCCGGACAGCACGATGCAAAAAGCAGCCGTAAGGGCTACACCCAACTTGCCCCAATACCGTCTCCGGCTTCTGCCGAAATGGAGTCCACTGTCACGATAGCTGCTGTTACGAGCTGAGGCACGTCGACTGCGCAAGATAAACCATACGGGCAGAGCGAGTACGATATCCACAAAAAACAGGAAGTGCTCAGGTCGCACCAAAGGCCCGATACTGCCCCTCACTTGGGCGACTTGGCCCAGTTCGCTGAGTGCCGTATATGTGGGAACCGAACTGAAATGTACGTTATAAAGTGTCGCCGCGAACAATACCAGCGAGAACAACACATTAAAACCTGCGTACACTGAACGCTTCCACCCTTTGGGCACGATCAGATCGAGGATGCATACCACTGTCAGGGCCCCCAATGCGTCAGTAACGAAACCGATGCCAGACAGACCCTGGAAAAAGAAATACCGCAAAAGCGACAGCTTCAGCAGCATAAGAATAAATAACACGGCAAATAAAGTCCGTGATGAGGTCCGCTCATTTTTGGAATTAAACATGGTCGCTTTCAACCCTTATCTGAAATTTTTACGTTCCTTTTACAAAACGCATATTTCAGTATAACAGTTTTAGGGTTGGTATTCCATGAGGGGATATGGAAACATTACGCAATCGTCGATATATCGCCATCCTGCCTGTTTTCGTTTGGGTCCTGCTTCTGAGCAAGGAGTGCCGCCTGTGCGGCAGCGATACGGGCAAGCGGTACCTGTTCTGGCAGACAGCTCACATAATCCAGACCAATCCGGTGGCAAAAAGCAATGGAAGCCGGATCGGCTGCATTCTCGCCATAGATGCCTGCTTTTAGATGAGGTTTCCGAATTCGGCCCTGAACGAGAGCCATCTCCACCAACTGCCCCACTCCGTCGATATCCAGTACCTGAAATGGATTGCTGGGCAGTGAGCGTTGTGACTCAATAAAATGAAGGAATGGCTTCTCCGTATTATGACGACTGTAACCAAACGTCATCTGTGTCAGCTCATCGGTGCCAAACGAGAAGAAGTCCGCATGACGCGCGATGGGAGCTGCAGTCAATGCCGCTCGAGGAACTTCAATTCGTGCTCCCACTCTGTAAAGACAGTGACGCTTCTCCTCTCCAAGCACCTGGTCCGCTACATGATCCACCAGATCTCTCATGACTTGAAGTTCATTGGCATGGCCCACCAAAGGAATCATAATCTCAGGCCGCACCCATAACCCTTGGCGGATGCCCTTCACCGCTGCACGAAAAATAGCTTCAAGCTGCATATCGTAGATTTCCGGGAACACAGTTCCCAGTCGACAGTCCTGCTGTCCTAGCAACGGATATTGTTCATGCAATTCCAGCACCCTGCGAATGACACGCTCAAGCTCCTGCACTTCGGTGTTATTTTCCTCTAATTTCCTGAGAGCCAACTGCTCACGTCGTTCTTTTAACCTTTCAATATCAGGCAGCAGCTCATGCAGCGGCGGATCAAGCAATCGAATGGTTACCGGATAACCATCCATTGCTTCGAAGAGTTGTTCAAAATCAGCCTGTTGCATCGGCAACAGACGTTCCAGTCCACGTTTGCGCTCTGCTTCGCTGTCTGCCAGAATCATTTTCTGTACAAAAGGAAATCTCGAAGCAGACAACAACAGTTGTTCTGTCCGACACAATCCAATGCCCTCAGCCCCTAACGAGCGGGCCTTCACGGCGTCCTTTGGATGATCCACATTCGAAAGTATTGTAAGCCCCTTCATTTCATCTGCCCATTCAAGTAGGAGCTGTAACTCGGATGATAAATTTGAAGATGCTTTCAGCAATTCCGTCACATGCCAAGGCTGGATACGTAATATGGCATCCTCTTTGGTGATTACCTCTTCATCCACAAGATCTACAGTACTCCTCAGCGTCGCCTGTGAGGTTAACCTTGCTTCACTAATTTCCACAAGATACAAGGTCCCAGAATCCACAACAAATTGAATCTCCTGTACTTCTCTCGTGTGGGACTCCAGATAACCGCAAGCATCCTGCAAAAGACCATACAGTTCAGACTCTTCATTCCGCAGTTGATCCAGTCCTTCATTTGAACGCCGAGAAGCATCAGTTGAAATGTAATCCCCTGTCATACCTCGTTCCCCGGTACCTGGATGACGAGAATATACCGTTCCGAACCCGCTGCGGTCACCACGCTCGCCATTGACCATCACCTGTATAAGAACAGCTGCTCCTTGAGTTTCATCGGAGAAATGAGAAGGATTACGAAGAAGTTCTTGTTGGGAGTTGGGCCTTATAACACGTTGTGAATCAGAAACTGCACGCATCACTTGTTTTAACTGTAACTGCACATCCTGAGGGAACGGATGACGTCCTCTCTCTTCTATTAAACGTTTATATTCCGCGATGGTGAATTCTAGATTCGCTTCATCGAGTATCGAGATGTCTTCCAATTTTTCTTCAAATAGATCATACGGAATGTCGTACACCAGTTGACCATAATCTTGTAATAAAATTCGATAACAATTAAGGGCATACTGACGATCATTCGTTTGCTTAGCGAGCCCCTCCACCGTCACATCATTCAGTCCTACATGAAGCAAAGCATGGGATGCCGTATTACGGGAACTCGATTCACTTGACCGGACGGAAAGCAGCAGCGGTGTTAAGGAATCGCCGAAGAATTTGCCGGATTGCTGCTCAAGATGCTGAATTGCGCTGCCAATCTCTTGGGTTCCTTCAGCTGAAAGATGTGCAAGACGGGTACAGAATGCGCGACAGCCTTCCTTTGTTACAATGAATCCGGCCGGAACGGGCCAACCTGCCTGGAGCAACGCCGCAAGTTCAGCCCCTTTAATACCCATTAGCCCTTTCATCTCTGCCGTACCTTCTTCCAATAGAACTACCCGTTTCGTCATTACAGCGCTCCCATCTGCCATTACATGGCTGTGCTTAAAAGGCAATTCGTTGGCTCGAATTGTCCTTTATCTAATGGTATGTCGCAATGCGGCAGTCAAGGACATATGCTTCCTCTTTTTGTGCTTGAATTGAAGTTGTATGACAGGTGCTCATATATGGTAATATAAAGCTTGACTCAAACTAAAAAGCTACATCCAAAGGCATACCTGCTTCAACCATGATCAACTACGTATATAAGGAGTGTAAATCAATGTTTACTCAAGTCGGACAAATTATGTTGTATGTAAATGATCAGGATAAGGCTCTTCAATTTTGGACAGAAAAAGCAGGTTTCCATATCGTTAACGAAGTCAATGGGAATGGAATGCGCTGGATCGAGATTGCTCCTGTGAAGGATGCTCAAACCACCATTATCCTGCACGACAAAGAATTCGTTGCCAAAATGTCCCCTGAATTAAACCTTGGTACACCATCTCTCATGCTTTTCACAGATAACTTGGATCAACTATACACTCACTTATCCAATAAACAAGTTACGGTTGGCGAGATTGTAACGATGCCTGGCGGAAGAGTATTCAACTTTGCAGATGACGAAAACAATTACTTTGCTGTTATGGAGAAAAATTAAATCTCCTGGATCACCTGAGTAATACCACATCAAAAAGCCCGTTCAGTAGTGAACAGGCTTTTTTCTATATATTTTGCTCATATGCAAACCTGCCTGCATACGTTGCTGTTTTCCCATGTTGTTGCGCAGTAATTCCACGTGATTTTTTGCATATTTATTTTTAAATGGATATACAACTCCACATATTACCCGTTTCTAACGTTAAAGATTTGAGTTAAATTACATACTATAGCGTTTTAAAGGAGGCTTCGATATGTGCGGAAGATTCACGATTACAGATCCAATCGAAGAAATTATGGACAGGTACTATGCTTCTATTGCTGAAGGATATGAGTACAAACCTAATTACAACGCTGCACCTATGCAATTCATCCCGACAATTATCGGTAGCAAAGACGGTAATCGATTGGGGGCGCTCCGATGGGGTTTAGTTCCTAATTGGGCCAAGGATGAAAAAATAGGAAATAAAATGATTAATGCCCGTGCAGAGACCCTCACAGAGAAACCTGCCTTTAAGCGCCTGATCAGTTCCAAGCGTTGTATTATCCCATGCTCGGGATTTTATGAATGGAAAAAGGATGGATCCGTAAAGCAACCCATGCGGATTTTAATGAAAGATGCCTCCATCTTCTCGCTTGCTGGTCTATACGATACTTGGATTGATCCAGAAGGTAACAAGCTTTCAACTTGCACTATCATTACTACGGAACCTAACAATCTTATGGCGGACATCCACGATCGTATGCCAGTCATTCTCCGGCCGCAAGATGAAGCGGATTGGCTAAACAAGGAATCGGACAAGGAAAGCGTTCTGAGGCTTCTCAGCCCGCATGAGGCCGATGAAATGATAGCTTACAAGGTGGATTCTGCAGTAGGTAATGTGCGAAATAATAACGAGGAATTGATCAAAGAGGTCAGTTAAGAATAAAAAGGAGCAGCGAGGTTATCCCCTCTGCTCCTTTATGTTAATGAATTAATAGAGATATATCATTAAGCTCTAAGGATTCCATATTCTCAGCCATGTCAACGATTGTATACGATTACTCAAGTATAATTCAATTGTGAGATTTAGCAGAGAATGTGATTTTCCTCGTGATTTTTTAAATTAATTTAGTGCTCCCGTGTTGCCTAATTCATCCCAAATACTGCAGTATATCGTCGATTTTCTTTCCGTGGGAGATGACACCATAATTCATCCAGGTCATAAAATCCACCTCATATACATGACCGCTTTTCACTGCAGGCAGCCGTCTCCACTCATCTCTTTCCAGAAGCTTCCGTTCCTCTCCGGCATAGGCAGAATCCATATTGTCAAATGTAATAAAGAGATGATCTGCTTCAAGCTGACTCAGCTGCTCAAGCCCAATACCGACTCTTCTACTTTGACTCGCCCATTGCTGTACACGAAAATGCGGGGTCAATCCGAGATCTTGATACAATACCGGTCCTACGTAACCATATTGGTTCCCGTAGAGTATAATTTCAGATGACGAAATACGTAAAAGAGCTACCGTTTGTCCCCGCGCATGACGTGCCAACTGTCCCTTGGCCTCAACGGCTTTATCCTCATAGGCACCTATTACATCCTGAACCCGATTTACTTTTCCCAATATATCTGCTGTCGATTTCAAAATGGAACGCCAATCCTCTCCCTCGTGCTCCATATAAAATGTCGGGGCTATTTGCTCAAACCGCTCCAGATTCCAGCGTTGGTATCCGTTGTTCAGCATAATAAATTCAGGTACATTCGTCTCATTAAACCCTATGTCCAGCTGAGTAACATCAAATTCAGGAACATCTTCCAACCCTAAATATTGCTGTCTTCCCCAAGAACGATGGGAAGTTTGCAGTATCGGTTTTATTCCAAGGGCAAGAACAAAGTCCTCCAGATACGGAGCAAACACACGCACCTCTTGACGGTGATGTCGCCGATACAATCCCGGTGAAATACCTGTATATTGCTTGAATCGGCGACCAAAATAATATTCGTTATTAAATCCCACATTCTGTGCAATATCATGCAAGCGATCATCGGTCATCTGTAACAGCAGTTTGGAATGCTCCAATCGTACAGCATTTACATAATCAAGCGGAAGCTTGCCTGTAATCTCTTTGAATTGTCGGGTATAACTGGATCTGGTAAGCCGGACCTCTGCTGCCAGATCGTCAACCGTTATGGGCTGATCATAGTGTTCGCGAATATAACGAATCGAGCTTTGAAGCCGTGCACGGTCATCCGGCGATTCAATCTCGGGATCATTTTGCCGAAGCAGCACACGGAACCACTCCTGAAAACGCAGTTGTATCTCCCATTGGTCCAACCAATCTTGAGCAGTCAGCCCACGCAATATCTGTTCCAACGATTTCAGACAGGAACTCCATGGACTATAATTCAGCTCAATAAGAGGCAACCGATCTGGATCTGATATAAAGGCTTGCGGCTCGTGTTGCACCGTTTCACCTGTTATACTCAACCTACTGGCCTTATCTTCTTTCACCTCAGCTACCATCAGCTCAATTCTATAATATTGCAGCTCACAGGAGCCTTCAATCACAATGGTACGTCCAGCTGGAACAAACATAATCATCCCTTTTTCCAGACGAGTGTGCCTATTGTCCAAAGAGTCTATTGAGCCATGCCCACCCGTCACTACGAAAAGAGCGTGTGAGGATGTCTTGTTATATGTCTGCCTGTTGGCGATATCGACTTGGCTATAATCCATGTATTTCATATGTTGAAGCAAGCATAACCAGGGCTTGGGAATCAGTTGTACAATCGTGGGACACATATTCATCTTCCTTAATTGAGAATTATTATCATTTATAATAGTGTAAACGAAAAAAGAAAGCTCTTCAACCCTGAGGGAAGAACTTTCTTATGGAAAAGGGATTATGGCGTCATTTTTTGCAAGAGATCATCAATCTTCATTGTGTTTGCCGTAATCGCACCTGATTGCCAATACGATCTTTCCATCATGTACACATGGTTGTTTTTGACTGCCGGGAGAGATTTCCACAACTTGCTATCCAGCACCTTCAAAGCTTCCTTGTTCTCTGGAGATGACCACTCTCCATTGGATGGAAATACAATAATATGATCCGCATCAAGCTCTGGAAAAGCCTCTTCGGACAGAATTTCCTGATATTCTTCCATCTTGGCGACCAGAGGATGAGGTGTTAGACCAAGCTCCGAATAAAGAAATCCGGTAAATCGATTTTTCACACCGAACAATGCCAATGTATTATTGCTGATATTCAATCGGACAACCGCTACGGTCTCATCCCCAACGGCTGCCTGAAGTTTCGCCTTAGCATCTGCAATCTTGGCCTCAAATGCCGCAACAACTTCTTTACCCTTGTCCGGTTTACCGACAACATCGGCAATAGTCGTCAAGATTTGATTGGAATCCTGCAAAATATCTTCAGGCAGACGATACGTCGGTGCCACCTTTGAATACATCTCATATTTCTCCATGTCCGCTCCGCCATCCACAATGATGAGATCCGGATCATACTCCAACAAAGCCTCAATGCTACCTGTAGTATCGAATTGAGGCACATCCAGATCCAGATATTCCTGCACACCCCACATCGGATTATACCACTGTACTACAGGTGTGATATCGAGAGCCTTGAGATAATCTTCCACATAAATACCAGCAATCCGCTGCGGATGCACCGGGATCGTCACATCACCGAATTCATCCTGAACGACACGTGTCTCTGCTTCTTTTTCTGTTGTTTCAGATGTACTGCCATCCGAAACCGCTGTCTCAGATGCAGGAGCCTCTTCTGCTTTTGACTCAGAATTTGCACTACACCCCGATATAACTACCACTATGAGTAGCAGTATGATCGTCCACCCTTTGAAGCCTTTACTGAAGCTTACCATGATACCCTTCACCCCTATGTAATCTGTTGTTGTATCGGTGAGAACATGTTTTATAAATAATGATTATCATTCTCACTCAATGCTTAGATGAATTGTACCTTATGCTGTGTAAAACTCACAATACACATTCGCAGCTATTTTTTTATACAAACGAAAAGAATATACAACCGTCACCCCCGCTTAACGCAGGGGCAATGTACCTTGTTGATAACGTTCAAGTAATTGCATAACAAATGAATCCTGCATTTCGTCCTGTAACAGGGCAGCGCCAATCAATCCAATATCATCACTGACATATCCGGCCAGTTCAGGATCGCCCGCAAGAGCGATCGTTCGTTTGAAAGCCAGTTCCCTGCTTGCACGAAGCACTTCTTCTTCCACGACGTCAGACTGAGCAAACCGTTCAAATGCCTGCATCCACTCATCGGCAAATTCGGAAGCATCCCGTTGATCCAGATAGGCTTCCACATCCAGTCCTTCGAATGTCTGCTGACTAAGAAGCCGCCCCTCATTCATATCAGCCAGCAATTTATCCACATCCACTCTACTCATCCGGCTTCCCTCCTCCATTCGGTGCTGTTAAATACATCTCGGGAATCACAAAACGCTTCATCTCACGTTCCCCATCCGCAGTAAAATGATCCAATGCAAGAGCCTGATATTCATTCAGGACATGCTCAAAAATACGAGCAATCACACTACAATCAGCTAAGGCATTGTGCCTGTGAATTCCGTCTGTATTCAGGTCATAATACTGGATCAGGAAATCGGTAGAGATGACCTCGGAGATTTCAGGATGAATATATGTAAACATCGCTTTTGTATCCAACACCGGATTGGTAAACATCGGCAGCCCATTCATATCACAATGTCGTTTCAATATGGGCAAATCATACTCATAACCCGCCTGCGTTACTAACACCTTATCCCCGATGAATTCCAGAAAAGCCTGGTATGCTTCTGCAAATGAGGGAGCCTGGATCATATCCTCATTTGAAATACCCGTTAACTTCGAGACCGCTTCCGGAATCGGTTTAAAGGCACATGCAAGTGAAGTGAACGATGAATCTAATGATTCTCCTTTTTTGTAGTTCATTGCACCAAATTGGGTCACACTCTCCTCTGCCGGATTAATCCCTGTGCCCTCTAGATCAAATATGCAGTACATCCTATCTTGCAAGCGAGAGACTCTTAGCTCTTCAACAGTGTACGTATCCGGCATAAATGTAATCTTCATTTGGCTCTCCCCTTTTTCATCTATAGAACGCATATTTCAAAGGACTACACCTGCTCTTCCCACAATCGTGTTACCTGAACCAACCTACCATCACGATCAAACTCCAGTTTGTAGATGTCCGGCATCGTTGTGTTTGCCCAGAAGTCATAACCATAGGACGGATCATAATAATTGAAAATCAGGGTCATGATGTCCCCATGGGTGCCAATCACTATTTTTTGTCCCGGATGCCTATCCAGGATACGCTGTATAACAGCGATTGCCCGCGCCCCAGCGACTTCGCCGGATTCTCCACCTGAATAAGCAAATGCAGGATCATCATAGAGCCTTTGTTTGGCTTCACGAAAATGTTCATGCTTCACTTCAGGACCTGACAGCTCACGCTCACGCAAATCCTCTTCGGTGACCACAATGCCACCTGACACTTCAGCCAACCCCTGAATCGTATCCACGGCCCGTCTATACGGGCTGGAATAAAACGATTGTATCTGCTCCCGGTGGAGCAGACCCGCGACGGTCGCCGCATCCCTTTTTCCTTGTTCCGTCAGACCTCGCTCGCGTTCCTGCCCTTCCATATATTCAGACTGCGCGTGCCTTACAAAATATAAAGCCGTGTTGGCTTCATTCGTCATCTGTCCGCCATTCCTTTCTTCTTTTCAATCACAATTAGGCAAGTGCTGTCTGGCAAAGGTGCAGGTTGACCCTGTTCATCCATAAATATAATTCGTTCTCCAAGCGCCTCCGTATATCCTTCCTGAAGAAAGTGCCTGAATGTAATAATCTCGGCTTGCTCACCCAGCGCTTCGCGAATACAGTGCTCATATGCCGATGGGGTAAATATGCCAAATTGCTCCTGAATCTCATGGACATATGCTTCTTCGCCCCATGTATAGGTGTACAGAAATTCCATAGCATCGTTAATATCCAGCACCGCCTCGTCCTCAGAGATCTGCTCAAATTCAATGCTGCGTCCCTGGAAATCCTGCGCATACCGCTCCAGCCATCGCATCCCATCCGGTTCGAGGAAACGAATTCGACGCTTCTGCGCTTCGGGTTCAGTCATGATACCATCCCTGATCAGAATCCGGCCCCCGGGTGACAACACGTTAAATGAACTTCTCAGCGCAGCAACGACCGTATCGCTGTTAAAGCTTCGTCCGTCACGTTCAATATACGAATACAGTTCATGCAGAATGGATGAAAAAATAACCGTATCCACCGTGCCTGACTGTACGTATTGATCCAGTTGAAGAGCATCTCCCTTCAATACTTGCCAGCGATGTGCCTCCCGCTGCTTTTTGCGCTCCAACGCCTCAATGACATTCGCTGAAATATCAATGCCGATTGGTTCCATCTCAGGTCGTTCCTGCTCAATCAGATCGAGCAATATTCCACCGCCGGGACCGATATCGAGCACACGTTTGCCAACCATGTAATCCAGCAGTACTTTCTTGTAATCACCTGAGCTGTTCATGTCGGCCAGATACGTCTCTTCATTATGGAACCGATCATACGCATCCCGACGGAGTCCAAACAGGTCAAATAACAACAGCACAGCCTTTTCGTATAACGGAGACTTTTCTGCTTCAATACAAAAAGCAATTAGCTTCTCGGCCGCCGGGGAAAATTCAAATGTCACAAATACCGTATCCCTCAAATCCGGGTGCCGCTCAATCCGATGTGTCAGATGGGGGTAAGTAATCGTCTCACCTGCTTCAATCTGCTCCCACGAATATTGCTCCAAATACTTTTCAATCATTCGTTTCTTGTAAACATTCAGTTTCTTGACACCTTTATAATCGTAATACATCGTGTTCATTAATGGTTCGAAGCTGATATGCCTTACCATATCCCCTTGTTGCTCCTGCGAAGTCGAGTTCAAGCCCACTGCTTCTTCTTCGGCTTCTATGCCAATACCTGTGCTGTTATTCATCGAGTCATCTCCAGATACCACCATAGCTTCACTGTGCAGCGTCAAAAGGAATATCTTAACCATCTCCTGCAATGAAAAATCATGCATCGCTGACTCCACATACCATAAGGTCCGATGAGCCAGAGGAGCGAGAAGTTTCTCTATCTCAAGCTGAGCTTGAAGTTTCGCATATGCTTCATCCATCGCTTCTCCCTGACGTATAGATGAGCTCCGTAAGCGTGACAGCCGCTCCTTCACATTCCAGTCTGTATGATCCGGCTTTGTAATAATCCAACCTACGATACGCTGCACTTCAGCCTGAACTTGATTCCACAACGCTGGGTCAACGCCAGCAATGATACATTCATTTAATGCGATCAGGATGGCCTGCATTTCATCTGCGGTCAGCCACCCTTGCGTTATGAACGAGTGCAGTGGGGCATTTTCGGCAAATGGAATTTCTCCTCTTATGTACTGACCAATAAGTCCGTGTGTGGCAATAAGGGTACGAATGATCTCATACCGAGGTGGGAGTGAACCATATGCTGTTTGCACAATTTGTGTACTACCACTTGGATCATCATTTGATAAATCACTCGGGGATTCCAATCGAGATGAATGTTTCTCCTCACGATGTCCTTGCTTGCCATGCAAATGTCCAATACTTCCGTACATGTCATATACCTGTGCTGAACCCACATTGTGCACGAACAGGTTAACCCCCTGTTTCTGCCATTTTCGCCGCTGTTTCGGTGATCCTACCTTTGCCGTTTCCGACCAGACCAGCACATCCTCCAGAATTTCTCGCATCCAAAAAGAAACCTGAAGCTGCTCCAGCACCTGGAGTGTGCGTTCTACGTAATCCAGTACCGGATTCGTGCCTTCCAGCTCAGCTATAGAAAAAATGCGTTCCAGGTTAATATTCGGCTGTTCTGCCGCTGCCAGCAGCTGTAGCCACAGTGGCTGCTCCCCCTCCGGGAGATGGCCTGACTTGTAAGATTGTATGGTCTTTAGTGCGTTTAGCATTGATTTCTTCACCTCGTTATCCTTGTTAGTTAAGCTAGATATGTCATTTCAGCAGACGAATACGATCCTGCACAAGCTTGATTAACTGATCCGCTTCCACTGCAGGTAACCTCTCGTCTAGACGTGCAGCCGCGACAGGCAAAATCCAGGCATCCATCTCCTGGCGAGATATCCCGGAAATCTGGATGTAATGTTGGATATAATGATCCAGCATTACATTGCGAGCCAATTCAAATCCCCTATGAACAGCCAGGTCTGTATCCTCCGGCAACGTGCCGCTCATTAATATTACCCAGCTTCGTGCCACATCACCCGCTGGATCACCCGACATGCCTGTCATCCAATCTATAACCCAATATTGATCTCTCGTTTCATTTAACATGACATTATCGGGATGAAAATCGCCATGACAAATTTGCTTTCGCTCTGGAAGAGACGACATATAATTGATAACCTGCACCTTATCTTCTTCCGACAATAGAGAGGTATTTTGAATGGCCCCAGTAAGAATCTGCTTTTGTGTGGGGAGTGCTCCTTCATCATCCTGCTGGGCGTGAAGGCTATGATGAGAGTCTGCCATTTGACGCGATAGTTCTTCGATCAGCGAGGGTTCCTGAATCATAAGGGATAACATCGTGTTGCCTTCAATCCGTTCAAATATAATCCCTTTGCGCATTACATCATCCATATACAACATTGCTTGTGGAACAGGTAAGCCCTTTTGGAATACTGCCTCGGTAATTCGAAACTCATTCTGGACGGCTTCGGCAGAAAAATCCGCATGGTATAATTTCATAATCTGATTTGATGGGTACTCATAGATCTCAGCCGTTCGTCCTTGCCCAATACGTCTCATTCTTCACTCTCCCTAACATGAGTAGACTACCTATTGCAGTACGATCCCTGTTGTAACGCTACCAGTTCAGTGCTGTTTATCGCTGTTGATGTTCACCCACGGCTGCCATCAATTCATTCATGATTCGTTGTCTCCCCAGTGGGGTCCAGCTCATCACAAACCAATTGGGAATGCGCTTAACTTTTCCATCCTTCACCGCCGGAATCTGGGGCCATGCTGCCGTTCTGGTCAACTGGTCATACATTTTGTCACTACCGGCGAGAATATGATGATGATGAATTAACAAATGTTCCGTCTCCAATACAGGCATGGCCTCCGGTTGCAGCTCCATACGCCACAGTTCTGCTGGAGCCTGATTACCCGGGCGCAGACCAAGCTCGCCGTATACCAATTCATTGAGCGGATGATTCACCCTGCCCTGAATGCCAATCGTCCGGTGGCTCACTTGCATGATGGTCATCCGTTCCTGGCCCAGTATACGGCGCAATGTCTGGCCTGTTGTCTCAGTTTGCACATCCAGACGAGTCAGCATCTCCGCAGCCTCACGTTCCCGGTTCACCAACTCGGCAATTTTCTCAAAGTTTCCTTTCCAGTCCCACACAGAGAAATCCAGAAATACAGGCGCAGCCGTTTGTTTAAACTGCTCTCTGAACTCTGTATGATAATGATCGGCGATGATCATATCCGGATTGGACTGCTCCAATTCCAGCAGTTGGCTGTGCAATTGTTCCGCATACTGCTCATTGCTCTGACCTGGATACTGGAATAAATCCACCACACAGACCGGCTCGATTCCAACTGATTTCAGATGGTCTCCGAATCCGAGTGAGGATGCTACAGCCACCTTTAACTTGCCTCGCTTCATATATAATGTAGGGGATACACCCACCATGCGCTGAAACATGCGACTAAAGTAAAATTCACTTCGAAACCCGACTGCAGCTGCCACTTCCTTCACTCGACTGTTCTTTGTATTCAGCATCTGTTTCGCATGGGTCATGCGCACATTGCTCAGGTACTCGACTGGTGGCAGACCTGTTTCACTTCGGAACAACCGTGAAAAAGCAACCGGCGGCATGCCACCTGCTGCTTCAGCCAGCTGTTCAATGCTTACTTTGTCCGTATAGTGCTGCTCCATATAAAGGATGCTCCGTTCAACCCGTTCATCCATTACGGTATCCGGCTGTTCCGGTTCATTCTTCATAATATTCTGGATCAATTGCTCTAACTGAATTCTCAAATTCAATGAATCCCGATTTCGTTCTTGCCGACTGTGATGATACAACTGCACGATCTGTTGGAGGATCTGTTGTGGATGATGAACGGGAATATGCCCTGGTGAGAGTGCACCGGATAAGGATAGGGAAGGCAATGTTTCATATCTACCTCTGGTCTTGGTTAGCCGAATCGGTTCAAACCATACACCATAATATTCGAACGTACTACCTTGTTCCGGGAATTCCACAATCATGCCGGGTACAAGCAAATATAACTGGAGAGGACGAACCTTCTGTAGCGCACCATCCAGTACAACAACCCCTTCGCCCTCTGTAATAAAGCATAATATGTATACAGGAACCCGAACATGTTTGGCTTGTCGGGTCATGGGAAACTTTCGTTTACGTACTGAAGATAAAAGATAGATTAGATTGGCTTCGTTCACATATGATGGCATGAAAAAATGCACCAGCCTTTCTTGCATTCTGAATCCTTTTCTTCATTATATCCCTCTGCGTCGTAACAGCAAATACATCATATACGGAGCCCCAATAATCGCCGTAATTAATCCGGCTGGAATCTCATACGGAGCGAACCATGTCCGTCCGGCGAGATCTGCGAGCATGACGATCAGTCCTCCAAGCAACGCCGCAATCGGCAAGCGAACCAGACTCCGGCTGCCTGCCAGATGTTTTGCCATGTGAGGGGCCATTAAGCCGACAAATCCAATCGTTCCTGCCATCGACACCGCAGACCCGGCGAGCCCTACGCTCATCAGAAGGAACAACACCCGCATCGTCTCCACCCGCAGACCGAGTCCAGCAGCCGACTGGACATCCAGCAGAAACATATCCAGCCATCTGGACATCCATATTAATAGAAGAAACAGGATCAGCAGCCACGGCATTAAAGGCCAAAAGTGTTCCCACGTTCGTCCGTATAGACTACCTGCCATCCACACGGAAGCCTGGGAGACCCGGAATATTTTGCCTACCGTTAGCAAATACGTGATTAACGCACCTGCCATTGAAGAGATGCCCACACCAATCAGCAGCATGCGAACCGTGGAACTCGCCTCTCCTTTTCTCCATGACAATCCATAGATTACCGCGGCCGCGAGAAAGGCTCCAATGAATGCAATCCACGGCATATGACGCATTGGAAAAGTAGGAACCAGCACCATGACGGCAACCACCGCCGCAGCCGCACCCGAATTCAGCCCAATCACGCCAGGTGATGCCAGAGGATTCCTCGTAATGACCTGTAGGATTGTACCCGCCAATGCCAGACCGCATCCAACCAGAAAACCGGTCAGTACCCTGGGCAGCCTTAACTGATGAATGGTGAAGTGATATTCCTGATCTCCTCTGCCTATCAAGCTACGCAATACTTCTCCCGGAGGGATGGAGCGATCTCCCGACATCACATTAAGCACAAGCGCTCCCACATTCAATAACAACAGGATCAGAATAAGGGTGATTGCACGTCTCTTTATAATAGAAGAAATCATATCGATCTCTCCTTTCTTTGGGCCAGATAGATGAGGAAAGGAGCACCGAAGAAGGCTGTAACCACCCCAACAGGAATTTCCTGCCCCGGCAACACAAATCTCGCCCCAATATCTGCTGTGAGCAGCAGTAGTGCCCCGAGAACAGCAGAGTAAGGAACTACCCAGCGATAATCACTGCCTGTTATCGATCTTGCAATATGCGGAACGGCCAACCCGATAAACCCGATGGGTCCGGCAAGTGCGACGGCACTGCCAGCCAGCAGAACAATGGCGATAATACAGATGATCCTAATCATCTTCATTCGCTGTCCTAATCCTTGAGCCACTTCATCTCCTAAGCCAAAAATGTTCAATTGACTGCTTAATGCAAACGCACAGATGATGCCAATGATCAGATAAGGCAGAATTTGAATAAACAGATCGAGATCTCTGCCTGTTAATGAACCCGCCAACCAGAAACGCATCGTATCCAGGGACTGCTCATTCAGGATAAGAATGCCTTGTGTCAATGAAGCAAATAACAAATTTAATGTAGCCCCTGCCAGAACTAGTTTGACTGAAGATAAGGGTTGTCTGCCCGTGGAACTAAGAAGGAAAACCAGCACGCCTGCAACCGCCGCCCCCAACAGCGCAGACCATGCAAATAATTGTAGAGACGTCGTTCCCAGCCAAAAGGAAGCAAGCACCGCGGTAAGTGCCGCGCCATAATTAATACCGAACAGTTCAGGACCTGCGAGGGCATTGCGGCTAATCGCCTGCATCAGGCACCCGGCCACAGCCAGTGAGCTGCCAACCACTACGGCAATAACCGCTCTTGGCAGCCTGACGGTTTGAATGATCAGGTGTTCACGCGAGCCATCAAAGGCATAGAACGTATCCACAACAGAACGCAATGGAATCTGTACGATGCCATACATGATGCTGAATAGAAACGCGAGAAGTGTCAACACGATGATGGTTGCTAAACCAGTGATTTTAAACCTGGTGTTTGTGTTCATTTTTCTACGCCTCCAACCTGCATGCTGCTTGATTTATGTACTTCAATATGTTGTATAAATCACTTGAAAAAACGAACTGTCAAAATTTTTCCTTCTATTATATAAGAACAAATATATAAGAACAAATATAGAGCACGAATATAACATGGAACGAACCCTATGCAGAAAAATCAGAAAAATTGGATCGTCACATTCGACGACCCAATTTTACAGTTAAGCTATGACCACTTGGAAGCATAATTGCAATTGATAAGTGCTGAATATCAATCCATTGCCGCTAGAAAAGGTCCTGCATGTTTTGCGTTTAGTTGGCTACATAGGTGTTCAGGTCATCCACGACCTTGTTTACAGCCTGAATGCCCAGGCCACTCATCCAGTACTCCCAGTCAACCGGGTGCACAGCTTCGTTTTGGACTCCTTTCAACGTTGCCCACAATTTACTTTTCTCCAGTTTGGCGAATGCATCCGGCTCACGGTTAAACCAGAAGACTACGTCACCATCGAGATCAGCAATCTGTTCTTCCGTAATATCCTTGGAGAAGCCTGCATCCTGCTGTGCTGCGGGACGAACAATTCCGGAATCTTCCATAATCGTACCTGCAAATGTTTCTTTCAGATAGACCTGAATTTTGTCTTCACGGGGACGGAACAGCGATACTTCCTTGGCATCTTTGCCTGCAAGCGTAGATTTCAATTCCTCAATGCGCTGCTGATATGTATCCAACAGCTTCTTGCCATCTTCCAGCTTGTTTACAGCATCGGCATGAAGCTGCAGATTTTCTTTCCAGGTAACCCCAAGTGTTTCTACAAACACCGTAGGCGCGATTTGTTTTAACTGATCATGGATAGCATCATGTGTATCTTTATTACCAATGATCAAGTCCGGCTTCAGTGCATCGATAGCCTCCAGGCTTGGTTCATTCACCGATCCGATATTCTCAATGCCTTCTGTGCCTTTTAGATAAGCCGGATACGGATCGCCTGCTGCCAGGATGGAAGGTGCGCCTATAGGTTTAATGCCCAACTCGAGCAAATTATCCAAGGCCCCAATGTCCAGTACCACAATTCGACTTGCATTGGTTGGAACCTGTACCTCACCATATGCATCTTTGACGGTACGTGTATCGCCAGTATTAGCTACGGTTTCTTCTTGCTTTGGTTCGGTTGGAGCGGTTTCCGCTGCTGAACCATTGGCTGCACCCGATCCCGAATTTCCACAACCCGCTAGCACCAGCATCAGTACCGCCAGCATAGCAAAATGTACCCATGATTTCATTCCAATCCTCTTTCTCTCTACTTGCATCCCATCCAACCCCCTGATCCTATTTAATAACCTAATCAATAATGATTATCATTATTAAAACAATATCCCACAATTCCAGTTTCTGTCCATGCAATATTCTTTTGATCTCATATACTATTTTTTAATTCATCCTCATTAGACCCATATTTATCCATAATCGTGTGCTCCAGTGGATTCGGAACTTGATGAATACGCAATTCATGATCTGGAAACAAGCGCCGCTTCGTCAATTGCTCTACTCCGATCTCAGGATCAAACAAGGAATACAATTCGTACCGTTCATGAAATTCAGGGAAACGCTGTTGATAGTCGGTAATGATCTTACGAACACTGTTCCAGAAGGTCTGCTCTCTGATCTGGTAATGCTCCTGCATGAACAAAGCCAGCTCTCCAAGATTGATAAAGAAAAAGGCATCATGTATGAAATCCCGCACTTCTGTCGGTTCTTCCGTCTCCAGGAATGAATTACGGTTCACACGACGATGATATTCCGGCACCTCGACAAGCGCTGGACAGAGCTTTGGATCGGCAAGTGCCTCTCTTGTAAATCGAATTCCATCGTGAAAATCCTTCAGCGCAACGCGTGAGGGTCTGCCTTCCCGGTGAATTAGCAGCATATTCTGTGCATGAGACTCCAGCGCAATCCCATGAGCGAATAACCAGTGAATGAGCGGTCGTACCGAAGTCAGTAACAGCTCGGACAACCATTCATCAGCACCCAGCTTTTTCACCCAAGGATCAATCACCGGGCGCCCTGCATAGTCCAGTGTAGACAATGCATTAAACGGAATCGCTGATTCACCTGGTTCCAGCCGGGAATATACACTTTCCCTCCAAATGCAGGACAGTACACCATACGAGAGTGGCTTCAAAACATCCGGTATCTGATGATTGTCGTATGCAACGCCAGCAATCTCTCCCAAAAGAATGACACGCAGTTCATCCCTCAAGTAGGGATCTTGCTTGCTAATTCCCTGCAGCCAGTCGGTAATGCGAGGTCCATTCTCAACCGTATGTGGGGCGATCACCCTGCCAGTTGATGTGTTGATCATACTCAGCGACAGCTTCAAGTACGGTGAATTGGGACGTGATCGGTTAGCTAGCGTGCGGATCGACTGTTGAGCAGTATATCGGTCTTCGCTGCTGCCAAGCGGTACGATGCTCCCGTTACGAATGTCTTCTGCAAGAACAGAACTGATCGTTGTTCGCCATTGCCACGGATGGACTGGCATCATCACATACTCTGCCGGATCAGCACCCATTTCCTGTAGTGCCATGAGGAAGCGTTCCAACACTTGTTCGCCAAGTTGATCCTGAAGCCATTCCCTTGTAGCCGGTCCATGTTCATTCGTGCCATGACTTATCCGTGCGTTTTGCTTATGAATTCCGACCCATATCGGTTTAATACATCCGCCGAACTCGGGTCCATATTCAAGCTGATCTTCAATTCGGAAGCCGATACGGGATTTATAACTTGGATGATATGGATGACCCTCGATGATTCCACTTTCCCAGTCTTCATCGGGAAGAGCATGTAAATCATTCTGCCGCTCAGCCCGTACATATCGCGCCAGTGTGTCATTGATCAACGTCTGCTCCAATTCTTTAACAAAATGCAGCAGCTTCCCTTCATCGGCGCCTATCGTTGGTCCAACTTCCAGCAAAAATAGAGAAATCGACTCCGCTTCTTGGCCGGCTGTAGTTCCAGACTGAATACGTTCTCCCTTTTGAATGCTGCTACTTTCCGAAACCCAAGCCAGAGTCTCATCCACACAGACAAGTCTTGTAATTGGTTCATGGTTCAGCCGCAAACGACCAAAGGTAAAATGCCTTGTTCCCTTGCATGTATAGATGACCCGTTCACCATTCAGCCCTGTACCCTCCATTTCCCAAACGTTAAACCCCTGCTCCTCCCGTGAGCTATATGCAATAACACCTTCGTACATCAAGGATTCAACCAACTGTCGGAATATGCGTCTACGTGCATAAGTGTAGTGGTGTGAAGAAAGAGCTACGGTGTACAGTTTTCTTTGCTGATCTTGCCAATGCTCCTTCTCCACTCCAACTCTAGAGTTTGCAACATCATTTCCTGAGTGGCTAGAGGATTCCTCTATGCAAAACGGTTGCCTCTCCTGATCCTCATCATGGCTCTGATATTCAGATATTCTCGTACTTTCCATGCGCATGCTCTCCTCCCCTCCTGATTAATTCTGCCGAACTGGCCTGTAGACTTGCAGTGGATTACTTACCCGATGCACACAATCCCCCGGCCCTTCATGAATTCGCCGTCTGGTCAGCTGTTCCACTTCGATCTCGGATGCAAAAACGTCAAACTGTTCAAATCGCGCCTGTAACTCCGGGAACCGCTCCTGGTAATTCAAAATTACTTCGGCAGCCATGCACCACCATTGCTTTTCGCTCAGATCAAAGTACTTCTCCAGAAAAAATGCCACTTCGGTCAGATTGATAAAAAGTAACGCGTCCAACATAAAGTCTTTCACCTCGGAAGGGTCTTCTTTCTCCACAAACGAATTGCGATTCACCCGCTGATGGTTGGCAGGTGGATATTCAATTTCCGGGTATCCAAACGGGTGAGGAATGGATGGGCAGTAACGGATACCGTCATGGAAATCCTTAAGCGCAATCCGGCTGGGCCATCCTTCTTTCAGCACGATGATCATATTTTGCGCATGTGATTCCAGCGCCGCCCCATGTGCGTACAGCAGATGTATCAGCGGTACCACCGCAATATTTAGCAATTGCCGGGTCCAGCGATCCAGGCCATATTCGTTTATCCACGGTTTAATGACCGGAGTGCCCTGCTGATCGAGATGACACAGAGCATTGAATGGCAAAGCCTCTTCTCCTGCCATTAAGCGCGGATGCAGACTTTCCCGCCAGATAGCCCCGAGTGATCCGTATATTTTTTGCTCCAGCATATTGGGCAGTTTCTGGTGATGGTACGATACCCCCGCAATCTCCTTCAGCACAATCAGACCAAGCTCATCCTGTAAAAACGAATCTTCTGCCACCACACGACCAAGCCAATCAGAGATACGGGCCGCATTCATGATTGTGTGCTGTGCGAGAATTCGTCCGGATGATGTATTCACCATATTCAGTGGCAGTTTGACATACGGTTTATCGCGATGACTCACATTCGTCAATGTGCGAATGGATTGTTGAGGACGGTAGGTGTCACCTGCTTGACCCAGATACACAATCTCCCCTGTTCGAAGTTGCTCCGCACACGCCACCGATATGATTCGCTCCCACTGCCAGGGATGCACAGGAACAAATACATATTCGTCCACACTTGCATCCCCATCCGTATTCAACTTCACCTCGGCATCAGCAACCGAGTTCAATTTCAAGTTCGCAGATGATATAACTTCCTGCAAAATCAACTTGAATGTCTGTAGCTCCTGCCCCAGCTCGTTATGGATAAACTCAGCATACATGTCCAGTGAAGACGAAATGGAAATTTGGGCTGCATTCTGTTTAACCGCAATCCAGACCAGCTTGAATTCCGGTCCGAACTCCGGTCCATAGGCTTCATTGTCAGAGAGCGTGAATCCAACTCTGGATTTGTAACAAGGATGATACGGATGCCCTTCAATCAGGGCAGATTCCCACTCGTCATATTCTGATACCCGAGGTTCGGGCTGACCAGCACGCCATCGCACAGACAGCGTGTCCTTCAGATGGGTCTGCTGAAGCTCATCCATGAATTGCCCCAGCTGAGCTTCGGATGTGGGAATATGCGCAGCCATCTCCAGTAAAAAACGAGGAATGGAATCTGCTTCCGCTCGATCTTTCGATGTTACCCGTATAATTGGTTTATCTGACAACCGAATGCGGTCAAAGCTCTCTTTTCGTACAGCCCAAAAGGTGTATTCCACCTTCTCTCCTGTCTCCGTCTCCCCTCGCATTGTATACTCTGCCTCCGCATAAGGCCCGATCACCGGTTCATTCAAGATTTGCTCATACAGAAACGACTCCACCAATTGCCTGAAGATACGTCGCCGCACCATTATCCACTCTTCGGACCTGACCAATGCTGCTGTTAGACCGTTCATATGACACCTCCCATGATTGCACTACCTCAAACCGTTTCATGTGTTACTGCAAATAAATGTGCTGCGGATGTGGATGACTCAAAAAGTCATGATGCGAGATCGCCCATCCATAAGCACCCGCATATTGGAACAGCAAAATGTCTCCTGCCCGAACCCTGCCTGACGTAATATCACTTGCCAAAATATCTTTCGGAGTACATAGCTGGCCTGCCACTGTAAAAGCGGTTGCCTTCACCTCGGGTCTGTCATACGGATGCGTCCAGTTCTCCACCGCAATCACCTCGAACGGATGACTGTGCTGCCAAGAAACGGGTAGGCGAAAATGATGTGTACCGCCACGTACGATGACATATGTTTTGCCGTGGTTGACTTTAACGTCCAGCACCTCGGTTGCATAATACCCACTCGATGCCGTAAGGTAACGCCCACATTCGAACAACAAAGTCGTTTCCGAAGGCAGTTCCTTTTGCAATACCAGTGCAATACCATTCACAAATGTGTTCCAGTCGAACTGTTGCTCCAGATGCGCATAGTTCACACCAATTCCACCCCCGGCATTCAAATACCGAAGCGTGAAACCATATCGCCTCGCCCAATCCCGCGCGATGTTGCAGTAATACTCAATCAATTTCACATGCTGCTCCGCATCTAGATTGTTCGAAAGGGAGTGAAAATGAAACCCTTCCACCTGAATATGTGGCAAGTGCCGGAGGTGGTTCATGACTTGTGGCAGCATGACCTCGTCGATTCCGAACTGGGTCGGACGACCGCCCATCGCCAGTGTCGCTTGAGGCAGTGGACCTTTCAGGTTAATCCGCAGCAATACGGATACCCGAACGTCATTTTGACTCGCAATCTCGTTCAGCTTGTTTATCTCATGCATACTTTCCACATGAATAAGCTGCACTTTATGCTCTATCGCTCCCCGAAGCTCTGCTTCTGTCTTGCCTGGTCCACCAAACAGAATCGGAATATCCGCTGAGACTTGTCTCACCTTCACGATCTCGCCCAAAGATGCCACTTCAAAGCCATGAACTACAGGGGCCAGCGCTCGAAGCACCTCTTCTTCCGAGTTGGCTTTGATGGCATAGAACAGCTGACTAGATTCCGGCATGGATTGTACACGCTGATGCACATGAGCGACGAGTGCTGTTACATCCCGGATGTAGGCACATACCGGTTCGGTCTGTTGTTCTTTCAGTGCCAATAAATGCTCGCGGACTCTTGCAACCTGAGGCATACACCCTGTATTCAGCTCTATAGCCATAAACGTGTACCCTTTCCTTGTTCAACGGCTCTTGCATACATCTCTGCCGCACTGGAAATATCCTCAATCGCCATCCCCATCGGGTTCAGCACAATAATCTCATCCTCATGTTCGCGTCCTGGCTTTTCCCCAATCAGGATCTCGCCGAGTTCAGCGTGAAGCTGCTCACGGGAGAACTTGCCCTCCAGCACCAGCTGATTAATAATCTTTTTCTCCCGGTTGGACTGATCCCAGTCGTCCACGACCACTTTGTCTGCCTGGGTAAATACATCCTTGTGCAAATCCATAATCGAGATGTTGCTGACAAATGTACCTTTGGCAATCCATTCATACGGAATATGCGGCGATGAGGCTACCGTAGCTGTTACGAGTACTTCCGCTTGTCGTACCGCTTGTTCTGACGAATCTTCCACCCGTACTTCAACCTGATCAAAACGCGAACCAATTTCATCGGCAAGCTGGCGGGCCGTATCGGCATTCAGGTCATACAGATGGATGGTCCGAATGGAGTCAAATTGTTCAAGCAGCGAGGTGATCTGCATTCTGGCGATCACTCCGCAGCCAATCACGCTCACTGTGCGGAAACCTTCTCTGGCTAAATACCTTGCCCCGATGGCTGTAACTGCCGCCGTACGCATCCCGCTGATCACGCTGCCTTCCATCACCGCCACCGGATAGTTGCTTTCCGGATCATTGAGGATAATAAGAGCGCTTGCACGTTCCTTATGACGCTTGGCCGGATTATCATGTTTGCTCCCAATCCACTTGAGACCACTGATCGCTACATCGCCACCCACATACGCAGGCATCGCAATAATGCGATCGGCAATATGACCGCTCTCCTCGTTAACCCGCAGATAAGGCTTCAACGGTTGCACGATATCCCGCTTGGCATGAAGCTCCAGTGCACGGGTTACTGCTTTGACATATGGCTCTGAATACAGCCCTCCCAGATCTATAATATCCTGTTTACTCATATACAAAAGGCTATGATCCTGAACGGTACTCATATCTGATCTCTCCTCCGAGATAATTTTTTATATACTCT
The DNA here is from genome assembly GCF_058408365.1 of Paenibacillus sp. MDV22-iso6. NCBI lineage: Bacteria > Bacillati > Bacillota > Bacilli > Caryophanales > Paenibacillaceae > Paenibacillus > Paenibacillus sp. MDV22-iso6. The sequence continues at coordinate 107,458 of NZ_JBZVDZ010000001.1, read as the reverse complement.
TGATCGTTTGGCTTGGCGGTAATTGATTAACCCATTGCTCGTCATACACACTGTCCAGATAACGTTCTCCACGATCTGCGAAAACAGTAACCACCTTGGCTGAAGGCCGCAAGGTTGGAACCAGTTTTTCCAGTGCAGCAACCAGTGATCCGGACGAACCTCCTGCAAAAATGCCTTCCCGTTCCAGCAGCTTCTGGCAGCCCAGCACAGATTCCCGATCGTCCACATGAATAACTTGGTCAATCTCGTTCGGGCTGAATAACTCAGGGACACGGTTGGCGCCGATACCCGGCAATTCACGCTGACGTGATGGTGTGCCAAAAATGATCGAGCCAACTGCATCAACGGCTACGATCCGCGCATGCGGATTTGCCTCTTTCACACGGCGGGATATGCCCAGAATGCTTCCAGTCGTACTCACTGCACACACTAGTACGTCTATCTGTCCATCCATTTGCTCCACAATCTCCTGACCTGCACCATGATAGTGAGCTTGCCAGTTCAAAGGGTTGGCATACTGGTTGATCCAGTAACCTGCCGGGTCCTGACTGGCTAACTCCTTGACCCTGCGAATGCGGGATTGCAAATAACTTCCGTGTTCGTCCGGTTCAGTCACCATGTCAACCTGTGCCCCGAGGTAGGTTATCATTCTCAGATTGGTCGATGTGATTTTTGGATCAACCACACAGGTGAATTTCAGGCCATAACGTTTGGCGGTTAATGCGAGACCGATTCCCAAGTTTCCTGAAGTGCTCTCGATGAGATGCGTATCCGGTTTGATCGTTCCGTCTCGCAGACCCTGCTCGATAATGTATCGTGCAGGTCGGTCTTTCATGCTGCCGCCGGGGTTCATCATTTCCAGCTTGGCATACACCGATGCTCCTGAAGATCCGAACAGGGAATTCAAGCGAACCAGTGGTGTTTGACCAATACAATCGATAATGGAATCCGCAACTTTAAGCGAGCGATCCTTGATTTGCAGGGTACTTTGTTCCATGTGTTTACACCAGCTTTCTGGGCATATTGTTGTCCAAAATCGTTTTATTGATAATGATTATCATTTTCAAAATTGGACACAGGGCCTATTATGCATATCCTTTTTTTTCCTGTCAACACTAAAATTTTTGGAAAGTTTTTGAAAAAAATAAGATTGACATTGAGAATCATTCTTGATAATCTGATCAGCAATTGGTTTCAAATTGCCAAAATCAAGGTGGTGAAGTGGACACATGATGTCGCAAATGGCATGGAAACAGAGCGTCCGTATTTTGTGGGGTGGGCGCTTTCTTTCCAGTGCCGGGCTGACTGGAATCAGCCCTTTTATACCGTACTACATGGAGCATCTGAACGCGGGAACGCCGGAAGAAGTGCTGATGTGGACAGGTCTGTCCGTATCTGCACCTGCTCTATCCTACGCACTGCTAACCCCTTTTTGGGGTAAGATCGGAGATCGTTGGAGTCGAAAATGGATGGTTGTCAGAGCGCTGATCGGACTGGCCCTTAGCATGTTTCTGATGGGCATTGCCCAGACGCCCTTTCAATTCTTTTTGTTCCGTCTCTGCCAGGGGGCTTTCGGTGGCATATCTGATGCGAGCAGTGCGTTTGTGGGAACCCATGCCCCTGACCAAAAGCAGGGTTCTGCGCTCGGACAGTTGGAGCGGGCATCGGCAGCAGGTCTGCTCGTGGGACCACTGCTAGGAAGCATATGTGTAAACACATGGGGAAGTCGTCCGCTATTGTTCATTACGGCCTCGTTGACATTGAGCTTTGCTGTGCTTGCCGCAATCGTATTAACGGGGGCGACGACGCATCGGACTCGTCCAGCCAAGAACAATACTCAAGTATCTCCTGTGGAACAGCACCAGCCTTCGGTCGCTATGTTGAACAACCATAGCAAAAATACAAACAAGAGTGGAATTATCCATGCCTTCGTTTCGCTGATTACACATCCAATTGCCCGAAGACTCGTTATCGCAGGCATCATTTTCAAGCTCGCAGATTTTGCAACATTTACGATGTTTACTCCGTTTATTCGTGAAATCGTCCCTTCCTCAGGTGCAGCTGCGCTTACCGTCGGGGTTCTGCTCGCGATGTCTTCGGTTGGTGAATTGGTTGGCGCATCGTGGTGGGGTAAGCGAAATGATCGTTACTTACCCGAACGCAATCTCCGGCTGGCTGGTTTGTTATGCGGCTTGTGCCTGCTTGCACATACACTTCCACTCGGGGTGGCCTGGCTGCTGGTTGTACGTTTTCTGCAAGGATTCTTCTACAGTGCCCTATTGCAGACGGTCATGCTCAACGTGCTCAAATCCTCCACCGATCAGGATCGGGGCGTGCGCATCGGAGCTACCAACAGCATGTTAATGGCTGGTCAGATTGCCGGTCCGTCCATTGGGGTTCTAATCGGAGGTATCTGGGGAATTCCAGCTGTATTTCTTGTCATGGGGACAGTCATGCTCGCCGCTTCGCTTGCTGTACGCCGCCCAGCGGTTCATGAGCCAAAAGCTCCCGTACAACTGCCACTCCAATAATTTGTGAAAGGATGATAATCAATCATGACCAAGGATAACGTCACCATCGATCCATTCCAGCAGACTGTTCATCCCTCTTTAGTATCGCCGAGCGGAATTGCCCGTCAGGAGATGCTAAGCCGTATATTGAACGCCTATCTTCGAGAAACCGAACAGCATGATCCTTATGTTCGAATTGCCACGCGGCCAGACCTTTCGCTTGTTATTGAGCTTCCGCGTACTGGTCAGAGGATATATGGAAATCTGCTTCATCGTTCCGCCGCTGGACATCATGTCTATGGCGACAAGTTTCACATTGCAAAATCAGGCGGGGCACAGCCCGATGGTTGGAGAGAAGTTTCTTTTGAACAAATAACGACGCTGTTGCTCGATGAAATATCATCTGTAGAACCCAATCTAGAAGCCCGAATGTTGAAAAGAGTAGAGCTGGAGCAGATGGTTTACAACAGTTTGGAGCATATGACCTCCTATTTGGAGCACGCGCTGAACACAACCTCTCCTGTAACATTGGATTTTCGCTATCTGGAACAGGCACTGCTATGTGGTCATCCATTTCATCCAACTCCGAAAAGTCTGGAGGGCTTCAGTTCTTCGGATTCGCATGCCTATTCGCCAGAATTTGGCGTTAGCTTTCCTCTCAGCTGTTTTGCGGTCACACCTGAACTCGTGTTGGAGGATTGGCTGGATACCGTGGACTATGGCAGTGAAGCACCATGGGTTCCTGCGGAAATGGCCGAGGCCGCTTGGAAGCACCTCTCTCTGGAAAGCAAACAGTATGTCCTGCTCCCTTGTCATCCTTGGCAGGCTGCCTATTTGCGGACACTTGAACCTGTAAAATCCTTATTACAACAAGGTACCTTGATTGATCTGGGCACTACCGGGCCTTCCGTGTATCCTACCTCATCGGTGCGCACGGTCTGGAATCCGAAGGAAGGTTGTTTCTACAAGCTGTCTCTTCATATTCGAATTACAAACTTTATTCGCGAGAACAATGAAGAGCAGTTGCTGCGCACACTGGATGCATCCAGAATAGTACAGCAGATTCAGGATCGCTGGACGTCAGAGAAATTTCAAATTTTGCTGGAAAAAGGCTACCGTAGCTTGAAGGTTCCAGAGATACCTTCGTCTACTCAGGATGCGCTGATCTCGGGATTCTCCATGATCCTGCGTGAAGCACCAGAGTCTTGCCGCTCTGCTTCAGGGGCGCCTTATGTTGTGGCCTCTCTCATGGAGGTGCTTCCCGGAGAAACTGAACCGCTGTTGTTCCGGGCTGTCCGGGAAAGTCTCCAATCATCTTCGTCGCCGGATCGTGTAAATGATACGAGGGTGCAGACAGACTGGTATGAATGGCTTCGTCAATATCTGGAGTTGTCCATGGTTCCACTTGTGGAACTGTATGCCGAGACAGGCATTAGTCTGGAAGCTCATGTACAGAATTCCATGCTGCGTCTTGAAGACGGCATGCCTGCCACATTTATGGTTAGGGATCTGGAGGGCATCAGTGTCAATCGAGCCTTAGCGGAACAGCACGGTTGGATCGATCAGGTAGTCAACGCCAACAGTCCTGTCCTGTATACGGAGGAAGAATCACGGCATCGATTGAAATATTATTTCTTTGTCAATCACCTCAGTCATGTGGTGCAGCGTCTGGCATACTATACTGGTCAACAGGAGCAGCCATACTGGAGGGTGGTGAGAAATACGTTAGAGGAGCTTCGGAAAAAGACAGCCGAGTCCTCGCACATCAACGACGTCATTCGTGATCTGTTGACCACCGAGACCTTACCGGCCAAAGCCAATCTGCTCAGCCGGTTCCATCAGCGTGGTGAGACGCCGCTATACGTCAACATTCCCAATCCAATGAGGTAAGGAGGTTCCTTTTATCTGCTCCAATTCATTCAGCAGTCTATTAAGTACCTCCCAGCCTCCAATATTTGCACACCAAAAAACGGCCCTGGAGAACAACACAACGTGTTCTTCTAGGAGCCGTTTCTTTCTTTCTTTCTTTCTTTCTTTCTTTCTTTCTTTCTTTCTTTCTTTCAAATCATTTTCCGATTCATTTCTTATCTCAATTCAAACATTCTATTCGAACTCATCGCCTCTTACTTTGGCATACACCATCATATCTACTAACGTACCTGTACTGTCACGCCGCATCTTGCGCAGTACACCTTCAAGCGTATAACCTGCGCGCTCAGCCACTTTGGCACTTCGCACATTGCGGGCATCACAGCGGATTTCCAGCCGATTCGCCTCCAGATAAGATATTGCGAACTGTTCTATACCCCTGACTGCTTCCGTCATGAGACCCTCACCTGCACGCGAAGTTCTAATCCAGTAACCGATCTCGAAACAACGGGCATTCCAGTCGATTCGATGCAGTCCACTGCTGCCCACGAATTCATCCGTAAATCGGTCACGTAAATGAAGCATCATGTCGGTACGCTCCAGAAATTGCAGTCTGGCTTTGCGAGCATTCGCTTCCGATTCCTCCAATGAAGGTATGTTCTCGGCAAAAGGCAGCCACAAACGTAATTGCTCCGCACTTTCACGAATTGCCTCATTCACTGCCGCTCCATCTCCCCACCTCGGGGCACGAATAGTCAAACGCGGTGTTTCAAAACTTTCGGGAAAAGACAGCATTAACGGATTAATCGAAGCTGGATTGGTCATGAATTCTACTCCTCCACCTGGAATATCGAGTCAATGATCAGCGGCAAGTTATCCCTTACGGATACAGCACCAAAAACGGAACGGGCGTGTACACCCTGTTCTCCGAACACATCCAGCATCAGATCCGAGAACCCGTTTAACACTTTATGGTGCTCCTCGTAAGAGGCGGTGGCATTGATGAACCCTTGCACTTTGACCACCCGTTTCACCCGATCCAGCGAACCAAGCACTTCCTGAACGACAGCCAACACCTCGATGGCAGCATTTCGGGCAAATTCATATCCCTGCTCCGTCGTAAACTGCTCCCCGAGTTTACCACGCTCTCGCGTATCCGGCCCTTTACCGGACACATACATGATTCCATTTACAATCACCGCATTGGTATACTTTGCTGCCGGCGTACTTGCTTGGGGCAATACAATGCCCAATTTGTCCAATCTGGTCTGTATCATCGGCTTCTCCTTTATGTACAAAAATGTCTTTACAAGCTATCAATCTTTCAAATTATTCCTAATTTAGTTAAATCTCAATATACGCCGGTTGCTCTTGAACCGCAAGATGCAAAATGGGTTGAAGGAATATTTCCCTTCTATATAAGTAATTAATTACATTTCAATTGTCGATCAGCATAAAAGCTCCAAACTAGAACACAGGGTACAGTTTACTATGCTAGATTTTTAATTGAAAGATTTAAATGAATTAACAAATATATAATTCCTTAAATATTGAAAACGTTATATTGTAATTTCAAATCATTTCTTTTACGATAGAAGCAATAACTCTCAAAATCAATGGGATTGAATATAAGGAGGAATCATCATGAGTGCACCATTGTTTCGTGATCCCATCTTTGATGGAGCTGCTGATCCGGTCGTTGTGTGGAATCATTCCGAGCAAACCTGGTGGATGATCTATACCAATCGCAGAGCCACAGCCGGAGGGCCAAAGTTCGCCTGGGTGCATGGCACGGATTTGGGCGTAGCTTCTTCAGCTGACGGTGGACAGTCTTGGACTTATCGCGGTACGTTAACCGGGTTGGAGCATGAATGGGGACATAATACGTTCTGGGCTCCAGAAATTTTCTGGCATGAAGGCACGTATCACATGTATGTCAGTTACATTCAAGGGGTTCCCCATGACTGGGCGGGCCATGATCGGCACATTTTGCATTACACCAGTACGGATCTGATATGTTGGACTTTTCACGGCAAACTGGAGCTTAGCTCGGATCGTGTGATTGATGCGTGTATTTACCCGCTGCCGAACGGAAAATTCCGGATGTGGTACAAGGATGAAGCTAATTCGTCCCATACGTATGCAGCAGATAGCCCGGATCTCTATCAATGGGATGTGATTGGACCGGTTATTGCAGGACGTGCGCATGAAGGGCCGAACGTATTTCGTTTCCGTGATTCGTATTGGATGATTGTTGACGAATGGAGAGGACAGGCCGTTTACAAATCGGATGACCTGGAGCATTGGGAATGGAACAGTCTGATTCTCGATCAGCCAGGGACCCGTGAGGATGATGGTGTAATCGGTTTGCATGCAGATGTCGTCGTACAGGATGATGAAGCCTATATCTTTTATTTTACCCACCCGGATCGGATCGAAGGTATCGATCATGCCAGCGAACCCGCACGCCGTTCCTCCATTCAGGCCGCACGTCTTGATGTCATTGATGGTGTGATGGTCTGTCCACGAGATGAAGCGTTACAGATGAAGTTGCGACCTGGGAACGATGCAAGTAATATTTCGGTTTGAGTGCGTTGTCCATGATGTATAGCAAATAACCAAAGTGTAATAGCCAATCATTGAATTCTCCTAAAGGACTTGAGCATATCCCTGTTTCCACAGGGCCTGTCAGGTCCTTCTTCTATTCATTAAATCTATCTTTTCATATCTACACGTATTTCTATATCGCAGTTCACCCTATTTCAGCACTCTCGTCGAACCTACTTCTCTAAACTCCTGTCGATATGTCCTCGGAGACACCTGAACCGTGCGCTTGAACATCTTCCCGAAATGTGAAAAATTGCTGAATCCCGATCGCAGAGCGATCTCCGTTATGGAATCCTCGCTTTCACGCAGCAACCGCTGTGCCTCCTTCACCCGAAGCAGATTGAGGTAATCGCTGAACGTGAAACCTGTGGTCTGTTTGAACAGACGGCTGAGGTAATGGGGACTAATTCGAAATAATTCAGCAACCTCCGGCAGCGCTAAATCCTGATGATAGTTATCGTTGAGATAACGCACCACTGCCTGTGCCTTGGGATGCAGAACCGGCTCACTATCGGCCGAGTGCACGGTGCCCAAATGTTTATTGCGGTAAGCAAACAACAGGAGTTCAACGGATCGGTGACGCAGCAGCAGGCTGCTTCCAGCTCTGGTATGGACCATCTCATCAATCATTTCACTGACCATTCGTTCCGCTGTTTCACTTACCTGTGAAGGAAGCCTCAGAATGGGAATATTCCAGCCGAATGGCTCCTTAAGGCCCTCTGCCAGCTCAGGTAAAATGGCCAATTCGGTGAACAGTTCTGGCTTGATATACAGAACAATTCGATCATGATCTGGCCTTCCACTCTCCATCGTTTTATGAACGGTATTCCGGTTAATGAATACGAAATCTCCGGCTTGGACCCGGTAAGTTCGATCCTTGATGAAGTATATGCGCTCACCCGATAGCAGGTAGTACAGCTCATAATGGTCATGCAGATGGTCATCCGTCATGGAAAAATATCCAATGCGACGATCATATTCGATATTCAAATATCCGGTGGGATCATTGTAATCCGCTCGAAATGTCTGTATCATGCAGCTGCCCCCTTTAGTTGAATTATAGCAAAATAAGCGGTATTTGAAAGCGATTACGCACAAAAAGCGGCGAAAGAAGTGCTTCCTTGTTATAGTCTAGAGCTATATTCAAGGAGGCGATAGACATGAGTAACAAAAAACGCTATGTATTGGTCGGAACAGGCGGCCGTGCTGAATTTTTCTATGGAGCATTAGCCCAAAATTTCAGGGAAACATCCGAACTTGCAGCTTTTTGCGATATTAACCAGATACGCATGAATTACGCCAATCAGTTGCTGAGGGAAAAATATAAATACAATGAGGTGCCAACCTATACTGCAGATCAGTTCGATCAGATGATTGAGAACGAGAAGCCGGACTTCGTCATTGTAACCAGTATCGACCGCACCCACCACAAATACATCATTCGAGCAATGGAGCTTGGCTGTGATGTTGTGACTGAGAAGCCCATGACCATCGATGAGCATAAATGTCAGGATATTCTTGATGCCGTCAAACGGACTGGACAAAACATACGCGTCACCTTTAACTACCGCTATGCGCCGCACCATACCAAAATACGGGAATTGATTCAGAATGACACGATCGGAAAAGTGACTTCGGTCCACTTCGAATGGCTGTTGAATACGCGCCATGGCGCAGATTACTTCCGCCGCTGGCACCGGGACAAGCGTAATAGTGGCGGACTGCTCGTACACAAATCCACGCATCACTTCGACTTGGTCAATTTTTGGATCGGTTCGCAGCCTGAGACCGTCTTCGCATTCGGCGATCTCATGTATTATGGTAGAGAGAACGCAGAGGAACGAGGCGTGACCCAGTTTTACACTCGTGCAACAGGCAACCCGCTTGCGCAAGAAGATCCTTTTGCCCTGCACCTGGATTCGGATGCACATCTCAAAGCCATGTATCTGGATGCTGAGCCGGAAGACGGCTACCAGCGGGATCAAAGCGTATTCGGAGATGGCATCAACATCGAGGATACGATGGGCGTTCTTGTCCAGTATCAGAATAAAGCCATATTGACCTATTCACTGGTTGCATACCAGCCGTGGGAAGGTTATCGCATCGCCATTAACGGCACCAAAGGCCGGATCGAAATGAACATTGTGGAACAATCCTATGTTAACTCGCTGGGTGACAAAAATCTTGAAGGTGCATTGATTGGCAAAACACTGCGTGTCCTTCCCATGTTCGATGCCCCATACGAGGTTCAGGTCGAGGAAAAAGAAGGCGGCCATGGCGGAGGTGATCCTGTACTTCTGAATGATCTGTTTGGAGAGCCAGCGGAAGATCCCTACCACCGCGCTGCCAACCAATTCGACGGAGCAAGATCCATCCTCACCGGAATTGCAGCCAATCGCGCTATCGCAACTGGTTTACCTGTTCGCATCAACAATCTGGTTCGTTTCTAGGAACGCAAGGCAGCTCCAACCACATTTAATTCAAAGACTGCGTATAATACGCAGTCTTTTTCCCATTTTGACGACGGTCTTGAAGTCTATTCGCTTAAGGAGGAACCCATGTTTTTCTCATTAAAAAGCCGCCTGATCGCCTTTATCGTTGTGCTCTTCGTTCTTTGTTTTGGCACACTCTCCTTCCTACTCTTTAAGGAATCACGTACCGTGATCCGCTCTTACATTGAATCCTCTGCTCTTGAGAAGATGGAGGAATACGGCTCCTATGTCGATATGGTTCAAATGCAGATCTATGATGTAGCTTCTCTTGTTTTCAACAGCGATACCGCCAAGAACTGGGATAACGCGATGAGTGACCCCAACCTTCCTGAAGGGGAAAAGATGCTTGTCAATCTGGCGATGAGCCGTTTTCTGACCCAGGCTACGAACAGCTACACCAGTATCTCCGATGTATCCATCTATCGACGAAACGGGCTGAGGATTGGCAGTGAAAATCAAGTAACGACCGACCCTCTCTTCTTGCAAGAATTATGGTACAAAAATTTCTTTATCTCAGGGAATCACTGGCTGCCTGCACATACCGATCAACATGAAAATATAAGGGATCACGGCAACCCGGTAGTTAGCCTGCTGATGCCCATTGGGACCTTTCACCATGCTACAGCCCAAAATGTGATGAAAATTAATGTCAGCGAATCTTACTTTCTGGAACCGCTTAACCGAATCCATCTGGCCGAAAGCAGCACTATTTTTCTGCTGGGCGAACAAGGAAGCCCTATTCTTTCCCAACAGGCCAATCAGCTTGGTGCCGAAGCTTTAGCAGAAATCGATCAGATTCGGAACAACTCGCTCAAATCGGGTGTGGTGTACCTGAACAATGATGAAGGACAGCGTGACATTCTGGTATACAAAAAGCTAGGGCGTACGGGCTGGATGCTGGCGGGTCTGGCACCGGAAAAAGAGCTATATTCTTCTCTTCACAAACTTCAGAGTACCATTCTGGTGGTCACCATTGTTCTCATTCTCGTCTCTTTGTTTGCCGCTGCCTGGCTCTCTTATGGCGTCACCAAACCTTTAACACGACTGGTATTGGCCATGAGACAGGTACAACGCGGCGCATTCGATCAAGCAGAGTCCCTTCTACCTCCGGACAAAAATGTAAAAAGCGAAGTCAGTTATGTCATCTCCACTTTCCGCTACATGATCAGCCGATTGCGACAGCACATCCAGAATGAATTCGAGTTGAAGCTGCTCCGCCAGCAAGCTGAGTATAAAGCGCTGCTCATGCAGATTAATCCCCATTTTATGTTTAACACGCTGGAACTGGTGAGCAGTCTCGCCATGCAGCGCCGAACAAATGATACAGTTCAGGTCATTGAGGATCTGGGCAAAATGATGCGATTCTCCATGAATACAAGTGACGACAGGGTACAGCTTGCAGAGGAACTGGCTTATATCCGGCACTATATCTCCATTCTGCAAACCCGTTTCGGTCATAAGCAGGACATTACTCTGACACAGGAAGGCAGGCTGGATTCCCTGGTCATCATCAAATTTATTCTTCAGCCGCTTATTGAGAATGCCGTCAAATACAGCTTCCAGCATCAGACGACGGCAGAAGTACACATCCGGATCTCCAGACGGAATAACCGCCTGCATTTCAACATTTCAGACAATGGGCCCGGGATTCCAGCCGAAATCATCCAGAAAATTCATGATCCTGTTGAAGCATCTCAGCTCGAACCCCTATTGCGAAGCCAAAGCTGGCACATTGGGCTCGGTAATGTGGTTGCACGCTGCCGCTTGCATTACGGAAGTCTGTTTGCCATTCAGATCGAGAACGGAGAGCATAACGGCACGTCTATTGAACTGATTCTACCCGCACAGGAGGAATATGATGTACAACGTATTGATCGCAGATGACGAGATCGAGGTTCGCGAAGGACTAAAATTGAAAGTGAACTGGCAAGACATGGGCTTTATCATTTCAGGTGAAGCAGCAAACGGCATCGAAGCGGAAGAGCTTCTGAAAGCTGAACATTTTGACTTGTTAATTACAGACATGAACATGCCTGTCATGGATGGCGTCCAATTGCTGGACGTTTGCCGAAGCCTTAATCCTTCCATTCAAATTATGATCATCACAGGATATGAAGATTTCCACTATGCCAGAGCAGGTGTGCGCAGCCAGGCCATGGACTATTTGCTGAAGCCTGTAACCCGGGATGAACTGAAAACCACTTTAAATAAAATCAAAGATGAGTTGGATAAAAAGAAACAGCTGCACGGCGATTCCGAAATGATGCAATGGCGTCTCTCCCAGTATTACAAAGAAATGAAGCAACGTTTGCTGCTTGATCTTGTTAGGGGACACCGCCTCCCACCTTCTTCACTGCCAGAACGGATACGACTGTTTCATCTGGAATCCTGGCAGGATCACAGCGTCTGTTTCATCACCGCTGGCATGCGAAACTCCGATGTACAGACTGCCTCAGTGGAACGTGTTCCTGAAAAGCTCTACCTTCCCTTTGAGCTGCTTTGTCACGAAATGGCCCAGTCCTATCCAGATAATGTGCAAGTGTTCCATGACGGAGCCCACCCTGGAATTATGCATTTCATAACATTGGAAGGTATTCAGCACGAATTTGCTCAGCAGATCACAGCACAGACCCGCTCTGTTTTAACGATGGATGTACAAGTTGGATTGGGATTGTCCGTGTCTGGGTTTGAGCGCTGGAAAGAAGGCTATATTCATTCCCTATTGGCATGGAACTCTGCTGGACGCAAAGGTGCACAGGACCGTGTACCCGAAGTAGATCATAGTCCATTACTGCCTGAGGAAACCAGTCGCATGCTGCATCGTTGCCTCATTCGTGGAGAGCTGGATACCTTCCGCAGCGTGATTCGAAAGGAGCTTGCTGACTCATTTCGGATATCCACTTCCCATATGATCCGAAGCCTTTTTCAAATTTCATTATTGTTCGAACAGGAATCCTCGTGGATTTCCCCGGAATGGGTGCTTTGGCTAAAGACTCCAGACCAGGCAGAACTGCTGCTGATGCATTGGGCGGAAGATTTTGTGAATCAACAGCAGCCATCCGAGGTTGGAGAAGATACGGTCATTGAATCGGCCAAACGATATATCGAGGAAAATTACATGCTGGAACTGACATTAACTTCGTTAGCTGAGCAATATAACTACAACTCTACCTATTTTTCAGAGATATTCAAAGAAGCTGCCGGCATCTCTTTTATTCAATATGTAACCGAGGTGCGAATGAAACATGCCATACGTTTACTGAAGGAAACCCAACTAACCGTTTGGGATGTTACAGAGCTGACAGGCTTCCGTTCCCCAAGCTATTTCAGTTCAAAATTCAAAAAAATGTTCAACATAAGTCCTTCGGATTATCGTTTGCTGCATTCCGAAAAAATTGATAACCATGATCCGAAGAAATGAGATTCCGGCTTCTCCCTCTCCCCGGTATGATGAATTTACCAAGAGAATCACCGTAAATATTGTAAGCGGATTCAATTCTGCGGTGATCACGAATTCACATCCAACCCTGAAGGGAGGCCTATGATGAGAAAGCTGTCCAAGCCGTTATACGGCCAGCAGAATATGACTGCCTATTTGTTTCTGCTGCCCTGGCTCATCGGACTTTTCTGTCTGACACTCGGACCGATGGTTGCGTCGCTCTACCTGTCCTTGACGAAATTTAATTTGTTAACATCACCAACGTGGACGGGGCTCAGCAACTATGTCCAGATTTTTACCGAAGACGATACCTTTCGCAGATCTTTGGGGCTAACGTTTTATTATGTATTTCTATCCGTTCCGCTAAGGCTTGCCTTCGCCCTACTTGTAGCGATGGCGCTGAACAAAGGGATTCGGGGACTCGGCTTATACCGGACCGTGTATTACATCCCTTCCCTATTGGGAGGCAGCGTCGCTATTGCGATCGTCTGGCGTCAGATTTTTGAGGGAAGTGGTTTGGTCAATCAGTTTCTGAGCTGGTTCGGAATTACCGGACCCGCCTGGATTGCCCATCCCGATTATGTGGTCTATACGATCGTCACACTCTCTGTATGGCAGTTTGGTTCGGCCATGGTTATCTTCCTGGCTGGCCTAAAGCAAATTCCAGCCGATTTATATGAAGCTTCGGACGTCGACGGGGCAGGAAAGGTACGCCAATTCTTCGGCATCACACTTCCGATGCTCTCGCCTGTTATTTTTTTCAACCTGATCATGAGCATGATCAATTCGTTTCAAGCCTTTACACCCGCTTATGTGATCGGGGATGGACGTGGAGGCCCGCTCGACGCCACAATGTTCTATACCTTGTATCTGTATCTGAAAGGCTTCTCGTTCTTTGATATGGGTTATGCTTCTGCCCTGGCGTGGATCATGCTGGTCATTATCGGGGTATTCACCGCAATCGTCTTCCTCACCTCGAAATTCTGGGTGTTCTACGGCGACAATCAGGAAGGGAGATAGTACACATGCCACTAAAGCGACGTTTGGTTCAAGCCGGGAGGCATGTCGCCATTATCCTCTTCGGTCTGTTGATGTTGTATCCGGTGTTATGGTTAATTCTCAGTTCATTTAAACCGAATCATCTCATCTTCACCAATAGCAGCCTGATTCCAACCAGCTTCACCCTCGATCATTTTGTGAATGGCTGGAAAGGATTGCAAGGGGTGTCGTTTGGCCGCTTCTTCGGCAACTCGGCACTGATCTCAGTCATGAGTGTGCTGGGAAATGTGATTTCTTGTTCCCTTGCAGCCTACGCCTTTTCCAGATTAAAGTTCAAGTTCAAAGGCCTGTGGTTCAGCATTATGCTGGTCACCATCATGCTTCCTTACCATGTAACCCTGGTACCTCAGTACATTCTGTATAACGAGCTGCATTGGATTAATACGTATTTCCCGCTCATTCTGCCCAAGTGGCTGGCACAGGATTCCTTCTTCATTCTGCTCATGGTTCAATTCATCCGTGGTATTCCACGGGAGCTGGACGAGAGTGCAACCATTGACGGTTGCGGGCAATCTCAGATTTTTTTCAGAATCGTGGTGCCTCTTCTCGTTCCTGCACTGATCACAACAGCGATCTTCACCTTCATCTGGAGCTGGGATGACTTCTTTAGCCAGATGATCTACCTGAGCAAAATTGATCTGTTTACCGTACAGCTGGGGATTCGGTCATTGTTTGATCCATCGGGACAATCGGATTGGGGCGCACTGCTCGCCATGTCCACGCTGTCTCTGCTGCCTGTGACCATCATCTTTCTGGTATTTCAGCGTTATTTTCTAGAGGGAATTGCAACGACTGGGCTGAAGTGATTACGAAATTACGAAAATACCTGTCCAGACGCAATACGTGTACAACAGATATTATTTTTTTCATTATCCATTGTCAGGGGGATTTCTCATGTTCAAACGATTAATGATCACTGTTATAGCTTCACTCCTGTTATTGGTGACTGCCTGCTCTGGAACGGATCATACCGGCGCTGATGAGCAGAAAGGAACAAAGACCGCTGAAGACGGGCAAGTCGAACTACGCATGATGTGGTGGGGCGATCAAAAACGGGCAGATATTACGAACGAAGCCCTGAAGGTTTTTCAGGAGAAACATCCGAATATTAAAATTGTAGGTGAATTTGCCCCTTCCTCCGGATATTTCGACAAGTTGAATACACAGCTGGCGTCAGGCACAGCACCGGATATTTTCTTCCTTGGGGGTAATGTGGTTGACTACGCCAAAAAGGATGTGCTTTTGAACCTGGACCCTTATGTCGGTAGTGAACTGAATCTGGATGGCATGGATGCCACCATGGTTGAATATGGGCGTCTTGATGGGAAGCTGCAGCATATTTCCGCAGGTGCGAATGCACGGGGTATTGTCGTTAATCAAGCGCTATTCGATCAAGCGGGAATCCCTTTGCCAGCTTCGGATTGGACTTGGGAAGATTATGCTGCAATCAGCAAAGAGCTATCCGACAAGCTCGGTAAGGGCTTTTATGGAACCTATAATTTCACAGTTGACGGTATGGACATCTTTTTGAAACAACGCGGCAAACAGCTATATGATATGAAGAATGGCACGCTCGGATTTGCAAAAGAAGACATTTTGGAATGGTTCACTTACTGGGAGCAGGCTTCCAAATCCGGAGGTGTGGTCACGCCTGAATTGC
Organism: Paenibacillus sp. MDV22-iso6; assembly: GCF_058408365.1. Classification (NCBI taxonomy): domain Bacteria; kingdom Bacillati; phylum Bacillota; class Bacilli; order Caryophanales; family Paenibacillaceae; genus Paenibacillus; species Paenibacillus sp. MDV22-iso6. The sequence continues at coordinate 91,822 of NZ_JBZVDZ010000001.1, read as the reverse complement.
AGGTTTCCAACCCACCGGATGATACGAGTAAATCCTTGCTTATTACGGGCAAGGCGGCTATGAGCCTGCTTCCTTCGAATCAACTGGCTGCTTTCCAGAGTCTCACAGAAGATAAGTTAATTCTTTTGCCTGTACCACGGGGTCCAAAAGGAACTGGGGTTGTATTTGAATCCAGTCAGGGGTTGTCCGGTTATGCGAATACCAAACATGCAAAAGAAGTCGCGATCCTGATGGATTTCTGGATTAATGATCCGGACGCAGCCAAAATTCTCGGCAACGACCGCGGCGTGCCCGTTACGGAAGCCAACCGCAATCTGCTTCAACAAGAAGCGGGACCTGTTGAAGAGATTGTATATAATTACACCAGCTTTGTATCTGAAGCTACAAAAACGGAGCCTTTTGACGTGAGCTATAATCCTCCGGGATTCGCTGAATTCTCCAAGCTGGCCCAGACAACCAACCAGGAAATCGGCTTTGGCCGAAAAAGTGTGGAGCAAGCCGTGACTGACTTCTATAATGGCACCGTACGAATCTTTGAATCCAATCAATAAATAACCGCTAGCTATAAGGAGGTCGACATGACAGAAGCCCTGCTGAACAAGCTGCGTCAGATCTCGATCCACGATCATGTGCAGCCAGGTAAACCGGAAGATCAAAAGTTAATACAGGAATGGCAGGCGTCGGGTGTTCAATTCGCGGCAACTGGTGGAAGACTGGAAGCAACTTATTATTCCGCATTGGAGAAGTTACTGACTTGCATTGTGCCCCTGAACGGCATTGAGCCCATTCTTCAGGAAGGTGGCATCTATCTGGGTTGCTGGCTGGAGAGTACGGGCACCATTAATGCGGAACTGCTGTCACGTCTGATTCCTTCCGTATCGGAAACGACCTATCTTGCTTTTGCCCGACACCAAAGAGAAGATGGATTGCTACCTTATAAGCTAACGGAGAACGGTCCATCCTTTCGCCAGATTCAGCTCGTTACACCATTGGCACGAAGCGTATGGAACCACTACCTGCTTCATGGAAAGAACCGTTCCTTCCTGAAGACTATGTACAAGGCCATGGTTCAATACGACGAATGGATTGCAACGTATCGCAATACCCGAGGGACCGGCTGTGTGGAGGCATTTAGTACCTTTGATACCGGGCATGATCTGTCCCCACGGTTCTGGCACGTCCCGGATACACCATATATGAATGATGCTGCGTCCTACCATCCGGACTCTCCGGTCCTGCCTTTTTTGGCACCAGACTTAACCGCCAATATATATTGCCAGCGCATGTATTTATCCCAAATGGCTGAGGAACTTGGGGAGTCTGGTGGTGATTGGAAAGCAAAAGCTGAAGCCAGTCTCGAAAGTCTCTTTCGCTACTGTTATGACGAAGAGGATATGTTCTTCTACGACCGGGATCGCAATGACGAATTCGTCAGGGTACAGTCCGATGTGCTGCTGCGCGTGATGGCCTGCGAGGTGGGCGACCGTGGATTGTTTGATAACATACTGCGCCGGTATTTGCTGAACACAAGTAAGTTTTTTGCCAAATACCCGTTCACCTCCATGTCGATGGATGATCCACGGTTCGATCCGTTCTCCTCTTATAACAGCTGGGGTGGAGCATCCAACTTCCTGAGTCTGATCCGTGCACCACATGCTTTTGAATATCACCATCGCTATGTGGAATTGACCTGGGTACTGCAACCCATCTTGTCGTCCCTTTCCAAAGCAACGCGCTTTGCGCAGGCTTTAAGCCCATGGACCGGGGAGGAGGGTTTTACGGAAACCTATTCCCCCTCCATTCTTTGCCTGCTTGATTATGTGGAACGGTTATGCGGCATCATGCCGGTTGGATCGGACCAACTGTGGTTTACCGGTCTTCTCCCCATCGACATGGATCATGGCGAAGAAGTCGCTGGTCATACGGCGTACAGCCGTACGGTGAATGGGCTGCATTTTGAATTGGTGAACACGCCAGAACGGGTAACGGTATATCAGGATGGTAAGATTCTTATGGAGGGGCCAGCAGGAATTCGGTTAATTACGGATCAGGGTGGACATTTGGAAGGCGTCATCGGAATGAGCGTGCGCACGATTGAGGGTGAACTGATCTATCGAGGGAATTCCATTCCGATTCGAATCAAAGGAAATGAACTCCAGCGGTATATAGAGGGAAGCTTGAAAACAGAACGAGATATCGGCATCATCTATCCTTCCTATCGATAGTGCGTTTCCCGATGAATAGTTGCAACGCCAAAAGCGCAAGTGGCAAGGGTAGCTCCCCTGTACTTGCGCTTTTACGATTTTACTATCCTAATGGACTGTCCACGAAAATGAGCCTTCGCTTATGCTTTCCGCTCCCACGCAGGGTGGCGATAGAACTCAATCGTATCTATATAGTTCACCGTGTACTTCTGTTCAACTTCCGACAGCTCCAACAGCTTTCTGTCCATTTGTTTCAAACCCATGACCACATCATGCCGGAGAAGGTCCATTGCAATTTTGCCTACAAAGCCGCCTTCCATCTCTTTATGTTTATTACGAAATTCTTCATTATAGATCAGTTCCGGTGTAAACGATGCTTCAACAAATGCGTTGACAAGCGTAAGCTCATTACCCTCTATCTGTACCGCGATATAATAGTTGCCACGTTCATCCCGAATGAGGTCTTTATACATTTCCACGTCCATCTGAATCACTCCCTATATCTTAAGTTGTACCTTATCATGAGTAACATGGGCGCCATTTTGCTCACCTCTTGCCCTCGTCCATTCATATAGTAGGTATAAATGGCGAACGGAGGATTGCTTATGAATTGGCACCAACTTCATACAGGAAAAACACTTCAGCAGCGTCTGGTCGAGTTCCAGGGACATCTGGCAGAACTGAATGCTCCATTGTCTGGTCTGGAACCTGGAATAATTAGAAAAGTATATCCGCGCAATTTTATCAAAGTCAATCGGCAGTTATTTATTCCACTCAGTTTGTTTTCCATTCGTGTATTTGATGTACCACGAGCACGGCGAGGCATACGGGTAGGCATCCGCACGGTATTCCCATCCGGAAACGCATTTAACAATATCCGACTTGTTGGTGTTGGACTGGATTACATTGAGCTGCAGGGAAAAGGTAAATTCTCCTCACGTATTCTCTTTCCGCTAACTCAGGTCGAATCGATCTATCGTCCAACGAATAAAAAGAAGAAATAATGAGACCAGACATCGCTGAATTCATATCTGTGCCAGCAATCGCCTAATGAGAGAAACGATCCATGCCCTGGGTCAACCCCATGTCATGATATGCATATTTCTATTCCCTAGTATAACTCATACCTGCATTGGTCTGCTCGGATATTGTGCCATAGCAAAAAGCGGTGAGCACAGAACCCTTCTGTGTCTCACCGCGCAGATGCCTATCAATAATCATTGGAATCAGGAACGTATCACTCAGATGCCTGTCCACACATCCTTGGCATAACGACCTTCCTGCTGCAAACGTTCTAACCACGCATCGGCTTCCTCTGTGGAGTTGCCGCTGACATCAGCGTACGCTTTCTTGAGTGTTGCTTCAACATCAGGTGCCATCTTGCTGCCATCGCCGCAAACATACAGATGTCCACCCTGTTCGAGCAGAGGAATCAGTTTGTGGGCATCATCTCTCATTAGATGCTGCACGTAACATTTCTCTTCCCCGTCCACGCGGGAGAAGGCGGTATGAAGCTGGACAAGGCCCTCTTGCTCCGCAGTTTCGAGTTCATTTTTATATAAATAATCATGTTCAGGGTTGCGACATCCAAAATACAGATGCGCCTCGCCAACCTTCTCACCCTGTTCCTTCAGTACACGTCTTGCCTGCAGGAAACCACGGAATGGAGCTACGCCCGTCCCCGGACCAACCATAATGATCGGAGCCTCTGCAGTTTCTGGCAGTTCGAACCCGGACTCAGGCGTGCGTATGAACATGACAACCTCTTCACCCGGCTTCAAGTTCGCCAGATAGTTGGACGCTATACCTTTATATTCTCCCTGACCACTCCACGCCGGAGCACGCACTACGCTGACGGTTATGCTGGCCTGCTCAGGCTGCACTCGCGGTGAACTGGAGATTGAATAATATCGGGCTTTCAGGGAAGGCAGCAGTTCCAAAAACCGTTCGAAAGGCAGCTCACATGCTTCGTATTTCACCAAATAATCCAGCATGGATATGCGTTTCTTACGCACTTCTTCCATGTAAACAGACTCATCAAGAAGCGCTTCGAGCTCCTTCTTATGCGGTGGGCACACCGTGTACGCCGCCAGCTCCCTCAGTTGGGCCCGAGTTGCCGCTTCCTGAAGCTCCACACTGTGACTGAGCAGATCGACCAGACTAACCGGTTGGTGCAATGGCAGATGAGCTGCGCTGCGACCAGAGGCATCCAGAACCAGATGTTCCGTACCTGTGAATCCATATCGTTTCAGTACTCGTTCTACGAGCTCAGACGGGTTTTGCGGCAAAATGCCCAGGTGATCGCCTTCTTTATACGTTGCGCCTTCAGGCAGTTTAATCTCCAGATGACGTGTGCTTCGTTCACTGCCCGCATCATGAAGTTCCCGATTCTCAAGCACTTCAGCAACATGTGCATCATACGTATCCGCGAGCGGCGTTACCGCCAGTCCGCTGACAAACTGTACTGACAAGGAACTGCGCTCACTACCTGAGCTTGTGTTCAACTTGAGGCCCAGAGTTCGTGCCAAATCCGGCCATAGTTGCTCGGTCCAGTCTCCAACCTGTTTCTCAAAGTCCCCGCTGGCATCACTTTCTCCGATCGGTGATAACCGTTCTGCTCCTTTGGAAGATAACTGCTCATCAATCAAACGCGGGATACGCTGGTACGTGCTGGCCCAGTTGTGATCCCCACATCCGAGAACGGAGAATCGAACGCCTTGGAATTCCCCTGCCTCCGCATGTTCAATCCACTCGACGAAATCCTTGGCATTGCTTGGTGGCTGACCATTGTAGGATGCGCTCACAATGATGACGACGCCTTCCTTCGGAAGTTTGCCTACACGATCATCCAGGGTAGCCACCTCGCTGCGGAAGCCCTGATATCTTGCGGTATCTGCGATTTCACGCGCAATGCCTTCCGCAGTCCCAAGATTAGATCCATATAGGACAAGCATCGGGGTGTGATGGGCATTTGCTGTATCCGGCTCTTGTCTTTTGGCAACCGGAGTCGGTTCCTCCACGGCAACACCCGGAACAGCCATGACCGGTTGCCCCCCGCGTGCACGAACACGAATCGTGAAGTTATCGGGTTTGAGCGTCAACGTTTCTTTCACTTTCAACTGATAGTCCGCATGATCGATGAATTCAAAATGCTTCAGGACCATTCCTAGCACAAGTGTTGCTTCCTGAAGGGCGAATTGCTGACCAATGCAGGCCCGCTGACCATTACCAAATGGTTTATAGGCGTCATGTGGCACCTTGCTCGGATCTTCGAACCGTTCCGGACGGAATTCCTCCACATCGTCTCCCCAAGCGTCGCGGTCCCGGTGCAGCTTGGGAATGAGTACACTGACACTATCCCCTTTTTGCAAAGGATATTTCCCGTCCAGAACAAGATCTTTCTTCGCGTATAAGGAGAATGCCGGAGCCGTAGGCCACAACCGCAATGCTTCGTTCAAAACCATACGAACATATTTCAGATTGCGGACCTGATTGTATGTCGGAACCGGATCTTTCAGAATCTGATCTGCTTCAGCTTGAGCCTTGGCAAGGGTATCCGGGTTTTTCATTAAATAATAGATGGCAAAGGACAACAGGCCACTCGTCGTCTCATGTCCAGCAATCAGGAAGGTGATGATCTGGTAACGGATATTTTCATCGTCCAGCGTTTCCCCGGTTTCCGGGTCCTTGCCACTAAGCATATGGGACAACAGATCGTCCGCCCCTTCCTGGGGCTGCTCCTTGCGCTCCGCAATAATATGATCCACCAGAGAGTACATCGAACGGATATCCTGCTCAAACTGTTTCTTTTTGGTGATCATCAGCTTGTCTTGCAGACGCAAACGCTGCAACGAACTCATCGATTCGTCTAGTGCTCGAACCATACTGGTAATGAAGGGATGCGGTTCTTCCCGGTAAAAGCTGTTAAATCGGTAGTTGAATCCACACAATCCAATCGTATCCAGGGTGAGACGAGTCATATCATCAGGTACGTTAACCGTCTCATCCGGATTCAATCTGGACCACTTCTGCACGAGTTGTACAGCGAGATCAATCATTTTGTTGTGATATCCCTGCATTGCACGCTGGCTGAAGCTGGGCAGCAACACATTGTGAGCTTTTTTCCAATTCGGTTCTTGAGTCCAACTTGTAAACAGGCCATCTCCGGCAAATGCACGTACCTTCTCCAGCGGTGCCCATACCCGTTTATCGAATTTGGATTCGTCGGTTACCTCGGCTACCAGTTCGTGACCTGAAATATACAATTCACTTCGGCCAGGATAATCCATTCGAAAAATGGGGCCATACTCTTCAGCGAGTTTCACCAGGGATTGTACAGGCTCATCGGTATTTAACTGTGGTAAGTTTCCTAAAGGCCCAAAAGTTTTGGGTTGGGGAACTGAAATTTGCGCCATAATACTCACTCCTCTTCCAAGTGTTACGTTCGACTAAAAAATAATACTTTTGTTCAATTACGACTTCAGATCAACAGACATGACTACATTTTCTGCAAATTTTCATATTTCATCCAGATAACCTGAAATTCATACCGGAACCAACTGACCAAAATGGTATATTGGTCAGTTTAGATTAAAAAAAATGGGTTCCTTCGTTATCTTTCTTTTACCCTAACATTTCCAGTCCTAATCTTCAACAGTCTCAAAGTCGTAGGACCAATGGGTATCCATCCGAATTGGCATGAGTAAATTTCCCCTTTGGTCCCTCCATATAGAGATTATTTTGCTCTGAACGAATACCAGAATTCCGATGATACACAGTTCGCTCCAACTCAAACTAAGCCTGTATCAGCAGGTTCCGAATCGCTGACTCCATCTCTATCGGTGCAACCGTAGTCTCATAGCGACCACTCACTTCCCCGGTTCGATTAATCAAAAATTTGGTGAAATTCCATTTGATCCCGTCTCCCCGGTATAATTCGGGATGTTTCTCCTCTAGGAATTGATCCATCCACCGACCTTCTTCCGATTCCACGTCATAACCCTCAAATGGGGCTGTATCGACCAGATAGCGAAACAAAGGATGTATGGACTGTCCGGTAACCTCGATCTTCTCAAAAATCGGAAAGGATATATGAAAATGATTCCTACAATACTGAGCTATCTCATCATTGTTGCCCGGCTCCTTCTGATTAAACTGATCACAGGGAAACGCCAGGATCTCCAGCCCTTGATCACGATACTGCTCATACAGGTGTTGAAGCTCCGTAAATTGTCGAGAGTAACTGCACTTGCTGGCTGTATTCACGATAAGTAGCACTTTCCCCTCAAAAACAGATAAATCGCCCACGTGTCCATCCATGAATGGAACCTGATAAGAAAATATACTCATTCATAACGCCTCCTTGGTCGGTTCTCACATGAACCTATCTTGGAATGGATTATACGCCGCTTCTCTTGATAGGTTAAATATATAATAATTATAATATTAATAGTTTTTATCTATAGAATATTTTTATCTACTGCCATATGATTGAATGGCTCATGATCCCTTTCATAATGGACATACTAGACATAGAAAAAACTGCCCTTCGCAGACAAAAAGCTGCTTTTGGACAGTCATTCGTTAAGGTTGTGCATTTCGAAATGTAGCTAACCCATAATAAGACCATATACAATCCCCGGCCCATGAACACCAATCGTCAAATCATTTTCAATATCAGAAGAACGACTAGGACCGGAAATAAAATGTATGCCTGCCGGAAGATTCTCTCTTCCCGCTTCATCGAATCGATCAAGCGTTTCACCAAGTCTGGTGTAGAGCCGTTCAACTGGAATAATAATGATGAGTACGGTTGGCAATAGACTCACTGAGCGTCCCTTTTCTGGCGAAGAAAGCACCGTGACAGAACCCGTATATGCTGTGGCATAATCCGCCATTACTACACCGATATCTGCCTCGGCTGCCCGTGCCTTCCAGTTCTCCTCTGCTTTGCTGTTCCATACAGAAATCTGCACATCGGGAAGTTGCTCTTCCAATCCAAGATCCGTCAGCGCCTGTTCATTCTGACGTATGATATATTTCGCACTCAATTCATGAGATTTATTAGCGATAAAGTCCGAAGCTTCGCCAATGTCTCTTACCCGTGCAATATGAGCACCTACACTCACAAAATTATCGGTAAATGCCTGTATGCGTTTATCTATGTCCCAGTCCAGATCCGTCCAGAATGCGGGTGCACCGCGAAAAGGTTGGGTCGGAGCATGTGTCTGCCGTGGTCTTCTCAATTTGGACGCAATGTCATTCATAAAGTGTTCCTGCTTCGCACGAGATTTTTTCTCCAATTGCTCCAGCCATTCCTGATGTTCAGTGTTCATGTTGACCACCACCCCCCTCGCGCTCACGCAGAATCTGTTCCATTCGATCCCGAACGGAAGAATCCATTTCTTTCTTCTCCTGATTCAGCTCCTGATCCAACTTGTTCCATTGCTGCCGGAAGGAACGCTTCGCGAGGCTTGGCGCAACCCGATAGCTGTTCCAGCCTTTGAGGGGCCCAAGTTTAAGTGAAATTCCGTTATTCCGAACAATGACTTTCTGACCAATCTGTCCGAGACGTATAGCCGCTCCGAATCGTTTAGAATTGGATACAACCGCTGCAAAACCTTTCATACCAGCGCTCTCAAGCTTATTGCCATGGCCCTTTTCCACCTTGCGTCTACGTAAATATACGAGCATATCATGCAGCGGAATTTTGACAGGACAGGCTTCATAACAGGCTCCGCACAGACTGGAAGCACCCGCGATGTCGTTCCATTCATCGATGTTGCCATTGAGTGCAGGTGTAAGTACCGCTCCAATCGGTCCACTGTAGGTTCCACCATAGGCATGCCCGCCGATATGACGATATACCGGACAAGCGTTCAAACATGCACCACAGCGAATACAGTTCAACAGCTCCTGAAACTCGGGATCACCCAACTGAAGTGAACGTCCATTATCCACGATAATAATGTGCATTTCATCTGGCCCGTCCCCGTCTTCTGTTCGGCGAGGGCCGGTTATACCTGACATATACATCGTCAATTTTTGACCTGTCGCGGAGCGTGGCAGTAAGGTTGCCATCACCTCGAGATCCGTCCAGGATGGAATGATACGCTCCATGCCCATTAAGGTAATCTGTGTTTTTGGCACGGTGGATACCATACGGGCATTGCCTTCATTTTCGAATAGGACCATGGAACCCGTTTCCGCAATCGCAAAATTGCAGCCGGTCATGCCTATATCTGCTTCAAGAAACTTCTCACGCAGCTTTTTGCGTACAAATCCGGCAAGTACGGTGGTGTCCGGTTCCAGAATTTCTCCCGCTTCCTTGGACAACAGGTCCGCAATCTGGTATCGATTTTTGTGAATAGCCGGAATGACGATATGGGATGGGGCTTCACCCGCCAATTGAATGATATATTCGCCCAGATCGGTCTCTATTGCTTCAATACCTGCGGATTCCAATACATGGTTGAGATGCACTTCCTCGGACACCATGGACTTGGATTTTACCACGGTAGAAGCCTGCTTGTGAGCCGCAATATCAAGTGCTATTGCGGCTGCCTCTACCGAAGTATCCGCAAAATGAATATGAACTCCATTGGCACGTGCATTATTGACGAATTCATTCAGGTAATAATCCAGATGTGCGATCGTATGCAGACGAATCTGACGTCCACGTTCGCGCCATTCTTCCCAGTTGCCATGTTCTTCGGATGCGGACTTCTTGCCATTACGCAATCGCTCTGTCGTAAACTTGACGGCTTTCCGCAGGAAGTCATCATTCAAAGCCAGTTCTGCACGTTCTTTGACGGTAACATCCATTACACCGGGTTGACTCATCCTGTTTGCACCCCCTCATAGAGCAGTTCGGCCAAATGCATCACACGCACTGGTTCATTCCGATACCGCAGATTACCTGCGATATTCATTAGACAGGCCATATCTAGTCCTACCAATACTTCAGCTTCCGTTTCTTTGATGTGATCTACCTTTTCTGTGACCATGGCACCAGATATATCCGGCATTTTGATGGCAAAGGTACCCCCAAAGCCGCAGCAATCCTCTCCGTAAGGAAGGGGAACAAATTCCAAACCTTTTACTGCCGAAAGTAATGCCATAGGCTCATCCTTTACGCCTAACAAACGGCTGCCATGACAGGAGGGATGGTATGTAACCTTATGCGGAAAATGTGCACCCAAATCCGTGATGCCAAGCACCTGAACGAGGAACTGTGTGAACTCGTAGGCTTTGGCTTCCAAACGTTTAGCCTTCTCCAGCCACACAGGTTCATCGACAAACAGCTCGGGATAATGATGAATCATGTACGTACAGGAGCCCGAGGGACAGACGACAAAATCACTATCATCAAAGGCTTCCAGAATCGTTTTGGCGGCTACCCGTGTCTCATCCCAATACCCGCTGTTGTAGGAAGGCTGACCGCAGCAGGTCTGCACGGGCGGGAAATCCAACCGAACGCCATGAGCGGCGAGCAATCTCACCATCGCCTCCCCCACGCGGGGATATATGGCATCGCTGAGGCAGGTAATGAATAAGGAGACCTTCATGATTACACGCTCCTATAACTGATGAATTGTTGTTATAACGCATAAAAGTATCAAATACCGTATTGTTTTATACCCTTGTGATTGAGATATCATAGCTGTTCAGTCGTTCTATCAAATCATCATCAAGCGACTGATCTGTGATCACCGCATGAACCGCATTTAACCCGGTTACCCGGGCAAATGCACGAACCCCAAACTTGCTCGTATCTGCAAGCAAAATGACCTGGTCGGATATGCCGACCATTTTCTGCTTCAACCGTGCCTGAAGCTCATTGGATTCACTGATTCCTCCGCCTTCCAGATGCACACCTTTACAAGACAGAAACAATTTATCGACATGATATGTCTCAAGAGAACGTTCCGCGAGCGGTCCAACAAAAGACAGAGATCGTTGGGCCAGCTGGCCTCCAGTCGAGATGACTTCAATCTTTTCCCTGCTGCTCAGTTCAGTGGCTACCTGTATGGAATTGGTTAATACAGTCAATGGCATATCCGGCATATTGGCCGCCATATACCCTGCTGTCGTGCTGGCATCCAGTAGAATTCGATCACCCGGACGAATCATGGATAGAGCCGACTGGGCAATTCTTTTCTTTTCCTCTGCATGTGTTGTTTCCCTTACCCGGTAAGGAATCTCCGGCTGCTCTTCCTTCACGCTGACAGCGCCGCCATGGGAACGGCGCAGCCGCCCTGCTTGCTCCAGCCGATCCAGATCACGCCGAATGGTCTCTTCTGTTACCCGGCAGTGCTCACTAAGCTCGGATACACGCATGCTGCCCTTAACATTAACCATCTCCACAATCCGGTCATAGCGCTCTGCTGCCAGCATGTTACACCTCGCTCCCGGCTTGTGATTTGGGCGAAGCCGTCAACCTTAGGAATCTGCCGTAGGCCTCTTCCCAGATGGGTCTGTCCTTTGGTTCATAATCAGTAACTGGGAATGAATCACGAATGACCTTGCGGGCTTCCCATATATCCTTAAAGGCTCCGCTTGCCATCCACTGTACAGCCATGTTCCCGATCGCACTACCTTCTGCTGGCCCCGCCCATACCGATTTGCCAATGGAATTGGCTGTCCACTGACATAACAAGCGATTCTGAATGCCACCACCGACCATATGCAATCCATTAAAAGACTGTCTGGACAGTTGTTCTGTCCATTCCAGCACCCTCCGATACTTCAGTGCAAGGCTCTCCAGAATAGAACGGGCAATAGCCCCCTGATCTTGCGGCTCAGTCTGCCCTGTATCACGGCAATATTGTTGTATACGAGAGGTCATATCCCCTGCTGGCATAAACCGCTCATCATCGGGATCAAACAGACTCGCAAATGGAGGAGCAAGTTCCGCCCTGCTCAGTAACTCCGCATAGCTGATTCCCTGTCCTTTCCGTTCCCATTCACGCATGCATTCTTGCAAAATCCACAGGCCCATGATGTTCTTAAGCAAACGGAACGTACCGCCTGCCCCGCCCTCATTCGTAAAGTTGAGCGCCAAACTCTCGGAACTGATGGCGGGGTGATCAATCTCCGTGCCCATAAGTGACCAGGTTCCGCAGCTTAGGTAAGCAAATGAACGCTCTGTTGCCGGAACAGCCACAACCGCCGAACCTGTGTCATGCTCTGCAACCGCAATAACCGGAATGGCAGATAAGCCAAGATCACTGCAAATGCTGCTGCGCAGCTGCCCCACTCGAGTACCTGGCATGACTGCTTCTCCGAACAGTGTCTCCGAAATACCGATATGTGCAAGCAGTTCACTGTCCCAATGCCCTATGGTTGGATTGTATAGCTGTGTTGTGGTGGCGTTGGTAAACTCATTCACCGCTTCACCGGTCAGAAAGTAACGAAGCAGATCGGGGATCATGAGGAAACGCTCCGCTTCGTTAAGCAGTGGGGAGCCTTTCCGCTTAAGCGTAGCCAACTGGTACAGTGTGTTAAAGCTAAGAAACTGGATGCCTGTGCGTTCGAAAATTCGCTGAGAGGTCAATTCCTTACGCACCTGATCCATCATGCCGTTAAATTGTGCATCACGGTAATGATATGGATTGCCCAACAATTCACCATGACTCCCAAGTAGTCCAAAATCAACCGCCCAGGAATCAATCCCCAGACTTTCAGGCTGCTCTCCCTTTTGTTTAACATGGTTCAGCCCTTCCAGCAATTCATGGTGCAGCCTCAATATATCCCAGTGCAGCCGCTCCCCCGCTTTTACCGGTTCATTCTTGAACCGATGGATCTCCATCGTTTCCATTCCCCGATCATTCAGATGACCCAGCAGTGCTCTCCCGCTTCCAGCACCCAAATCATACGCCAGCACACTCACCGCTCTTCACCAGCCCTTCATCCCATACTATATTTTCGCTCTTGAATATTTCTTGATTTCAATCATAGCTGCTCTGCACTTTATTCTTTATTTTGTTGTTTGTTTATTTTTGTTTTATACTGTTTTGCTTTATTTTACGAGTATATCATCATTGTAAGCGTTTGAATACCCTGTGATTGGTTTCTTTTACCCATACCAAAAACGACTCTCTCCACTCGGGAGGAGCCGCCTTCCTGTTATTTTACGTATAAAAGCTGTTTTTACTAACACCGGACTGGGGCTGCACATCTCTTTCAAAATGCTTAAACCTGGTCCCCTGATATGTCAGCATGCCTCGGTCATGTTCCACAAGCATACCGTAGTCACTCCCACCTACGTTCAGTTCTACCCGTTCACCGTTGTCGAGCTCAAATGTAATGTAATAGTAAGTGGAAGCCCTGCTGTCCCCTGTTCCCCCGCTAACTCTAGTTCGCTTTGCCACAATCGTTGAATGCAAGGTTAACAGCGCTGATGCATTATTCGATGACCATGTGCGTACCCCTGAAATAATGGCATAAACAATGACACCAGCAATGATGAGAAAAACGCCACCGATAAAAATGGATCCAAACGCACTCATTGCTCCAAACTCATTGAATCCAGCAAAAAAACCACTCTGATTGCCCTCAAATCCCGGAACATCATTCATGTCATCAAAAATACCGAAGCCATCCATGCTTAACCAGCCCAGTGATGAAGATATGCTCAATGACGTCATTCATCATCGTTCCCTTCTCCCTGCAAATTAAGATGCACCGCCCCCTGCCAAGGAGACGGTGCACGCAGACAACCCTACAAGCCTTGTCCGTATACTATATGAACCTGATTACGAATACAGACGTTCAAGTTCATCGACCAGACTGCCAACATAGGCAACAGCAGCACGAATCGGCCCAGGTCCAGACATGTCCACACCCGCAAGCTTCATCAGCTCTTGCGGATCAAGGCTTCCTCCCGCTTTCAATGCATCAAGCCAGCGATCCACGGCAGGCTGCCCCTCTTCCCGAATCAGCTGTGCAGCAGCGGTAGATGCCGTCAGACCTGCTGCATAGGTATATGGATACAATCCCATATAATAATGAGGCTGTCTCATCCAGGTCAATTTCGCCCCTTCATCAATCACCAGATCAGGCCCCCAGAACTCGGAGAGAATGTTGCCTTTCAGCTGACTTAACGTCTTCGCTGTGATAGGTTCATCCTTAGTTGCGAGTGCGTACACCTGACGCTGCAATTCACCTTCAAGCAGATGCGTAACAAAGTTATGGTAATACGTATTGAGCGATTGCAAAATGACCCAACGACGCATTCTCGGATTATCAGAACGTTTCAACAAATGATCTGCCAGCAGCATTTCATTCATTGTCGAAGGCGCCTCTATGAAATAGAGGGACGGTCGTGTATTCGTAAGACGTTGGTAATGCCCGGCAAGCATGAAATGTCCAGCATGTCCCACTTCATGGGCAAGTGTAAATGCTCCGCGCATATTGTTTGCCCATGAGATCAGGATATAGGAATGAGAACCATATATGGACGAACAAAAAGCTCCTGTCGATTTGCCCGCATTATCTGCGTAATCTACCCAGCGCTCACTAAATGCACGCTCCACAATGTCGCCATATTCCGGTCCCATCACGGCAAGAGCTTCACGAATAAGCGTGCAGGCTTCCTCATATGTAATGGCAGGGCTGAATTCAGGGTCCAGTGGTGCTTTCAGATCACAGAACATCAGCTTGTCCAGACCTAACTCACGTTTCTTGAGAGCTGCCAGTCTGCGCATGTGAGGTGCGAGTTCCTGCTGGATGATGTCCAGTACATTGTTATACATCTCTTTGCTTACCTGCTGCGGGCTGAGCAGCATATCTGTAACATCATCATATCCACGCAGCCTGGACATGACGACCTGTTTCTTCACTTCGGTTGCGTAACCTTCAGCAAACGTATTTTTGTAATCATTCAGCTTGGAGCTGAATGCAGCATACGCAGAGCGGCGCAGCTTTGTATCCGATGACATTTCATAATTATTCTCATAGAATGACCAGGACAGCGGGCGGTTATTGTCATCGCCATCAAGTGCATCGTCAAACGTCATGTCTGCTAATTTACCACGCAGATAGATCCGGTATGGCGAGTCCAGCACTTCCCCGAGGGAAGCGAGTACCTTCTCCGTTTCGGGCGAAAGACGATGTGCCTTTTCCTGAATTAGACGATCCAAACTGCGGGCATACGGCTGCAAACCCGGAAGTTCTTCAATATAACGTTTAACCGTTCCATCCGGAAGATCCACGATCTCGGAATTCACAAAAGACAAGGACGACGACAAATTCGATAAGATGTCTCCCGCCTTGGCTGAATTCTCAATATTCACGGGATTGGTACTGTCCTCCGACTGTTTCAGCCGGGCATATGAAGCTGTTTTGCTAATGCGTTCCTGCAAAGCTTCGCGGGCATCCAGACAGGCCAGCAGCTGCTCAGCGCCTTCGCCCAGATGTCCTTTAAATGTTTCGATATGGGCAGCAGCTTCAGGCAGTGATCTAAGCTCCTGCTCCCACTCTGCGTCTGTCCCAAACAAGTCTCGCAAGTCCCAGGTAGTCTCTTGGTTTACTTCATCGCGTGTACGTATTTTTTCCATCGTTAAATGTCCTCCTCCTTGCATTTCCAATATCTCTCATCGTATCATATTCGGAGCATTTATGCCTTACATATCCTAAAATGAGCCTTTTGGTTCAAGGGATTATAGATTGGACTAAAAAATATTCACACTTACCACTCCGACGGAAGAATAACCTTCCGATCGCTGTTATCCCCAGATTTTTTGATCCCTTTTCTAAAGGGGAAATCCGGGGATAAGCATATGCTTCCGATGCAGCTTTCTTTCAGAAGCTTTTAGGCTAACGCTTCGCTTCTTCAGGCTATTTCTGCCTTCTACGTTTCAAGAAAACTTTTTTAAAACTGTCAGTGAATTAGAGGGAAAGAAAAACCGCCAGGTAATGGAAGTGTCCATTTACCCGGCGGTTCGTCTGACTATAACTTATTCTGATTTCCAAATTACATTTTCACCATAGTTTTTACCCCAGTTATACATCGCATGCAGCACGGGCATCAGGCTCTGTCCGTGATCCGTCATCGTATATTCCACACGAGGAGGTACTTCTGCATACACCTTGCGCTCAATTAGCTTGTCTTCCTCCAGCTCACGCAACTGGTTGGTCAGCATCTTTTGGGTAATATGAGGAATCAATCGCTTCAATTCACTGAAACGTTTGGTGCCTTCAAGACCCAGATGCCATAAAATAATCAGTTTCCATTTGCCGCCAATAACAGCAAGGGTCAATTCTTTCTCACAGTTGATCTCTTTCAAGTTGATGCGTTCCTTGACTTCGGTTGCCATGGCTCCGAGCCCCCTTTTCTTCCACTCAATATTATATCGCTAAAATGCATTTCGCATATCACAAGAACACTCCGCAACAGGAGAACTTGCCGCTCCCTTGTATCATATAACGGGTTCATTGGTTCGATACAGCTTGTATACATTCTACTACAGCAAGACTCTGATGTTAAGCAAACCCCGAATCAGACCACAAACAACGATAGCAGAAAAGACCGGAACTCCCTCTTGTTTAAGGGTATTCCGGTCTTCCATCTATTCTACTTCATCAAGTTTATGACATATGGTCTATTCCAGGTTAGCATGACGCCCAAACATGTCTGCTCCAGTCATACTCTTCATTTCCATCATGGTGAGCACCAGTGCATCCATGCTCAGCAGCAGCCCCTGTTCAAACAGAGAGCCCATCGGCTGTATGGTCACTGCCGCTCCGGCGTTTGCTGTATCTTCTTTGGCGGATGCATGAAGACGAACCACGGTATCGGACAGCTGTCCAATGGTGGACTCTGGTTTAATTGTGATCAGACCCACAGGAGCACCTGCTTTACTGGCCTTCTGAGCCATCGCTGCCAGACTGCCTGTCTCCCCTGAGCCTGAGCATAACAAGAGGAAGTCTTTCGGAGAGATCCCTGGCGTAACGGTCTCCCCAACTACATATACCCGCAGACCCATCTGCATCAATCTCATCGCAAAAGCCTTTCCCATCAGACCGGATCGGCCTGCGCCTGCCACAAAAATCTGTTCGGCAGCCAGAATATGTTCCGCCATGGCCTGCATCTCCGAGTCGTCGATCTGGCTTAGCGTACGTTCCAGCTCCTTCAAGATGTCCACTGCGTATTGTCGGCTGCTCATCTGTCTTACCCTTGTTGAACCAAACGTTGCATCTCAGCTGCTACTTTAGCTTTGTCTGCTTGTCCAGTGATACCGCCACCCACAATCACCAGATCCGGTTGTGCTTTGATCACTTCAGGCAATGTTTCCAGCTTGATGCCACCAGCTACAGCTGTTTTTGCATTTTTCACGGCTTGTTTGATCGTTTGCAGATCTTCGAACGGGCTTTGTCCTTCAGCTTGCAGGTCATAACCTGTGTGTACACAGATGTAATCTACGCCAAGCGAATCAACTTCGCGAGCACGCTGTTCAAGATTAGGCACGTTGATCATGTCCACAAGAACTTGTTTGTTTTGTTTCTTCGCTTCTGCTACTGCACCTTTGATCGTACTATCATTGGTTGCCCCAAGCACAGTGATCAGATCCGCACCAGCTTCAGCTGCTTTCATGATTTCATAACCACCAGCGTCCATAATTTTAAGGTCTGCAAGAACTTGCAGATTAGGGAATGCTTCTTTCATCGCTTTTACCGCGTGCAAACCTTCATTAATAACGATTGGCGTACCAATCTCAACGATATCGATATATTGTTCAACTTCTTTAACAAGTGCAATACCTTCAGGGATGTTTACCAAGTCCAATGCCAATTGCAATTTCACGATTCATTTCTCCTTTTGTTGTTCGAGTATGAGTATATCCTGTAAAGGATGTTAAAATATTTAGCCTGCACCGTTCAGCCAGTTCAGATGCATGCAATGTTTGTCATGGCTACTCATTCATTGTAGAACCCGACTATCCGTTAAGGAAGTACGCACTTTGAAGTCAGGTAGTTACTTGCACGATACTATTGATTGAATTACATTGTTATATGAACTTAAATTCGAAAATAAGTTATCGTTCACAATCCACATATGTGGTTATCTGCGAATTCATGTGCTCCTCTTCTCATCAAAAAAGACCCCGCCACAAGGACAGGGTCTTTCCAAAGTATCAAGTCAACAAGATTATACAAATTGATCCTGAAAACGTATTTAAACCTCTCGGTTAATCATTCAAATCTTGGATTTACAGATAAACAGGTTTCACGCATACCGGCTTGGATACACCTGTGCTGTGGCCTGTGTATTTCAGACGCCCGCTCTCCTGATCCACTGTAAAGGAAACGATATTGTTGGTATCGCGGTTAGCTGCGATCAGCAGTTTGCCATTCGGAGTCAAAGCAAAGTGACGTGGGTGTTCACCCTCAGCAGATACATGCTCAACCAGTTTCAAATGTCCTGTTTCAGCGTCTACTGCAAATACCACGATGCTGTCATGCCCGCGGTTCGAACCGTATACGAAACGACCATCGTTTGATACGGCGATTTCAGCTGTTGTGTTTTCACTGCCGTCATAGCCGTCAGGCAATGTGGACACGGTGGAAACCTCTGTCAACGTGCCTGCTGCTGCATCATAACGGAAAGTCGTAATGGAAGAATCCACTTCGTTAATAACATAGGCGAATTGACCGTTCGGATGAAATGCCAAGTGACGAGGTCCTGCACCCGGATGTGTTTTGGTTTCACTGTGCAGTACGAGTTCATTCTTGCCTGCATCAATGGAGTAGATTGCGATTTTGTCCGCACCCAGATCCTGTACCATCATGTATTTTCCATCCGGGCTGAAGAATGCAGAATGCACATGCGGCTTGTCCTGACGTTCAGGATGCGCACCTTTGCCTTCATGTTTCTTTTCATCCAGAAGCACGCCAACTTCACCGTTATCCGTCAGGGCTTGCAGACCCACCAGACCACCGTGGTAGCTGGAAAGGATCAAGTAACGTCCGGAAGGATCACGTTGGATATGACATGGTGGAGCCGAAATGGAGTCATGACGATTCAGCAATGACAATTTTCCTGTTGAAGGATCAATGCTCAGAGCTACAGCTTCAGACATTTTATTGCCTTCGGCAGACGCCGTCTCACCGATCGCATACAGTTTATTACCTTCAGCATCCACGTTTACAAACGTTGGATTTTTCACGCCCGCGATGCCGTCAAGCTTGGAGAGGTTACCTGTATCCTCATTCAATTCATATGCGTAAATGCCCTCATTTTCCGCTTCGGCATAAGAGCCGACCAATACGAGCAAGCGTTTTGATTCACTCATTACAGTTTCCTCCTCTATGTGTATGTAATCTGGTTGCACCTCTTCTATAATAAATCTGCCATATCAAAATAGCAATCCACCGCCCCTGCGCATCCCATCAAAGAAGTGGCATTCACATCGCTCATGACGTAAGACAATACCAATATCCATTCCGACAAAGGTCAACTTCTGCTATGATAAAATAGGTTTTTCATCCAGAAAGGACTGAATTTCGATTGTTTAATTCATTTCTGCTCACGTTATATCATGTATTTCTGCCCATATCGCTTCCCGTGATCGGAGGAATATTGTTAAAACGGTTCAAAAATTGGGATACTCGGCCGCTGTCGACCTTTTCCCTCTATATTTTGAGCCCTGCGCTTATCTTTGATACACTGCTGCATGCTGATATTACATGGACAGACGTAACCGGCACATTCTGGTTCTCCATGATTAATCTGATCGCCTTGTGGGCACTGGCTGAACTGCTGAGCCGAGTATTCCATCTTGGGGCAAGCGAAAAAGCGGGACTCACCCTCGTCTCCACGTTTACGAACTGCGTGAATTATGGGCTCCCGCTTGTGTTGCTTGCCTTTGGACAGCTTGGATTGGATAAGGCTTCGGTATATGTCATCGGACAGATGATCATTGTAAACACAGTAGGTATCTTTTTTGCCGCCAGATCGGAATTCACGGTCAAAAATGCGATTCTGTCCGTCTTCCGTATGCCTTCCATCTATGCTGCTGCGATAGCCATCATCCTGCGTGCATCCAATCTGAGCTTGCCAGTGGCACTGGATGGAGGCATCTCCATGCTCGCAGCCGGTTACTCCCCTGTCGTACTGGCCATTCTCGGTGCACAGATGCTCAGAGCGCGTGGTTCCGTCGAACCTTGGAAACCTAACGTGCGCAAAGCGTTCTGGACTGGACTTATAGTACGGCTTGCTGCAGCGCCAGTACTCTCATATCTAATCCTGACTGCACTTCAGATTGAAGGAACGTTATTCAGTGTGCTGCTGATCCTAGCGTCCATGCCGACCGCAGTGAACGCCGTAATTTTGGCCGAGCAATTCAATGCGTCTCCGCAGTTTGTGTCCCGCTGTATTCTGTGGACAACTGCTGCGTCCATGGTCATTCTGCCGATCATGATTGTGATGTCTTCCTGATCAGCACGGAAGCTGAAGTTGGAGACATCGCTGCTTGCTTGCGTTTCTCCAACCGACGTTCAAAGCGACGTTTCAGTGCTCTGACATAGAAGAACTTGACGACAAAGTAAGAAATCACACCCAGGATGACCCCAAAGACGGACATGCCTGCCAGAATATCCAGGCCACCCCGCAATAGTTCACTTAGCGCGGACCAGTTGCCGCGAAACAGCTCCATAAAGGCACTCTCATGAACAAGCCCCTGCCCCATGCTGTGCGCCGGCAATATCCAGGAACCAATTTGCTTGGCAAGCGGCATCAATATGATGGGCAGGAAAGTTAGCTTGCCGACCACATTGCCCACAATAGCCGCTGGCAGTGAACCACCGGACAAACGTACAATCGGATAGAACACGAGATATACCAGTGATGCTGTGGAAATGACGATCAATTCCAGACCAAAACCCAAAGCAAATCCGGTAGATACTTTATGTGCCCCGCCGGGAGCACGTAACAATTTGAGAAAATTAAGCTTCAAAGCACGTGTTAAACGCGCAAAACGTGAGTTTTTGCTTTTCTGTAGGTTCATACCGAACTTCCCCTTATCTTACACAAATGACGGCTGAAGCCGCCTACTCTTCAGTATATCACACCGCGTTAACGCCTGCTGTTATAATCACTGGCTGTGTCTCAATGGCGACGTTACCTGCTACCGCTCTGGAGATCATGCAGGACTCTTCTGCTTTATGTGCCAAGCGCTCCGCCTTCGTTACATCAGCATCAGATGCATCCGCTTTGAGCACAATGCGAGGTCTGTGTGTGATCCGTTCGTACGTAAATACGTTATTGGTAACATCCACTGTCGCTTCGGACTCCAGTGTCAGCTCATCCGGTGTAATCTCCGATCGCTCCAGCATTGCTGCCAGCGTAATCAAATAACAGGTGGACGCTGCACCCAGCAGCATTTCATCCGGATTGGTACCGGTACCCGGACCACCCATCTCCTGTGGAATCGAAATGACTGTTTTTAACCCGCCTGCATCAATATGCCCTTCACTGTTACGTCCACCATTCCAAGTAGCTTTCAGGTGAAAAGGATGTTTCATTATATTCATTCCTTTCTAATTAGACACGGACACATGCTATGGATTGTTCGTTCAGTGCGCTAACCTGCTCTTCCTCTAAGCCCAGATCCGTTATTACTTTTGCCACACTGCTGAGTTCAGCCACTCTTGTAAAAGCCTGCACGCCAAACTTGCTCGAATCCGCCAGCAAAATAACTTCATCAGCTATGCTGATCATCTTCTGCTTCACCAGCGCCTGCAATTCATTCGACTCACTGATGCCCTTGGTCAAATGTACACCTTTGCAGGATAAGAAAACTTTATCCACATGATACGCATCAAGCGACCGTTCAGCTAGCGGCCCTACAAACGATAGGGACTTCGAAGCAAGCTGCCCGCCTGTCGCGATTACACGGATCTGTTCCTTGTTACTCAGCTCCGCTGCGACCTTAATGGAGTTGGTCAACACGGTGAGTGGTATGTTCGGCAGTCCAGCCGCCATATACCACGCAGTTGTACTGGCATCGAGCGCTATCCGGTCACCGTGCTCTACCATTTTCAACGCTTCGTCCGCAATTCTGCGTTTCTCTTCTGCATGAGTTACAGCCCGCTCCGGATAAGGGATCTCCGACTGCCCCTCTTCTTTATATTTTACGCTGACAGCCCCGCCGTGGGAACGTCTGAGCCTTCCCGCCTGCTCCAGCTTGTCCAGATCACGACGGATCGTCTCTTCCGTCACACCGCAGCGCTCACTCAGCTCGGTTACGCGCATACTTCCCTGGGAATCTACCCATTCCACAATTTTCTCATAACGTTCAGCCACGAGCATCTTCATTCACTCCAAACCGTTGATTATCCAAGATGAATCCTGTTCATCCCATCATACCACAGTGCCCCCGGAAGTAGAATTTCATCAAGGGCGCAGAGGGTGCAAAAAAGAGGGAGCTTACGCTCCCTCCATTTCGAATGAAATTGTGTCTTATTTATCGTCAGCCATAGGGAACCAGCCCGGTGTGTGAATAATTGCATTCCAAAGACCGTCAGGGATAACCAGACGTTCCTGATCCGATTTGGTGAGAATCGTCTCAATATCTTCTTCACGTCCGCTTTCGATTTTCTCAACCCAGTCAGGCTCGATAATCAGCTCACGACCGATCGCAAGCAATGGCACACCACTCTGAAGAGCTTCGGCTGCCTCATCTGCCGTATGGATGGCACCTACGCCAATGACAGGCAGTTTACCATCCACGCGATCAAGGATAAATTCAATTCTGGAGCGAGTATCTGCTTCACCACGTCTTGGCTTGGACCAGAACTCGTTGACGGATACATGCAGGTAATCCAGATTTTTATCTTTCAGCGCATCAACCAATGCATACGTCTCTTCCATGGTCAGTCCCGGTGTTTCCGGCTCTTCTGGGGAGAAACGGTATCCAACGATAAACGGCAGTTTCGTATGTGTAGCTACAGCCTTCTGGACCTCATCCACCACAGCCAGTGGGAATGTGAGACGTTTCTCGATGCTTCCACCCCAACGATCTTCACGTCGGTTGGAATGCGGAGAGAAGAACTGCTGAATCAGATAACCGTTCGCACCATGAATCTCAACACCGTCGAAGCCAGCTTCAATGGCGCGGCGGGTTGCTTCTCCAAAGTCCTTGATGATGGACGTAATTTCGTCATCAGACAACTCTCTTGGTACAGGAGATCCCGGACGCTCACTGGCAACAGCGCTTGGAGCAGCGACTTGACCCGCTGGCACCGCTTGTTCTGGCGTGAGACGACCTGCATGGAAAATTTGCAGTACGGCTTTGGAACCTTGCTGCTTAATCGTATCGGCCAGACGTTTCAGACCGGGAATAAAGCTATCGTCATAACTTCCAAATTGAGCCGGAAAACCAATTCCATTCGCAGTTACATGGGTTACCGCTGTAACAGACATACCAGCACCGCCAGTACGACGTGCATAATAAGCAAGTTCAGCGTCTGATACAGTACCATCTTGATTTGAGGACATATGAGTCATTGGAGCGAGCACGATCCGGTTTTTCAGCGTAATGCCGCTTGGCAGTGAAACTTGTTCAAACATTGGGCTATACTTTGGATTCATTCGTGGTTCCCTCCTGATTTAATATCTCTTTTAATAGATATATGAATATATGCGTTCGCTTACTGTAATGATTATAGTTACGTTTCACTCACATTGCAACTTTTCATTTTCACCCCTTATCCATTCGATGCTTAAAGCTCACTGCTCCATTCACTCTCCGCCTTTTGTCCATTACACTTTTTTCTTCTTTCTCAACCCAAAAAGACGGAGTGTCTTACAACTCTCCGCCTCATAAAACTGCTTGGTTAGCTTAGAAACTGCGTACGTATGCCAGCTTCTGGTCCATTTCTTCCACACATTCATAGCAGTCATGCTCATCATTGGCTACCATCGGAGTAACCGGATACAGATTCATCTCTGTACTGTTGTAGGATTTCAACAACGGCAGCAGCTGTGTCACGCGTGTGTTCGCCGGATCCAGCCAGGTATTGATTTCTTCTTCAGACAGAATCGCCGGCATTTTGCTTCCAAACTCCCGTGTAACCATGTTCGCTCCCGCCATCAGCATCGTGCAGGTACGCAGTGGCTGTTTGCGCGTATCTTTCCATACCTCGTATAATCCCGCAATACCAAACAATCCGCGATCCGGCATAACCACTCGCACCGCATAGCTTTTCTTGCCTTCTTGACGCCAGTAATACAAACCATTGCATGGGATAACACAACGCTTCGTCTCTACCAGCTTGTAGTAGGCTGGATTCTCATGCACTGTCATGAGATTGGCGTTGACTGCATCGCGTCCCCAGAACGGAATGAATCCCCATCGGAACTCGTCCAATACCCGCTCACCATCCTGATGCAAAATAATCGGTGTATGCTGGGTTGGGCTGATATTGTAACGGTTTTTGTAATAATACATCACCCGTTGAATCTTAAAATGATCCCTGACCTCATCCAAATCGGCTGCCAATGAAAAACGGTTACACATGCTCAGGCACTTCCTTTCCCTGCTTGAATTGAATTTGATTGTATTGTTTGTAATAGCAGGGAAATTATGCATGCTTGTATGGACAGCAATCGACTTTTTCAGACGAAAAGAAGGTCTTATCCAGCAAAATCCTTTGTTTTTAACACGAAAAAAAGACTTAAGACTCATTTCAATCGCTCTATTCCTTGTTACTATAATAGAGAAAAAATACAATTATTGGAGGTTTTAAGTATGGAAAGGAAGTTTTTAATGAGCATCATGTTGTTTTCAGCCATCGCGATGTTCGGCGGTACCATCTATGCGGCAACTTTTCTAACCTACGGCTACCCGAGCTCCACCATCCCGATTCGAACTTACAACTACGCCTCCGCGTGGCAAACCCCAATGGATGCCTCCCTCAGCAACTGGAACAATGCCGGTGCCAAAGTACAGTTCACCAAAACGAGCAGTTCCCCCAACACCATTACGGCCGGAAACTTCAATAACACGGCCTATGGTGTCAACTACGCCTCGGTATCTGGCAGTCAGGTCGTGAGCTTCCGCATTGAATTGAATGCAACCACCATTACGGCTGATGCAACCAACTTGTCCAACTTTATTCAAAGCGTATTCGTTCATGAGCTCGGACACTCCGTTTGGCTCGGGGACAACCCATCCACCACCAGCCCTTCCATCATGCTCTACTCCCGTAACCGGAACACAATGACACAACCTCAAACCTTCGATATCAACAACGTCAGATCCAAGTACTAATCCACTATTCTCAAATCCCTAAATCCAAGGAGGATTCCTGCCCATGAAAAAAATTCGAGTATTGACGATGCTTGCCTCTTCCATTTTCATTTTATCTGCCCTAGGCTGCTCTTCAGCAACGACAAATACGGCTGCCACCAATAATGAACCAATCACGATGATTGCTTCCGAGGACTTCCCGAGTTACTCAAGTATCGGTGATCTCTCCGAGCGAGCAAACACCATCGTTAGAGGCAGTGTAATCCAAACACGCGTTGAAGCATTGAATGATATGGTACAAGCCCCTGCTGTAAATGAAAGTGCTCTGGATGAGCAAACGAACCCGGGCGGTGAGGATATTGTTCCTTTTGATAAAATCTATACGATTTATACCATTAAGGTTACTGAATCCTTCAAGGGAATTCATGCTGCCGGGGACACCATTGAAGTGAAACAGCTTGGCGGACAGCTGGGCAATACCGAGATTATTAACGATGACAATATCAAATTCATTCCCACCAAAGATTATGTACTCTTCCTGGAAACCTATGAGGACACCCCCGCCAGCCTGCTGAATTCCGTGCAAAGCTTGTATGTGATCAAACCCGCAGCTAAATCCACTCAACCAGGTGAGCAGCAATCGAAGTCCGACGTTATTGTGAACGCGAACCCCGAGAATGATCTCAAGTTAAGCATTGATGAGCTGCAGGAAATCCAAAGCGAAGATCAGAACAAATAACCTCGTTGGACATGCATCTATCCACCCCCTCCTACTGTTCAGTCATATAGCAAAAACGTGCCGCTCAGTAGCAACTGGGCAGTACGTTTTTTTTGATTATTAATTTAGACTATGCCTGTTTGGTTCGTGATAACTTATTCACATATTTATTGAGATCATATTTATTTATGCCCCACTTATCCCTCTTATCCCCCGCTTCCCGAACTGTACAATGATCTGAATTGCTGCGGGGTCATCCCGATATAGGTCCGAAACATGCGAATAAAATAACTGCTGTATGTAAATCCACACTGAGAAGCAATTTGTTTCACGGATAGTTCCGAGTCTACGAGCATTTTCTTCGCGGCCAGAATGCGGCAGTCCAGCAGATACCTGCCGGGCGGAACACCCATGATACTCTTGAACATGCGATTAAAATAATACACGCTGTATCCCGCTATATCCGCCATTTCAGCAAGACTTAGCGGTTGTGTGCAGTGACGACGAATATAATCGGCTGTTGAGCGGATTGTATCCTGATGGTTCAGTAATGACGTCCCTTCGATTGACTCCGAATTTCGTGCCAATTCAACTAGCAACTCATACAGTACCGCCGACAACTTCGGTTCATGCACACTCTCATAACCTTCACCGAGCTGGCATAATTGTTCATGCAACTCCTCGAAACGTTCCTCGCCAGAGAATGAAAAGAGCCACACTTTATCCGGATTCCGCAAGCCTAGCAGCCGCTCCAGATCGTGGGCTTGCAGATGAATCCATCTGATATCCCAGGGATCAGATGGATCGGCATAATACTGTTGCGCCTGTCCCGGCGCATATAGAAAACCTTGTCCAGCCGTTAATCGAACGCTACCCTGCTCGGTTCTCACTTCACCCTGTCCGTTGAAAACCAGATGCAAATTATACTCTCGTATTCCGTGCGGACGATGTTCCTTGTGCTCTGGATCGAGATATCTTCCGTAGGCTACTGGATAACATGCATACCCTGCATGCCCGGGCTCCGGCATAAACCAATGGTTTCGCATATGTTCTTCCCCCAAAAATAGCAAGATCATGATACCCTATCGCAACATGTTATTATATTCCCCTCTCATTATCCATTATAAAATGAAATAGACTCGACACTCTTCCACAAGATGATGATAGTGGAGTCATTAAGCACTGGCTTGAGCGTGCATGAAAATCATTATGTTCCAGACCAAAGGAGAGTAACATACATGAACCAAAACCGACCTATTCAAATCGGTGTTGATTATTATCCTGAACATTGGGACCCCAATCTGTGGGAGCAGGATGCCCGATTAATGGCCGATAGTGGTGTACGTATTGTACGTGTGGGTGAATTTGCCTGGAGCCGAATGGAGCCTGCCGATGGACAATTCGATTGGACATGGCTTGATGAGGCGCTCGATACCCTTCATCGCAATGGGCTTCAGGTGGTGATCGGTACACCAACGATGACACCACCACGCTGGCTCACCGAAAAGTGTCCCGATATTCTGCCGGTGCTGCCAAGTGGACAGTTGTACCATGAAGGAGTGCGCGGCCACCGCTGTTATAACAGTCCGAGTATGCGGACGTACAGTGCACGAATTGTCCAGAAGCTGAGCGAGCGATATGCAGCACATCCGGCTTTGATTGGCTGGCAGACTGATAATGAATTCAGTTTCACGGATTGTCAGTGTACTGCTTGTTCAGAGGCTTTTCGCGAGTGGGTTCGAGCCCGTTACATTTCACTAGGGCAGCTCAACCAGGCTTGGGGTACTGTTGTCTGGAGTGGAGAATACAGCGATTGGGAACAGGTGACGCCACCATATGGCGGCTCTCCGTTTCAGAATCCTTCGTTCCTGCTGGACTACTCCCGTTTTCAGTCGGATTCCATTGTGGCTTTTCAAAGCATCCAAATCGAGATCATTCGGCATAACTGTCCCGATCATTTTGTCACTCATAATTTTCATAGCTATCCGCAAAAGGCAGATCAATATAAAATCGGTCAGGATCTGGATTTCGCTTCTTTTGATTACTATCCCAACCCTTCACCTAACAAAACGGACACCGCACCTTACAGTGGCGCTTTGTCGCTAGATCTGACACGTGGCATCAAACGCCGCAATTTCTGGATTATGGAGCAGCTTAGCGGACCTCCAGGATGCTGGTTTCCGATGTGGCGTACACCTCAGCCCGGCTTCTTGCGTGCTTACTCATGGCAGACTATTGCCCGTGGAGCGGATGCGGTCGTGCATTTCCGCTGGCGCAGTGCCACTATAGGAGCAGAACAGTTCTGGCACGGACTGATTGATCACAGCAATGTTCCAGGGCGACGGTTCAAGGAGTTTCAGCAACTGTGTACCGAAGTGAACAGTCTGGGTGAACGCCTGCAAGGCTCTACATTGCAGAACGAAGTCGCCATCCTGCATTCGCATGATCAGTTAAACGCTCTACGAATTCAGCCACAGGCGGATGGACTGGAGTACTACGAAAATATAAAAGTATGGCATCGTGCCCTGACCAAATGGGGAATCAGTACAGATGTCATCCATTCCTCGGAAGCGCTGGATTGCTACAAAATCATCATCGCTCCGCACTTGTATTTGCTGGATGAGAACACCGCGGAACGTCTGCAAGCTTTTGCAGCGGATGGTGGCATATTGGTCTTAACGCATCGCACCGGTGTCAAAAACGATAACAACGTCTGTGTCATGGAGCCACTTCCAGGTATGTTATCTTCTTGCTCGGGCGTGCGTGTTACCGAATATGATCCCGTCGGTGGTGACCAAATTCAGATTCGGGATGAGAAGGGCAATACATATGCTGCTTCACAATGGGCTGATGTGTTGGAACTGGACACGGCACAGGCGATTGCGGTTTATGCGGATCAATTTTATGCCGAAAGTGCGGCTGTCACCCAAAACAACTGGGGTAAAGGTGCTGTCTATTATGTAGCGACCCAGCCGGATGAAGCTTATCTGAGCCAGTTACTGCAAAACATCGCTGAACAATGTGGCCTATCCGGGATTCAAACCCTGCCAGACGGTGTCCAGGTGACAACCCGCTCAGGACCGAATGGAACGTTTCGTTTCATCCTGAATTTAAGTCCTGAATCTGTCTCCATTCCGTTGCAAGCATCATACAAAAGTGCATTGAATGGAACTATGAAAGGACCTCGATTGGAACTGGAGCCGTATGATATCGAAATCTTGGAGATTCAATAATATGTAACATCTCTGCGCTTAAAACAAAATGAACCATGAAAAGGCCCGGGTATGCACATCAAGTGCATCCGGGCCTTAAAGAATTGGGCGTTAACAACATAAACCAATCTTACTTGATTACAATTTGATAAAGTCAGCCATGGAACGAACCTGGATGGCCCCCGCCTTGGAGACAGCACCATCAGATCCTTGCAATTCCCCTCTGGCGGTGAACTTGACCTTCACAGGAATACCCGGAATGAGGTCGAAGAAATTGTCCGAGAACACCCCTTCTGCCTCAGTAGAAATCCATACTTGTTTTGCAAGTACATCACTTTCCAGGACCAGATGCACGCCATCATTCTCGGTAACTTCGGTTACCTTAATTTGCGCTGGTTGCAATGCAATATCCTTTGAAGGTGCAAAATAATGTTCCTGTGTGATGTCGGATGCCCCATCCTGCTTCAGATCAATACGCAGCAATGTTGTTGCAGCATCGCGACCTTCCAGCCATTCCGCCTGGCTCAATGACAGCACCTGTTGACCAGAGTTGGATGCCAGAGCGACTTCATGCTCTTCCTCACGATATACTGTGCCATCAAAGCCAATCAGGCGTATCTGGAGTTTGCCTTTCACAGGTTCAAGCTGATCCGAGATGAGGTAAATATCTGTCACATCTTCCTTCGTACCATCTACCGATACCAAGATATCACTGAAGCTGCGTTTCGCGTAATATTGCAATGCTTTCCAACGTCCGAAGTAATCCATACCCGCCCAGGAAGCCACCGGCCAGCAATCATTCATCTGCCAGTAGAGCGTTCCCATACAAAACGGTTTGCGACGACGGTGAGCCTCAATGGCTGTTTTCATCGCCTCAGCCTGAAGCACTTGGCTCATATAGAGGAAGGATGGGAAATCTTTCGGTTCATGCATGTACATATCCATGTATTGTTTGATCAGACGATTACCTGCCCCGTTCTTCTGATGCGCCAGCATGACTTCAGACTCCAATGCCAGATCCTCTTCCTCCGCATACTTGCGAACCGAATCGTATTCAGGGAAGGATTGGAAGCCATACTCACTCATGAAGCGACCAACATGAACGTTGTAGTTCTCAAAGGGCTCCACATTATGCCACACACCCCAATAGTGGATATCCCCTTCTGATGTGGATGGGTGAGCATGCTGTTTCTCGTCTCCCGACAGTGATACCAGTGGTGAAGAAGGCCAATAATCCACACCAGGAGCATAGGCTTCCACCACTTCAGGCAAAAGATCATGGAAAATAGCTTCGTAATCCGCCCAAATGCGCTCTCTTTGCTCCGCGTTGTAATCTTTTTTCCAACCCCAGCCGCCATCCTCAATGTAATGTGCCCACGCTGAATCAATCTCGTTATTACCACACCACAGCACAATGCTTGGATGATTACGCAGACGTTTCACATTATCAATCGCCTCATGCTTCACACTATTTAGGAAAGCCTCGTCTCCAGGATACATGCTGCATGCAAACATAAAGTCCTGCCATACGAGCAAACCATATTCGTCACACAACTCGTAGAATACGTCTTCTTCATAGAAGCCACCACCCCATACACGGAGCATATTCATGTTCGACTCGGCAGCAGATACAATCTCATGCAGATAGCGCTCACGTGTCACTTCTGTTATGAAGCTGTCATTGGGAATGTGGTTCGCACCTTTGGCAAACACAGCAACTCCGTTTAACTCAAAATAAAAGGATGCTCCCGCTTTATCACTGTCACGAACCAGACGAATGGACCGAATACCCGTTTTGACTGTAGACTCAGCCACAGCCTGTTCGCCCTGAATCACTTCCGTATGGAAAGAATAAATATGCGCGTCACCCAATCCGCGGCTCCACCACAACTTCGGCTCAACAATAGAGATTGGAACCTCCACAGTTTGGACGCCCGGTTTCAGGGTTACAGCCTGCTCCCAACTCTGTTCATCCGTTTCTACTCGAATGATCGCTTCTATGGATTGCTCAGACTCCACTTCCACGACGGCAGTGAGCGAAGCGGAAGCAGCAGTTACTTCATTTTGCTGAATGAATACATCATTAATTCGTATGTCTGTCCAGCCTTCAAGGCGTACTTCACGCCAGATTCCGCTGGTTACAAAACGTGGACCCCAGTCCCAACCATAGTGGTACGGGGCTTTCCGTGCAAAAATACTCACTCTTTTATCGCCTAATCCCCCCACGTCAGATTGATCATTCGATGCAGGCAGGGCATATCCTAGTTTCTCAAGCTTCGGCAGATCTTCATTGATCGGAGAACGAAAACGTATTCGGAGTACGTTGCCACTTGCCTTTACAACAGATTTCACGTCGACTGTCCACACCCGGAACATATTGTCTGCCGACAACAGATGTTGTTCATTCACATACACATCTGCATATGTATCCAGACCATCAAAGACAAGCTCCAGATGCTGCTGCGACAGCAGTGCTTCATTCACATCAAATTCCGTGCGATATTCCCAGTCTTTCTTATCGACCCATTGAATTTCTTTTTCGTTAGTTCCATAGAAAGGGTCCGGTATTTTACCCAGTTTCAGCAAATCCGTATGCACACAGCCGGGTACGTGAGCCGGCATCCATTCCTGATCCTCACAAGCCTTGAACGTCCAATTCTGAAAAGTCTGCGATTGTATTTTGCTCATGACAGCCTCCGTTATCATTGAAGTATTTTAAAAAAAACACTTTGTTATGTTTTGTTATTATAAAAACAAATAACTTACAAAACAAAATTAACATGATATGCTCAATTCAGTCAATCTGTTTTGTGGATTATTTCAAAAAAACATATCCGATAACAAAAAAAAGACATGAAGCACAATCTCTCCATGTCTTTTCACCCCAAGTTTATAGGGTCCTGGCGTGTGTTAATATTACATTTCTAAATTTACGTTCGTTAGCTTCACGTTAAACTAGCATTGTACTCATCACGAATGATTAGTTCCGAATAGATCAGCTTTCTTTCAAAAGGCCCGTCCGGATGCTCCAACCGCCATAATAACTGGTCCACCGCACGTCTGCCCAGATTCTCCTTATCGATATGCACCGTAGCAAGAATAGGCTCATCTGCACGGGTATTATCAAACCCGGTTACTGCACAGCGCTCTGGCACCTCAATGCCCCTGCTTTGGAGTGCACCAATCACAACAGCGGCCATGTGGTCGTTGGCACATACCATCACTTCGGGGATATCCTCCATCTTCATGGCGATAATCGATTCCCGAATGTGATCCAGATCAGGTCCCAGCAAATCTGCTTGCTGCGAAACTTGCAGCTGCATCTCTTCCAGTACCGAACGATAGCCGAGCCATCGTTCTCTGAAACTGGCTGCATCAGGCAATTCGCCAGCAAACTGTAGCCGTCTGTAGCCCTTTCCAACGAGCATCAACACCAGTTCCTGCATACATTTCATGTTATCTGTAAACACCGTATCTCCATGAATTGCCGGGTCTTCATGATCAACCATCACAAGTGGAATATGCAGTCGATAAATCTCGAGCAATACGGATGTGGAAATGGAACCGACAGTTATAATACCGCTGATGGCTTCAGGATTCAGCACCGAAAACATGCGATCTGAGGAAGGTTCCGTCAAGGTAAGGATATCCATGCCCTTCTCATTCAGGCGTGCAGATATTCCGTCAAAGATGGGACCCCAGTACAGGGAGGATCGATTCTGCGAACGAATGTTAGGAAACAAGATCAGAATAGTCCCCTGTCTGTCTATCTTCATCTCCTGTTCAGCAGGGGTTTCCACTAGGAAACGTTTCGGTTCAGCTTTGAAATATCCGAGCTGTCCTGCCGTTCTGACAATCATCTCCCGGGTATGTTCACTGACACCGGGTTTACCGGTCAACGCACGAGAAACTGCGAATTTGGATACCCCCGCAGCATCGGCAATTTGCTGCATGGTTACTCTTTTGGCCATCTTTCTCACCCGTTTTTCCTTTATTTTTCATTTAGTGTAGCATAAAAAAAGGGATTCAACAAAACAAGTTATGAAAAGTTTCATTTTGTTAGGTTGAGGATTTGCTATAGATTCTGAAAATTTCTCGAATAAATAACAAAAAAGTTCCTCCACCTGCTTCACAATGAAGTTGATGGAAGAACTCTTGCTTTATTTCAAAGTTATACGCCCGGTGTTCCCTGATCTCCCAGTTCGGTCTGTAATGCAGTCCGCTTTCTTCGCCAGAATACGGGATAAGGGACTCTGATCTCTGTAATCAGAACACCAATGAGCATCAGTGCTGCACCCGCATACCCTTGCAGAGTAAGGGACTCCCCTTGAAAAGTAAACGCAAATGCTGCTGCAAACAGTGGTTCAAGCGAAAAGATCAGACTCGTTCTTGTTGGTGAAGCATGCCGCTGGGCAAGAGTCTGCAAAATGTAGCCAATGCCGCTGCACAGTACTCCCAGACCCAGAATGGCTGCCCAAGATTGAGGTGTGTCAGGTAACCGTGGTGTCTCCAGCACAAATGTAGCAGCCAGCCCCCACAGGGCTGCAACGCCCAGTTGAACCGTTCCCAGCGTTAGTGGATCATGCTTCGGCGTATACTTGCCAGCAATCATAATGTAGATCGCGTACATTAATGCTGCGAGAATGCAAAGGATATCCCCCATGTGCAGGCTAAGCTCATGTTGAAGTGTCAACAATGCGAGCCCAATTACCGCCACGAGAATACTTATCGTTAACCGCAAGTCTGGCATTCTGCGATGCAGAATTGTCGTCAGGATGGGCACAAAGATCACTGCCAAACTGATCAAAAATCCTGCCTGGGAAGCCGTAGTGCGCTGTACTCCATAAGTGATAAATACAAAGGCCGCGAATAACGCTGTTCCCATAATAGCCCCTGCTGCAAGCGTTCCCCGATCCATTCTGAACAGTCGTCGATGGAAAAGGACAGCTGCCGCGATAAAGGCAATTCCAAACCGAAAAGCGACCAGATTCAATTCCTGCATGGACTCCAGTCCTGATTTCATAAACAGATAGGATGATCCCCATATTACCGTTGCGAGCAGCATCTGCAAATCTGCTCTTCTTGATGCCTGACCTTGTGGTGCACGTACTCCGTTCATCTTGCTTCTACCTTCATTCTATGTATTGTAATCTAACCGAGGCTCTATCGAACTAACTCGCCTTGGCAAGTATAAACGATCTCTTTGCATTATAAAAATGAATATTTATAATAGTTAATATGAAATAAACTCATGTATTATATGAAGAGAGGAACGGAATCTTTCATGTCATTGGTCAAATACGAGATTTTGAATGCCGTAGTGGAATACGGCAGCCTCACCAAAGCGGCAGAAGCATTGAATATTACCCAATCAGCGGTCAGTCATGCGATCGCCAGTCTGGAGACCGAGTGTGGTTTTTCGCTGCTGAATCGAGGCCGCTCCGGTGTACGACTTACTGCTGAAGGGGAACGGATTCTGGGCTATACTCGTGAAATTCTGCGTTGGACGGAACTGATGAACCAGGAAATTTCATTAATTCGCGGCGCCGAGATTGGAACCGTTCGTATTGGCACATTCGCTAGTGTATCCACGCAGTGGCTGCCTGGCATCCTGAAGCAATTTCGCCTCGGTCATCCCGGAATCGAAATTAAGCTGTGGGAAGGGGACTACGCAGAAATTGAAGGCTGGCTGGCTGGAGGCGCCATCGATCTTGGCTTTCTGTCCCTTGGCGATTCTTCGCCTTTTGAGACAATTCCATTACAAAAAGACAGGATGATGTGCATCCTGCCTCTGGAACATCCACTCGCTACGGAGAAGTCTGTCTCATTTGATGTATTGCTGGAACAGCCCTTTATTTTGCCTAAATGGGGTGGTGATAACGAGATCGAACGGTTGATCCGACAGCATGCGGCCAAGCTGAATGTGGTCTATGAGGTCGCCGAAGATCAGGCCATCATGGCGATGGTTCGAAACGGTCTTGGCATCAGTCTTTTGCCTGAAATGGTTCTTCAACACCATACGAACGAGCTCGCTCTTGTTCCACTCACTGGAGATCCTTATCGTACAATTGGCATCGCTTGCCCGTCTCTCACCAATTTGTCCCCCGCTTCGCGTCGTTTTATTGAAGCGGTACAGGAATGGCTAACTCCATCGTTATAATCGGTCCTCCGTTGCCTCAACCTAATCCCATACCCGATCCAGCTGGTCTGCATAGAAACGGATGGCTCTGCTGTAGTCGGTTATTCCCTTATCCTTTGATGTATCAGCCAGTTGTACCAGCAACCGCTTCATTGCCTCCGCATGCTCGCCCAAATTGTAGAGCACCATGGCAAGAAAAACTTCAAATTCCCGGTTTTCCGGGAATTCACTTAATCCCTTTTCAAACCAGGCCTTCGCCTGCTCGTACTGCCCCAGAGTCCGATATGTGCTGCCAAGTCCGAGTATGGCACCTGTCCTGTCCTCAACCGAAAGCCCTAGACTTAGAGCCTTCTCATAATGCGGTACCGCTGCCCGCTCCAGTCCAAGTGAATCATGAGCCCAAGCCAGCTGGTACCAAACCTGTGCATTGTCTGGTTCCTGTAACGCCAGTTCCTGCAGCAGCTCTATCGCCTCCTGCATTTTCCCCTCCGTTCTCAAGAGGATAGCCTGCTGTAAATCCTTCATCTACTCCACTTCCCATTCTTCCAAAATCATTTTACAAAGTATAATTATAGCAAAAAAACACCCCGAGAAGTATGCCGGAACAACCACAGGTTGTCCAAGTCTATTCTACAGCGTGCTTTTTCGTAAGGTGCCAGCTAACTTGGCATCTTCATATTCGAATATTTTACAAAAGTGATGTTTCGCTCAGGACCAGGTTGTGTTTGCTACCATGACAATGAATACAACCATGAGATAATTGACGGAGATCAGAAAGTTAACCTTGGCCCATTTCTCATCATCCTGAGTTTTCAATCCGCTTAGTGTATGGACAAACCAGATCAGACCACCAATGACGGATACAAGTAGAAACACAAGCCCAACGTAGTTGTAGTAATACAACAGAAATACAGCAGGAAGCAACAGAAATACATAAGGAATCATCTGCACCTTTGTGCGCTTCACACCTTTGACTACCGGCAACAGTGGGAAACCGGCTGCACGATATTCTTCCACTCTGCGAATCCCGAGTGACCAGAAGTGAGGTGGCTGCCACAGAAATAACAGCGCAAACAGCAACCAGGCACCTGCATCAATCTGATTGGTTACCGCACAATAACCGATTACAGGCGGCATCGCCCCCGCAATTCCACCCAATGATGTACTCCAGGTCGAGCTGCGTTTGAGCCACATCGTGTAGATCACGATATAAGCAAACCATCCGAGCAGTGCCATCCAACCGGATAACGGATTGACCAGGAAGTACAGCAGCACAAAACCAACCACACCAAGAACAATTCCATACCCCAATACAAACTTGGGTTTAAGATGATTGATGTAATCAATCCGTTTTTTGGTGCGCTCCATCTTCTGATCCAACTCACGATCCCAGTAGTTGTTAATAACACATGCCGAAGCGATGACCAAGGTTGATCCAATCAACACCATGAGCAGAGATATCCACGAGATATCCCATTTTGAAGCGACCCAGAACCCTACCGCTACCGCAAACACATTCAGCCGCAAAAGTCCGGGTTTCGTTAATGCAATCATGTCTTTAAGCATGAGAAGCCTCCTGAACTATGTAAAAACACCATTCCTATAATGATACATGTACATACCATGAATTACAATCTCCTTCATGAATTTGTCATAACCAAAAAGCATCCCTGCCGGTTCAATGGAACCGGAGGAATGCTTAACCGTTGCATTTTGATCTAATTTTATGGAATGTATTGCTGTACAATTTTGATCACTTTTCCGTCCTGTACAGTGAGGTGATACGGGAATACGGACAGATCAAGAATATTGGTATTGTCATACAAAGATTCGAATTTGCTGAGCGCCACTGACTCATTCCATTGAATAGTGGTGCCCGACACTGTACCATCGCGATCATATAACTGCATCAACACTTCAGCATTAGCACTTACTTCTACCTTTTCCTGCTCTTTGCTGTCATTGACAATATAATAACCATCAGGAGCACCATCTATACCAGAGCCCGGATTGCGTTGTTCAAAAACTTTATCAGCCTCTGCACCTTGGTACCAGCCAATCTTGTCTACAATCAAGTACAATTTACCATTCTCATGCTGTATGTCTTCCACATACGCTGTAAACATCTCGGAGTTTGCAGCCTGCGCTTTGGCAGAAGCCTGTACAGAGTCCGTGCTCTCCTCAGCGTTCGCTGGTGTAAGTAAATATGTAGCAAGCACAATCATGCCAAGCAATGCAACAGCCGCACCCAGCATTCGTAATTTCCATTGTTTCGCCGCGTTCTTCATAGGCAGCATCTCTCCTTATTATGAACGTTACTATTCCTTAACCGGAAGGCTTTCTCTTCAAACGCTCATATGAATATTTAATCTTTCTTTTACTCTCCCTATCATACCGGGTGTACACACTGCAAAAGTATCAGCCAGATGAAAAATAGTTACAATAGGTGTCATCAAAAAGATACCCTGAATGCCATGGCATCCAGAGTCTCTATTGGCTTAGCTTTTAATTTCAGCTCAATCTTAATGATTCGGGGTTGAACCTTGTGCCAGACGCACTAGCATATGAGCCAGCATATGGCGCTCTTCCTCTTTCCCGACATTCCACAGTTCTTGCAGCAACTTCTCTTCACGGTTACGCGGCTCTTCCCGGGCTGCCAAATAGTCGGCTACTTTCTCAGCGATTTTGGCCATCTGCTCCTCACCCAGTCCAATCGATTCTCCCATTGCAATTCGTTTGCCCAGATATCCTTTAAAGGCATCAAAGTTCTGTAAAATCTGTTCCCGTTCCTCCGGCGCAATCTTATCAATCGCATTGTCTACCTTGTCGGTTGAAACTTGTCCATCTTTATGGATAACATGATTTTGTTCATTCATCTGAAAAACCTCCTTGAGAATACTCGCTTTGTGGAATGTAAGCAAAATGCTTAATCATACCAGGTTATCTATAATATAAACTTCTCGCTGGAGATTAATCAGACCATTTCTATCCTTTAGCCATCAGCTGCTTCCTCAGAAATGCTTCGTAATCGCCATACTGCCAGAGCTCCCCACATATACAGCATCGCACTCAGATAAAATAATACATCGATCGTCAGCCAATCAATCAGCACACCGCCAACAATAACCGCAAATCCTGAAGCAGCAGATGTCCAGAAATGATAGTTACCTAAAGCTGGGCCCCGTTGCCCAGCCACCGTATAATCGG
Source organism: Paenibacillus sp. MDV22-iso6 (assembly GCF_058408365.1). Lineage (NCBI taxonomy): Bacteria > Bacillati > Bacillota > Bacilli > Caryophanales > Paenibacillaceae > Paenibacillus > Paenibacillus sp. MDV22-iso6. The sequence goes on along the minus strand of NZ_JBZVDZ010000001.1, from coordinate 53,090 downwards.
CGAGCAGCACCCGTTCACTCATTCGCTGCATCGCATTGCATGTCCCCATCATGATTTGCAGCAGCAGCACCCAGATGTAGGAAATGACCCACGGAAATGCAATCATGGCTGCGGCCATCCCCACCGAACTTACAATGAGCCACTGCTTGGCGTGTCGATCCATCCGGGGAGCGAGCCATTGCGAAGCAGCAGCCGAACTGATTGTAAATACGGCAAAGGCAAGCCCATATTTGGAGAAGCTGTTACCCAGATTTTTGAGAAACAAAAGATAATATGGATAAATCATGCCCGAAGCGAGCGTAACGATACTTTGAGATCGAACAAGCCACTTGATATTCATGGATGATTTCCTCCATACTGCTCCATAAAATAGTTCATAAATAAATGATTCGGATCCACCTTTTCTTTGGCTGCAAAAAACTCATTCTTCCGAGGATAAGCCTGTTCGAATTGCTCTGAAGTTGCATAACCTGCATAGGGCAGATAATATGTTCCGTTATATCGAAGGACTGCATCTATCAGCTGCTGCATACTGCCCTTGAACTTCTCTTGTTCTACCTCAGACAATGAAGCGTGAAATAAACAGACAAGGCCGAACATATCCTGCGTCGCATAGGAAAGCACAGCTTCTTCATCATGTTTCACAAACCTGACTGTAATGTTGAGCAAATCCAATTGCTCCTGGGATACAATCTCTCCCATCTCCTGTACAAATGCGGGGAAGACATCCACCGGAATAAAATATTCCTGCAGCAGATCATTTTCACCCGGCTGATGATACTCCATGAAGGAAGACGCAGAAGCCATCGCATTGTTGCGGCTGAGCCTCTTGCCATCCTGTGTCTCGAAATACCGCTGTTGCAGCGGCCAAAACCAGGCCCGCCCCCATTGGAATTCACGGTTCAGGTTGAACAGAAGTTTGCTGGTAAGCACGCCTCTTTCACGTTCATCCAGATGATCATAATCATCCAGTGAAGCCATTGGATCAGAGGCATAATTCAATGCGTACATCTCGCGAAAATAGCCTTCACCGGGCTGAACTGAAATTCGGGCCAGATGCATACGCATCATCGCGCCTCCCAGGACATTCTTTTGAAAATAAGTCGGGTAGTCCTCAACCTGCACCTGCTCAGTTGTGAGACGATAGACTTCGTCATCCGTTAACGTCAACGTAACGTCCAAAATCACGCCAAACAGTCCGTAACCCCCAAGTACAAGCGGGAAAAGCTCTGCATTCTCCGTGCGACTCACTTGCCGAATCTGACCATCTGCCGTCAAGAGATGAAAGGAATCGACACTTTCAATCAAGGAACCCTGATGAAGCTCCCGACCATGTGCATTTACACTGATAGATCCGCCTACGGTGAAAATATTCTGGGACTGCATATTTTTGACGGCCAGTCCATATGGGTTAATGGCTCGCTGTACGTCAGCCCAGGTCGCCCCAGCCTGCACACGTACCTTTTTGGCATCGGTATTGACTTCCAGCACTTTGTTATACGAGGTCATGTCTATGACAATGCCGTCTTTATAATAGGTGTGTCCTCCCTGACTATGGCGCTGCCCGGCAATCGATATCGTTAGGTTCCGCTCTCGGGCATCTTGAAGCAGTTCAACGAGCTGCTGCTCTTCATGACCTTCGACCACACGTTCAACCTTAACCGGATGAAGGCGGCTGTAGTCGGTAATCAAATACGGATTCTGATCATCGCTATCCGTTCTCCAATATGTCCACACACATAAAATCAGAAGTAACAGGAGCATGCTCGTTTTTTTGAACAGATGAACTCCTCCTCCCCTAACACCTAGCGTTTCAATTTGATTTGATTGGTTAATCGTTTACATATACATCACAAGGATTGGATATGTTAAGGAACACCTTAAACATACCTGAATAAGGAGGAATTTTCCATGAATGAACATAAAAAAGAACGAAAAAACAAAGATCTGCAACCTGGTGTGAATACAATTATTCAACCCGACCCGAACAACCCCGGCCCAACGGACATGATTGAAGAAGCCGTAGGAGAAATCGTAGACAACATCACCCACCCTCACAAAGCCAAAACAACAGAGACCCGCAATACAAACAGCAAATAATTTCAGACCATACTTTTGTAAACAGCTTGCGTACAACGCAAAAAGTCCTCCAACCTTAGTCACAACGGTCGGGGGACTTTAAAATTGTTTTTTCTATGAATGGGGCTGTTCACCATCTGCATTTTAATTTGCGTTTAGATCTGCTTCACTTTGTTTTCCTTTTTCATCTGTTGCAATGCCTTGTGAATCCAGATCGCGGCAATCGAACCTTCGCCCATGGCAACCGTAGCTTGTTCCGCGTGCAGGCCCAGGTCCCCGGCAATCCATACATTAGGCGCAGCTTGCATGTTTCGCGCGTTGGCCTCCACGTGTTTATTATCCGCGATGACGGCTCCAAGCTGCTCTGCCAGTTCATAATGTACACGATTGCCTCCAAACGCAACAAATCCACGCTCTGACTCAAAAATCTGTCCATCTTCCGTCAGCACACCCGTAATATGGCCATCTTCCATCTGTTGCACTTCTTGGACGGCGGCCTCAAGGTAACGAACTCCTGCCTCTTTCATACTTCGATGAAGCTCAGCGGAGATTGGCGACTGCTCATGGTTGATATACAACAACTCATTGGTACGTTGAATCAAAACCATAGCCATATTTGCACCGGCTTCGCCTGCACCCAGCAATATCGTGCGCTGATCCTGAATCTCATATCCATCGCAATCCGGGCACACATATACTGTTCTTCCCAACGTAGGCCTTAATCCCGGAATCGCCGGTATCCTGTCCGTTAGTCCAGTTGCCAGTAAGACTGTTTTCGCCATATATTCAGAGCCGGAAGAACCGAACAATTGAATCTGTTCTCCCCGGCGTCCTGCCTTAATGATACGGTCTTTCTCAAAATTTACTCCAGTCTGCTCAGCCTGCATTCTGCCTTTGGAGCGCAGCTCTTCACCGGATACTCCATCGGGGAAACCAAGAATATTATGATAGGTTCGGCATAACGTTGATCTGCCTTCTCCTGCGTCCACTACCAACACCCGATGAGAAGAGTAACGCCCCATCTGAATAGCTGCCTGAAGTCCTGCGAGTCCTCCACCTACTATAATGCAATCATACTCTCGCATGCTCCATCTCCCTCCTATGCTTCTATCTCTTATATGTTATTGGACAGTTCACTATCCTTCTATCCATTTACACCGTTCAACCAAAATCAAACGTAATCCGTTACAACTTAGCTTTTACCAAAATAAAATAACCCAAACCATCCGTCTGAATAACGGTGTGTTTGGGTCGGTTTAAGAAAGAATTATAATTTCGGAATTTAGAAAATGTATGATTCAAATCGTGAAGCGTTCGAAATGGCATTCCATACATCTGCCGTCTCTCCGCCCATATACCAGTAGGCCAATCCGGCAATATTACGCTCTCCGCTCATCATTACTTTCGCGGACAATGAACGACTGTCCTCTGCCCATATATATCTCGGCGTACCGTTACTGTTATAGCCGATGACATATTGGACCAGATCTGCATCCCATCGTCTTACGGAGCCCGAAGCTCGTGCACGAGTTCCCTGTTCTGCCAGGGTGATATCCCATGAACTGGCTGCCGGATTAGCGGAAGACCAATCCCGTGTATATAAGGGTAGAGCCAGAATTGTTTTGGCGCGAACTACCTCAGCGAGCATCGTATCCAAAGCCCTTTCAACCCAAGGAAGAGATGCCACAGACCCTGCTTGCGGATCGCCGTTCCAATGTTCCTCATATCCCATCAGTACCATGTAATCCGATACAGCGCCTAATTGCGCATAATCAAATGCATCGGTCCAATCTGTCCCCAGATCGGGTGATACATCTACAGACACAACAGCGCCTAGCGCATGCAGAGCCGTTGCCAGGGAAGTAATAAATGCGGTCATTCCTTCACGATCAGCTGGCAGTACGTTCTCAAAATCCACGTTAATACCATCCAGTTTATATGTTTTCACCAAAGAGGTGACCTGTGAGATCACCGACGCCCGGTTGGCTGTACTCGATAACATCTGGTGGGTAAGGTCCGGGTTCGAACGATTGCCAAGCAACGGCCATACCTGTCTGTCCGTAGCAGATGCCCATGATAATAACGATGTGTCCGTGAGATCCGTGACTTTCATGCTGCTATTCAGGAAGAACCAACGGGGAACCAGTGTGTTGGCTTCCGATTGTTCGATCTGTTTCTTGAACTCAGCTGTAGAGGCGTTATATTGCCATCCCAGCTGAATACCGAGCTGATCCTCACCTTTCAGCTGGTCTGACCAGGTTTTCTTTTGCAAAATGGCATCCAGCATCACTGCTGCCTCTTCTCTAGTCACTTGGTCATGCGGGCGAAACTTGCCATCACTGCCGCGCATCAATCCAAGCTGATATACGGTCTGCACATAAGGACGTGCCCAGTCAGATATCTCAGTTGCATCGTCATATGTGGATGAAAGAAGGTTCGTTGATTTGGAAGATTGTTTCAGCATCCTCACCAGCAGTGCAGCCGCTTCTTCCCGAGTAATGGAGGCGTTTGGCTGGAACACGCCCTGACTCTTGCCCTCAAGAATGGAAAGATTGGTCATGGCTGCAACGTTGCCGTAATACCAAGCGTTCATGCTGACATCGTTATAGGGATTAATATTGTTTTTAACGGGCTTCAAACCTAGCAGTCTCACGGCAAATGTTGCAAATTCAGCACGAGTGACTGCCTTTTTGGGTTCAAACGTATTCTCGGAGGTTCCGGCAGCAATTCCCGCCTTTACCAGATGTGCAATGGCATCCTTGGCATAACTGGAGGTTGTATCCTTGAACACCTGCTGAGCCGATGCTGCCTGAGCTGTGGATTCACCGATGGTGATTGATCCTATCGCCAGTACGCCGCACAAAATAGCATTCCATAGCTTTCGGCGGGTACGTTTGTATATTCTATTATTCACATCAAAAAGCCTCGCTTCATTGGAGTACGATCTACATCATCGTATCAAATTGAAGCGAGGCCGTATGTGGTTAAATAATGGGAAATTCGCTGAAACGAGGCACCTCAATCTTTTCAATTAAGGTCGACGTTCGATCCAGGTAAAAGTCTTACTTGTGTACTTTTACACGTTGTTCAATCGGTTGGAATTCTTTCTCGCCTGGTGTTGCTGTTGGTTTGCCGAATGGCATTTGAGCGATCAGTCTCCAGTTCTCCGGAATGTTCCATTCCTGTTTGACTTTCTCATCAATCAGCGGGTTATAGTGCTGCAGGGAAGCGCCCAGACCTTCTTGTTCCAAAGCAGTCCAGATCACCAGTTGCAACATACCGTTAGATTGGTTCGCCCAGATCGGGAAGTTATCCGCATAAGCCGCAAAATTTTGTTGTAGCTGCGCAATCACATTGTTGTCTTCGAAAAAGAGTACTGTACCATATCCGCTGCGGAATCCAGCCATTTTTTCAGCTGTAGATTGGAAAGCTTCTGCATTGCCAACCACTTCACGCAAAATTTCTTCCGTGTGATTCCACAGTTTATCGTGTTGTTCACCGAGCAATACTACGGCACGAGATGTTTGTGAGTTGAATGAAGTCGGAGTGTATTTTACCGCTTCTTCCACGATTTCCTGGATTTTAGCATCCGAGATTGTGGATTCCTTGCTGATTCCATAATAAGATCTTCTGTTTTTCAACGCTTCAAAGAAAGATTTAGACATAAATATTCGCCTCCCAAAATGGTATTTCCTAAATTGCCAACATAGTAACTATAATATAGTAACATACATTAGTCAACAAACTATTTTATTTTCACTAAATGTACATTTAGTCATTTCCTTTTGAATAGGGGGATTTAAGTATCATTTTTAACAGCAATTGAATGAATATGATCACTGCGATTCGCGATAATCTGCTCGATACTTCTCTTCCGATGACGAATTGCTCTTGGTCTGATCCTTATTCTTCTCTTCCTGCTTCTCCATATTCAGATCTTCCATTGGAATGGGGTCCACCGTCTGCTCTTCTTCATGCCGGTCAAGCAAACTTTCCTGCTCTGTTGGATACTGCTCCGGATTATCATGGGAACGATCCTTATGTGCATCCTTGTTATTTTGATCCGGTGTGTGCTGTTTCATTCGTGATTCCTCCTCAGTTTTCATTTACCCTTCTTTTACCTTTTCTGTCTGGCTTCTAAACACGAGCGAATTATGAGATGAACGTAACAGGTGCATCTATATCTGCATCAGGAGGTAAAAATAGAAAAAAGCCAACCAGAACGGACTGGTTGACTTCATCTACTTGTATTCAGTTCCATTTCATTGATCAATGGGCGAGTCAGTTGAGTCTCCGAGACTTAATTTGGCTTCAAAAATAATGCTCTCATTCTCTTCAGCCAATCTTCCTCGAACCCACACAGCTCCCTCTGTAACCTCTGAACGCTCAACAATCATTAACTCCTGCATACGAATCTCACGATGATATGAAATTTGCAGACGGATCATACCTGCAGCCAGTTCATCCAGTGTTAATGCATCACAACAGACGTCTGCATACCGGGCGTTGTTCATATGCCCATTACTGTCTGTGCTGCTGTATTGTACAGTTAAACGATATTGTTCCTGCAAGCTGAGTTCAGAAGGGACCGTCACTTTAGCAGGGGCTTCACCTAAGGATAAATCAGGATGCGATTTCACTTCAAAAGGTAAAGCTGATGGTCTGACGACTCTGCGTCTCTTCAGATCGACCAACGCCCAAGCTGTACGAGCCTCAGCCAGATGTGTTCCCTCTCGATCTGTAAGGATATAATCCCTTAACCATGTCACACCTTTATTTTCTTTATGCCACGTCTGCAAGGATACTTCTTCTTCCAATCGGGCTGGGCGCATGATTGTGACATCTGTCGTTAATAGCATCCAGCCCAATCCCTGATTCAGTATCTGCGATACGGTAACTCCCATACCTGCTAAATCACGGTCTGCTGCCAGCTGCATATGCTCCAGTAAAGCAGATGCACGACATTGTGATTTGTAATCGGCATCGGCTGATCCAATTCGGTAATCAAGCTTGAATGGTTGTTCTGATTGCATTCAGTAACCTCCTCAGGCTGTGCAGCATGTAAAATTTTTGATCCGTAACGCTACATTAATCAAACGAACGATGTAATCGACTACGGTACAGATCTGGTGCACACCCTACACTTTGTTTGAACATTCGACTGAAATGGGATAAACGTTTGAACCCTGCCAACCGGCTGGCCTCTGTCACACTGATATCCGGCTGGAACTGGAATAACAGCTTGGCCTGATTAATGCGACGGTCATACACATATTTAAATATGGTGCTACCCGTCATTTCTTTAAACAATCCGGCCAGATAAGGCTTGGACAGATGAAGCTCACTTGCCAGATCATCCAGCCCAATGTCCTCCATATAATGAGTTTCGACATAAGCAATGATATGCTGTACATGCCGCTCCTTCTCGGAAGAAGGAAGGTGGTCCTCGACCCTGCCTCGGCAGATTCCAGCTATAACATACAGTAGGTCACATAAACGAACGTTCATGCGTTCCTCTTTGAAATCCCCCGAATTCACGGTAAGCTGATGCAGACTCAACAGCAAGGCTTCGAATTCGGAGCGAATATTGCCTGTCAGATTGATCCGGCAGTTTCTCAGTTCTTCGAACGGCTTTAACACTTCGCTCACCCGGTCCGGGTGCAGACTGCTGCGGATGGCCGAGGGATCAAAGTGCAGCGTCGTTCGCACATAAGGTTTGCCTGGCATTGGATGTGGCCTATGAAGGGTCATGCCATGCATCAGGACCAGGTCACCCGGTTCAAGGTTGTAGACTCGATCTCCAATCAGATAGGTGCATTCACCATCATGAAAATAGTACACCTCATATTGTGGATGCGAATGAAATCCGTCCGATGCTCCAGGGTCGTACGTACTGGTGGAGCGATAGCTATATTCCAATGGACCACTAAATTGCATTACACTTGGCACGTTCAAGTACCTCCTGTTCTGGAGAGGTTTCTTACCATTTTACCCGTTTCACATCATGTCGGATAGTACTGGATAGACTTTTGAAATATAGAAGGCCATGCACATATCCGTTTGTTTGCACGGTACGTGGCATGGCCCTTTAGGAATGTGAAAGATAAATTACAGTAGCTGTTCAATACTCGCCTGGATCTCGTCAATCGAATCAACAGGTTCAAAACGTTTAACCACATGCCCTTCGGCATCAATCAGAAACTTAGTAAAGTTCCACTTGATCGCATCACCATGCAACCATTCCGGTGCTTTGTCCGCCACCATCAGCTTTAGCAGTTTCGCTTGCACATCTGACTCATCAAAGCCTGCAAAAGGTCCCGACTTTTTCAAAAAGTCATACAGCGGATGCGCCGCCTCTCCATTGACATCCATTTTGGAGAACATGGGGAATTTCACGCCATAGTTAATCTGACAAAAGGACTCCGCCTCTTCACTGCTTCCCGGCTCTTGCTCCGCAAACTGATTACAAGGGAAACCAATGATCTGAAGCCCTTGCTCTTTATATCGATCATAAAGCTTCTGCATGTCGTCGAACTGATGCGTGTACTTACACTTGCTCGCTGTATTCACGATCAGTACAGGTTGTCCTTCGTATTGATAGAGCGGGAAACGTTCTCCACTCGTTTTGGTTACGCTAAAGTCATAGATGGTTGGCATAAGATTGGTGCACCTCGCGATGTTATGTAGTTATACAGACTCATATGAATTTCTATTATATACGAAATAGCAGATTCTGTATCGTAAAAAAAGCCTATAACTACCATAGCGCTACAAGTACATCCATCTCCTTTTCGAATTGATATCGTTCATCACAAATTTTAAAATCATTCATCTCAACATCCGTTCCAACACTCTCGCAACTCCGTCAGAATCATTCGTATCAGTGATCTCTTTCGAGAGAATCTTCAACTCTTCAATTGCATTACCCATGGCTACCGACCAGCCACATATTTCAAAAAGCCCGATATCATTAAAATCATCACCAAAAACCATTACATCTTCAACTTTTATTTTCATTGCCTTACACAAAATTTTCAATGCATTTTCTTTGGAGGCTTTGATTGATGAGATTTGAACAAGATTACCACCGTCTGTAACCAAAACATTTAATCTAGATGCAAACTTCTCTCTGAGAAAATCTATATCCTTGAAACCCGTAAAAAGTACTTTTGTTGCAGCAATACCTTTGAGCTCTTCTAATGATTTTATCGTTGGGTTTTCTTTAACTCTCATAAGCGTTGTATAATCATATTCTTTGAAACTAATCCATTGATCCTCCACTTCAAGGCTTAAACCCAGTTCCTTGTTATTCTCCATGCCATAATTTATTAATTCAGCAGTGATCACAGGGTCTATGTGCTCATATTGTTGAATACCAGTGTAATTGCAGTGGATATAGGCTCCATTGTAATATATAAAAGAACCGCTATGGAGCAATTCCTCAGGTAAAAGCAACCTTACTGCTCTTGGTGGACGTGCTGTAGCATAGATGAATCTGATCCCTTGTTTAGAGCATGTCACCATTGCCTCATAATTCCGTTTCGAAATTTGTTTATCTGTGTTGAGTAATGTTCCATCCAAATCTAATACTACTATTGGATACTGTATAGAAATCCCCCCCCTATGCCACTAAAGTTCGCTCTAAACTTTCGTTGCGTTATTGAATCTATGTATTCCAAATTCTTTAAAATCCGATGTCAGTATCGCCTCTCTCAGTGGATACAGATTTGGAGTAAATCTGAGTTCGATTCCTTTTTCAAATAATCTCTCTATTAAACCCTCCATGCGGTCTATATGTAGAGGCTTTGTAACCTGATAAGAAATATAGTAGCCCGCCGTTGGATCAAAGAGTTCAAAATTGGTGTCATCGAAATGGTACCTGTACATGATCTGATTCATAATCCTCGGATACCATGAACTTTCAACCGTAACGATGATATCCGCATTAGAATGTTTAAAAAACTTCTCGTTATTCTCAGCACTTATCGAGTCTGTCTTTTTGCAAATGATTCTCGGGCAATCTCTTGGAAAGTAATATGAATATTCATGCTCTTCATCAATGGCCCACACCACTGCAGGAAATTCAGCTCTGTTTTGTTTCTCCCTCGGAATAAAGATTTGGATATCTGAGAACTCGCTAAAATGATAAAGCATACAAGCACCTCTCATCATTTAGTTACACTTATGTCCTCGAAAAATGCTTTTGTATTTCAAAAAGCATTCCACTTCCCGTCACATAAAACGACAGAGGTCTCGATTTGTCTTTCAGGAACGTTCCAGTATCGAGTTAATAACTGCTTCTTCTCATCCGATGAAACTAGGGTGAAACCATTTTTCAAATAGAATTTTATAGCCCATTCTGCGGAATCCCAGGTTCCTATTAATATCGGTTTGTCGGTTGATGCCACCAGATGAGCCAACAGCTTTGTGCCTATTCCGCTCCCCCGTTGGTGAGTTCTTACATATGCGTGCCTGATTAAAGCAACATCACCTTTATCCTGAATTCCCATAACGCCCCATAATCTATTATTTTCTTCAAAGCCCCAGAATACGACGCCATCACGGATTTCCTGATTCAATTCTTGCAATGGCATATAGGGTTCATGATAGCGATCCTCAGGAATTACACCCTGGTATGCCTTTGCTGCATCATTAATGATCTCAACCATTGCATCTGCGTCCATACTGTTGCACAATCTGATCATGGAATAAACCTCCTGAAGGTTATAGTCTATTAATTGAACTATCGTAATGGATATACCAATTCAATAGGTTCATTAATTAATTCCTCTTTGAAAATATAATTATGATCTGCTCCCACAACACATAAAATTTTCTTACCCGGATTCGAATGATACGTGTTCTTCACACGTTGAATCATGATCTGATTTCGTACGATCCATCTAAAGTTATTTACTTTGGGATTAATCTGATCCAACCATTCATATTTTTGTTTGGTCATAGTATCAAACGCAACCGAATTAAAGGGAATCGCTCCAACGTCATGTGTATTCATTTGTTTAGCAAACCATTCATCATCGATCTTCTCCAACGCTTTACGCTGCTCTTCTGAGAAGCTGTTCAATGGATCAAAATCATTCCAGACATCTAACTCAAACCAGTCAATAGGCACAAACTCTATATTCCGTTCTTCACATAATGGAAAGATAAGCTCCCAATACTCACTGGCTGGCTCACCCCAATATCCCTTATCCTGTTTATCCTTGATATACTTCATCCAACTCTGGGGATGCACTTCACCGCAGATAATATCCGGGTTGAATTCTGTAATCAGATCCTCATACAAGGTAAGAGAACTATTATATTTTTCTCTTAATTCTTGATTATGAATTGTCCCCAATATTCCAACGACCGTCATATCATTTCTCCTTTATATATGTTATATGATATTTTTGAGATTCCTATGTAAGTCTATAATCTTTTCTTCAGGAAGTACTGAATAATTCCTTCCGGGTATTCATCTATCATTCCAAACACTTCATAACCCATCTTCTTGTAAAATTCAGGAGACTGATAAGAAAATGTACTTGTATGTGAAAGTTTGCAGCCCTCACTAACAGCAATGCTCTCTGCTTGCATGATTAATGATTTCCCATACCCATATTCTCTGTATTCTTCATCAATCCAAAAGTTATCAATATATAAAGTATAGCAGTACGTAGCACAGAAGATCCCACCTACTGCTTTTCCTGTCTTATCCCTTAGAAACAAATTGATGCTTTTGCCAGGTTTCTTTAACAGACCATTTGTTTCTCTTAGATTGTATTGATACAGATTACTACAGACAGCATGGTAATCCTGTTCATGATCTTCAAATACAATTTTCAATTCAGCGTTAACAGCAGGGTTATTCATTTTCAACATCCTCACGATTTCATAGTATTTGTCTTCACCTCTTCAATAAGAGCCTAGCTCCAACGTTATTTGAGTTTAAATGATCTGTATATAAAGAAACCTATGGAGCTAAATAAAACGATAATGAATATGACAACGGGCAACCAATTATGATGAGTGACTTTATCCGCACTTGAAAACTCAATAATCATCCAACTGATATAAATAAAAAATATGGATATCTCCATCTTCATCAGATTAATCATGAGCCGTGCATTTTTATATTGTCTCTCCGCATTCTCCATATTCAAATTGAGGTAATTATACGTATGAGGATACTTCTCCAGTTGCGAAAGCCCAATCCATAAAATAAGCCCAATGACTAAGGGCAGCCATACTCCCCACTTTCCTCCCCAGCCATCAGGCTCCCCCTTCATATTAAAATGAATCGGTATCTGATCCGGTAAGGTCATCCATTGTTGCAAGCAGTATATAATGCCAATAATAAATAAAATGATGGTTGTGATATCTAAAGTTTTTTCCAGTAACGTTTTTGGGATTGTTATCTTCGGACGATCTTTGATTTCCAATTTCCTACCTCTTCTCCATTTACACACCGTATGATTACATGTTAACAATTATCAACCTCTTTTTCCAATGATTTCTGAGTATCCTTGAGGAATGAAAGCATAAGCAAAAAAGGCCGCCTTTGCAGGCAGCCTTTACTTAATATAACCTTATTTACGAACGGAGAGAATGAACTTCTCCAGCGATTCTGTATTGGTAATGCTGTGATTACATCCTTGGTTCTCCATGCATACGTATTGACCAATCGCAGAATAATTATCCGGTAAAGCGTTCTTGGTCTTGACCGTGAAGAATGCAAGCTCTTGATGCCGATTACAGAATAGGCAGTACCCCTTCTTGTGTGTCGGCGTTATTCTTCCCTCAATACCGATAAACTGTCCTTCGAACGGATATACAACGAATAATTTGTTCGTCGCAATATCTACCCAGCTCAGGTACGTTACATATCGAAAATCAATGGATGGTAGATCAGGCATTTTCATCTTTTTGTTCTTCGGAAATAACTTCTGAATTTGTTTCAACGTAATCGATGGATACAACTCCAGATATGGTTCCAATGCTTTCATATACCGTTGAAAATCGTCTGTTGTCTCCAGCGACGAGATTTGCTCCAGCATTTGCTGCTGGTTCTCTGTCAGATCCGTAAATGCTTCAACGATGTTTGTTGCAGCACTGTATCTAACAGTCTCCAGGACCCTGCGATCCGCGGCGGATTGCACGGTTTTGCGAACAAATTCCGCTTGTTTTTTAATCAAATTATATTGGTGGTTTCTAATAAATGGTGTACTCATAGCTTTCAGCTCCTTATTTTTCATAGAAAAAAATCAATAAGGGCAAAGCCTGTTATTAGAAACGATAAAATTAAGTATGGGCGAAAGAATCTAAGCTATCGCGCCCCACGCAAAGTATCGCCCCCGATCAGGCTTTGCATGAGTTATTTCTAGCTAACGAGCAATTCAGCATTGCCATCTGAGTAACCCCCAATCAAATATCATGCGAAAAGTATATCAGAGAACTTCACATGGATCAATTGAAATGGATTTTCATGGATCTTCTTTTATTCCGTTGCTTTTGATTGTAATATCTGATCATTCACGAATCCTTGTAAGAAGAAAAGCTCATTGTCATTGGCTGTTCGATTATTGGCTGCTTCAAAACGCTCGATTGCTTCCTCTAATGATGTGGATTTCACAACATCATTGGCTGAGATGAGCTCTCTCCAAAACGTATCCATCTCCTCCACGTCACAGATCGACTCATGACCAAGCAAGAAATGAACGGCATCATATTGCTGAATGTCCTCAATCATAGGCAATAACTTGTCTTGCTTAATATGATATAACGAATTGGTAGTTGTATTGTAAGCACTATCGCCCAGAAAAATGACCTTTTCATCCGGAATATATACAATGGTTGAATCATCGGTATGGGTGCTACGAATGGTTTCAAGCACACAAACTTTATTGCCCAAGTCCAGATGGAGTGACTTTTCAAAAATAATATCCGGAGGACATAACTGAAATGTGTCTCTCTCCGGTATTTCATTTTGTATCGTCTCCATACAATGTGAAGTCATCTTCTTGGAATCCACATACTCCTGTAGAGAGCGATCATCATAAGAATAGTTCCGCCAATCATTCATCTTTTGGCTAGTTAGACTATTCATAATAATTGTAGCTCCGTATTCATTCATTCCTAAAAAATGATCCCAATGGGCATGAGAAATGACCACATATTTAACGGGCGGAACGTTTAACTTCTCTATTTCATGTAAGAAATCCCTGGCATGTTGAACCGAATTTCCACCGTCAACGACAAGGCTATATTTATCACCGCAAACTAACCCCAATGTTGGTCTTTCTTTATCATTTTGGTTAGATAGATAATAGATCGTTTCACTTAATTGATTTAGCATGTTCATTCTCCTCTATGATAAATTCTTGATCCATAAGAGAGAAAATCTGCATGCTTATTTAAATCAACATTTAGATTTTCTCATTTTATTTGTTTACCAATGGAATCACCTCCTTTGTTTTTCACATGAACTGAATGTTCCTCATCTCACCGGGTGCTCATTCTTCTTTTGTATTAAAAAATGTATCATTGTTGATCTGAATTATTCTGTCTGTTGCCTCATGGTTTATCGGATCCCTGACCAACATACTAAATATTTCTCTAAGTTCTTCTATTCGTGATAAGACTTTGTCTTTGGATCTTTCCTCTCTAAGTGAGATATATAATTGGTACAAACTAATATCTAAATCATCATTCAGTTTCCCGAAAGAAGTTAGTTCCGATATCGCAGCTGCATTAGACACACTTGATATCATTGATCTATACGTGTAATCATTAACAACCATACTAAAGCTGTGCTGGACATTACTTATTTCATATCTGAATGAATTATCAATAGAATTCTGAAGCTCTTTTCTTTGATTTTGAGATTCAACAAATTTAGAACCAAGAATGATTAAACTCAATGTTAATAAAACTATAATATAAGTACTTATTTTCTTCATTATTGAATAGCTCCTAATAACCGAAATTTTAACGATGCTATATATTAGACGCTCTTCCAATGTTATAAGTTCGGCTTTTTCTATGAGCTGTTAGCTGTTCAAAGGCAAATGCAATACGAATACCGCTTTCTCATCATTCTTTAGTAAGCTTCTTGATACCATCTTCGAAGTTGATTAATGTGAGCTTGATGATAACGACTGTGGTCAGCGATATGCCACATACCCCAGCGTACGGTTGCTTGCTTCTCATTTTCATGCCCAAAAGTGACAATCCTCGCTAGATCATCATCCGTTAATTGTGTACACGCGTCCTTCAACATGGTTATGACACCTTCATATGTCGACATAAGTGTACTCAAAGATATTCCTTGAACCATCGGAAGACTGCCATTTTCATCAATCATAGGGCCATGTTGCTCTTTTAAGTTTTGAGGAAGTGGTAATCCCTTTATTCGATAAGCCCAATTCAGATCGACGTAGGTGATATGTTTTATTAATTGAGCGGTACTATTGAAGTTGTTATTAGGTCCTTTATAATCTATTTCTTCTTGCGACATACCTTCCGTGATTCGTTGGAGTCGTTGGCTGTTTTCTATAACCGCAGCAAATAACAACCCAACAACAGGTGACATATTGGCTTGGCCTTTTAAATCATAAAGCACCCTAACGCCTCCTTGAGGTTGTCTTCATCGTTCTTCCCTTAGAATCTCCTTGATTTCTCTTAATTCTTGCAATATTTCTTTGGTGTACTGATTACTCTTGGAATTATCCATTCCGATTTTCACAACAAAAATACCAAAAAACAAAGACACTACCAACATTAATATAGTCCCAATAATAACCATCCTTTCCTCAAGCAACAGAAACCCGAGAGATTAGAAACAGCGATGCTGCCCCATTCCAAAAGATCCACTCGGGTTAATAGTTGATTAATTTAACTGTGACTACTCATGTACTGGAACATACATCGTTTGTATCTCTTGAACGCCAGGAACAAATCCAAGATTAAAATAAACTGATTCGGCATCATTGCCTTCCATGACATATAACCTTAGAACTGGATACTTGTCTTTAAGAGAAGTCAGTGCTCTTTGCAGCATGCGTGTAGCAAGTCCTTTTCCTCTGTAAGCAGAGTTGACTCCGATGCTATATACTGCTGCTTGATTATCCTGCAAACATAGGCGACAGTTGGCTATGAGCTGTCCAGTAACCTTATCATATACAAGCGTAGAAGCTTGAGTTAGGTTCTCATTGGTAAAATAGATTTCTTCGTTCGGGATAAAGTCTTCAAGGGATGTTTTCTTTCTGCGTAAGGCTTCAAAACCTCCTACAAAGCTGTCAAAGTCACACTGAGCGATTTCATCTTCATTAATGTATTGCTTAGCACCTGTTTCATTCTCGATAATTTCGGGGCTCTTAACGATAAAATCATGATCCCAATGCACATTGAAATGATCTGTCGGGCGCTGCATCCAGCGACATCTGAACTCATCTGGCCAGAATCCAGCCCTCGTAAATAAATGTACTTGATCGGGGAGAATTTCATATATCTTGATACGTTGCGTTGCATCAGACCATTTTATGAGTATTCTTTTAAGAAGTTTCAGTACCTCAAATGAATCATTGAATGGGGGCATAAAGAATAGATGATATAACGTATTGGGTGCCATCCTTACCCCACCGATTTTTGACTCTCCTTTATAAATCCAAAAAGAGTTATTCCGCGAAACATTGAAGTAGCCTTCCTCTCTAAAAAATCCAGTATAGGCCATATTATAATAGACAGAACAATACAGTCCCCATTCTTCGGGCTCAGCCTTTTGAATGGAATATTCATTTGATAAATCATAAAAATTAAGTTCCTCAGACCAATTATTTAATTCCATGCGTCATTCCTCCTCATCAATGCTAACTACCTATAAAATATTTAAGGCGTGTGTTATCTAAACATTTCTAGTCCCCTCCTTAAATAACATGTCCTTTACTATTTACTTGATCGATTCCATCATTAATCTTATTTTTCAGCAGCTCATGAAATTTACTTTCTTCCTTCTTTAAATGTTTCTCAAGGAAAGCAGAGATATACTTATTAATAGTGGAATGCTTGTGTTCTATCCCATCTTCGTTGTAATGTATCGGGATATCGCTAAAAGTCATATGATGAGCACCGTTTAATTTAATAAATGGACTATTCAGATCACTCGAGTTAAACAAAGACTCATACCCAGTCAGCAACAAAGGCAATAGGTCTGGAGAGATTTCATTTTCCAGTTCTTCAAACGAGCATTTCTCTTGCCGAGCTACCAATAACGGAACAGATACTCCCTCTTCCTTATTCGTGGTCATTAAATGGAAACTAGGATCTAATAGAATGCTAGCCTTAATTCTCTTTTCTCTTTTAAGCAATTCATAAGCAGCAGCCCCACCTAATGAATGACCAATGATCCCCATTTCATTCACATCGACTATGGCCCTAAGATCCTTATCTGAATCCAAGACCTTATCTACGTTTTTCATAACCAAACTCATATCTTCTACTCTAAGCTTCAATAATTGTTTCCAAGAATGAATATCTAAGCTGTCTATTTCAGATATCACATTGGATTGCTGGACAAAACGTCTGTCAGGAAAAATGGAAAATATAGATTCATGAGTGGCTCCTATAGTAATGACAACAAATCCGCACCCCACTAAATGTTCTACACAAAAGGAATACATATCTCTAACTACACCAAAAGCCGGGGCTACAAAAATAATGGGACAGTTTTTAGCCGTAATATCAACACTCTCATCATTATGTATTTTTGTATCCAGATTACAAATATAATCCTTATCCACTCCCATACTAGAGAGCATACCAACAGCGGAAGAGATATTAGGTTCAAATAACGAAATATACTTCGACTCATGCTCCACTGGATTGGAAGGATAGTATATACTAATGAGCACTTCTCTGGTTTCCTTACTTATCGGATCAATACGTGATTCTTCCTTTAAAACAAAAACCTTTCTTCCAACAGTCATCGCTTTCACCCTTATACTATTTTTTCGTCACTACAACGCATGTAGATTGAATTGAATATACGCTGCCTCCAAGACTTATCGATTTTCGAGGTTGCGTATTACGTTTGTGAATCCATGCCCTCACCAGTTTATTCTTCAAAGAAACGGCAACGATGCTTTTAAGCGGTGAGGGCAGCTTAATATTTTCACCTTATGCTTCTGGATAAAGGTCTGTTGATAAATATCGTTCCCCTGTATCCGGGAATAGTACAACTATACTTTTATTTTTATTCTCTGGCCTTTTTGCCATTTGCACTGCTGCATATGCAGCAGCACCAGACGAAATACCGACTAATAATCCTTCGGATTTAGCTAAAAAACGAGCTGTTTCAAATGCATCTTCATTTCTCACCTGTACGATCTCATCAACTACAGATCTATTAAAATTTTCGGGAACAAACCCGGCACCAATTCCTTGAATGGTATGCACTCCTTTAGTTCCTCCAGAAAGTACCGGGGAATCCGAAGGCTCTACAGCTATAATCTTCACATCTTCTTTTCTTTGTTTAAGTGCTTCGCCAACTCCTGATATGGTTCCGCCTGTACCAACACCACCAATAAAAATATCCACTTTGCCTTCGGTATCTCTCCAAATCTCCTCTGCGGTTGTTACCTTATGTACTTGTGGATTTGCTGGATTTTTAAACTGTTGAGGTATAAATGAATTAGGGATTGTAGCCGCAATTTCTTCAGCCTTTTTGATGGCTCCAGACATTCCTTCTGTGGCAGGTGTAAGAACTAGTTCTGCTCCCAGAGCGATCAACAGCTTCCTACGTTCTACACTGAAACTCTCAGGTAGTGTTATGATTAATCTGTATCCTAATGCTGCAGCTGCAAAAGCAAGTCCTACACCTGTATTTCCGCTCGTCGGTTCTATTATCACTGAATTTTGGTTAATTAGCCCCTTCTGTTCAGCGTCTTTTATCATTCCATATCCGATTCTATCTTTTACACTACCTGTTGGATTAAAGTATTCCAATTTAGCAATAATTTTCGCCTCAACTTGATTCTTTCTCGCAAAATTAGAAAGCTCCAATAGCGGTGTATTTCCAATCAGATCTGTGAGATTCTTTGCGATATTAGTCATGATCATACCTCCAAAATACATTTCCAACTAAAATAGTTGGTTTTATGTCACGTTATCATGTATGGTAAAATAATACAACTATTGAACTTCTATTTTACGACATAGGAAAGCAAAAGCTATTAGATTGAGCGTGAATCTTTGTTATAAAGTCTCCCTCTAAAAATAGAATTCAAAGTTCCAATACTGTTATGAGCTCGTCATGGCACACTTCACCATTTTCATGGAATCCAAAGCTCTCATATACCTTTTTGGCAGCCAAGTTATCAGGACTATATGGAATCCAACAATAACGTGCAGGTCCAGCTGGGAAAGTTCGAATAAACTCCAATATTTTCTTTAATGCTTCCCGGCCATAGCCCATGCTTTGGTGCTGCTTGTCAATCATCAGTCGCAAAATACAATAGCTATTGTCAGCAATCACAGGAAGATCATAACCCGTGATTCCGTAAGTTATCATTACAAAACCTACAGGCTGCTCATCTGCGTAAATGGCAAGTGGAAACGGTGAGCCGCCATTGGTTGCAAGAATATAACACGATGCAACACTTGAAAGGTTTGATGCAACATATTGTCGCTGCTCTTCTGAAACTTCCAGGTTAAATATAGAACGTCGGTTATCCAGTGTTATTTTTCTGAGCGTTATCATGCAGACTCTCTCCTCACCAAACATCATAGATTTAAGCGGTTTCAAGATAATACCTAGATACTCTGTTTGATCTTCTTTCTCATATACAAAGCTATTTCTTCGTTTTGGCTATGATTATTTGAATATAGTGATACATCAATTCCTTCAATTTGATAACCACATTGCATGTAAAAATGAATGGCTGGAACGTTCGTATTCTGGGTTTCTAACGTGATCGCTCTGAAGCCTTGTTCCTGGGCAATCTCATTCACTTTATTGATCAACAATCTTCCATATCCTTTTCTTATGTATTTTTCATTAACCTGAAGATGCCATATCATCAGCGTATTATTCCAAGTTTGTGGTTCACAAATTGCGAGCGCTATGATTTTCCCATCTATATATATTCCATAAGAAAATCCCAGTTGTATGATTTCTTCATATCGTTCCAAATCATCTGTACTGTTCAATTCTTCTTTTTCGTAGATGTCATCTAGATTTATTAACGTTAAAAGCATACTAAAGGAACCTTGTGTCTCCTGTTTGGTAAGCTCATATTTTTGAGTTGATTTATATCCAAAGCTTCCAAGTTGAAGCCAATCATCATTGGATAGATTCTGTATTTTTTTGATCTCCATTACTTCACCCCAGAAATAATATACTTTGCGACTTGTTTATAAGGTTATTGAATTCTTGCTTATATCTCTTCTTTCGACCTTAATTTCCATATTCCTGCATCCTTACTTATTGTTTCCTATCCACAAAATTATGGACTGTCAAAGAAAATAATAATAATCCCGACAGGACAAACCTGGCGGGATTTCGTTTGAATAGATATCGAAAGACGTTTTTAGTTATTACGTAGCAACCACATGCTTCATCTCTTCACTTGCCATAAAGTCAGAACAATTCACGTAATACAAATCATAAATTTGTTCCGTATTGTTTATCAACTTATACACTTCGTGGTATATATCAGTGGCTAATTTGACATAAGGCAATTTCCCAACCGCTTTCTTGGATCGAATGTTTTGTTTTCGAATTTTAAGAAAGACTGTTTCAATTTCACGTTGAAGAAACAACTCAGCGAAAAAGGCTTCCTTTGCTCGTTGATTGTAACCTTTTCCGAAATAAGGGGCTCCAATCCATGTCGCAAGAAAACCTGTCTTATGTTCCATGTGATATAAATCAATGGTTCCGATGGGATGTCCCAGCTCATTAAGGATCGTTCTGGAAATACATGTGTTTTGCTCTTCTTCATCAATCACCTGTTTGGTTGCAAATAAATATTCCTCATAAGATCGGCACTTATGACGAACGTATGGAAAAACAGCGGTGTCCACCATCAAATCATACAGTGAGTGGCATTCGTGCAAGTCTCGTTTTTTTAACATTTAAACGACCACCTAGTCCTTTTAGTTCGCTGAGTCAAACAAACTAAGTATATAAAAGGACGTGTGGAATTTAATGAATTCTATATTGCTTTTATGTAAAATTCATCATAGAAATGTTTTCCAGATTACTTGACTGAACGTAACGAATATCGCCTGTTTACTGTGTGATTTTTGGAATCATTGACCCATCGAGACAACCTCACTATCATCGGTTTAGCTGGTCCACTCATCTTCGCTAACATCATTTCATGCCCATGGATAAAATTTTTGGTTCGAGGAAACATTAATCATACTACTTATCCTTGGGAGTGATGTTATGCTGTACCTTATCAGCTTTGTGCTCATGTTTGCTGGCTTAGCCTGTATCAACATTATTTTTTCATATCAAAGCAAGCATATTGACACTCAGTTCTGGTCCACATTTAAATTCCATCTTTGGATGCTGCCTTTATTTCTAGCCGCTAATCTGAGCGTAGGATACGGCGTCAAGTTTGGAATGAAAGCTGTCAGTCAACTGGGCTATGTCCTGGTCATTGCCAAATGCATAGAAGTGCTCATCTCCATATGGATGGGATACTGGTTCATGAAGGAAGTTCCTTCTTGGAAAACGTGGATTGGGCTTGTGGTCATCATCATCGGTGTTGTACTGGTTAAGCAGAAGTAGGAGTAAGTTAAAATGCTTTTTAAAAAACGAATTGATATACAATTTCATCATCATATACTTCTCCGGTCTCTGAAAAACCCATTTTATCATAAAGCTTTCTGGCAACTTCATTCTCTGCACATACCGTTAAATTCAAACACTTGCTATGGACATAGTTCTCTTTTATATAGCTAATTACTGCATCTATCGTTGCTCTTCCATATCCTTTAGCTTGATAGCTTACATCGATCATAAAACCATTCAACCAATAGGACCAAGCTGTTGTTTCATCGACTGTGATCATGACAAAACCAACTAAGCTATCCTCCGTGTTATATATGCAAAATGGCATATACTTTTACTCATCCCCATCTGGAAGAATGTGCACCTTCGCTAGGGACTCGGCTACTGATGGAACATAATGATTTTGATTGGCTTGAACTTGTAAGTTTAATGCATCTTTCCAGTTCTCTCTTGTAGTAGGTATTAATCTGATCACAATAATATCACTCGTTCCGTTTCGTTTTTTTAAGATCCGATGGAAGTTCATTTTTAGTTACATTTTGAACAGGATAATCAAGGCTGGCCCACAGCCTGTTAATGATGTTGTCACTGGTTATTCTACCTTTAAATCCGGTGGAAGTTGTGAGTGTTCCTTGCTCATACATATATACAAGTTTGGAGCCATCATTCTTATTAAATATAATGGAATAATCTCCATCCAAAGATAATCCTTTGTCCTTCGGCTTTATTTCACTTAAGTTGGTTAATACGTGGGCGATATCTTTTGTCTCAGTTACATTAATCATTTGGAGATCACCTTCATTAGAAGGTAAAACAAAATTATATATTTCAGCATTAACAACTTCGTCAGGCTTAATTGATATAGTGATTTCCTCTCTTGCTTCAGTTAAAGAAACAATGAAAACAACAATAGCAATACATAAACCAAGTATTAAATAACGCTTTTTCATACTACTTCACCTCTAACGACCACAGCTTGATTCAAGCTGAATCATCTTTCCCATAATTACTTCTATAGCATAAAACGTTCAATTAACTCCAATCACCGAAATGCTTCTCAAGGAACCTTACTTCCTTCTCATAATGAGCCAAATGACCCTCTTCAATCATTTTGATAAAAGCTGTTTCTCCAGACACCGCCCGATCAGATAGTGTGGTACACATGAAATGAATTCGAGAAATCACCCATTCCTTCAGATCTGTCGGCACATCCATACCATAAGCGTTAAAAAATAACGCTATACGTCTTTTCCGCTCAGATGCATGATCCTGTTTATTGTATGGAACGACTTCTCTTTCATCTTTACCCGGTGAAAAACCTGCTAATGGGACAGAGGTATACAAGCTGTAAACGATATCCCATAGACGCGGACCAGGCCCTGCCATGTCAAAATCAATGATTCCTACAGGCAGCCGATCTTTAAATACAACGTTATACAATGCAAAATCGTTATGGCAAACTACTTCTTCCTTTGAAGAAATCAATGGGCAATTATTTAAAGAAACCGTAATTGTAACAAAATCCACTGTAGCATCATGATAGCTTTTTAAAAGTTTCGCTATTTTGTCTAAGGTCTCATCAGACCACATATAACTTTCAATCTCAGGATAGTCATTTCCCGAAACCACACCATCCAGGTAAGAAAGGATTTCTCTGTCCTGCTCATCTACTCCCAAATATCTAGGGGAATGCGCATAGCCCACCTTTTCAAGGTGCTTAAGCAATTCATATACATACGGATTCGGTATAGCGTCACGCCGAACTGTGCTACCTACTTTTACAACCTTATTCACATTGCCTCCGTTTAGGGTTTCTTCGTACTCAGGCAAAATGAACCCCTCCTAAGATCTGTTTTGTGTGTACCTATTTGTTTTATCCTTTCTGGGATTCCCAGGGAATCCAGCAATCAATAACACAAATCCGACGAAAAATAAGAAATATACGAGGAAACCCGTGAAACCATTATCACTTGCTGGGATTATCTCGCGTGTTTTCCCACCTGAAGCGTATCCCGCTTCCACTATGGCTGTAGATATTCTCACGGAAATTCTATCTAAGGTTGAAATAAAAATACTGCTAATCATGAGAACCGCACCCAGGATTTTATTGGTATTGTTCATGAGCTGCCTCCTAATTCAAATTGATTCTTATCTTTCAGTCCATGCTGTTCGGATATATCCCAATTTCATGCCAACATGCTCCATATTTCGATGGCTTTGAGATAAAAATGAACATTGCCCTACCACCAGATTACATTCCTTATTCAAGGCTTCCGTTATTCTTCTATTCAAAAGTTGCTGATGTACACCCTGATTTCTAAACTCAGGTAATGTTGCTGCAAAGGTTAAGGATGCCTTTTGATTTTTAATAAACAGAACACTTACCGCTGCAGGGATGTCATTGACATATGCGATGTAAAATTTCCAACCTGGACGGTGATAAAGAACCTTATTATTCTGGGCGACGTAAGGGATACCGTCATCCGACAAACCGGTCCCCCTGCAATGAATGGTCGCGTATAGCTCGAATTGATCCTCTTCAAGTTCTTGAATTTGGATATGATCTGAGTGATTCTTTTTTTCTTCTGGTTTGATGATCAGAGATGAATGAAATCCCGACGCATACATGCCTAAGTCGGTTAAACGTTTCAAGAAGTTCTGATCCACCACAGATGGAATAACTTCGAACTGAACCTTCCGATCAAGCTGTCTATAAAAATCAATGATAGCATCCAGGTGTCCCAGATCATTATTTGTTAAGCCCTTCACCGTATTAAACGTGGGCCATGGCATGGTCTTACTGTAGAAACAGACGGCATTTCCAAACTGCTGAATCTCAATTCCTTCTGGATTTTTGTCCCGACTCTGTATAGCAAGCATGCGATCTGTCATATAATCGATTTCAGAGAGTTCAATTTCTTTAATTAAATCTATGGATGGAATCAGTCGATTCATGTCTTTACCTCCAAATAAAAGTACGGGAACTCCATTTTAATTCCCATCAAAATAATTCATTACATGGCCTATACTTTACAATGGTAAGATGCTCCCACTCCTTATACAGTTGCTCTTTAGAGAGTATCTTCCACGGGTTGAATATCGTTTGCCCATCTTTATTGAAGTATAGTTCTTCTCCCAGATGATATGCTGCATGTTGAATGATCCCATCCTCATCTGTCCATAGGACAACGTCCCCATGATGTAGTTCGTCAGTTAATAACTCCTCGTGATCATACTGTTTTAATTTCTCTAGAAACGTTTTTTGATGTACCCATTCATAGATAAACCACTCCTGTTTCCCTTTGGAGATTGCAAACAAAACTGCTGCGAGGCAATTTGCACCTTGGGAACTTGCAAACGAATTGGCATATGGTTTTAGAAAATCAGGTAGCGACTCAGGCGGCTTCTCACATTCCCCTTTATCCCACCATTCGTAAACCAATGTCGTAAGTATCTGTTCTTTGCATGATTTGTTCAGCTTTTCCCACATGTAGCGCTGAAGGATAACGTCCCCATCAATCACATAGCTTGCAGGTATTTCCGCCAAATCATGTACAAATGTAACAGGGAAAACAAGCCCTCTTCCACTTTGCACTTGTGCATTTAATAAAAATCGTTTCTGTTCTTCAGGAATGGTTTCTATCCATTCTTTATCCGCAATGATTACATAATCAACGTTCTTAATATTCCAGTACTCATAACCATTCACATAATTCACTTGCCTATAAGTGCTGTGGTTATAGAACTCCTCTTTTGGCATTAATAGTACATCGGTAAAGTCAAATTCATAATCAAGATGTTCTTTTGATAGGAAAAACAAATCTTTTTCCGGTACATAACAATCCATCCATGAAAGTAAAACTTTTTTACCCGGTTTAATTATCATTATGTATTCCTCCGCGTTGGGTTTGAATTTTATATTTCCACTTTATTTCTCACTACTCCGTAGTAAATCAGATCCTCATACCGGTCTTCTTTCTTGACATGATCCACCAGTACTCCTTCTTTTATCATGCCAATCTTCTGTATAACTTGTCCGGATGCCGGGTTAGAAGCAAAGTGTCGCGCATATACCTTATGATATTTTTTCACATCAAAAGCGAAGTCTAACATGGCTTTAGCTGCTTCCGTTGCATAACCTTTTCCCCAAAACGGCTGACCTACCCAATAAGATAACTCCCCGTTATCGTAACGTTGTTGATTAGATAATGCTATTGCCCCGTATAAATCACCTGTTTCCCTATCACAAATAGCAAATTCATATAATTTATCCGCATTAAAATTTTCTTTATGTTGCTCTATCCAAGACACTGCACAATCTAATGTATATGGGTAGGGTAATGTGAGTGTGCTCTTATAAATGTTGTAGTCATTACATAGTCTGGTAACGGTTTCAGCATCTGATTTCGTAAATAATCTTAACAGCAGCCTTTCTGTGGTCATCGTTGTAGTGAGATCGTTGTACACCATACTATCCCCGCCTTTTACATGAAAATGGATCATTGCACCTTCAAAATGACCGATTTCTGTTTATTTCAATTTCATTTTATATACGACTTCACCATCCTGATTTTCCAATTCCTGATCAATAAATCCTATCTTCTCATATAAGGCTCTTGCATGTGCATTATTTTTTTCTACGGTTAGTGAGATGATTTGTCATTGTGGGTGCTTGTTCTTGATGCATTCAAGTATCGTATAAAGTGATTTACTTCCTAATCCTTTTCCTTGATAGTTCTTATCTATTTGAAACCCTCCAATCCAATAAGCATCCCAAGGTTTCACGTAGGCATATGCTAAAGATTCGATGACCGTCGGTACAAGATTTACTTGCGTTTCAAGTAAAGATATTGCGATCGCCTCTTCCCAATTCGTTTTATCGATTGGTTCTATAGTAATTGGGTTCATTCAAATATCCCTTTCGTTTGCCGAATTATATTTCGTTGGAGTAGATTATTGACTTACTTGAATCCATATTGTTTAGCTATGATTTCAACTGTATCGATTACGTTATATTTTTTAAAATCATTTAAAATAGTTTGTGGTAAATAGTCATATAAATCTGATCTGGTTGCCCACATATACTCGCTATGTTCTTCTGAAAGTATCACTCGGTCATATATTGCTCTGCACAAATATGTCAGTAATACGATCTGTCTATGCGGATCCGTAAAAAAAGTAGTAGCAAATAGTAACTTCTCAACACTCACTTTAAGCCCAGCTTCTTCTTTCACTTCACGAGCCAAAGATTCTTCTAATTCTTCTCCAAAATCGATCTTTCCACCAACGGTTTCCCAGGTCCCAGCGGCAACTTCATCTGCACCTGAACGTTTTAATATCAATACCCTGCCTTTATTTTCAATGACTCCCTTAACCACAACAACGATGTTGTTTTTCAAGATACCTTCATGTGAACCCACAGTTTTTATCACCCTTCTCTTTGGACCGTTCCAAATGAAATCTTCATGCTGGCTGCATAAGTCAACCAAGATTCATTATCAAATACTTTGGAAAATGTTAATTCCGCTTCATACTGCGCCTTTGCTTCATTTTGGGTTAAGCCCCGAGTTGATAATCGTTTGGTTACCTCTACTGAATCGCCAGGATCCTGTCCTATACCATCTTCTTTAATTGAGTGATAGAGAATGTTTTTTTGGGTAGAGTCCATGTTTTGATCTAGAAAGTTGACCTTATCACTCATTCTACATTCCACATTCGTTAATCCCAATTGACTCATTAATATAGGTAATCGCATTCCAATATTTCCATCTTTACCTGTACGTATATGATCTTGTTCAAATAATCTCTGTAAAACGCCTAGTTTAATGATTTCACTTTGTTCAACGCCCTCCACATGATAGTTCGCCATACTCCCAATCCAATGAGGTTCAAAACAGATGATTCTTCCACCCTCCAGTACACTTTCAATCATCTTTTGGAGTATTTTCACAGAGTCATCCATATGTAATAAAAAAGCATGACTCAATGCAATGTCATACTTCCTCTTCAATACAACGTCTTCTATATCCCAAGTAATAAACTCTGTTTCATAGGGAAGTTGGGAGAAGATCGTCTTAGCTTCATTGATTAATGTTTCACCCTTATCTACTCCAGTGTAGGTTGACCCTTTTGGTAACAAAGGCAGCAGTTTAAGACCCAAATAACCAAACCCACACCCATAATCGATAACGCTTACAGGTTTATCTATCTTCCAAACAAAATGCACTAAAAATTGAAGGTAATCGTCATTATAGTAAAGCCATCTCGTATTTTTAAGGTATTCAATTTTATTATCCCAATAATATCTTCTTCCGTTCTGGCATAGTTTGATTTTTCGTATGTCTTTATAGCCATTTCATTTCTTGGGCCTGTCAGGATCTTTACACTGGTAACACCTCGTGCTTTGAGCTCCTCCTCTATAATAGCAATTAACAACGTAGCCAATCCTCTTCTCCGGGCAACTTCGGCAATATACATTTCTGCGATCTCTCCCTGGAGTCCACGATAACAAAAGGATTTAAAATATTGAGCACAAGCGAACCCAACTGCCTGGCCGTCAATTACAGCTAGAGCAATCAACTCATTAGATAAAGCAAGGCTCTCTTTTACTTCCTCCATGTTTGTACCAACGCCATTAAAAGCATCATTGAGCTTAAGAAGGTCCTCTGCATCATTTTCGTTCGCCCATCGTATGTGAATGTTCTCTTCTTTCATCACGTGACCTCCAATAATAACAGTGTACAGAAATTAATGATCCGGATAGGTTTCTTTCAAAAACCTAATGGATTGGTTGATCAATGCTTGTAATACATCTAGATTGATATCTGCAACTTTATTGACGTATACACATGCTTTTCCTGTCGTATGTTTTCCAAAGTCTTTTAATAGATTCTCTCGCTCGGCATCACCTGTCGCAAAATACAAACTGATTTTTGCTTTTCGAGGAGAAAAGCCCACCAGTGGTGCATCACCTTCATGACCAGATTCATATTTATAATGATAGGCGCCGAATCCAATAATACTCGGTCCCCACATCTTTGCTTTATACCCTGTTGTTTCAGAGAAAATATCTAATAGCTGATACGCGTCTTCACGTTTTTTGGGACTATCAACACTTTCAATAAATTCAATGACGCTGTTGTCTGTTTCTTTTGTTTTAAGTTTGTACATTGATAAAATCTCCCTTCATGTCTTCCGTAGCTTTAACGCAGGGAACAGACTTAATATCAGACCAACAATCAGAAACAATATCCATTGTTCGTAACTAATGATTAGAATCAGTTCCCAAAAACTTGCCGGCCCGGAGTTTGGTTCATCATTGTATGGATGGTCAAAAATAGCTGGTAGGACCCCAAGGGCTATAAAAACGATTCCAATGATCAAAGAAAGAAAATAAATAGCTTTCTTCATAGTCATCACATCCTCAAATAATCAGGAAGTCTTATCATGAAGCGTTCACTATTTCTATTAAATTGATATTGTTCATATAATTCATGTGCATCTAATGTTCCGAGTAACCCCATTAAATCTTTAAAGCGATCCGATTGTGTAATCACTTCAATTAGTTTCTTACCAAGTCCTTGGCCCCTAAATTCCTCATGAATAAATACATCACAAAGCCAATACATTGTCGCATCGTCTGTGACAACCCTTGCAAAACCAACTTGAACTTCTTCTTTATAAATTCCAAAACATATTGAAGAATGGATGGACTTTTCAATTTTTTCATCGGATCTCTTATTGGCCCAATAGCTTCTAGATAAGAAACCCTTTACCGCATGAATGTCCATAAGTTCTTTGTTATCACTGATAAGATATTCTCCATATATAAAATCCATCAATCCCAGCTCCTCTCAAAATCCTTGATGATTCAAGCAATACTTAATTCCAGCACGATCAACATCGGAAAAATCTAATGGATTCTCCATAAATAAATCTCAACTGCTCATCAGTTTCAATGTTTTGACCTTTTTTTGATAACCTAAGTCAAGCGTTTTTCATAAATCACAATTGTCATCTTGTCGTTAATTTGTTTCGTATCTCCCTTCTGTCTATATCCTAATTTCTCATAAAGATAACAATTCCTCTGCTCTTCTGAGATTGTAGCCAACTCCCATATTCTCGCAGCGCTATACCTATCTTCAATTATTGAAAATACTTTTTGTGCAATCCCTCTCCCTTGATAGTCGGGTAAAATAAATATAGGGCTTACTCGATAGATTTTATTCTCTTTTTTTACTATTCTAATGGCCCCCACAGGAATATTTGCTTCTCTTATTAGGTAATAATCTGTATAGCTTTGATTTATTCGATCTTCTATTTGTTCTACCGTTTGATTTGCTGGGCTTGTTTCATAGTCTTTATATTTATTTAATAGAGGCATGAATGCTTTTATTTGCATTTCGTGAATGATTGAAGCTTCTTTAAGTCCTGCTTTGGATAATGAGATTTCCATTTCATATCATCCTCCGTTATTAAAATTTGTGTTCTGCTTCTATGAAATTATCGTGTTAAAGATGTGTGTTGATATCAATCGTATTGCCAAACTAGCTCTCCTTTCCTTGTTTTGGCTGCATATATGATTTGACCCGTGTGATAATGAATTTCTCTTACCATTGCGATCATTAGATTCAAAACCGTTGTTTCATTATTTACTTGACTGAATGTGAGAGGGGGACGATTAATGAAAGGTTGAGACAACAACAAATTTGGGTTGAAACTGAGGTGTTCGAGATATTGAATGATAATATCGAATGATTCCTTGGTCATGTTATAGGCTTCTTCTATCGACATTTTAAGTCCTAATTCAAATTCCTTATCCCTGTCTCTTGAATCAGCAATATCATAAAATATCGTTTCAATTCTTGAGTGAACACAACCTCTTATATGTGCAACGAGATTTGCAATACTATTACTTTCTTGATTTGGTGACCAAGTGATATCTTCTTCTGATAATTGTGAGATCGCTTGGAGAATCCATTTTCTTCCAGATATAAATTTCACTAACATACTTTGAATTACTTCTAATTCAATTTCCATGAGCACACTCCAGTCTATAATTTTTCAGCTAATCTACTAAACAACCGAAAAAGTATTTCCTTTAATTCATTACATCCTTGCGCTGATTTCCTATAATGTTGTTGTTCAGCAAACGGATCAATTGCAACCTCTGCCAATTAGTTCTTCTAATACTCCTCGAACTCCTGCCAGACCTGGATGTGCAAATGCCCTGATATGGGACTATTTGTTATAAGTAGCTACTACTATCTTCAGGATTTAATTATGTGTCCGCTCATCTAACCATCTCTTAGATTCTTCTAACATGCCTAAAGTAATTTGATGATTTACTTTGGAGTACTCAAAAAATTGCACTGAATTATTTAGATTATTGTTCTGTTCAATGACTTTCATAAAATACTTCTGACTATCAATTGGAATAGTTGTATCTTCTGTTCCATGTAAAATAAGCATCTCTTTATTCTTCATATTCCTTAATTTAGCCGGATCTAGCTTTAAGATTGTATCCTTATCTATTGAAGTCCAAGGTGTTCTTCTATCTCTTTCACAAATAAGTTCTTCAAATCTTTCCCAAGCGCATGAACCATTCATTATTATTGCAGATTTGATACTTATGTTATTTGCATAAACACCTGCAGCTGCAAAACCGCCAGTAGAATTACCGACCACTCCCACTATCTTGTCATGTAAGGTTAATTCAGAAATAAGATCTCCAGCCTCTTCAACCGTCTGAATAACGACCTTCCAAAAATGTTTTTGTATTTCTTTAGGATCAAAATAGTTAAGCTCCCCTCTGGTACCGTGATATGGAATTTCAGGTATGATAACCGTGTATCCCCAATCAGAAATCAATGAACCAAAGAAAATGTAATCCTTAATGTTTGAAACCCATCCATGATATAAAATGAGTATCCCTTTAGATTGACAGTTGGGCTTAATCCATATACAAGGGATCCCCGCAATTAGTTGTTCATAATAATTATCCATTAGCTCTCCATTATTCTTTATGTAATTATATATTGAAGAATTCTGTATAAGGAATCCGAGAAGTTAGGTGAGAGCACACGGTCGTGACTTATGATCGCAGAGTATAAAGCGACTGAACCAAGTACCTCACATTTTTTCTCCGGGCGATCCCATAAACTAAAATTCTAGCCGCCCCCAGTATGAATTAATTAAATCCCTTTAGAATTCAATATAAAATGGTTGTAAATCTGGCCTTAAACAATATTCAATTCGCTGTTTGAAGTTCTTCCAAGTCACCTTATTTAATGCTTCTTCTATTGGAAAATATCCTGTTTCTAGGCTTTCACTAGTTACTATGGGTTCTCCCCCAATCGGTCTTGCTAAAAATAATGTATTCACGATTGAACCCTTCACATTCTGGAATATTCCACAAAATCGAATAATCTCTATATCAATCCCTGATTCTTCTTTTGTCTCCCTGACTGCGGCATCCTGTAAGGATTCTCCTTCTTCCACTTGCCCTCCAGGCATTTCCCATCCTCTTCTAGGTTCACGGACTAGTAAAATTTCATTGTTCTCATTCATTACAATCGCAGCCGCTGAAACGATATGCTTAGGTGGATTCATAGATATATCTAGTCCTCTCAGGGGGTATTAGTTTTAAAATGTTATGTAAGGGGTGCCTCATCCACAAATCATCCTACAAAATTGGTTTCCAATGTCCATTCCAATCTTCGTAGCCATTCATTTTTCACTTCTTCATTTGTGTACTTTATCCGATCTAAAACATTAATTACTCTTGAAACTGAGTATACCTTCACTAATTCATTGGTAATCTTAAGATCTGAAAATTTACTATACGCATTAATAAAAATCTCAGACAACTCCCGAGAGAAGTTTGGATAATGTAAATGTACAAACCATATTACCCATGCGACATCTTGCAGTGGATTCCCCCAGCCTGCCCACTCCCAATCAATAATAGATATTAATTTATTAGATAAAATTGCATTATGCGGTCCATAATCTCCATGGATTAAGGTTTTCTCCCCTATAACTGATACATTAAGTATCTGTTTTACTTTTCCCTTTTGATTATTCGGTACATAGTTAAGATCATCAATATCAATATTTATCAGTTCTATGATTGGCAGGTCAGGGTCACCATCTCTCCATTTTAATGAGTGAATATCTTTTGCAAGATGATTTCCAAGCAACTCGTAGATTTCCTTAGCTCTATGAATGTCTCCATCATCAAGAAATCTCTGGCTGTTAATTCCGTGCACATAGTCCATAATAATGTACTGTGAACCGTTGTCTTCAAAATAGTCATGAATCTTTGGCGACACACCTGAATTATTCAATAGGGTTAAACAGTTAATTTCTGTTATCGCATCACGATTAAGACCATTGAAAATCTTTGCTACGACCAGAGGATCTGATCCCTCAAGTAAAATACTGCTGTTGGTGTAACCTCCGGTAAGCTCAGTCAGTGTACTATATTTAAATTTATGTAATAAGATGTCATGCACCACCAAATTCAGCCTTCTTTCTTTATTCTTAGAATCATGACTTTCGGAAAATGTTTTAAAGCGTTTGCATTTTTTCTCATTAGATCTTCGATTTCACGACACATCACTTATTCTTCATCAATATAATTTAAAACATTATTTAAATACATCTCTATAGGTTGTGACGAATCAACAAGCAAACATTGAATATCATTAGGTCTCTTACTTTCATTAATATTTTTTCTAAACTCTTCTTCAGATGTGCCCGAAATCTGACTTATCATCCGTTCTCGATGTTGTAATCTTTTACTTATTTCCTGATAGTCATTCAGGTAACATTCAACGTACTTATAATTAGCATTATACTTCTTACTTAATGACGAACCTCTTTCAATCATCTCAGAATAAAAGCATGGACTATCGAATATTACGTCATAGCCTTGGGAGAGATAAAACTCTATCAGGGCCCAATCAATATTATATGAAGTCATACCTAAAACTTTTAATTCTAAATTACTATCCCCAATGGATTTTAATATGGAAGACTTTGAGATATCATGATCAATAATTATGGCACCTGTTATTTTAGCTATCCGTCTTGAAAGAGTTGACTTACCAGAACCAGGAAATCCCGACATTTGAAGAAAAAACATCTATGAAACCACCTTTCCCTTGGAGATTTCCAATTCATATTTAACTTGCGTTTTACTGTGCCCTTCTATGGTTTCAATCATTTCTTCTATTTCTTTAAATCCACTTTTCTCATAAAATGCCCTTCCTCTATGATTCTCTTTTCCTACCCAGGCAAACAGTTTATTTATTGGGTTTAAAACTTGAATGAATCTCTTAATGAACTCTTTACCTATTCCCATTTTGTGATATTCAGGTCGTATATAGATTCTTAGCAATTCGTATTCTTCTTCATTCACTTGTCTTGTTTGAGCATATCCAACGACTTCGCCATTATATTCAGCTATTAAAAAACTCCGTTTGACACTTTGAACCTCTCTCTCGACAGATCGACTTAAATTCTCATCTGAATATGCTCTACTTAGAAAATTTTGTATGTAGCCTTCGGAGTATATGCCTTTATAAGTATAATTCCATGTTTCTTGAGCTATGGATTGAATGTGTGGGATATCCTCATTTGACACAAATCTGATTGTAATCATCTGGTTATCCTTCTTTCGTTAGCTATTAATAAACTTTATAGTCACTCTTGAGAAATGCATAAATGGCATTATCAACAAATCGATTCTTCCAATAATAATTTTCCTTCAATATTCCTTCTTCTCTGAAGCCGATTTTCTCAAGAACCTTTCTTGATCCCACATTTGCTGGTTCTACAAATGCTTCAATTCGGTTTAAGCCAAGCGTATTAAATCCATATTCAATTACCTTTTCAACTACCTCAGTCATAAAACCTTGATGCCAATATTCTGGTGTTAGTTCATATCCAATGACAGCTTTATAATGATTTTTCATCCATCCATGAAAGCCACATGTTCCGATGACTTTGTTTTCAGACTTCAAAGTGATTCCCCAACGAATAGCTTGACCTGATTCAAATCTTTCATTCCATCTTTGAATTAATTCTTCTGCTTGTTTAATGGTTGTAAAACTCTCCACATCATAAAACTTCGTAACTTCATCCAATGAAAAAAAATGAAATAGTTCTGGGGAATCATTCTGTGTTAGCTCTCTTAATACAAGTCTTTTTGTTTCTAACTTGGGAAACTGCGACATTTTAGTTCTCCTTAATAGTTAAGTAGTTTCACTCAGCGTCTCTAGAATCCAAATAAAAATAAATCCATAGAAACTAGGCACCAACATGTCCTTTAATCAGCAAATTATATGCACTAAGTACTAACCATATTATTACATATATGAAGTAAATCAAGCAAAAAAAAGCAGATGGTCTCTCATCTGCCCTGAAATATGGAGAAAGCCATGCAGCTGATTTAAAATCCCCCTCCATGCTCTTGATCTTAATTTTCCTCGACTGCCAATCTCCAGTCATTACATCGTATGGTAGTCCCAATAGGGTATTCAAAATCACACTCGCCAATATACGAAAAGCCCAGCTTGTGACAAATGGCATTTGAAGCGGGATTCTTGGTTTTAGGAAAAGCGTGAATGAATTTATGTTTCTTCTTTTCAGAACGGATAGAAGCTATGGCCTTCGCTGTTGCTTCTGTCGCTATTCCTCTACCTTGATATTCCGATAAAACACTCCAGCCTATCTCGTAAATAGATTCTTCTTTCCAGGTCTGATCCCAATACCCTACACTACCCACGACTTCAAGATGCGGAAGCAAGAGGATCTTAAACATTTTCCCTGTTCCATTTTGTGCGATTTCATAATAGCGCTTATGACGAGCTAGGATTTTCTCCTCAGTCTCTGGTCCTCCGAAGTGTACTGTCATCTCAGGCGAATTTAATTGGCGAAGCAAATCTAAATCTCCTTCGTCCCATAGTTCAATTCTTACCTCTGGCGCATTCCTTTGTTCCATCTCACTCACCTCACTGTTTTTATTTGTAACCAAATTTAGAGGAAGAGACTTACTATTCTCAGTTCAATTATATCAGAACATATATTCTTATTCAGTAAAAATTTATCATTATCTTTTAAATGGAATGCCTGATATCTTTTAAGCCAAGTTCACGGTTTATAGATCTTCTATGTACTTACAGACCAAATCCCCAAATGTTTTGATATCCTCAAGATAGTCGTACCCTAACGGATTTTGTCCAGTCTGATTATACATTCTTACCGCAACAGTTTTACACTTAGGAATGACAAGACAGGCACATCCAGTGGCGCCCAGAGACTGGAAAGAACCGTGTGGAAGTTTATCACCTAATTCTGTAAAAGACCGTGGTTGATCTTGCACAAACCAAAAAAAACCGTTTCTCGGCAATTGTTGTTCCAGATCAGGAGGACTAATTATAGTGGTTGTCTGCTCAAATATTTCTTTAGGAAGTATCTGATTCCCGTTTATAGCTCCCTTATTCAAATGCAGATAACCCCAATATGCTAGTTCCTTTGTGCTCATAAATAAGTTGGCCTGGTTACCTTGATCATCCTTATATTGTTCATTGAGCCATACTAATTTTTCATTATTTTCCTTCCTCCATCCTGTTTGGTTAAAGCCCATAGGTGAGAATAAACGCTCTTCGAGTAATTGTGATACAGGGATTTTATATAATTTCCGAATAATCTCGATTAGCAGATTAACACCAGTATTATTGTACTTCCAGTCGGTTCCTTGAAGAAACATTCTATTATGCAGATCACCTAAACCATGAGTGTGGGTTAACAAATGTCGTATTGTTATATGCCTTAGTGCTTCCCTATCTAACTCATTCAAGTAGTCCACAACAAGATCATCTATACTTCTGACCTTACCTTCATGTAATGCAAGACTAATAGCAAATCCTAAAAATGTTTTTCGAACTGAAGCAACATTAAATTGTGATTCCTCATCAACTAATCGACTAGGTTTAGAATTGTCATGTACTCCTGAGTACCATTCATTCACGATACGATCATTATGAATAATATATGTCGCAGCAGCGGTAGCAGATATTTTATTCTTTACCTGTAAGACATAATCATTCAGTTCAATGAATGCTTTATTATTTGATATTTTTAGGTTAAACAATGAAAGGTGCACCTTCTTCACTATGTTTATTGTTGTTGTTTTTTCTTCATGAAATTTTCAAGTTCTTCCCTCGTCTTTGGGTGTAATATTATACTTTCAGATGTCATCATTCTTTCTGGTAAATTAGTTTCTTTAACTTTACGCCCCCATTTTCTTGAGAAAGCCCGCCAGTCACATACCATTTCTATCAAATATTTCTTTGGCATTGGTAAGGCTTCTCTAGTATTTTTATTTACTATCCAATACTCCCAGTGGTGTTTATTATGATTTTGATGGTGCAGCCACGCATTCTTCCATCTCAGCTCGGTATCCTCGTCCTTCTGATTTGAATAGAATTTACGTGCATAAGGAAAAAATTCGTGAGGAGAGAATTTAGACATGTCATGGATTATACCTTGAAGATATAATCCTTCTTTCCAACATTCGATAAGAACGTTTAATTTATGATCCAAAACATAAAGAAAATACCGCCAATATACTAGGAGTATAGTGACCATCTCCTTCGGTTTTAAAGTTTTTTACTCAATTTAGAAACAATTGGTATATATCCCCTTCAAAATGAAATTGATAGCTGTTGTCTATACGTATATATCCGTAAATACAATGTTCTCTATTCCTGTAAACAACGCTGGAGAAGTTTTTATTGTCTTTGTTACCTTCTGCAACCAATAATCGGTTTCCCTCACATGCCAAAACAATTCCAATATGATCATGAGAATTATCGGATAGAAGCTTTTCAAAAATGACAATATCACCACGCTTTGGTTTAAAACCCTGGTATCCTCTTGATATAAAAAATTTGTTTCAGGTAGCTGAGCCCAATCTAACCAGGCGCCAACCCCAGCTAATCGATAACTGTGATTCGGGTATAGAATAGGGAGTATGATGCCAGCCTGCATACAGCAATGATATACGAATGCGGCACACCAATTTGATTCCAGTACTTTATAGATATCCGAGTCAGGCCAGTACTTGCATATTTCCCGATAGCCTTCATCCTCTGGAATTCCCATAACCCTTTGAACTGCAAGCGCTTCCGCAATTTCAGCCAAATTAAGACGTCTATCTTCAGTTCCTTTGTTTATCGTTTCTCTGTTAATCTTGTGCTTTGCCTCTACGTGTTCTATTGGAATCCCTAATTCAACAAGACCTTTTTGTAATCTATTTATCTCAATATCAGAAAAAACTCCTCCGGATTCTGAACATACATCTGTATAAGTATGGCGTCTTTAATAATTTCTTCATACGGTCCATGGACCCGGTGTTTATCGTTATGATAAAAGATCGATCGAAGAATGACAGATAGCTCTTCGTCGGTAAAGATTTGGGTGCTTCGCAAAATCGGTCTTACCGAATCCGCACTGTTAAGTCCAGGGAAGTATTTTATGCCGGTTTTATAGAAATAAAAATCATGGAGCAACCCTGCGATCGCAGCAATTTCCGAATTTTGTTCTCTTCGTATGGCAAGTAAAGAAGCGAAGCTAGAAACCCCGAAAAGATTAACCAATGCTTCCTCTTTCTTGGAGGTATTCTCTATAGTATGTAGCGTTTCAAGAACAAGAGTACGAACAAGTTCAACCCGTTTAAGCTTTTTATGTGAAATCAAACTTTCGCCTCCTGTCACTATATTAGATTTAGATAGCACCATCTTAGGTCCGCTCGCATGTCGTCAGAGTCAACTTCCCTGATTGTTCATTGAACGACAAGGGCATAAGCCCAATCGTAAAAATTTAATCTCAGATGATGTCATATGCTTTCTATAAAAAATACTATTCCGTTATCCATTCATTAGCTTTCAATCCATAGATTATTCTATCTAGAAACCTTCCATTGATATACTCGTAATCTCTTAGTTCACCTTCACGTTTAAACCCTAATTTCTCAGGAATTGCACGGCTCTTTATATTGTTTGTAGCTGCTCCTATCTCAATTTTATTTAATTTCAGTTCGTCAAAAGCATGATTTATTAATACTTTAATAGATTTAGTAATTAATCCCTTACCCTCATATTCTTTACCTAGCCAATATCCAATTTCAGTTTTTTTGTTCTCTTGATCTAAATATAAGTAACCAACAGAACCCACAAGTTTATCCTCACTCCATATTCCTAACCAGTAACCTTCTTCCTTGGCATATCTTATCCGTGTTCTTTCTATAAAGGTTTTTGAATCATCTGCTTCTACAGTAATACTAGGAAACTTCAGCCACTCACCTATATGCTCCCTATTACTGTTAATCAAATTATATAATTGTTCTGCATCTTTAATTTTCAATAGCGATAAATAAGAAGAATCATCAATTTCGTATTTAAACATTGTCGCATTCTCCCTTATTCCTAAGTAAGTACCCATCTTCTTTGAATATTTTTTTAAATTCCTTGATTCTTATAATGCATTACAATTTGCTTTGTCCGTTTAAATCCTGACAATTCGTAGAAACCACCCAAATCCTCTGTACAAAACAAACTAATAACGTCAATATCTTTCAATTCATCTAAAAGTCTTTTGACCATTAGTTCTCCTATTCCTTTATTTCTGTACATACTTAATACAACAACATCTTCTACATAAGCCCGATATATTCCGTCTGAAATAGACCTACAGAAACCAACTAATATATCATCTTTCCAAGCTCCTACTGCAACACCACTAACAAGTAGCTGTAATATTCCATTCTCATCTCGGTTAGGCCACCAACCAGCATCTTGATAAAGACCCATTAGTTCAGATTGTAGAATCGGTTTCTCTGTATGTAATTTTAACGTTACCATGAGTAACCCCCATAGACTCAAAGTTTTCTTGCTTTGATAACGAAGGTTACAGGAAACATCTTCGCTCTTTTTACGAGATCATTATTTTCATCATGCAATTGGATTATTTCCTGTTCGGTTTCTTCAATCATTTGTTCAATAACAAACCCTGCTTTCGCTAACGCATTTATATAGGTTGATAGTTTACGATCAGACAAAGTTAGCTCGCCTTGAACAAAATCAGGAGCGACCGAATACCAAGATTCATCAAAATAAGACTTTTTAAAAACCAATCTATTATTCTCTTCAACAACACATTTGTGAATTGAATGAGACCAACTAAAAATAAATATGCCATCTTTTTTTAAATATGAAGCGATCCGACAAAAGGTACCTTCTAGGTCTGTTGTCCAGCCTATGGCGTAAATCGAATAAACAAAATCAAAATAATCCACAGGGATGTTAGATTCTTCTTCCATAGGAGAACAAATTAATTTTGCTGAAAGACCACACGTTGTCAGATGTTGCTTCGCCTTTTCAATTTGATTTTCTGATATATCCATCCCCCATAGTTCAGCAGCCTTACGCTCTCCCTGATATTGCAATGATTGGCCGTCTCCACAGCCTATTTCTAACATCTTTTTTCCACAGACATCGCCAAAAAGTTGGCATTTTTCCTCTGTTACAAATGCTCCATAAAAAGGAAGCACGATTGCTCTTAAAAAGTCATTTCCTTTTGTATCCCAATAGGATCTGTTTGTTTCATAAACACGGTGTTTGTTCATCCTGATAACCCCCTCTTTTGTTCGCTGCTCATTCGTTTTACTAATGCCCTTTGTAAGCACGATCTTGCAGTCAGCATTCCTTGACCAACAAATATTATGTTTTAATTGTTGGGACAATAAATT
Source organism: Paenibacillus sp. MDV22-iso6 (assembly GCF_058408365.1). NCBI lineage: Bacteria > Bacillati > Bacillota > Bacilli > Caryophanales > Paenibacillaceae > Paenibacillus > Paenibacillus sp. MDV22-iso6. Next base: position 12,396 of record NZ_JBZVDZ010000001.1, on the reverse strand, counting down.
AATTTACGAAGTTCTTCTCTAATCTCATAATTCAAACATGTCCCGTTATTTAAACAGGCTACCTTATATCGGTAGCCTGACCCGTATTACATATAAAATTAACAAAGGATGCTCATATCATAATTCAAAATGCTCACAAACTAATCTGAATTGTTCTTCTATACCCAAGTCAGGTGTTCTTTCAAGTGTTTTGATATTGTTATTAACGCAGGCATTTCTAATTTCATTGGAGAATTTCACCATTGTTTTGTTGCCATGTTTAATCGTTTCCGCTGGATCTGATGTAAGGTTAATAACATCCAAAATCATCTTATGGTCTTCTCTAAAGTAATATAGCTTTTCTATTTCATCATCAGATGTATAAAGACACATCATTTTTTCTTTAGGAATAAAGGGTAAAATGTGTTCAGGCATTATTCCTAAATCGATAATGATTGGTTTATCCGTTGGCATCTTTAATAAATCAATAACGAAAAATTCCATCATTTCTACAACAATTTCACAAAGCCATGGAAAAGACACATCAGTAGGCCTATTAAACCACTCTTCCCAGTTTAAACCAGGATGGGGATATTGAAGAGCAGGATATTCAGTCGAATTAGTGAATGGTCTATACTTCAAGACATTATCGCTCAATGTTTGAAATCCTAACTCTGCAACAAATTTCTTTGTCATCGTTGTCTTTCCCGCGCAACAACCACCATTTAACCAATACACATGCTTTAATTGTTCTTTTAAATAATTGTTATTTATTCTCATTTTATTCCTCCTCAATTTTTAATATTGAGGGTGATTACGGATTCTTATCGGTTTTTTATACACACAACAAAACCACATAATATAATCCTCCATTTCTTATTTATACCTAAATAGTATTCGGCGAATTATAGTTCACTCCTTCATTTACCATTAATCTCCGTTAGAGCCACATGACATTGCGGATTGACTTGCTCTCTTATCTTTAGACCGTGCAGCTACCATGCGACTTCATAGAATTATTTACAAATTGTACTTTACTTTTATATACTTCATATTCAATATTCCCATATCGACTGATGTCTCTAAGTAACCAATGATCTGCTCAAAAGTAAAAACATTAAGGGCTTCTATCAAAATTTCTTTGTCATAATCCAAATCGTCAAATATATATGGCACAAACTTTTTGACATCTGTAGATTTAACTTCCTCTAAATCCGGTATTGTTGGAATGTGATTAAGCCTGTTTCTTAATTCCTCTTTATATCCATAATGTTCAAGCAACTTCCCATTCAATAATCTAAAGTCGTTATGATACTGATTATATAGTTCCTCATTAGCTTCCATTCTGTTCCTTAACCAAGGTAAATTAAAACCTTTTAACCATATATCATCCGCAATTAAATGTGTGAAATAACCCAAAACATAAAGGTCTTCTACCTGTGATCGATACTTATGTAAGAATCCTTTATAGTCTACGTTCCTTGAATAATCCTGAATTTCACCAGCAAAAAAATGTGATGAATCTTTTGTTATAACTGCGTCCGGTGCAATATTTCCAAGTAAAAAAGGCGTTTTATCTACAATAGATAAGGAATCTGCAATTCTATTCGCCACAATCAGATGCATTATTCTTGAACCCATACTTCTTCCTCCCCTTAACGAAAGTTTGAAGTCTGTTTACCTGATTCTGATTCCTTAAACTGATATTTCAAATCATTATTTCTTGAATAGTGATGTGATAATCATTTCTGCACATTCTTCCGGCGTATTCAAACTCGTATCGACTGAAAAGCTATAGCGAATGTGTTGCGACATTATTTTATTTTGCTCATCCGATTGATCCTCTCTTCTGTCACCACGTTCTATATTTCGCTTACGACAAAGATCTAACGGGCAGTACACCTCAACGATATCCAAAGGATATCCATCAAATATATCTTGGACTTTATCATAATGTGGCTTTAATTCCGGTCTTTCAACAAGTACCCCATCGATTAAAACATTCTTTCCATGATCGGAAAATAATTTTGCTGTATGATACATTAGAATGATGGCTTCACTTAAATACTTCCAGTAGTCTGTTTGCAAATGTTTATCACCAATCGTATTTTCAAAAAGATCATTGGCCACAACATAAAAAAAGGGTTCATCGTAATTTTGCATCGCTTCTACGATTGAAGTTTTACCAGAACTGGTTACCCCATTCAGAAATATAATTTTCCCTTTATCCATTTTCTCATCTTCCTTTGCGCGAGTTATATTTAAAGTATCTATGATTCTTCGAATTGCTAAATTTCTAAAACTGTACCTCTTTTAATTTCATTTTTTTTATGAACTGTTCAATTAAGTTGAATTTATAAGAAACTCTTGAGGTTTTTATTATCGCTGATGCAATTACTGAAAATGGAATGCCTCCAATACCATATAACAGCATGAACATTATTATCCCCAATAAAAATGTACTTCCTAACTCATCTGGAAAGAATATCGTTGCGCACATAAAAGACATAATAATCGTTGATAATACAGCACTTGTTAGTTTTATAAATAATGATTTCTTCATTAGAATCATCCTTTATACAGCTTATCAATCGATTTACCATATCGAACGAGTATATGCCACATGTATTTTAATTCCTGAAGCACTTCTTCGTAATTACCTCTGTCAGACCAGAGATCAGGATTGTGCTTCAAATCGTTGACAGCATTCCCGATCACACTTGCGTCAATATTACCGTTGCTTGCAATTCGCTTCGCTAATGATGGCATGGTTGGACCCCTAAAATCAGAGGGCACTTCCTCTGCACGCATCGCAAATCCCATATGCCAAAATAGTTCAATGGAATATTTGATGCAGATTTGCTCTAAATAATTCCCTATTTCCGTTCCTTTGAACGATGGGTCAGCCACTAAAATTTCCACATCATCTTCAAGATATATATCTCCATGAATTTGAGTTTCGATAAAATGGTTAAGATTCCGATGTAGGGCCAGCTTTGACGGATCCTCTAACGGACGTTCCAGATTGTACAATAGCTGATCTATCAATTTTTTAGGAGTAAGATCTTTTTCTCCAATAGCATAATCTCGAAAGAAAGCATCCCTAAAGAGCGCTGATAAAATATCGTCTAATTCCTCATATGTCCCCTTTTCCTTTGGAGCATCTTGAGAGCCACCGTAAGTGAACGTACAGCGATATGAAGCATTCGATTTTAAAAGAAAATAACAAGAGCCGAATCGTGGAGACGGTCCATCCGGATGTAACAACAAATGAAGAGCACCATACTTTGGCCGTTCAAAGTTGGTTGCACCTTCTAACTGATATGCTCCGCCAAATAGTTTTTCCTCCCAAAGATCTCTTGCACCACCTACGTATGCAGATACGCTCCCATTGGATATGAATGTCTCGAACTGACTTTTATAGTTCCCCTGCTCTAATAAAGATTGAGCTACACTTTTCATATCTAAAACCGGACGATCCGGATGAAAATGCAAAGCCACCCTTGCATGGGATTTAATCTTATGAACTGCTTCTTCATAGGTATTCCAAGGAATATTCGAAAAATGAAAAATTTCTTTGAGTGATGCTTGAGCTTCTCTTTTTTGGGATCTTGCGTCATTACTTATATATTCAATCGCTGCGTTCTGAGATCTTGTAAGTTGTCTGTTGTTCGACACAAGAAACACCATCCTTTTCTAAAATTGAGACCTCAACCTACTTTTAAAAACAAGGCTATTAGGAGCATCATCATTCCCTGCAGTAACGCATAATTTCATAGCCTTTATGTAAGCGTTCGCAGTTTTTTTAAGTCGCAATGTTTAAGTGGCTTTAGGCAATTAGTGACAGGTGGCTTTGCCAATTAGCAGGTTGAAAGTGTCCGGTGAATCTGCTCTTCCGGACCACGAACCCTGCTGCCCATTAGATGATGTCACTCATTTCTTCGAGTTACATTCAGAGTAATTTTATTCTTGTTTCCATTTATGTAATTCGAGTAGTTTTCCGGTTTCATAAAAATACCGTATTACTTCAAGCATGGGAATTAATTCTATACAAATGTTATCACAATAATTGCCTAACTGACCACCAACAACCAGGGGAATTTCACAGTTATCCTGTTTATCGTTCATAAGAGTATATATAGTATCATCAATTGTAATAGACACAATGAAATATTCAGGTCCGCCCCCAACTAATGCTGAATCGGTGTCTGATACCTCAAAAAATACTAATGTAAATTTATCTCCATCGAGTTTTCTTAAAAAACTTAAAGTGTCCATCCATGTAGGATTCACAATGACTTCTTCCTTAAATGTGGTCCCATTCCATGCATCAATACTAATAGATTTTATCATTTTTTCTTTTTACTCTTCTTAGATGTTTTTATTTTATTTGGATGCTTTCATCTAACGTTCCTGTACTCACGACGCCGAGAAGTCTAAGAACCAAAAAATCCGGCTGCGCTTGCTCAGTTTGCCTCTCAGTGTTGTCTTCCTGCTCACACTTCACCGAATTGCTTCCAGCAAGACCAAGGCAGCGTGAATACTCTTTCAAGTAAGATCACAGTTTTCTTTCTATACCTTAGGAAATTTAATCATTCCACATTCTTGTTACTTTCTTTAATTCTAAGTCCTCGAATTGCATTTTATAAATATCTGGTTTCTTTAATTGATTCAAAAACTCCAAACCAAAAGCTGAATCAAAATGATTCATCATCAAAGTCATCACAAGACCATGAGTCCCGATTGCTATTTTCTTCCCTCTGTTCTCTTTTAGTAAGGGTTTTAGAACTGAGAGTGCTCTTTTCTGACAATCAGCATTGGACTCTCCACCCGGCAAGGTATAATCAAAATCATTAAAACTCTCTCTGATACTAGACATTAACTCTGCATTTTCAATATTATAAGATGCAAAATGTCGTTCTCTAAGATCTTCGAATGCTTTAATTTCTAACTTTAAGTGCTTGGCCAATCCTTCAACACTCAGAATTGCTCGAGTGTAAGGACTTGATATAATCATGTCTATTCCTTCACCTATAAGTAACTTCGTTACTTTTTCAATATCGATCTTTCCTTTTGGGGTAAGCCCTCTTGTTCTTTCATTTCCTTCGTTGTATGGTGATTCTCCATGCCTAACCATATAGATAATTGTCTTCATACAAGCCTCCTTTAGATGCTTTCATTAAATATCACACTATGATTTCACATAAAGTTGATATATTCGCGACGTCCATTCCCTTGTGTTTTACTACCCAGCGTATGCTCCGACTCCTTTCGGAACCAGGGCGAATACCCGCAGCGTGAATATAATATTATACGCAGTAACTGACCTCTTTGAATTAACTTTCAAAAGATTGTTCAAATATGGTTATATTCCTGTTCCCTACTTCTGACAGCTCAATCTTCACTAAACTCATTCTTTCTATGATCCCATCCATAGGTTCAAATTCCTTTACTACATCATGAATTCCCTTAGCTATCGCTTCTCTACTTAATTGTGTTCCCAGGGTACAATGTGGATTCCATTGATTTGGACTATAATATATACTCGCTTGATTATTATATTTGTCTAACTTATTATAATAATCCTTGTGTACACGTTGAAGTTCGTCCGTCATGGTTGGGGCTAAAAATATCGTTCCCGAGGTTGGAAAGGTAGCTACGATATCAAATCGTAAACGAAGAGGAGAAACATTATCAAAATAGATTTCCAGTTGTTCTTTAAATCCTTTCAAATCGGAAATATCCGTATATACGGCAAGTGTTATATGAGGACTTAAGTTCTCGAATCTATTCATAAAATAACTGATTCCCTTTTTGTCAAAGTGCATCCATACTTTTCTGACGTACTCATCGAATTCTTTGTTGAAGAATAATTCTACAGCAAACAAACGAACCACATCCTTTCTTTTGTATTCTTATTCATTGGAAAATCGTATGACTAATCGTACATTTTTGCTTGGTTCTCCTTAATGATGAGTTGAGACCACTAAACATTAAAATCATGAAAGATATTCATATGTGTTTTCTTTATTTCAGGTACTGAGCTACATTCGAATCACTTCAAAATTCCATGTGGGAGACAGGCATGTACCCCTTTAACCCCATTTACAATTTGCGTTATACGTAGATCAACAACAGAACTCCCTAAAGCAATAGCTTCAACACGATTTAAACCATACAACTCACCCATCAAGGTAAGCATTCCATCTAAAGCTTGAACGGTTGCTTCATTAAGATCTTCATGAAACCCAAAAGTAATCCACCCTGCGGGAGTATTAGCTTGGGGGGTTAACAAATCTATGCCTTCAATCAAATTTACAGTTATATCAACAACTTCCATCGGACATTCAATAGCCTGGCAACTGATTTCTCCATCCCCTTGCAAAGCATGACCATCTCCAATAGCAAGGTAACCCCCATCGACAGAAATAGGAAGATACAATTTGCTGCCTTTCACAAGCTCTTTACAATCAATATTTCCACCACAATATCGTGGCGGCCAAGTAGAGTGAATTCCTATGTCATCTGGAGGCATTCCAATAACGCCCATGAAAGGTCGTAATGAAACCGAGAAGGAGTTGCCGTTGATTTCACATACTCCCACCATGGATTTATTATCGAGTTTCCAATCAAGGCTAATTTCCTTAAATTCGGTCAAATGTAACTTCTGGTTTTGCCAATTAGGATATTGACCTGCAGCAGTAAAACCATATTGCCCAGGTATAATATCATTAAACTCAATCTCTAAAGTCATGCCTTTCTTAGCACCTTCAATATAAATAGGTCCCACCAAGGCGTGGCCTCCATCAATTTTTTCTTTTCTTGAAAATGGTTTCCTTCTCTCACTATTACTTCTCCCAGTACCCCAACCTGCGTCTAATGTTTCAAAACATATGGAATCACCAGATGACACTGAAATGATTGGAGTTACTTCTTTAGTAAATGAACCAATTAATATTTCTTGGGATAATTCAATTTTGTGTACCACCATAATATCGCCTCCAATGCGGTATTATCTTTATGCCAATTTTGTATAACGTTTCGTATTCGCGACGTCACCGACTTAAGTCTCCGTCAGGAGCTGGCCGCGATGCAGTTAGTCGGTGAAGATTTGTCCGACTGCTTTCATATCCCCGAAAAGCATCTGCCGGACCAAAGGCCGAATGGCGCGAAGCTTTAATATTTTGTTATACGAAGCACTTCTCATCATTGAATTAGATTCAGAATCTCAATTACTAAAATTGCTTCTTCTTTATATCCTTCAAGATCGTTTAGATTAATCCATTCAGGTTCATTATCCCTAGATTGATAGAATCTAATTACCACATCTTCTCCTTCGATTGTAGAACTTAAAATCAAGATACAATTATCCTATTCAATAAAATTGGGATTTAATAAATCCGAATTTATGAATTTATTTGATTGAGATAACTCATCCAATAAATTCTTCATTGCCTTATTTGTTTTTATGTTATTCCCGCTTTCGAAGTGTTTCGTATATGGTTCGGGTATTCACGACGTCCTATCGACTTTAGACAGCAAAGCTGCCGGGTACACATCAGCGCACTTAATCGATTGGATGTGTCCGGCTGATTCCACTTCCTTGCTACTGAAAATCTAGCCCCGAATATTCCTCTAACTTCTGCCGGACCGAGGGGCAAATGCCCCGAAGCTTGAATATGGTGTTATCAGATGGTTTAGCCTTCTTTGATATTAAATTATATATTTGCGTATTTTCCGATAACGTTTCTGTATTCATGAACCCTGCGAACCTTAAGGCAGCTTCAGCTGCCTTAAGGTTCGCAGGGTTATCCGCCTGATTCTGCTTCTCTGTTAAAACATTCTGACGGATCAAGGTTCGGCTACAGCCGAGCCGCAGCATGAATATAATGTTAGCTGATGTTCCTGCCTTCTTAGAAATACTAATAATCACATTTCCTAAAGAAACCACTCATACATTCTATCTTTCATTTTTTTAGCTGTATCTCGATCTCTTCGATAAATCCATTCAAAAAGTGGCTTATCAATGAAATCTTTCAAATCATATTTGGATTTCTCAAGACAAGATAAAATTTCTTCAAACTCAAAATCAATATGGAAAACGTCCGATCTATCACTAGAATCTGGATCATCAGACCAGACGATGGCCATGTTACCCTTATAAGTTATTCCCGGTGAGGGATCATGTCCAAGCCAAGGACTCTCTCTATTAAGAATAGAATTATAAATCTCCCTAAATTGTTCTAGACCACAGCAACAACTTGGCATAATAAATTTTTCTTCACTTTCATAAAAAGCAACACCACCCAAAATAGCTACAGAGTCATTTGCAAATAGTTCATTGAAAGTGTCTTCCATTGATTGATCTATATTTATATTGCAATATCCAAATAAATGTATTAAAAAGAGTTCAACTTCAGAAGATGTGCACTTGCCCGAAAGCGTTAGTAACTCTGAACGATGCACATCATTGTCAAACCATTTTGGACAATCATAATATGGTTCTCTAATAACAGGTTTTGTATAAGACATCTCTGAATTTACACCTCTAAATAAATAATTGCTGGAATTCTAGCTAATGTTTCTGTATTAATGACGTCCATTCCCCTTAGATAGCTCTTATCTTAAGGGAATGGATGTATCTGCCCGATTCTTCTTCCTCGAAAACACTCCTGGAACAGATCAAGGGACGAATGGCCCGCAGATGAATATTTTGTTATATGGAGAATATGCCGTTTCGAACAACTAACAAAATTACTTATTGCCTTCGTTAAAATATGTTATTTCATATCCATCTATTAATCTTCTTATTCCATCTTTATAGTGAGGCATCAATTGTTCAGCCCTCTCTATATCAATCCAAGCTATTTCAGAAATTTCATTAGGTCTAACTATTTCTTCATTCCCACCGATTACCTCACCTTTAAATGTTATAAATATTACATGTTCTTCTTTTTCCGGAAATTTACATTCATTTACTGCCACTATTCCATGAACTTTAATATCTAGTCCAGTTTCTTCTTTAGCTTCCCTTATTGCTGCTTGGTCTAATGATTCTTCTCTTTCAACAGCGCCGCCTGGAAGTGACCATCGGTCACTAGAATCATCTACATTCCTTACCATTAATATTTTGGAATTGGTTGGGTCAGTAATTAAGGAATAAGCTACATCGACTCTGATCATTATGTTTGACTTCCCTTCTGATTTAGATCTGAATATCTTTCACATAACGCTCTTGTATTCACGAAACGACCCAGCCTTAGATAGCTCTTCTCTTAAGCTGGCTCGTTTGTTGTCTGAGTGTTCTTCCATGATTATACATCTGGCAGCCAAGGAGTGATATCCCCGCAACATGAATATATTGTTATGCGCCGTTACTGTCTCCTAAGCATCACCTAGAAACCTTTGATCAAGATTCCCACTCTATTTTTTACTTTGGTATAAAAACTCAACTTCACTATCTAGCAAATATCGATATTCAAATAATTGCATTGTTCTTTCCCTAATTCTCTCCCGTATAACCGTGCCTAGGCTTACCGATCCTTTTGATCCAAGGTAACCATTATTAATAAATGTCTTCTCTACAAATGTTGTTTCCCTTAAGTGATACTGTAACCATTCTTTCTGCGATTCGATTAGTGCTTCTCTTGGTTCTCTATCCAACTTAGAAAGAAGCTTTTTATATATTTGATTCAACTCTTTATCCCAAATTTCTGTATATTTGCTTTCCAACGATCCCCATCCCATTGTTGTAATAATCTCTTTGGAATTTTGAAATTCATTAAATTCTACTTCATAATCATGATCTATAGGATTTCGAAGCATTTCATCATAAAATTCTCCTTTCAAATCGTAGTTCCCAATTCTCATGGATAACACTTCATTGTTAGAAGGCTCTGATCGACCTTCAGTTATTTCTTTCGATTCTGTTCCATTACCTTTACTCTCTACATCAGGAGGCAGTTCAGAATTCATTATTGATTTAGTTTCGCTATTCAAAGTAGTCGATTGACTAATATTTTGACAAGATGAAAACATTATCGTAATAAAAAATAAGAAGAGTATCTTACCTTTCATAAATTATCTCCTTAAAGATTATCTTTAATATTTACCGGTAATGGCGAATAACGTTGTTGTATTCACGAACCCGAGAGGCTTAAGGTCCGCTAAGACCGGGTGGCTCAGCCACTTAGCCTCGCAGGGTTGTCTGCTGAATCCACTTCTCCGAAATGCGCCTTGCAGACCAAAGACCCATCAGGGGCCGCAGCGTGAATACGGTGTTGTCTATTTAGCATTTCCCTTTTAATAAATGCATTAATAAATGGATTATAGCTATTTCAGTTATAAAGAACTGCATATCCGCATTGATATTTGAACAAGGTTTTCTCTTATTTCTGATCTGCTATTCCAACTTCGACTATCCCATTCGACACCACTTAAATCATCACCGCCATACAAGATAACACCTAATTTTACATTTCTAAATTGTGAAACAGCCATAAATGCTGCTGCTTCCATTTCTACAGTTATACACCCTTCTGCTTTCCGCAACTCAACCTTTTCTTTAGTCTCTCTATAAAATGAATCTGTCGTCCAAGTTTTGGCCTTAATATACCTTATATTATGTATATTAAAATCGTCCTCTATGAATTTCAACACCTCTAGATTACATTCAACTTCTCTTGATGGCTTAATGTAATGGTATGATACTCCTTCATCTCTCACTGCCGAAACTGGTACTATTACATGTCCAACAGCAATGTCTTTTTGTAATACACCTGCACCACCACAAACTATAAATTTCTGAAAACCATAGGCTATCAGTTCTTCTAAGAATCCTGCTGAACCTGCAGCTCCTAAATACCCCAAAGTAATATGTACTTTTTTTCCTTGATAATATGTTTCATATATTGGCAAATCTACAGTCTCGCAATGTAGAGATGCAACTTCTTTCAACTTTCCCTCCGTTTTCATTTTTTCAATTACATCTCGAAAAAATGTTATGACACAGTATTCAAATTCTTCTTTTGGCTTAATAAAATTAGTTGCCTCTATTATTGCAACTCGCGATTCATCAAATTCCAATATCGGGAATTCTTTACTATCATTTTTTTTGTTTTCCATCTCGACTTACCTCCAAAGTAATTTAAATTTTTTTATTATTTCTTTGCGGCTATTACATATAACCTTCGCGTATTACGGACGTTCAATCGGCTTAAGGGCCGTAGGTCCGGGTGGCTCTGCCACTTAGCCGATTGGATGTGTCTGTGTAACCTGATTCAGCTTCTACGAAACTCTTCTTGGTGACCAAGGGAGCGTAGCGACCGATGTGTGATGCAATGTTATCAGATGTAACATGATCCCTTGAATCAACTAATAAAATTCTGTATTCTTCTTCCATTCTCTATCCGCTCTTTAAATTGCCCTTTTGTATATTCATCAATGGTTTTATTCCAGAATATCTGAGCCGATTTGTTTCCTTCGATCTGATAGACTTCCCATTGTCCTTTATATAAATCAAAAATACGAGCAGCTACAGCTTTGCCAATCCCTTCTCGTCTATATTTCTTTAATATAAAAAATTCAGCAATTGAATAGTAATTACGTTCAGCCGTTTCAATTAATCTTACCAATACAAAACCCACATACTTATTATTTTGTTTAATTAAATACGGAAATCTATGATTCTTTTCTATCCAGTAATCTTCTAATGGATAAGCTCCGTATAGCCCATCTTCTTCTACATCGCATTTTATAAATTCTGAAAAGTCATAAATATAAAACTGCATCAAATTCGCCAAAACTTCCTTACATTCTTTGTTTGCTTGAATTATTTCAAATTTCATTTGATGTTCTCCGCTCTAATTTATATATTCATGTTATTTCTGATAACGTTCCTATATTCACGACTTAGCGTATGCTGAGTGTCCGGCGCATGCCGGACCAAGGACAAATGTCCGCAGTGTGAATATTATGTTATTGGATGTCAGCGGCTTCTTCGAATGACCAATCCCTCTTGTACCATTCCCTTTATATCAACTATATTTTTCTTTTAATAATTCTATATATTTGAGTGGGATTTCTGTGATTTTCAAAATGTCTGATAGTTCAAGTCCTAGTTTTAGAGCGCTTCTTGCAGTCTTCAAATTATGCTTTACTTTAATAATCCGATCTTTAAATAATACGCTTCCAAAATCGAGCCACGCCACTTCCTATAGGTCTTCCAGTAATGTTCTTTCGTGCGTTTCATTGCACTATGCTTACTATCCCATTCAAGTAGAATGTCTTTATTCACTCAATCACTTCCTCACAAAAAAATATGTTAGATAAAATAAATTTTCTTTATGTGTTTGCTTATTTCCTATAACGTTCCTGTATTCATGAACCCCGAAGGGGTTGTCGGCTGAAATCCCTCTT